>NZ_PJJM01000075.1 GCF_002929805.1 Cryobacterium sp. Y50 | reverse complement strand
CAGCTCAGTCTTTGGGCGTCCAGTTCGCGACATGACTCATCATAACACTTAACCAATGAATTTACGACGCAAGACACTAGTTCGCCGGTCAACGCGCATAGCTTCTGCAATTCGCGGGTGATCAGAAAAAGTTCCGCGTCTTTCTGCGGGTTCCACATTCAGCGCGCGCCCGCGGTCTACCTGGTGACGCGAGCTAGTTCGTATTGGCGTAGAGCCAAGCAAGCGGGTCGATCTTGATGCCCGTAATGCCGCCCTGACGAATTTCAAAGTGCAGGTGCGGGCCGGTCGACATTCCGGTGCTGCCGGTCTTGCCGATGACCTGGCCGACCTTGACCAGGTCGCCCTCCTTGAACAGCATCGATCCGTGAATCATGTGCGCGTAGACACTCGTGACGAGCTCGCCGTTGATCATGTGGTCGATCATCATGTGCACGCCGAGGCTGGCTTCGCCGTCTTCGGCGTAGCTGACCACGCCGTCGGCGATGGATTGGATCGGTGCGCCGACGCCCGGGTTGAAGTCTTGGCCGCCGTGGTTGGACGAGCAACCGGCGCAGTTGCGCGGGCCAATCTGATCGCCGATGTGCACGCCGACGGCAAACGGCCACTGAATGGTTCCGTTGGGATTATTGGTGAAGGTATCTTCCAAACGGATGCCGCTGGCCGCGGCCACCTCGGCGATCGAGCTTGACTCGTACCCGTCACGTTCGACGGTGAGAGTATCGCCGTCGGCCAGGTCCATGCTCTGAATGTCTTCGACTGGCGGAACGCGCTGGGCTTGCCGAGCGGAGGCCTGCACGTCCTGCGCCGAGAGCAGCGCCTCGGCCGGAAGGGACGTGGCGATGGCCATCAGGGCGACGAAGGACATCGCGAGGATCGAAGCCCCCTTGGCTGCGCGCTTGCGCATGCTGCCGCCGAGCGGACGCGACGGGGTCAGGCGCCGCGACAGCGTGCCGGCCGGAACGAAATCGCGGGCTGGCGCGAAGGCCTCCCCCACCGTCTGCTCGGTGCGCTGGCGGCGGCGAGGCCGGGCGTCGGCAGCGGGAATCACGGTCGGAATTGACTGGGTGACGCTGAGAACCAACAACTTTTCGTAGTCGGTGAGCTCGGCATCGGCGACCGCGACGATGCCATCGGTCTCGGTGACAACGGCGGTCTCGAGGTCGGGTTCGGTCAGGTCCGCAGCGACGATCAAATCAGCGGCGGGGCTGAGCCTCACTACTTCGGCGACGTCCTCGTCGACCGGCGCTGTGGCGGCGAATGCCACCCGCTCGCGCTCGCGCAACTGACGCCGGGTCAGGGCCGCACGTTCCACGGGGGGAAATACAGCGTCGTCACTCTCGCCGGACACGGAAGTGTCCAAGGATGGAGTGTGACGTGACAAAGTGCAGCTTTCGGCGAGGCGGACGGGAACTGATGCTCGTACTGGACAACGCCAAACAACGACTGGCCAATATAACGAATTGATTAAGGATAGCGCGCAGTCCTGAGAATAGCAGAGGAACGCGGCGGATCACACCCCAATTTGGGCAAGTGGGTAAAGTGTCAGGCTTCCTACGCCGGAGCCGGAAAACGTTCAAACAGCTCGACGAGCACGGGTTCGAACTGACTGTAGAGGCTGGGAGCTGCGGCGATCAGCAGGTCGCGACCCTCAGCATCCGCTTGCAGAGCACCGACCCGGGCACCAGCTTCGCGGGCGATCAGGGCACCGGCGGCGTGATCCCAGGGGTTGAGTCCGCGTTCAAAATAAAGGTCGAGTCGCCCGCAAGCGACCGAACACAGGTCGAGTGCGGCCGACCCGATGCGACGGATGTCCCGTACCTGGCCGATGAGACCGCCAACGACGTTCGCCTGCCACACCCGCCGCGCCGCCTTATAGCCAAAGCCCGTGCCGGCCAGGGCGAGCGACAGCGGAACATCCTGATTCACATGCAGGCGCTGGTCACCGAGCCACGCGCCCGACCCTTCGGATGCCGTGAACACCTCGCCGAGGGCCGGGTTGACGACCGCGCCGGCGAGGGTGTTCCAGCTCATCGGATCGGGATCGCCCTGCACCACGGCGATACTGACGGCGTAAAAAGGAATGTCGTAGAGGTAGTTGACGGTGCCGTCGATGGGGTCGACCACCCAGGTGAGCCCGCTCGTACCGCCCGTCGCGTCGGATTCTTCACCGTAAAACCCGTCGTTCGGCCGGGCATCGGCCAGCAATTCACGAATGTGCCGCTCGACCTCACGGTCGGCCGCGGTGACGATGTCCTCCGGCGATGATTTGGAGGCGGCGATCTCGACCCCCTCGACGCGGCGGTGCTTGGCAAGCGCACCCGCTGTGAGCGCCACGGTGCGCGCGAGATCAAGCAGCTCGGTGGGGGCAGGATGCGTCATGCCCCAACGCTACAGGTAGCCGTCTTAACCAGATCAGGCAGGCCGGAAGGCCTGCCTGATCACGCTGCACTACTGGTGGCGAGTGCGAGGTTCGAACTCACGAAGGCTACGCCGTCTGATTTACAGTCAGATCCCTTTGGCCGCTTGGGTAACTCGCCAGGCGCTCCCGACCAGGTGTAATCACTTGACCGGAGACGCGGGATTAACAATACAAGATGAAACGCCTCACCGAGAAATCAGCTTCTCGATAAAGGCGCATCGGCTACCCGGCGGGCGGACCGCCCATGCTTGCCGGCGGGGCGCCCGGTTCGGTCGACGTGTCGCCGCCAAGGCCCGCGAGCCCGCTCTCGGTCTCAGGCTCGGAACTGGCGATGGCTGCATTCAGATCGGCCAGAATCACTGTGTCACCGGCAGTGACTCCCGACGTGATTTCGGTCAGCTCGGAGCTGACCGCGCCCACCGTTCCGACGGCACCGCTCAGCACCCACCACCGGGCCTTGATTTGACGGATGCGTGTGCGCAGCTTCATTGTTCTCCTCAGATATTCACCTTTGGCACGTTGTTGCCTGTGCCGCTACAACGAACCTAAGGACGCTGTCTATGCCCGAGGCATCCGTGGCCTATGAATCGCCTATGAGTCACACGAGAGCGCGTTTGGAGTGCTCAATCGGACACTCTTTGCGCTCTCGCGGGTCGGATACCATGGGGGAATGGCAGATTCAACGTTCGACATCGTCAGCAAGGTCGACCCGATGGAGGTCGACAACGCCCTCAACCAGGCCCACAAAGAAGTCGCCCAGCGCTACGACTTCAAGAACGTGGGGGCCTCGATCGCGATGAGCGGCGAGAAGGTGCTCATGAAGGCGAACACCGAGGAGCGCGTCAAGGCGATCCTCGAGGTGTTCGAGTCCAAGCTGATCAAGCGCGGCATCTCTCTGCGCAGTCTCGATGCCGGCGAGCCGTTCGCCTCCGGCAAGGAGTACCGCATCGAGACGTCGATGAAGGCCGGGATCGACCAGGAGAACGCGAAGAAGATCAGCAAGATCATTCGCGATGAGGGGCCCAAGGGCGTCAAGAGCCAGATTCAGGGCGATGAACTGCGGGTCAGCTCGAAGAGCCGCGACGACCTACAGGCGGTCATGGCGCTGCTCAAGGGCAAGGACCTCGACGTGGCCCTGCAGTTCACCAACTTCCGCTAGCCGGCGCGCGGCCCTCCCGGCTCACCTTACGGAGGCGGGCCCCTGACGGGTTATGGGCCCCGTTTCCGGGCCCGGTCCCGGTCGAAAAAGAGCGGGCTACTCCGCGCGGGAGACCGCGACCATTTCGTCGCGATCGACGACCTTGATGCGGGTGCGGCCAGCCGCCTCACCGAGCGCGAGCTCGTGCTGGTCCAGGTTGTGCCATCCGTCGAGTCCGGTGTAGCGCACGCCGCGCGCGTCGAGCAGCGCCACGATGCTCTCCTCCGACGGCGACTCGGGCCGCCACCAGTTTCCCAGGTCGTTGATCACGTGCTTGATGGTTTCCATCGCGTCGCTCTTGGTGTGGCCGATCAAGCCGACCGGCCCACGCTTGATCCAGCCGGTCACGTAGACGCCGTACATCTGCTGGTTGAACAGTCCGCCGGTCCCAGCTGAGGGGTCGCGCCGCAGCACCTGGCCCTCGCGGTTGGGAATCACGCCGCGCTTCTTGTCGAACGGCACGTCGGCCAGCTCCGACCCGAAGTAGCCGACCGCCCGGTACACGGCCTGAACCGGGATCTCGCGCATCTCACCGGTGCCGACGACGCCACCGGCGGCATCCGTTGTGGTGCGTTCCCAGCGAAACGCGCCGACCCGGCCGGTGCCGTCGTCGACGACCTCGACTGGCTTGGCGAAGAAGTGCAGGTGCAGGCGGCGGCTGGCCGTGCCGGTTTCGCGGGCGCGCCACGCGTTCAGCGTCTTGTCGATCACGAAAACCTGCTTGTTGCTCACGACGGCATCCTTGGCGGCCTCGTCGTAGTCGAAGTCCTCATCGTAGACGATCATGTCAACGTCGTTCAGCTCGCCGATCTCGCGCAGCTCAAGCGGCGTGAATTTAACGGATGTCGGCCCGCGGCGGCCAAACACGTGCACGTCGGTCACCGGTGACGCCTTCAACCCGTCGTACACGTTTCCGGGAATCTCGGTCGGAAGCAGGTCCTCGGCGTGCTTGATCAGCATGCGGGACACGTCGAGGGCCACGTTACCGTTGCCGATCACGGCAATCTCGCTTGCTGTGAGCGGCCAGGTGCGCGGCACGTCGGGGTGACCGTCGAACCAGCTGACGAAGTCGGCGGCGCCGTACGACCCCGCGAGCGACGCGCCCGGAATGTTCAGGTCAGCGTCCTGCACGGCGCCGGTCGCGAAGATGACCGCGTTGTAGTGCTTTTTGAGGTCGTTGAGGGTGACATCGACGCCGAACCGCACGTTCCCGAACACTCGAATATCGCCGCTGTCGAGCACCCCGCGCAGGGCGGTGATGATGCCCTTGATGCGCGGGTGATCTGGCGCCACGCCGTAGCGTACCAGCCCGTACGGCGCGGGAAGGTGGTCGAACAGGTCGATCGAGACCTCAAAGTTGCGCTCAGCCTTGAGCAGAATGTCGGCGGCGTAGATGCCGGCCGGGCCTGCTCCGACGATGGCCAGTCTCAATTTGGTCACGGAAACTTCCTTACTGCGCGAGCAGTCGGGGCAAGCCCCAACACGCTCTAGCTGGAACGTTCGACGATGGTCTCGGCGAATCGGGTGAGGGCTTTCTTGACCGAGCCCTTCGGTAGCGGGGCGAGGGCGGCGACCGCGTCGCGGGCCCAGCCGTGCGCCTCGGCGAGGGTTTCAGCGGTGACGGCGTGCTCACGCAGCGCCGTGATCGCTGCATCGGCAGCTTCGGTCGGCTCGGCGACGCCACTCATCACGTCGCGTTCGAGCCGCTCCAGCAGATCAGCGGATGCCCCATCGCTCGCGGCGCGTTCCCGTAATCGAAGCAGTGGCAACGTCACCACTCCCGCCCGGAGGTCCGTCCCCGGCACCTTGCCGGTCTCCTCGGGTTGCGGTGACAGGTCGAGCACATCGTCGATGAGCTGAAAGGCCACGCCGATCTTCTCGCCGAAGTCGACGACGGGCTGCTCGAACTCGGCCGGAGCGTTGGAGAACACCACCCCACCCTGGGCTGCGGCGGCGATGAGCGAGCCGGTTTTGCCGGCGAGTACCTGAATGTAGTGTTCGACCGGATCATCGCCGGCGCGCGGGCCGACCGTCTCCTGAAATTGGCCCATCACGAGGCGCTCAAAGGTGATCGCCTGCAGTTTGATGGCACGTTCGCCGAGCCGGGCCATCAACTGGCTGGCGCGGGCGAACAGCAGGTCGCCGGTGAGGATCGCGATGGAGTTGCCCCACACCGTTTGGGCACTCGGCACCCCGCGGCGTTTGTCGGCGTCGTCCATCACATCGTCGTGATAAAGCGAGGCGAGGTGGGTCAGCTCGATGGCCGTCGCCGCGGTGACCACGTCGGGAACGACGCCATCGCCGAGGTGCGCGGTGAGCAGGGCGAGCATGGGACGCACCCGCTTACCACCCGCATTGAGCAGGTAGCGACTGGTGACGGTGGCAATTTCGTTGGCGTAAACGAGCTCGTCGAGGAGCGCGGCTTCGATCCGCTCGATGCCGGAATCGATGTTCGCAGCCAAGCCACGATCGGCCGCAGTCGAGAAAATACGATCGCCGAGGCCCGCCTGGCTAATCACCGACGCGCTTCGTCGGATCACGGGGGCTCTGGATTTCACGTAAGTCAGCCTATCGAGTTGATCAGGATTTGGTTCCACGGTGCAGCGCCACGATGCCCAGCGTGAGATTGCGGTAGGCGACGCTGGAGTAACCGGCCGAGCGCAGCCATCCGCTTAATACCGGCTGGGTCGGCCAAGCCGCGATGGACTCCCCCAGGTAGTCGTAGGCCTCGGCGTTCGACGAGGCAAGCCGCACGACCCGCGGCATCACGTAGTTGAGATAGGCGAAATAGCTTTGGCGCACGAGCGTGAGCGGCGGAGTTGAGAACTCGCAGATGACGACGCGACCGCCGGGCTTGGTTACCCGGTAGAACTCGGCGAGAGCCTTCTTCGGTTCGACGACGTTGCGCAGTCCGAACGAGATGGTGACGGCGTCGAATTCGTTGTCTTTAAAAGGAAGCGCGGTGGCGTCGGCCTGTACGAATTCGATGTTCGGGTTGTGCGCGTGGCGAGCCTGGCCGACCTCGATCATTCCAGCCGAGAAGTCGGCGGCGACGACGTGGGCGCCGCTGTGCGCAAGGGCTGCGCTGGAGGTTCCGGTTCCGGCGGCGATGTCGAGAATGCGCTCCCCGGCCTGCGGGTTGACGGCCTTGGTGGTGGCGAGGCGCCAGAGCGACGCGTTGCCGACCGACAGCAGCGCATTTGTGCGGTCATAGTGGGCGGCCACCTCGTCGAACATGGCAGCCACCTGCGCGGGCCGTTTGTTCAGGTCTGCTCTATTCACCCCATCATTCTAGGTTGCGGGAGGCTCCCGAAACTGCACGGTTGCCGGGGCCCAGAGTCGCATTGGCGCAGTGACGCGGGCGTAGGCTACAGAAGTGAATGTGCAGGCCTTGACGGTCGAAACCTCCCCGATAGCCGATATCCGCCAACTGATCCTGTTGCTCGATGACCGCACGCCCCTGCTCTGGATGCGTCGCAACCAGGGTTTGGCCGGCATCGGTTGCGCGCTGCGGCTCGAATTCTCCGGTCCCACCCGCATGACGGATGCTGCGGCGGCGTGGAAACAGGTCGTCGCCCTGGCCACCGTGACCGACCCGCTGGCCCGCACCGGCACCGGACTGCTGGCCTTCGGTGCGTTCGCCTTCGATGAGTCGTCCGCGCAGACCAGCGTGCTGATCGTGCCCGAGATCATCGTCGGCCGCGAAGACGGCCAGTGCTGGGTGACGCGCATTCACGTGACCGGCGAGAGCGCCTCCGCGAACCCGCTCGCGCTGCATCCACTCGGCGACGAGTATCGCATCGCGCTACTCCCGGGAGCGTTACCCCCCGCAGGCTTTCGCACCGCGGTCAGCTTTGGTATCGAACGCATTCGCGCGCAACAGGTCAACAAAGTCGTGCTCGCCCGCGACCTGGTCGGGCGAGTACCGGCCGAGTCCGACCTGCGCCGCGCTATCAGCAAGCTCGCGCTCGGCTACCCGGATTGCTGGACCTACGCTGTCGACGGCCTCATCGGGTCGAGCCCGGAAACCCTCATTCGCGCTGACCACGGCTCCGTCAACGCCCGGGTGCTGGCCGGCACCATCTCGCGGGGAGCGGATGCCGAAGACGACCGCGAGGCGGCACTCACCCTGGCCACTTCGTCGAAGGACGGCGACGAACACGAGTTTGCCGTGCAGAGCGTGCTCAAATCTTTGCGCCCGCACACCTCGGTGCTCGCGACGAGTGAGATTCCGTTCACGGTAAAGCTGCCGAACCTGTGGCACCTCGCGACCGACCTCGAGGGCACGCTGAGCGACGGGTCGACCTCGCTCGATCTGATCGCGGCATTGCATCCGACGGCCGCAGTCGCCGGAACGCCGACTCTCGAAGCCCTGAGCCTCATTCGCGAGCTCGAGCCGTTCGACCGGGGCCGCTATGCCGGGCCGGTCGGCTGGGTTGGCGCCGACGGCGACGGTGAGTGGGCGATCGCCCTGCGCTGCGCCCAAGTCGCCCCCGAGGGCGGCATCACTGCCTATGCCGGGTGCGGCATCGTGCTGGACTCCGACCCCGACCGCGAGTTGGCCGAGACGAAGATGAAGTTTCGCCCCATCGTCGAGGCCTTCGGGTAGCTCGACCACAGCCTCGCCGGCCGTCGCGCCCGACTCGCGCGGCGCTGGGGCGCAAGTTGTCCTAAAACACGCGCCCAGAGAACGCTTTGCGACCCCTCGCCCTCGCGGCACAGTCTCAGCGAACGAGCGGAACCTCGAGGATGACCGGACCGGTCGGAGCGGCGGTCAGGGCACGCTCCAGGTCGGCCCGCGTGGCTGCGGCCTCGTAGTCCCAGCCGTAGGCGGCAGCGAGCGCACGCAGGTCGACATTGCGCGGCGTGTACAACACCCGTTCCATCGCCTCAGCGGGCGCAGTCCGGGCCACCTCGAGGCCGTCGAAGATGCTGCCGCCGCCATCGACTCCAACAATGACCTGCAGTCGCGGCCGCGGTTCGCCGGGAGCGAGCAGCAGCGAACCCACGTCGTGCAGAAACGTCAGGTCGCCCATCAGTACCCGCGTCACTCCGACGGAGCGCGGTTCCGGTTCGGCCTGGCTGGCCAGGGCTACTCCGAGGGCCGTCGCAATGGTGCCGTCGATGCCGGCCAGCCCGCGGTTGGCCAGCACGGTGATCTTTTTGCCGGGAACGCGCTTGTCTGCTTCTCTGATAAGCCGGGAGGCACCGAGCACGAGCCGGTCGTGCGGCCACGATGCACGCCACACGGCGTCGACGAGCAGCGCCCGGGTCAGCGGTGCCCGCAGCACGGCCAGCTCAGCGCGGGTGATACCGCGTCTGTCGATTGGTACCCGGCCTTCATCGGCCGCCGCATCGGTCAGGGCCCGGCTGGTCATGACCCAGCGGCCCAGCCACTGGCGACCGGCCGGCGTACGCGCGGCCGCAGCGCACGAAGCATCCGCTCCAATCGAGCGGGTGAAGGCACGCACGGCGTGGCCGGGGTTGTACCATTCGAGTCCGGTCGGGGCGATCACGATGGTCTCCACACCGTGGCGTTCGATAAGGGCAGGAATCTCACGGCTGAGCGTGGGGTGGCCGAACACGATCACGCGCTCGACCTCGCCGCCCAGATCGACGGCGCCGAGCAGCTCGCGATAATGCACGACCAGGTTCGGGCCGAACCGAGCCCCGCTGGAGACTTCGGCCAACAGCGGCCAGCCTCCGACATGGGCGAGTTCTTCGGCCTCCGTGCGGGCGCCATCGCCGGCAACGACGATCGTGCGGGGTCCGGGTGCGAGCAGCATGGTCGGTCCGCCGGTCGAAGCGACGGGTGCAACGGAAGCAACCGGCGCCACCGGCGGCAATCCAGCAGGAAGCGCGGCCGACAACGGTTCCCGAAACGCCAGATTCACCTGCACCGGGCCGGGGGCCGCGGTGAATACGCCGGTGGCAGCATCCGTCGTTTGGCGGGCCAGCGCTGCGGCAATACCGGTCTCGTCGGGTTCGCCGACCGGCGCCGGAACGTCGAGGCACAGTCGGGTGGCGACACCGAAAATGCCGGGCTGCACGGTGGTCTGGTTCGAACGGATGCCGCGCAGCTCGGTCGGACGATCGGCCGTCAGCAGGATCATCGGCACCCCGGCGTGGTGCGCTTCGAGCACAGCCGGGTGCAAATTAGCCACGGCCGTGCCCGACGTGACGACGACGAGGGCAGGCCGACCGGTCTCCAAGGCGAGGCCAAGCGCGAGAAAGCCGGCGCTGCGTTCATCGGTGCGCACATGCAAGCGTATGCCGCCGGCCCGTTCCAGCTCGGCCGCGGCCAGCGCAAGCGCCTGCGAGCGCGCTCCGGGACAGAGCACGAGATCGCGCAGCCCGAGAAGGACGAATTCGTTCAGCAGGGCGATGCTGAAGTCAGAAGCCGGGCTCTTCTGGTGTGGGTTGACAACAACGACCCGCTCAGGCATCCCGACGGCCAGGCTGCTCGCCCTCGCCCGGTTCCTTCTTCTTCGGGTCTACGCCGGCACCCTTGCCCGGTGCCGGATCGTTTTTGTCGAGATCGGCGAGGTCCTGCTCCATCCGCCGGATGCGTTCCTGCTGGTCTTTCTCGTTGAATGGTCGGTTTTCGCCGGTTGCTGTGGCAACGCCGCCGCCGTTCAGGCCACGCAGAAAATCGAGGTCGTCATCGGGAGCAACCGATCGGTACGACCGGGTGGTGGGAGTGGAGCGTCCGTGGCCGACCAGCAGCCAGAGCAGCGGGCCGATCAGTGGTACCAGTACGATGACGAAAATCCATACCCATCGCGGCAAACCACGAATGCGTTTGCGGTCGAAGACGGCGCAGTCTACGAGGGAGTAGACCGTGAGAATGACCAGGGCCAGTCCTAGTCCGATCAAGAGCTTGGGCATGAGCTAATTGTATGGCGCTTGGCCGTGAGAGACATGTGCGGATGCTCAGGCGCGGCATTCTAAACTTGGCTCATGAAATTCGTGGCCCCTTGGCTGTACTACTCCGTGATGCGCGTGCTGATGTTTGCCGTACCGCTGGCGATCCTGCTTTCCTTCGGCTTCTGGCCCTGGGTTGCAGCCGTCATCGCTGCCATACTCGGCCTGTGCCTGTCCTACCTGTTCCTCGGCAAGTCCCGCGAGAGCGTTGCGCGTGACCTGTATAAGGCGCGGCACCCCGACAAGGAGCCGGTGAACCCGGATTCTGAGGTCGAGGATGAGGCGCTGAATACCGAAGAAACCACCAACTCAAAACGCGAAAGCAAGTCCCAGTAACAGCCCATAGGCCAACGCCGCGAGGCTGGTCAGCTTGAGCGCAAGTATGAGTTCCTTGGCCGACGTCGCGGTGACCGTGATGAGGCAGGCCGGCAGCGCCAGCAGCAGCACGAAGAACGTGAAGATCCCGAGCGGATAAACCAGGCTGAACAGTCCGGCGATCACGAACGGCAGCAGCAGGAAGACGCAGAAGACAACCCGGGAGGCTGTGCGTCCGATGCGCACCGCGAGGGTGCGCTTGCCAGCGGCCTTGTCGGGCACGATGTCACGCAGGTTGTTGACCATGAGCACGGCACAGGCGATCAGGCCGATGGCCACACCGCCGAGCACGCTCTCGGTCGTAAAGTCGCCGACCTGCACGTAGGTGGTGCCGGTGGTGGCGACGAGGCCGAAGAAGACGAACACGAACAATTCGCCGAGGCCGAGGTAGCCATAGGGCTTCTTGCCGCCGGTGTAGAACCAGGCCGCCAAAAGGGCGACGACGCCGACGAGTAGCAGCCACCAGTACTGGGTCAGAATGACGAGGGTCAGGCCGGCCACAGCGGCGAGGCCGAAGAAGACCAGCGCGACGCGCAACACGGTGCGGGGGTCGGCGACACCGCCGCCGGTGAGCCGGGCCGGACCGACCCGAAAAGCGTCGGTGCCGCGAATGCCATCGGAATAGTCGTTGGCGTAGTTGACGCCGATCTGCAGCAGAAGGGCCGCCGCGAGGGCGAGCAGCGCGCGCACCGGGTGGTAGATACCGGGGCCAGCCGCGACGATGGCGGCTCCGGTGCCGAGAAGCACAGGAGCGATGGCGAGCGGCAGGGTGCGCAGGCGCGCACCGACGATCCAGTCGGCGGCGGTGGCTTGTTTGACCGCAGCCGGTCCCTTGCGCGGCGGACCGTTCTTGTAGGCGGGGTGGCCGGATCTGCCGCTGGTTTTGCCGCCGGAAGCGGCACCGGCCAGCGTCGCTGCAGGGTTCAGTCTTTGTTGTTTGGGCCTGACCGGCCTAGCTCCTTGTGCCACGCCACCATATTACTGGTCGGGCGTACCGGCGAAAGCCTGCCGGGCCAGCGCCACCCGGTCGGGCTTACCCGAGGCCAGCAATAGAATCTGCTCCACTCGCACGACGCGCGCGGGCCTGGCCGCACGCCCCAGCAGCGCTACAACGGAAGCCCTGACTCCAGCCAGATCCGCGGCTGCGCCTTCTGCCCCGGCGACCACCAGAACCGGCACCTGGCCCCATTGGGCATCATCGCCGCCGAGCACAACCGCCGTCTCGAAGCCTCCAAAAGACCGTACGATCCGTTCGACGGCGTCGAGGGACACCTTCTCACCGCCGGAGATGATCACGTTGTCAGCCCGGCCGAGCACCGTGACGCGGCCACTCGCCGGGTCGATCGAGCCGAGGTCGCCGGTGCGATACCAGCGCACCCCGTGCTCCACGACAAACCGGTCAGCCGCGCGCGCAACATCGTCGAGGTAGCCCTCGGCGAGCACCGAGCCCGACAGCTCGAGCTGCCCGTCGACGATGCGCACAAGGGTGTCACCGATCGGAACCCCGTTGTAGACGCACCCACCTGCGGTCTCCGACGATCCATAGGTGCGCACGACCCGCACATCCAGTTCGGCCGCCCGCGCAATGAGCTCGGGTCGGATGGCCTGCCCGCCGACCAAAATCGCAGTGAAACGACGCAGCACGGCCAGCAGGGCCGGGTCATCCGCAGCGTCGAGCAGCCGGGCCAGCTGCACCGGAACCAGCGCGGTATAGCGCAGCGGCTCGGTCAGGCTCTCGGCCAGGCGAAGAAAGTTCTGCGGATCGAAGTGGCCCGGCGCCAGCACGAGCGGGGTGGTTTCGGCAGCGATCGAGCGCACCAGCACCTGCACCCCAGCGATGTAGTACACCGGCAGGGCCAGCAGCCATTGCCCCGCTCCACCGAGGGCGACCGCCGACGCCGCGGCACCGGCCAACAACGCATTGGTGGCGAGCATGGCCCGTTTCGGCACCCCCGTCGACCCGGAGGTCTCGATCACCACGGCGACCCGTTTCGGCACGTCGCCCAGGACCGGCATTCCAGCAGCCCGCTCGGTCGCCAGCGGCAGCACGGCCGGCCCGCTGCCAGCGAGCGCGTTTCGCAACACGACCAAAAAATCGAGCGGATTCTCCGGCGCGACCGCGAGCAACGACCTCACGACGGGCCGATCATGACGGGCGAATCACGTCAGTACTGCCATGGGTACGGCGACCAGTCCGGTTCCCGCTTCTCCAGGAAGGAGTCCCGGCCCTCGACGGCCTCATCGGTGCCGTAAGCGAGTCGGGTCGCCTCGCCGGCGAACACCTGCTGGCCGACCAGGCCGTCGTCGACGGCATTGAAGGCGAACTTGAGCATGCGAATCGCGGTGGGCGACTTGGTCAGAATCTCCCTGGCCCAGTCCAGTGCCACGGTTTCGAGTTCGGCGTGCGGCACGACGGCGTTGATCGCGCCCATCTCGAGCGCCCGCTGGGCCGAGTATTCGCGGGCCAGAAAGAACACCTCGCGGGCGGCCTTCTGGCCGACCTGGCGGGCGAAATAGGCGCTGCCGTAACCGGCGTCGAAGGAACCGACGTCGGCATCCGTTTGCTTGAATTTGCCGTTTTCGGCGCTGGCAATGCTCAGGTCACAGACCACGTGCAGGGAGTGCCCGCCGCCGGCCGCCCAGCCGGGTATAACCGCGATGACGACCTTGGGCATGAAACGGATGAGGCGCTGCACTTCAAGAATATGCAGGCGTCCGGCGCGCCCGCGGTCGATGCCCGCTGCCGTCGCGCCCTCGGAGTACTTGTAGCCGTCCCGGCCGCGGATGCGCTGATCGCCACCGGAACAGAAGGCCCAGCCGCCGTCTTTGGCGCTTGGGCCATTGCCGGTGAGCAGAACGACGCCGATCTTCGAGTTCAGCCGAGCGTCTTCAAGAGCGCTGAACAACTCGTCGACCGTGCGCGGGCGAAAGGCGTTGCGCACCTCGGGCCGGTCGAAGGCGATGCGGGCGATGCGCCCACTCAGATCGTGATGGTAGGTGAGATCGGTGAGATCCTCAAAGCCCGAAACGGCCTTCCATTGGCTCGCGTCGAAGATTTCGGATACCTGTTCGCTCATACTCTCAGCCTACGGGGACAGACGCGCGGTTTGCGGCGTTGCCGACTCGTAATACTCACGGTTGTAAAAACGAATTAACCTCAGGTAACCTTTACCGAACAATAAGTCAAGCCCTTGATCGCTACCCCCTTTCGGGGGTGTACTAATGACTTGGAATGCACGGGGAGGTGGCCATGAATATCACAGACAGCAGTAGCCAGTGCGGGGGCAAGCGCTCATGATGACGACAGTTCAAACGAGTACCGCCTCGGCCAAGACCGTGCACGTCACGAGCCTTCAACCGCCGCGCCTTCAAACTACCTCGGCTTCGCTGCCGCGCCCGGCAGCGACTGCCGCTCCACGCCGCGCCGCGTCATCGGCCAGCTATAGCGCCGCATCGACGGATGCCTTCGGCGATTACCTGCGCCGCATCGGCAAGGGGACCCTGCTCAACGCCGAGCAAGAGGTTGATCTGGCGCGCCGCATCGAGGTGGGTCTGTTCGCTGAGGCCCGACTGCTGCGGGACGGCGATGCCATCCCGCGCGATTCGGTGGAGCAGCGGGAGCTGGCCTGGCTCGTGCACGACGGGCGCCGCGCCAAGAACCAGTTCATCGAAGCGAACCTGCGGCTGGTCGTCAGCATCGCCAAACACTATTCCGGTCGCGGGGTGCCCATCATGGACCTCGTGCAGGACGGCAACATGGGCCTGGTGCGGGCGGTCGAAAAGTACGACTTCATGACCGGCTACAAATTCTCCACCTACGCCACCTGGTGGATCCGCCAGGCCATCCACCGCGGCATGGCCGACAAGTCACGCATGATCCGCATCCCAGTGCACACTGCGGAGAAGCTCAACAAGATCAAGCGGATCCGTCGCGATCTCACGAGCGTGCTCGACCGCGACCCGACAGCACGCGAGATCGGTGAGGCCGCCCAGATTCCTGTGCGCGATGTGCTGCGGCTGCTGCAGTACGACAACGAACCGATTTCCCTGCACACCCCGGTCGGCGATGGCGCCGGCGACATGGCTGAACTCATTATCGATGACGACCTGCCCCAGCCCGACGAGCACGCCACCTTGACCCTGCGTGCCGCGGACATTCGCTTCTTTCTGGAAACACTGCCGCCTCGGGAACACTCTATTCTGCGGGCCCGGTTCGGCCTCGACGGCAACGAACCCCGCACCCTCGACCAGATCGCCCACATCGAGGGCGTCACCCGGGAACGCGTGCGGCAGATCGAGAAACGCGCGCTGGCACTGCTGCACGTACCTCGACTGGAGCACTACCTGAGCGACTAGCGGGTTCACCGATCAACCGAATGCACACGAGCTGGAGCGAGACATGGGAAAGCTGACCTACGCCTCAACCCTCACCGCAGACTTCGACGATCGCGTGCTGGCCCATATTCAGGTGGTCGTCGGTGCCAAGCTTCGGCGCGGCGAGTCGTTCTATTTCACCTGGCGCGATGACCCGCAGGTGGGCGACGGGCGCACCACCATCTGGCTACACCCCGGCATCCCGATCGCGTACAAGTACTTCGGCAGCCGCTCCCCTACCCTGAACCGCGAGTGGATCGAGGCGCTCATGGCCACGGCCAACTCCTCTGGCGGCCTGCAAATCGTTCCCGAACCCCGTTCCCCAGCCGCGCCATCGAGTTCGAAGGACGAACCATGAACCGCATCGATATCGTCTATGGCGGCAAGCCTTATTCCCTTGGCGGCCGTTCGGTCGAGTCGATCCAGGTGGAGATCGACGGCGCCATCGCTGCTGGGCTGCCGTACTGGTGGCGGGTGAACAGCGGGGAGGGCCGGCTTGAAGACGCCTACCTGCTCATCGCCCCCGGCATCGCGGTCGCCCTGGTCAACGTCAAGTCGAACGGCATCGACCACGATGATGAGGGCGATGACCGCTATCAGGATTCGCTTTGAATCCTGAGCAGCAGGCCGGTCACCAGCCACCAGCTGCTCTGGCCGTCTACCCAGCCGGAGGCTGCCAAACTAGAACCATGATGCCCTCACTGGATGAGATACTCGGTTCCGCGCACGTCGTCTCCCTGAAACTGTTCGACCGCTTTCGAGGCTTGGACAACCGGGAAGCGCTGCTGTTCGAGGGGCCGCAGGGATGGACGGAGTTCTCGCCATTCGTCGAATACGACGGCGCTGAGGCCACCAACTGGCTGCGGGCCGCGATTGATTTCGGCTGGCAAGACACGCCGCACCCGCTGCGCAGGAGTATTCCGGTCAACGCCACCGTGCCGGCCGTCGCTGTAGACAAGGTCGCCGAGGTGCTGGCCCGTTTTCCCGGCTGCCGCACCGTCAAAGTGAAAGTGGCCAGCCCTGACCAGACCCTGGCCGATGACGTGGCCCGGGTCGCCGAGGTGCGCCGCGTGCTCGGCTCGGAGGGACGCATCCGGATCGATGCGAACGGACTGTGGAACGTGGATGAGGCCGAGCATGCCATTCACGCCCTGAGCGCCTTTGATCTCGAATACGTCGAGCAGCCCTGCATGACCGTGCCGGAACTGGCAGAGATTCGCCAACGCACGACCTACCTGAGCGTACCGATCGCCGCCGACGAGAGCGTACGCAAGAGCAGCGACCCGCTCGCCGTGGCGAGGGCCGGCGCCGCCGACATCCTGGTGATCAAGGCGCAGCCGCTCGGCGGCATTCGCGCCGCCCTGTCGATCATCGGCCAGACCGGGCTTCCGGTCGTCGTCTCCAGCGCCCTCGACACCTCGGTCGGGCTGTCCATGGGCGCCCACCTGGCCGCATCCGTTCCCGGCTTGTACTTCGACTGCGGGCTGGGCACAGCCTCGCTGATGGCCGAGGACGTCACGACCGACCCGCTGCTCCCGGTCGACGGCGCGATTCCGGTGCGCCGGGTCGCCCCCGACCCTGCTCTGTTGAAACAGCACGCGGCCAGTCCGGAGCGCCGAGACTGGTGGCTGGCGCGCCTCGCGCGCACCCACGCGCTCCTCGCCGCCGCCGAGTAGCGCGCATCCCAGCTCACGAAAGTGGGAAAATTGTTGCTTCAGCCCGGTCGAAGCAACGTTTTTCCGCTTTTGCGGGACCTCGGGTTTGGGCTAGAGGCCCGAGTAGGCGTGCAGGCCCTTGAAGAACACATTGACGATGCCGAAGTTGAACATGACGGCGCTGAAACCAATGATAGACAGCCACGCCGAGCGTGATCCGCGCCAGCCGCGGGTTGCGCGTGCGTGGATGTAGCCGGCGTAGATGACCCAGATGATGAAGGTCCAGACCTCCTTGGTGTCCCAGCCCCAATACCGGCCCCAAGCCTGTTCGGCCCAGATCGAGCCCGCCATCAGGGTGAAGGTCCACAAAATGAAGCCGACGATATTGATGCGGTAGGACAGATTCTCCAGGGTCGCCGACGACGGCAGCGTGGCCAGAAAACGCAGGCGCAGAGCGGATGCAATCGCCCCGCGCGGCGAGACAACCCCCTCGAGCACGTGGTTCTCTCTTCGCGACTGCAACAGCTGCACGGTCGACAGCGCAAAGCCGAGAGCGAACATTCCGGTGCCGAGGGACGCCACGAAAACGTGGATCACCAGCCAGGCCGACTGCAGCGCAGGCGGCAGCGGGGCCACCTCGACGTAGAACTGCAGGGCGGCAATTCCGAGCAGCACGAGCACGAGGCCGGTGACGAAGGTTCCGAGAAAACGCAGGTCCGAGCGCACCAGCACCAGCAGGAACACGGTCATGATGAGCAAGGTTCCGGTCATTGCAAACTCGTACATGTTCGCCCACGGCACCCGGTCCGCGGCGAAACCGCGCATGACAGTCGCCGCGAGGTGCAGTGCCCAGGCGAGCACTGTGAGCGAGACGCCGACCCGCAGGCTCGACGAGCGGCCATAGGGCAGGGCCGCGTCGTTGTCCATTCGCGCGCTGATGCGGGACAACACTGGCCGTTTCAGGGTCAGGGTGCCGCCAGCGGGTGGTGCGGCGCCGGCCGAAGCAGCGGCATCCTGTTCAACCAGGTGGGCCGCCTCGATCACGCCGACCGCGCTCGAGCGGCGGGCAAGGTCGATCGCGAAGGCGATGAAAGCGAGGGCATAGACGGCCATCGCCGAGTACAGCGCGTAGAGCGAGTACGAGTTGAGCAGTGCGGAGTCAGTCAGATTCACGATCTAAGCCTAAGTCGATTCGGGGGTGGCGGCGATGGGTTGGTGGAATTTGAGCAGTTTCAGGTGTCGGTCGGCCAGGGCTGTGACGGCGATTTTGAGGGCAGGGTCGTCGCCGCGGGCGAGACCGGCGTATTCGAGGTGCACCGTTCCATCGGCACGCGTGGTCGCCTTCACCCAGACTCGGCGACGCGGCACAAGCAGTCCGGTGAACAGGCCGAACAGCACGAGTGCAGAGAAGGAGATCAGCCAGATCTGGGTCGGATCGTGATGGATGTCGAAGCTGGCAAAGCGCGGAACGGACTGCTTGAAATCGCCGGCAGCCGAAGCGGCTGGGTCATTGTCGATGAAGCTGACGGTGCCGAGGTCATTCGGCAGCTCGGTGGACTCGCCCGGCTTGAGTTCGATCGAGTCGACACCGGTGGTGCCGCCGGTCTGCCGGGTCAGATCGTCGGTGACGAGTGCATAAACGGATGTCGGCACGCCGTCATCGAGACCGAGGTCGCCGGTGTACACGTTCAGGGTGAGCAGCGGATATTCGAGGTCGGGGTAACTTGAGAAGTTCGCCCCGGACTGGGCCTTGTCCTGGGTGGGATAGAAGAAGCCGATCATACCGAGCTGTTCGGCCAGACCGTCTGGGACCTTGACAATGCCGAGCGAGGTGAGGTTGGCGTCTTGCGGCAGAAACGGTACCGAGTCGGAGAACACGACGGTACCGTCGGGTGCCGTGACCTGAATGGTCGGTGCGTAGCCGTTGCCGAGCAGGTAGATGCTCGTGCCATTCGTGCGCAGCGGCCCATTGACCTTGACCGCGCTGGGCTCGGCTTCTGCGCCCTTGGGAGTAACGGTCACGTCGGCGGTGAAGTCGATCGGCTGGCCGTAGGCTTGCAGGTTGAGCTGCTCGTAGGCCACCGCGAAGTCGTCGAGGCTCAGGGTGTACGGGTCGAGGGTGCCGTCGTCGAAAAAACGCCCGGGGTTGAAGGAGTCGTACGCCAGCAGCGTGTTCACGAAGGTCTGGCCTTCGACCAGCACGCGCTGGCCGCTGAAGCCGTAGCCGCCGCCGAATCCGACGGTGATTAGAACGCCAACCAGGGCGCCGTGAAAGATCAGGTTCCCGGTCTCGCGCAGGTAGCCGCGTTCGGCCGAGACCGATGACTCTCCCTCGGCCTCGAACCGGGCGACGCGGTAGCCGCTGGATTTCAGGAGGGTGCGGGCGTAGGTGATGGCGGCGGCGGCATCCGCTTCAGCCGGCGCGTCACGCTCGGTGAAACCCGCCAGGCGGGAGAGCCGGGCCGGAGTGGTCGGCGGCTTCGCGCGCAAGGCCAGAAAGTGGTGTTTGGTGCGCGGAATGACGCAGCCGATGAGCGAGATAAACAGCAGCAGGTAGATCGCCGAGAACCAGGCCGAGGTGTACACGTCGAAGGCTTGCAGCTGGTCGAGGGCCGGCGCCAGGTCGGGGTTGTCGGCGAAATACTGCGTGACACCGTTCGGATCCGAGCTGCGCTGCGGCACAAGCGATCCGGGAATAGCGGCGATGGCGAGCATCAGCAGCAGAAACAGGGCGGTGCGCATGCTCGTGAGCTGGCGCCAGAACCAGCGTAGCCAGCCGGTCAGGCCGAGCTTGGGCTGCAGGACCCCTGGTGTTTGCGGTCGGGAGTCGTAGTGGTCAGATGGCCGGGACAAAGCTGCCAATCACCCCTTGCAGGTCGAGGAGCCAGGTGTTCCAGATACCGGTCACCATAAGGACTCCGATGACGACGAGCAAAACGCCGCCGAACAGGTTGATGGCACGTATATGCCGTTTCAGGAATGCGACCGATCCGGTGGCCCAGTTGAGGCCGAGGGCGATCAGCAAAAATGGAATACCGAGGCCGAGGGAGTAAAACAGCGCCAGCAGGCCGCCCTGCCAGGGCGAACCAGTGCCGAGACTGAGCGAGTTGATGGCGGTGAGCGTCGGGCCGGTGCACGGCGTCCAGCCGACCGCGAACACCGCGCCGAGCAGGGGCGCTCCGGCCAGACCCATTTTGGGGCGCCAGTTGGTCTTGATGGTGCGCTGCATCACCCCGAACTGGCCAACGAAGACCAGGCCGAGCAGAATAACCACGACGCCAGCGATCCGGGTGATCACGTCGCGGTAGGAGTTAAGCCAGAATCCGGCCGCACCGAAGACGACGCCGGTGAGCACGAACACCACTGTGAAGCCGAGCACGAACAGGCCGACCCCGGTCAGCAGTCGGTTGCGTCCGCGCCGATCCCGCTTGGACGTGCCGGCCCTCCCGTCGGTGAAGCCGCCGATGTAGGCGAGGTAGCCCGGCACGAGCGGCAAAATGCACGGGGAGGCGAACGACACCAGACCTGCGAGGAGCGCGATGGGAATAGCGAAGAGCAGCTGCCCGCTGAAGACGATCTCTCCGAAGGGATTATTCACTCGGTCGGGCCAGTCTCCGCGATCGTGTCCCGAATCAGGGTTTCCAGAATGGATGGCGAGGTGACCTGACCGAGAATGCGCGCGGCGACCCGGCCTTCGGCGTCGAGTACGAGCGTCGTGGGCACCGCGTTCGGCGGAATGCTGCCGCTGAAGGCGAGCTGCATGGCGCCGGTGTCGACGTCGAGCACCGAGGGGTAAGTCACGCTGTAGGTCTCGTTGAACGCGATCGCGTTCGGCGCCTGGTCACGCACGTTAACGCCGAGAAAACTCGCGCCCTTGTTCTCGAATTGCGCGTTGAGGTTCTGCAGATCGGATGCCTCGGCGCGGCACGGCGCGCAGCTCGCGTACCAGAAATTGACGACCAGAACCTCGCCGAGCAAGGCGTCGCTGGTGACCGTTTCACCGGTCTCGGTCACGCCGGAGAACGCGATGGCCTCGCCACGGTCGGCGAGGGCGATCTCGGTGACGCTGCCGTCGCCGGCGATGAAGCCCTTGCTCGAGCCCTCGCGGTACTGCTCGGCTAGAGGGTCAGAGGAGCAACCAGCGAGAAGGAACGAGGCGGCTGCAAGTCCGGCAAGCAGCCGAATCAAACGGCGGCTCATACTGCGCCCACATCGTTGCTCGGGTTCAGCAGCGCCAAGGCCGGGCTGGCGTAGCTGGTCTCGGCGAACCGGTCGCCGCGCCAAGACAGGGTCGTGATACTCGACAGATCGCAGCAGCGCTTGCGCGGATCGTGGGCGAGGCTTTCGTGGGCGAGCGCACGGTGCACCATCCAGATCGGCAACTGGTGGCTGACCAGCACGACATCGCCCTCGTCCACGGAGTTCCAGGCGTCATCGATCGCCGCGAGCATCCGCTTCGCGACAGCCCGAAAAGGCTCACCCCAGCTCGGCCGGATCGGGTTGACCAGAGCCGGCCAGTTGCGGGGGTCGCGCAGAGCGCCGCCCTGGCCACGCACCCGCTTGCCTTCGAACCTGTTGGTCGGTTCGATGATGCGTTCCTCGGTGTCGATCGGCAACGCGAAGGCTGCGGCGATCGGAGCGGCCGATTCCTGCGCACGCTGCAGCGGCGAGGCGATCACGCGCACGACCGGGCGGCCACGTTCGACCAGTTCGGCCGCGGCGGTGGCAGCCATGAGCACGCCCTGCTCGGACAGTCGATAATTCGGCAGCCGTCCGTAGAGCACGCGTTCGGGGTTAAAGACCTCACCGTGACGCACGAGATGCACTTGACTGGCTACCACCCGACTAGTCTACGGAGGCCCCAGCCTTGAAACCGCCGTGAGAGCGCTCAGGCGTCAACGATGCTGATGCTCCGGGCGAGGTCATCCACGATCGGCAGCAACTCGGTCAGCAGCGCAATGTTGAAATTGGCGGCGATGACCACCACGTCTAAGTCGTCACCCTTCCACGCATACTGCGCAATCGCGGCAATGTCATGATCGGGCTCTCCCGCGTCTGCATAGCGGATGCTGCGCACCCCGTCACCGAGCAGCTCCGACGAAAACGTGGTCACCGCGACCGCGCTCGTGGCGGCGGGGTCATGCACCGCCGCGAGGTCGTCGAGGGTCAGTTCCGGTGACCTCGCCGGGTAGAGCACGCTCACAAAGAAGACAGACTCCGCTGGGTTGGCCAAGTAGACAAAGCGGGACTCGGTCTTCGGTCGGTCGTTCGCGATCGAGTGCAACGATTCATCAATCCAGCGCGCGGTAGCCGCATCGAGGGTATAGGCATCCGTCAACAGAACCGTGATCGTGCCGGCCCAGTCGTCGAGATCCGCGAACTGGTTCCACGGCCATTCCTCGGGTACATAAAGCCACAGGTCGCGATCGAAGTCCACCCGAATGGTTGCGGTCATGACCAGACCACCGATTCCATCATGACGTCGAAGAGCTCGGTGAGGGCCTCGACGATTGGCTCGAACTCCGTGATCGGCTGTCCAGAGATCGTGAGCGCGGCGACCAGAAAGGTGCCCGGTGCGCCAGGGACGGGCCAGGTGTAGTGCACGGTGCGCACGGCGGCCACGGCGGCCACGGTCAGTTGATCAGCACGCGGCAGATCAACGAGTTCGCGCACGCAGCGCCCGGCCCGGGTCACGGCGCTCGTCGCGTTGGGTTGCCGCACCTGCATGCGTTCCACGAGCAGAGCGACCGCCGTGCCGGACGGCGCGTCCGTTCGCACCTCGCTCACCACAATGCCCGCTGAGACGGGTACCAGCCAGGGCATAGCCAGCGGAAAAATGAGGTCAATCCCACCGGCCTGGCGAGCTTCGGCGGCGATGGTGCGGAGGCCGTCGCCGAGACGCTTCTTCTGCGGGCCGTAACTGTCATTCGGCAGTCCGGCGAACTGTCGGTCGATGAGATTCGTGATGGCCTGCTCGGCAGACTCACCAACTGGAATCAGCACCCAACCGGGCGGAAGCACGAGCCGGTAGGCGCTTCGGACGCGTGGGGCTGATGGCGCGGTTGGCCGGGAACCCAAGTCAGGCATCCGCTGACGCCGGCTTCCGTGCACGACGGCTGCGCGCCGTTGGGCCCTCTCGCCACGCCCGTGGAACGAGGTGCACCCAGCCGAGGATGTCGCGTACGACGAAGAGTACCCACGCCGCCAGGTAGACAAAGAGTGCCAGCGTCCCTTCGTTGTGAATGCCGGGTGCCCCGAAATAAGCGGTGCCCAACGGAATGGAGAACAGGAAGGCCACGAAAGCGAACCAGGCGAACGTGGCGCGCCCGGGTTTGGGAAACCGTCGAAGCGGCAATGGGATGGTGAAGATGGAGAGGAACAGCAGACCGATTGCTGGGACGAAGAGCGTCCAGGATTGCGGGTTGAACGCTGGATACTTGGCACTCCAGCCGAAGAACCCACCCTGTTCCTCGGTCGGCGTCGAGCCGGTGGTTAGCCCGAGCACCGCGATGACGAGTGCCGATCCCATGCAGACAATCACGAAAAAGACGACGGAGCCGAAGAAAACGAGGTCTGAGATTCGGTGGGCCTTGTTCGGCCATCCCGGCTTCACCACGATGTTCCCACTCTCCATGTTGCCTGCTCATTCACGTGCTCGTACCAATCGTCCACGGAGGCACCCGCGTTGAGTACGTTATCAACGGCGTCGGGCATGATGGGGTTGAGCACCTGCGCTGGGAGTCCGAGCTGGTCGAGGGCTAAATTCGTTCCCTTGAGCACGGTGGGGATTGCCAGTTCCACGCGCTGAAACCCGATATTAACCTTGGCCAAGCCAACGAGCAGATCATCGCCAGGGCCACCAGCGCCGGCTCGCGCATTGCTCAACACCCGCGACGCCTGAGCGTTGGCGACTCCCTTGGTCGAAAGCACCTCTCGGTACCAGCCCACCTTGTTCGAGAACCCGACCTTACTCGGGAGCACGCCGTTGAAGCTGGACGATACCGAGCGCAGGGGATTCTTGCTGGTCCCCAACCTGGTGATTTGGGCTACCCGTGTGGTCTTCAAGGCTGCCATCGTGCCCTTGAGCGCCACGCCGGCGATGGCGGCGACGCCCAAACTAGCAAACGTGAGCGCGTCCAGGCCAAACTCAATCCATGAGATTTGTCCGGTGCTGGCGAGAACCAGGCTCAGCAGTGCCGTTGCCCCGGCGATGGCCAGGGCAAATGGGATGAGGAGCGGAAAGAACAAGCTCAGAAGCGCCAGTCCCGCCGCCAGATAACCCAAAATGTTCTTGATGGTGGTTAGGACGGCAGCATTTTCGGCGACCCAGCCGCTGAAATCATCCCAGAGGGAGTCGTTAAGGCCATCCTGCTCGATCGCAGCAGCGATTTGCTCGGCAGCGACGGCCGCGGCAGAATCGCGCAGTGAAATCGCATCATGATAATTCTGCAGGGTCGCGGCAAGTTGTACCGTCAGTTCCTCAACGACCGACTCGTGCGCGAAGGCTAGTCGCTGGGCGTCCACCTGGTCTGCCGGGTCGATCGCTGCGCGCGCCGCGTCGGAATAGTGGTCGGCCCACGACTGAGCGGTAGATGCTTCGGTCGCCGCGTAGTCACGCGCATCGATTGCCTGCCGCGCCATGGTTTGGGCCGTTTCCAATGAATCGGCGTAGACGGTGAGCGACGAACCCGCTGTCTCATAGCGGCCGTGCAGCTTTTCCAGCCGGCCAGCGACATCGCCGGACAACTCCACAAGTGCCGACACGGCCTCGCTCCGACCCAGGTCATCAGCCGCAATGAGCCGGCGCAGTTCGGCGGCGGAATCGCGCACGGCATCCGCTGTCAGCGTGTACTTGGTTGCCGCTGTACGCACGCCGGTCGGATCGCCCGGAAGCGGGTCGTAGCCGCTCACGAACTTGGGGTCTCGGTCAGAGCACGAGCTAGTCCAGAATCCACCGATTCGAATCCGTCCGCCACTGCTTGACCCATGGTGTGCATTTGCGTGAGCTGCTCGGTCAGTTCGGTGCGGCGATCGTCCCATTTCGACGAGAAGTCGTCGATAACGCTCGCCAGGTGCGCGTGACCGACCATGGTCCCCAATTCCACACCGACGGCGCTCGCATCGCTGAGGCCGCGACGAACGACGTCGAAATTCTCTGCGAGGCTGCGAACGGCCCCGGTATCAACCTCAAGTCTATTCTGCGTCATGGCGTCGTCCCTCCCGAAACATACTCTACCGGGCGCCCCTCGGCGGGGACCCTCGAGCGGCTCCGGCTAAGCTCGAACAGTGACTTCGCGCGTATTAATCAAGAACCTGTCCGCTCTCGACGACGGCCCCGTATCGGTGTCCGGCTGGGTCGACACCGTTCGAGACCAGAAAAAGGTGCAATTCGTCGTGCTGCGCGACGAATCCGGCGCCGTGCAGCTGGTTAATCCCCGCACAACGGATGCCGATGGCGTCGTTGTCGCCGACGAACCGGCTACCAGCATCTCGGGTCTCGCCCAGGGTACCTTCGTCACGGTCACCGGGGCGCTCAAGCACGACGAGCGAGTCAAGCTCGGCGGCATCGAGATCAAACTCACAACCCTCACCGTGGTATCCGCTGCCATCCCCGAAACACCGATCGCGGCCGATTCAAGCCTCGACAAACGCATGGACTGGCGCTTCCTCGACCTGCGCAACCCGAAGCAGAACCTCATCTTTCGCATCCAGACCACGTTCGAGCACGCGCTGCGCACCTATTGGATCGAGCACGACTTCATCGAGTTGCACACCCCGAAGCTCATGGCCAGCGCGAGCGAGAGCCGCGCCGAACTGTTTGAGGTGGGCTACTTCGACACCAAGGCCTACCTCGCGCAAAGCCCTCAGTTCTTTAAGCAGATGGCGCAGTCCGCCGGCTTTGGCAAGATCTTCGAGGTGGGCCCGGCATTCCGCGCCGACCCCTCCTTCACGAGCCGGCACGCCACCGAGTTCACCAGCGTTGACTCGGAGATCAGCTGGATCAACAGCCACGACGACGTCATGCAGCTGCACGAGGACCTCATGGTCGCCGGCTTCACCGCGGTCAAGGCCAAGCACGGCGACGAGGTGCTCGCCCTGTTCGACGTTGAGGTAACCGTTCCGAGCACGCCGTTCCCGCGTATCCCGCTGGCCGAGGCCAAAGAGATCGTGAAGAGCCGCGGCTACGAGGTTCCCCGCGACGACGACGACATGGACCCGGAGGGCGAGCGCCAGATCGCCGCCTATGTGGCCGAGAAGTACGGGCACGAATTCGTGTTCCTCACCGACTACGCCTCGAGTATTCGCCCGTTCTATCACATGCGTCACGAGGACGACACGTCGATCACCAAAAGCTACGACCTCATCTTCAACGGCACCGAGATCTCGACGGGAGCCCAGCGCGAGCACCGCATCGACGTGCTCGAAGCGCAGGCGGTGGAGAAGGGCCTCGACCCGAAGGAGATCGAGGGGTACCTGGACTTCTTCCGGTATGGCGTGCCTTCTCACGGAGGGTTCGGCATGGGCCTCGCGCGCGTACTGATGCTCATGCTGCACCAGGCGAGCATTCGCGAGGTCACCTACCTGTTCCGTGGCCCGACCCGCCTGGAGCCGTAGCCCCGACTCCACACCAAACTTGCCCGTGCGTAAAACGGGAAGAATTTGAAACACGCCGGCGAGAGCATCGGCCTCACCCGGTGTGCCGCAAATCTGCCGGCATCGGCTACGCCAGCTAGACCTCGAGGTCTACGGCCAGGCGGTCGGCGACGACGGTGCGAATGAACGCGCCGACCTTTTTGTGCTCTGGGTGCTTCTGGTAGCGGTCGAGGGCTTCGAGGTCGTCGAAGTCGGCGATCAGCGCGACGTCCCAGTTTTCGTTACCGGCGACATCCGGCCCCACCGTCAACGCGCGAATCTCAGGCACAATCCCGACGAGCGCCTGCAAGCCAGCGGCGATCTCAGCGGCGGCGTCGGCTTTCTTGCGCGGGGTGAGGGCATTGAGCTTCCAGCAGACAATGTGACGAATGGTCATGAGACCTCCAGTAGGGCGGTGCGCAGGCGCACGGGATCAATGCGCCAGTAGTTGTGCATCTTGCCGTTGATGAGGAGCACCGGGATGTCCTCAAAGTAACGCTCGTGCAAGTCGGCGTCATCGAGAATGGAACGTTCCTCGAGCGTGATCGTGGGGGCCGATGCGTCATCGGTGAGCTTGGCCACAACGCTGCCGACCACGTCGCGTGCATCGTCGCAGAGGTGACAACCGGGCTTGCCGATCAGAGTCAGGTGTACGATGGCCATTGTTCCAGCCTAGGCCGACGAACCAGACGCTGACACCGATACCGCTCGCCGGACAGCAAAAAGCGCCAGTCCCGAAGGGCTAGCGCTTTGCTCACAGAACGACGAGGAGTCGTTCTACTTCTTATTACGACGCTGGTGGCGAGTTTTGCGAAGCAGCTTGCGGTGCTTCTTCTTCGCCATACGCTTGCGTCGCTTCTTAATTACAGAACCCACACGGACCTCACAAGTTTTGGTTTAGTCGCGGGGCCCGCGACTGACACGAAAACACCATTCTATCGGACAAATCGCGCCCCAACTACTCACCGGTCGGATCGCCCCGTTCGCAGCGACACGAAGGCGCCCGATTTCAGCCGTTTCTGCGCCACTTCTTGGCTGTCGCATCCTTGACGACCTGAGACATCTGCGTGGCATCGGCAAAAGCCTTGCCGATTGCCGAGGCGAATGCTCGCTGCTCTTCTTTCAAGCCCTCACCCTCCAGATCGGCGGTCTTGACGGCCTGATCGAAGTCGACACTGAGGAATGGAATCAGCCAATCCTCGATCTCTTCAAGCGGCGAATATTCCAGTCGGTAGAAGCGGTGTTGCCCATCTTCGCGCACAGTGACCAAACCGGCTTCGCGCAGCACCTTGAGGTGTTTGGATACTGTCGGCTGGCTCAGCCCAAGATGACCGACGATGTCGGACACGCTCAGTTCGCTGCGCCCTGCGCCCACGGGCTCGCGGGCGGGATCAGCCCGCTCCAAGAGGATGCGCAAAATGTCGCGCCGCGCCGAGTCCGCCACCACGGTAAAGATGTCTGCCATACCCTCAGGGTAGTCATTCGTGCTGGGGAAAAACACCGCCGGGTAGTACCATGTCAAACTGGTATAGGTCGCAGGTCAATCGGGGGTCCCAGGTGTTGTCTCGAAGTGGGACTGGGCCGCCCCTTCGTCGCCCACTGAGCGTTCTGGCGCACCTGCGCGACGGCGTAGACGCCCTCGCTCACAAATCACCATCGCGGTTTGCCATTCTCATTTTCACGGCACTCATCATGCTGTTCACCCTGTTGTTCTCGTTGCCGGTCGCATCGGCTGACCGCACGGTGACACCCCTGCACGATGCGGTGTTCACCGCCGTCTCGGTTATCTGCGTGACCGGACTGA
The DNA here is from genome assembly GCF_002929805.1 of Cryobacterium sp. Y50. Classification (GTDB taxonomy): domain Bacteria; phylum Actinomycetota; class Actinomycetes; order Actinomycetales; family Microbacteriaceae; genus Cryobacterium. The sequence goes on along the minus strand of NZ_PJJM01000075.1, from coordinate 28,657 downwards.
CTACGGTCGACATGGCGACACACTGGTCACCATTCGGCAATATTCTCGTCTTCGTCGGGGTCAACATTGGGGGCGTCGGCGTGCTGACCCTCGCGTCCCTAATGGGGCTCGTCATCGCCCGGCGCCTCGGCCTTCGCGCCAAACTCATGGCCGCGAGCGATTCCAACCCGTCACGCATCCACGCCGGCCCGGTCAACGAGGGTCAGACCGTGCGCCTCGGTGAGGTCGGCAGCCTGTTACTGACCGTGGCGATCAGCGCCCTGGTCATCGAAGTCGGCGTTGCCGCCCTGCTCTTTCCGCGCATGCTGGCCGACGGTGTCGCGATCGGCGAGGCCGTTTGGCACAGCTTCTATTACGCCGCGATGGCGTTCACCAACACCGGTTTCAACCCGAACATCGGCGGGCTCGAGCCGTTCGCCAACGATTATTGGTTTCTCGGTGCGCTGATGATCGGTGTATTTCTGGGCAGCCTCGGTTTTCCGGTCATTTATGCCTTCGCCCGCGGGTGGCGTTCCCCACGCCGTTGGTCGGTGCACGTGAAACTGACCCTCGTGACCACGACCGCCCTCATGATCCTGGGCATGGTGTTCTACATCATTCTGGAATTCGACAATCCGAAGACGTTCGGCTCGTTGAATGCCGGCGACACTATTTTTCAGTCGCTTTTCATGTCGGTGATGACGCGCTCGGGCGGCTTCGCAACCATCGATATCAGCGAACTGCACGGGTCGAGCCTGCTGCTCAGCGACATGCTCATGTTCATCGGCGGCGGGTCGGCGTCGACCGCCGGAGGAATTAAGGTGACGACCCTGGCCATCCTCTTTCTTGCTGCCTTTGCCGAGGCCCGGGGCAAACAAGAGATGGAGGCCTTCGGCCGCCGCATTCCCAGCGACATTCTGCGCCTGTCGGTGAGCGTGGTGCTGTGGGGCGCGACGACCGTTGCGGTGGCGAGCATCCTCATTCTGCATATCTCCAAACAACCGTTCGACCTCGTACTGTTCGACGTGATCAGCGCTTTTGCGACCTGTGGTCTCTCCACCGGTCTCACCGCCGACCTGCCACCTGAGGGCGTGTACGTGATGGCCGCAACGATGTCCATGGGCCGGGTTGGTACAGTGACTCTCGCGGCAGCATTGGCCGCCAGTCAGAGCAGGCAACTGTTCAAACGCCCGGAAGAGAGGCCCATCGTTGGTTGATCGCATCAAACACGACGCCCCCGTACTCATCGTCGGGCTCGGGCGGTTTGGCGCAGCCACGGCCGGCCAGCTTGATCGGCTGGGTCGTGAAGTCCTCGTGGTCGACACGAGCGAGGCCCTCGTGCAGAAATGGTCGGAGCGAGTCACCCACGCTGTGCAGGCCGATGCCCGTTCCCTCGAGGCGCTGCAGCAAATCGGTGCCCAGGACTTTTCCATCGCCGTCTGCGCAACCGGTTCCTCGGTCGAAGCGAGCGTGCTCATCGTGGCGAACCTGGTTGACCTGAAGATCCAGCAGATCTGGGCCAAGGCTATTTCTAAGTCACACGGCAAGATCCTCGAACGCATCGGCGCTAACCACGTGATCTACCCAGAAGCCGAGGCGGGGGAACGCGTCGCCCACCTCGTGTCGGGTCGCATGCTCGACTTCATCGAGTTCGATGATGATTTCGCCCTCGTGAAGATGTACCCGCCGAAGCAGATCCGCGGCCTCAACCTGGTTGATTCCGGGGTGCGTCGCAAGTACAACGTCACGGTGGTCGGTGTGAAGAGTCCGGGAAAGCCGTTCACCTATGCCACCGCTGAGACGGTGGTGTCCAACCATGACCTCATCATCGTGTCGGGCGCCGAGGCCGACATCGAGCGGTTCGCGGCGCTCGGATCCTAGCCGATCAGCGTCCGTTCTGGCGGAATCCACGCGGATTCAGTGAATAATCCTCCAATTCAGGGACGGCGACCAGCTATTCTCCTACTACGCACATAACTCGTCGCAGCTCACCCGAGGCTGCCTGCGACGTCATGTCCGAGAACGGAAGGCTTACTCATGTCACGAAACGTTCCCGCGCTCCCCGATACCGTTGCGCCCGAGGCCGGATTCACGGTGCCTGACACCACGGCTGACATCATCGCCGAAGTGCAAACCGATACGACGGGCGAGGTCACCATCAACGGTGCCACGCGCATGGTGACCGGCAACGATGAAGCCGGCGTGCGTGAGGAGATCATTGGTCTCGTCGTCGAGACCGCCCGTAGCCGTGGGCAGTCCGTGCTGCTGCAGGTCAGCGATGAGCAGGGTGACTGGCCTTTGACCGTGCACCCCAACGGGCGCGTCGAGTCTGCTGGTCCGGTCGTCGTCGGGCGGCACCCCAAGCCGGCTCACACGGTGCCGCTTCCGGTGCAGGCGCAGGGGCAGGCCGAGACTGATTCGCCGCGGCCTGCCGTGCCGGTCGAAGCGGATGCGCCCACCCCGTTCGCTGTGCTGCTGCAGCCGCCCGCCGCAGAAGCCGCCGATGAACCCGACGATGAAGCCGGTGATGAACACGTCAGCCTGTTCGAGTCGCTGCTCGCGCCGCTGGATGTTGCCGCGGAGCCGCGGGTCTCCGGCGGCGGAGTGTCGCGGACACCGTCGCTGCCGGTCGCATCAGTGCCGGTCCCGTCACGTCCGATCACGTCACGTCCGATCACCTCGCCATTCGTCACCTCGCCCGCTGCCGCGGTCGCCGTACCATCGACGAACGTGCCGCCCAACCTCGCCGACTTTCTGAGCTCGCGGCCACCGGCGCCGACCGGTCCGGCAGAGCACGGCTGGCAGGGCGCCGTGCGCCGTCTCACCGGCGGGCTGGTCTCGCTCGCGCCGAGTCCGACGGAGCAGATGCAGCGCGGCGCAATCACGGCCGTGCAGCGCAGCCTGAACGGCTCTCGCACGATCGTGGTCCACAACCCCAAGGGCGGGGCCCACAAAACCACAGCCACGCTGCTCATTGCGGCAACGTTCGGCATCTATCGCGGCGGCTACACCCTCGCCTGGGACAACAACGAGACCATGGGAACCCTCGGCGTACGCGCCCAAGCCGCGCGGCACACCAATACGGCCGTCGATCTGCTCCGCGACCTGGACCGCTTCGGCGATGCTCGCTCCCGGGTGGGCGACCTCGACAACTATGTGCGGTCGCAGGGCGACGCCCAGTTCGACGCACTCGCCTCCGACCTCGATCCGGCCGGCGCCGCGAGCATCGACGATGTCGCATTCCGCAAACTGCATACAACGCTCAGCCGCTTCTACCGAGTACTCGTCATCGATACCGGCAACAACATGCGGGCCAGCAACTGGGAGGCGGCCGTGGAGACCGCCGACCAGCTCGTGATCGTCTCGACCATCCGCGAGGACACCGGTTATGGCGCGGCCTCGCTGCTCGACGGCCTGCGCCAGAAGGGACACGCCGATAAGGTCGCCCAGGCGGTGACCGTGCTCGCTTCACCGTCGAAGACGGCGGATGAGCAGTTGTCCGCGCGCCTGCACAACCACTTTCGCCAGCTCACCCGTACCGTCGTCGACGTTCCCTACGACGCTTCGCTGGTCGGCGGCGGACCGCTCAACGTCGACGCGCTGGCGCCCCGTACCCGCGCTGCGTGGCTGCAGGCGACGGCCGCCATCGCCGAGGGGCTGTAGGCGCTAAGAGGCGGCGAGTTCCTTCGCGCGCGCGAGGGCGGCGTCTGTTGCCGTGTCGAAGAGTTCCTTGAGACCACCCTTTTCGAGCTCCCAGACGGCGCGCTCGGTGGTGCCGGCCGGACTCGTGACCTGGCGGCGCAGCTCGCTCGGTGACTTGTCGGAGACCGCGAGCAGGGCGCTTGCACCGAGGAAGGTTCCGTTGACCATGACGGCCGCTTCTTCGGGCGTGAACCCCTTGGTGATGGCCGTTTCGGTGAGCTGCTCGATCAGATAGAACACGTAAGCGGGGCCGGAGCCGCTGATGGTGCTGAGGGCGTCTAGCTTGCTCTCGGGAACGACCAAAACGTCACCGACGGTCGCGAACAAGGCGCGGGTGAGTTCGAGGTCGGCATCGCTCGAGCGGGTGCCAGCGCTGATCCCGGTGACGGCCATGCCGACGACGGCGGGGGTGTTCGGCATGGTGCGGATGACGTGCACGGTGCTCGGCAGAAGAGATTCGAAGGTGTCGATGGTGACGCCGGCCGCGACGCTCAGCACGAGCGTGCCGGGCGCCAGGGCGCCGCTGATTTCAGCGAGCAGGTCGGCGACCATGTAGGGCTTGACGGCGACGATGACGATCTGGGCACCGTCGATGGCTTTGAGGTTCGCGTCGACGTCGATTTCGGTCGCGTAGGCGGTGACCCCCTCGGTGTCGGCGAGCTCGGCGGCCTTCACCGCCGTGCGGTTGGTGACACGAATGCCGCCCTCGACGGTGACACCCGGCCCCCGCAGACCGGCCAGAATGGCGCGAGCCATGGAGCCGGCTCCGAGGAAGGCGATCGTGGGCAGAGTCACATTCGGGGAAGAAGTCATCCCAGCAGTCTACTTTTTCGCCAGTCAGCCACCCAAAACGGTCTCCCCGAGCAGTTCTAAGATGATTCCATGAGCCCGTCGGACGGAAACAAGGCAATTGTGGCGGCCTTCGCGATTAATCTGGGCGTTGCCATCACCAAGTTCGTGGCCTGGGCCTTTTCCGGCTCCTCCTCAATGCTGGCGGAGGCGGTGCACTCGGTAGCGGATGCCGGCAACCAGCTGCTCCTGCTGCTCGGTGGCCACAAGGCGAAGAAGCGGGCCGACCTGGAGCATCCGTTCGGCTATGGGCGCGAACGATACGTCTACGCCTTCGTGGTGTCGATTATCTTGTTCTCGATCGGCGGTGTGTTCTCGCTCTATGAGGGTTTCAACAAGCTGCAGAACCCGCATCCGCTTGAAAATGCCTGGCTGCCGATTCTGGTGCTCGCTATCGCCATGGTCCTCGAGAGCTTTTCGCTGCGCACCGCGATTCGGGAATCGAATCCTGTGCGAGCGAAACAGAGCTGGGCGCAGTTCGTGCGGCACGCGAAGGCGCCCGAGCTGCCGGTCGTGCTGCTCGAAGACGTGGCAGCTCTCACCGGCCTGGCATTCGCGTTCGTAGGTGTCGGCCTGACCATCATCACCGACGAGCCGATCTGGGATGCGATCGGCACGCTCGCCATTGGCGCGCTACTCGTGGCGGTCGCGATCATTCTCGGCATTGAGACCAGGAGCCTGCTGGTCGGTGAAGGGGCCAACACGAAAGACCTCGATGCAATCAAGGCGGCCATTCTCGACGGCCCGGAGATCAAGCGCATTATTCACCTCAAGACCCTCTACCTCGGCCCGGACGAGATTCTGCTCGGTGCCAAGGTCGCCTTTGACGGCGACCACCGCCTTACCGACGTCGCCGCGGATATCAATGCCGTGGAGACCCGCATTCGAGCCGCTGTTCCGTTGGCCCGCACTATCTATCTCGAGCCGGATATCTACTTCGACCCGAACCTGGCCAACCCAACGACCGACAGCTTCGTGATCAAGGGACTCGAATAGGGCTCAGCGCCGACTTCTGCGCGCGGGATCTTCGAAGAATTCCCGCAAAATGATACCGCACTCGACCGCTTTGACGCCCGCGAAGACCTCGACCCGGTGGTTGAGTCGGCGGTCGCGCAGCACGTCGTAGACCGACCCAGCCGCTCCCGCCTTTTCATCCCAGGCGCCGAAGACGACGGTGGGCATCCTGGCGGCGAGGATGGCGCCGGCACACATGACGCAGGGCTCAAGCGTGACGATCAGGGTGCAGCCGGTCAGGTGCCAGTCGCCGGAGTGCGCGGCGGCCTGGCGAATGGCGACGAGCTCGGCGTGCAGGGTGGGGTCCTGGTGCAGTTCGCGCTCGTTGCGGCCACGGCCGATCACCTGGCCCGCACTGTCGACGATGATGGCACCGACCGGCACGTCGCCCCCGATCAGGGCGGCGCGGGCCTCGGTCAGGGCCAGCAGCATCCACTCATCGTGCTGGTCTCGTCCACCCATGTCTCACCTCATCGCGTCGGTTCGTCTCTAGTAGAATCGAGCCTATGCGAGTCCACGTTGCCGACCACCCGCTCATCACGCACAAGCTCACCGTGCTCCGCGATAAGAACACCCCGTCACCGCTGTTTCGATCGCTGGTCGAAGAGCTCATGACGCTGCTCGCCTATGAAGGTACGCGCGGCGTGCGGGTTGAAGCCGTCACCGTGCAGACCCCCGTGTCGGCCGCGCAGGGAGTGCGGATCAGCGACCCGAAGCCGCTCGTGGTGCCGATTCTGCGTGCCGGCCTGGGCATGCTAGAGGGTATGGTCAAGCTGCTGCCGACCGCCGAGGTCGGTTTTCTCGGAATGGCCCGCAACGAGGAGACCCTGCAGCCGACGACATACGCCGAGCGTCTGCCCGACGACCTGTCGGATCGACAGTGTTTCGTGCTCGACCCGATGCTCGCCACCGGCGGCTCCCTCATCGCCGCCATCAACTTTTTATTCGACCGCGGCGCGGTCGACGTGACGGCGATCTGCATCCTGGCTGCCCCCGAAGGCCTCGCGGCCGTCGAGAAAGCCCTGGCCGGCCGCGAAGTGACCATTGTGCTGGGTGCTGTTGACGAGAAGCTAAACGAGTTGGGTTACATCGTGCCAGGCCTCGGCGACGCGGGCGACCGCTTGTACGGCCTGGTCTGATTTCATGCAGGTCCTGCGACCGACGACACACTAAGCCGAAATCACATCAATAATCTTTGATCAATCCACGTTTCATCATGAAATATTTTATGAAGACGTGATTTTGCACGGAATCGCCTAAACGAGCAGCACACTGCGAACGTGTTGCACGTCATTCGGCGACTTGCCACGTCGTCAAATTGACACGCGGCGTCACATTCCGCTTTACTCACAGTTATGACAATCAGCGCACGCCCCCTGACCTCCCTCGAGGCCCCCGGGACTGCCGCCATGATGATGGCCGGCACCCCCGCCATCCGCTGTTGCCGAATGCACCGCTAACCGAGACTTTCCTCCTCGCGTCCCCTGCCTAACAGGTCAGGCTGACGCCCCGGATGCTTTCTAAGCATTCGCTCTCGCGGCCCCACGGGCCACACCTCGAGCGCCGACCGGATCAAGCACTTTTGCGCATCCGTCGGGCTCCCGTCGATCGAACAGTCAAGGACCTTACCCATGTCTCTCGCACACATTCACGCAACTCGCCCCACGTTCAACCGCCCCGACCTGTCCCTGGCCCCGCCGGTGGCCGCCCCCCGCATTCGCGCCGTACCCAGCGGCACCGAGGCTCGCGGCTTCGTGCTCTACGTCGGCATCGATGAGGCCAAGGCGGCCGCGGCCGGCACGAGCTTGAACCGCATCGTCGAGGCGCTCAAGGCCCTTGCCGTCGACATCGCCCCCTCGGCAGAGACCTACGCCGCTGTCGCTTTGGCGCCGCAGGGCACCGGCGGCCGCGACGTTGACGTCGTGCGCCTGGCCCTGCAGGATCCGGCCGCACTCGCTGCACACCGCGCCGAGCCCGAAGAGCTTGACCGGGCCCGCAGCGGTGTCATCGTCGACATCTCCCGCAAGCGCGTCATTCTCGACAACGAGACTGCAGCTCTGACCTACAAGGAGTTCGAGCTGCTGCAGTACCTCGTGCTGCGTGAGGGCCGCACCATTGACCGGGCCGAAATCATTTCGTCGCTGTGGAATTCCGCCGACGAGGAAGACACCCCGAACGAGCGCACCATCGACGTGCACGTTCGACGTCTGCGCTCCAAACTCGGCCGCTACGAAGACATCGTGCGCACGGTGCGCGGTGTCGGCTACCGCTTCGACCGCCACGCGGACGTCGCCATCCGCCAGTCGACCACGCCGAGTCCCGACCTGTTCTAGGCCGCCGGGCGCATGGTGCCAGTCAAAAGAACTGAGGGCCAGTCGCAGAGGCTACGACTGACCCTCTTCCCTTGCACCAAGAGTGTCCTGCAATCACATTTCACGTCGTCCGCCACAGCAAACGGTTGACGCACCTAAAACATATAACGAATAGGTAACGGGCGCCACCTTTGGGCCAGAAAATCACCTGCGAGTTTCATGCACGGCATCCGTTTGTTTCTCGAAAAGCGGATGCTGCCTGCCCTGGCCCGGTCTGCCCCGCCGAGTCTCTATCCTTGGAGAACGAGGTTAGGAGCCGCAAGGTGGTGGATCGAATGATCGCGGTGGGTGCATGGGAGTCCCTCTTTCGGGCTCAGGTTGCCATTATGCGCAATCTGGCAGCGAATTTCCCCTCGAAGGAGATTTCTCTCAATGAGTATGACGTTATGTTCAACCTGTCTCGGCAGCCTGACCGATGCATCCGCTTGCGTGATCTCAATCAGCATGTGCTGTTGACTCAGCCGAGCGTGAGTCGCCTCGTCGATCGGCTCGTCTTGCGCGGGTATCTGCACAAGCACAGCGACCCGAGCGACGGGCGCGGCGCGATCATCGAGCTCACCGAGGCGGGCCTGGCCCTGTTTCGACGGGTCGCCGTTCTGCACATGGGCGCGATCACCGAGCGCATTGGCGAGTCCCTGACTCAGGCCGAGCTGCTGCAGCTCACCGCGCTGTGCGACAAGCTGCGCGTCGACTGTCCTGGCGAGCGTGACGAGGTCCCAACACTCGACGCCTGATCCACCCCGGCCAACGAAAGGTGGGGCGGTGGGACGAGGGCCCTACCCCTCGTCCCACCGAGGCAATCCCTCGCGGGAATGCCTTCCTCACCGGGCGCCCGAACATTGCCTGGTGAGAAACTCGGGCGCAAGCACGAACCGATCCCTCAGAACAAGAAGAACGCAAATCAGTTGAGCAATGCTCACGCTGGTCGAGGCTATCCCAGCTTGGGGGTGGAAACCTTAATCTTGCGCAAGCACTCAGCATCTCGTTTACTCTGGAGCCATGACTTCTCTCTCCGGTTCATCCGTTCTTATCGTCGGCGCTACCGGTGGCTTGGGCCGCGAAATTGCCCAGCTTCTGAGCGAAGGGGGGGCTCTGCTCACTCTGCATGGACGCAGCGTTGAGCGTCTCGCCGAACTCGGCAGCTTTGGAGCGACGGTCACTGGCGATCTGAGCGATTCGAGCACGTCCGCACAGCTCGTTTCCGCCGCCATCGCAGCACACGGCCGCCTCGATGGAATCATCAACGCCGCCGGAGTCGTCGCGTTCGGCCCCCTGGCGGATGTCGCTGACGAAACAATAGATACCCTGATGGCGGTGAACGCGACGGCACCGATGCGCCTGCTCCGGGCAGCCCTTCCCGCTCTGACCGAATCGTCCGGCGGGCATCGTGATCCGTTCTTTGTCACGCTCAGCGGAATTGTGAGCGAGCGCCCGACCGCGAACATGGCGGCGTACTCGGCCTCGAAGGCAGCCCTCGCGGCATTCGCGCAAGCGGCAGGCCGGGAGATGCGACGGGACGGCATCCGCTTTCTCGATGCACGACCCGGTCATACCGAAACGGGACTGGCCACCAGGCCAATCCAGGGTTCGGCACCGCCACTACCTACCGGCTATCAGCCAGCGGATGTCGCCCGACGCATTGTCGACGCGATCATCTCCGGCGAGCGCGACCTGCCGAGTACCGCCTTCGCCGGATAGGCCCTACCAGTTCGTGCGCGTGCGCTCCTGAGCCACAACCTCGTCGCGGTCCACCAGACGCCGCAGGCCGGCGAGCGGCTGGGCCATGCGGTGATTACCGCGGATGCGCGGCTCCACTCGATCCAGGAATGCCCAATATCCGGCCGTGAACGGGCAGGCCTCCGGCCCCAGCCGAATTTTCGGATTGAATCGACAGCTCCCGCAGAAATCGGTCATCTTCGAGATGTAGGCGCCACCGGCGGCGTAGGGCTTCGTCGCGACAATGCCACCGTCGGCGTGCTGCGACATGCCGACAACATTGGCCGGCATGACCCACGGTGTTCCGTCGACGAAGGCATTGATGAACCAATCCGACAGTGCTGACGGCTCGTAGCCCCGCTGCAATGACCAGTTGCCCAGAATCATGAGACGCTGAATATGATGCGCATACCCGGTGCGGGAAACCTCATCGAGCACGTGGCTCAGGCACCGCGCTTCGACGGCGTCACCGTCCAACTCCAGAAACGCCGGCGGAAGCGGCTCATGGGCGCCGAGAAAGTTGCTCTCCGCGATGTAGTTCTCGCCGAGGTGCCAGTACAGGTGCCAGACCCAGTCCCGCCAGCCCATGACCTGGCGTACCACGGCCTCGGCGCTCGGCAGCGGAACCTGACCGGAGTGGTACGCCGTGACGACCGCGTCGATGACTTCCTGCGGATGCAGAAGGCCGAGGTTGAGTGGAACGCTCAACCTCGAGTGGGCCATCGTGCTGTCCCCGATCAGCGAGGCATCCTCGAAGTGCCCGAAGTCCGGCAGTCGCGTTTCGATGAAATCATCCAGCGCCGCGAGCGCTTCCGCGCGGGTGGCCGCAAATCGGCGTGGGCCATCCGCTCCGATCAGGTGCACTCTGCCTTCGGTGACGAGGCGGTCAAGGTCTCGGCGCACCTCCTCGTCGATGTCGTCTTCGACCGGGGCCCACGGGTCGGGCAGGCCGAGACTGGCCGCACGTTTCGGGGGCGGCTGACGATTGTCGTGATCGAAATTGAAACGCCCGCCCTCCGGCTCAGGGCCACGCATGAGTATGCCGGTGGTCGTGCGCACCTGGCGGTAGAACTGTTCCATCACGAGTCGGGATGCGGGCCGGCCATCGGCCCAATTGGCGAAGTCCTGTTCGCTCGTCACGAAGCCTCGACTCGGCAGAACGGATGCGCCCAGTTCGGTGACCAGCGCGCGTGCACCCCATGAGGTGGGGTTGATCACCTCGAGGTCACGGCCCTTGAGCACGTCCCGGTAGTGCTCAGCTCGCAGAAACTCGACGCGGTCGCCCAGCTCACGCGCGCGGTGGCGAAGCGCGCTGAGAATGAGATGGGCTTTGGCCCGATGGTAGGTACGTCGCCCCAGCACGGCAGTCGCCTCGACCAGCACAATAGGCCCACCGTCGTCGTAGTGGGGACCGAGCTGGTCGGCAAACAGAAAGCGCGGCAGGGACATGCTGCCGATTCTATCCCCGCCGATAAAAGACACAAAAAATCCCCTCCGACACGTGTTGAACGGGGTTTAGCTGTGCGCCCGAAGGGATTCGAGCAGTGCTCCCGCCAACATCGAGAATCCAAGACCCACTGTCTTCGTCCATATAAATACCGATACTGCCTTCCGTATTTTTACGAGTATGCGATGACGACCGTGGAGATAGTGTGGCGCACTTTGGCCGATGTCGCGCTGGACGGTCAACGGGATTGGGCCAGCATCGGTGATATCGCCGGCGCAGCTTCTGTCGCGCCGTCCACCACAACCTGCGTGCCGACACGACGGTGTCAACAACCCGTCCCGCTACCCAAAACCTCTTTGACGACATCGAGGTCGACTACGTTCAACTCGACATCTACCTGCTCTACGAATCTCAACTCGGCGCAAACTGCGCCCAAAGGTTGAAGTCTTCGCAGAATACCCCGATGAACTCTCGTTCGGTGGAATACCCGTTGGGACCATCATGCTGCCGTGATCTTCTACACGAGCAACGGTATCTTCCGCGACGGGGACCTCACCAGCAGGAACCTGTCGTGGCGGAGGGACAAAGCACGCCGCAGTCGAACCGCCCTCCCGGCCACCGAACAACGCAAATTTGTGGCATTGCGAACAGGTGGCTTAGGGATCCGCGCACCAACTTTTCGTCGCTTTCAGAAAATCTGTTCCTCGCGGCCGTCGTCGCGCGAGCCCGCTTTCTCAAGCTCATACAAAGGTCGCCCGCTCCGGGTAGCGGGGCGTGCTGAAGAACTATCCGCGAACAGCCGATCTGGTGAACCGACTCAGCCGCGGGCAAATCAACGTCACTTTGCGGGTCACGAATTTATCGTAGTGGCGACACGGATGCGCCGTCGTGCAAAACGGCATCGGCTTCCTCGTCGTCGATGGCTTCTGGATTGCGCTTGAGATTGAGCAGGGCCAATCCCAGCCCTCCCCATACGGCCAACAGAGCGATGATCATCATGACGATCGCGGAGGTACTCATGGGTTCTTCCCTTCCCCTGCTGCGGATCCTGATGCGGCGGTTTCGGGTAGGCCAGTTTGGCCACCCTTGGTCTTATTCGTGGCGGATTTATTCGCATCGAGTTCGGCGTCCAGGATCGGTTCATGGATATTTTTCTCATAAGCGGCAGATCGAAGGCTCCACGGAATCTTCGAGAGCAGGTAGGCGATCAGTACCAAGGCAATCACCATGCCCCAGCCGAAGACGCCGACAAACCAGTCCGGCAAACCGCCGTAGCCCTCGCTGATCCTGGTGGTGAGGGTGTCGATCAAGATGTAACCCAGGACCACCGGAGTGACACCGCCGATGAAAATCTGCCAACTGCGGCCCAGCTTAACCGAGGACGTTGCATTGATGTGTTCGCGCAGCCGGGGAAGTGCGCCGAACCCAGCGGACATCGCCACCACGGCCACCAGTGCAACGGCTACAATTCCGAAGCTATTGACAAAGGCATCGGTCACATCGAGCAGGTTCAGGCCCGTCGTCGTTGGAAATAGCAGGATCGATATCAGGGCAATAGGGATGCCGACGATCAGCGCTGCCTTCACCCGCCGCCAGCCTAACTTGTCCTGAACGGCGGCAATGATAACTTCGACGATACTGATCAGCGACGTTAGACCGGCGAACACGAGCGAACCGAAGAACAGCACTCCCAACAGAACACCCGCCGGCGCCTGCGCAATGATCGTCGGGAATGCAATGAATGCCAGACCGATACCGCTGACAGCGACTTCGTCCACACCAACCCCGCTCGATGCCGCCATGAATCCCAAGGCAGCGAAGACCCCGATGCCGGCCAGCAACTCGAAGCCGGAATTGGCGAAGCCGACGACGAACCCAGAACCGGTCAGATCGGTTTTTCGCCGCAGGTAGGAGGCATACGTGATCATAATCCCGAAGGCCACCGACAGCGAGAAGAAGATCTGCCCATAGGCAGCAACCCAGATAGAACTGTCACCGAGCCGGGTCCAGTCCGGCGTGAAGAACGCGTCCAGTCCGGTCCAGGCGCCCTCAAGGAACAGCGCTTGGACGACCAGAATGAGGAACATGATCAAGAGCAACGGCATAAAAACGATGGAGGAGCGGGCAATTCCTTTTTGTACTCCCAAAGCCAGGATGGCGATAACCACGCCCCACACGAGAATCAGTGGAATGAGTACGGAGGGCACGAAGTCGAAGCCCAGGTTCACCTGATCACTGACCTGGAGGAACTCGCCGGTAAAGAAACCCGCAGCGTCCTCGCCCCAAGCGGTGGTGAAGGAGAATATGAAGTACATGCCTGCCCAGGCAATGATCACCGCGTAGTACACGGCAATGACGAAACAGATTCCTACTTGCCACCAGCCAATGGCTTCGGCTTTGGGATGCAGTCTTCGCATTGCCAGCGGAGGTGACCCACGGAATCGGTGCCCGATGGCATAATCGAGGAAAAGCAGCGGTATTCCGGCAGTGAGCAGGGCGACCAAGTACGGGATAATGAACGCCCCGCCGCCGTTTTCGTAGGCAACGTAGGGGAAGCGCCAGATATTGCCTAGTCCCACGGCGGACCCGATGGCGGCGAGAATGAACACTCTCCGCCCGGACCACATTTCACGTTGTGGCCGCGCGCTCACGTTCGAGGGCGCTTGTTGTGTCTTTCCCGATGCACTCACAATTAGGATCCTCGCTGCTAATGCTTTTGGTGGGTAATTATCTTCACGGTATCCCCGCCCCAGAAATCATGTCAAGACGCCCGGCTAGATTGATTCTTAGAATCATTCGAAAGAAAGCCTCATATAAGTCGATATCTTCTGATTTCATTTCTGGTTATCGGTGTCACTGGTGCTTGCGAACGCGTAGTCAGGCGTCTTTGACAGGAGGCTGAGTGCGAGGTACCGCATGTTTGGGTCGTTGTGGCTGTATTCGATAGATAAAAAAGGTGTAGTTCTGAAATATTGGCAATAGAAACCGGGTGGCCCGGGCACCCGTGAGGTATGCCCAACCAAAATCTTTATCGGTTAACACCAGTTGTGCTGCCCTGCCGGTCACGCACCCGTGCAAGTGCACAATTCCGGCGAACTCCTTGTCCAAGGGTGGGGTGGGGTGGGACCAGCCAAGGTCTCCAAGACCTCACGGTCAGCTGCCGCCGCCGCAGATAAGAGATGCATGTCGAAATTTGTCATCACAATTTGCAGTGCGCCTGTCGAGTCGGCGATTCGCACAATGGCGGCATGCGTCAAATTGGGTTCAGAACTCTCGCGATCGATGAGATCGCATGCGTGTCGACTGACTTCGAAGTCGTCGGGCATCAAGCCAAGAAAGTAGTCGATTCCAATGTAATCGTCTAACGGCGCGTGGGCCATATTGGCTAGCGTCTGGGTTAATTCGTCAAAGTCTGGGCTAATTCGTCAAAAAGGAGTAGCCCTAGTGGTCCTTCCAACGACGCCCCGCACCCTTATACCTTCCCGTCCGCCCAATTTGGCCGACCGGGGTTTGCACAATCCAGCCGCTCCCACGCTCTAATTTCTCGCAATTTCACTCGTCCGAGCGTCAATGGACAGACAATCGCGTTTTGCGCGAGACTCCACGTCTCAACCCAGGTGATAATAACATTTATTTCAGGAGCCTGCGGACCTATCAAAGAGGCCAGAAGACTTTAACGAAGTGCGCCGACATGTCGCCAAGTGGAGAGACGCCCGCGCTGGCATGGGCGGCGCTCAGCGCGACCCATCGTTCATTCTGACAGACGTCATCGAAATTCTCGGAGGTACGGGGGTGCGCATCAACGTGCTCCTCGGTCTTCGACACTCCGACGTCGACGTTGACGTTGACGTTGACGTTGACGCAGGGTACGGTGGCGGTTTGCGCCACGCTCGTCGAGCTAAAAAGCCTCGGCCTCTCCCAGCCACGAGCAAAGACTTCCGCGGGGAATGCGCATGCTCGCGCTGCCTTAAATCATTCTCGACAAGCGTCGCCGTCAGTCAACTTTTAACGGTCATCCTGAATACATATTCTCTACGGGCACGGGCAACTTCGTGAACGCCCACAATCTGGCTCGGTCATTGCGGGAGGCTCGTCGGGGTTTGCGATTCGGCTGGCTCACCCTGAAATCCTTTAGGGCCACCCTCGCGACCTGGCTGAAGGCGAAAACGGGTCTCGCTGCGGCCTCGGGCCCAGCTCCGTCACGCCGTCGAAGTGCTAGGCGTATGGAAAGCGACACAGAAGCCCTACATCGGCAAGGAAGACCGAATTACTGTGCACAACGCAAAAATTCTCAGCCGACTTCTCAGACCCAATGTGGCGAATGCAAGTGGTGAGTGAAATTTCGAGAGAAACAAAAAAACCCCACAATCCCAATGATTGCGGGGTTATCTGTGCGCCCGAAGGGATTCGAACCCCCAACCTTCTGATCCGTAGTCAGATGCTCTATCCGTTGAGCTACGAGCGCATGTCGATCCCGCGAACTTTCACACTCGGAGACAACTTGAAAACTATACCAGTTATCGAGACCTCCCCGTGCCGCGAGGGCGTGCCCGGCCACGCACGAGACACCCTTTTAGAGTTTCTACCACCTTTTATGCGTTCATCGCGTTTTGAGATTTCTGGGAATGACACCGACTCGTTGGCACTTCTCAAATGA
Organism: Cryobacterium sp. Y50; assembly: GCF_002929805.1. Taxonomy (GTDB): domain Bacteria; phylum Actinomycetota; class Actinomycetes; order Actinomycetales; family Microbacteriaceae; genus Cryobacterium. The sequence goes on along the minus strand of NZ_PJJM01000075.1, from coordinate 12,921 downwards.
GAAAGTAATTACCGAAGTCTCTATCTCCCATAAGGGTGGGTGTGTCTCATGAACGAAATAATTTCGGTACTGCGTGGGCACATCCTGCGACTGGCCCTGCTTCGCACCGGCGTCGCCGTGCTGTGCACCGCTTTACCCTGCTGCTCGGCACTCTGCGGTGGTTGCACCGACCCGCCTCAACTCCGGCGGTGGCAACACGCCCGGCGCGGCATCCGATCTTCCGTCGGGAGCCTCTCGCTCATCAGCATCTGCGCGGCCAACGTCGCCGAGGCACACGGCATACCCGGAGCCGACTGAATCATCTAGGCAGCCAGATCATCAGCGACGTGTCCGCAACGATCACACTCAGCGACAGTGTCGGGAGAATATTCGGTGATTCCTCAGCCAGCAAACCGTTCTCAACAACCAGCACAATGCCGGCTGCCTCGACATTGGTCTTGTTTCGCGGCACCGATGCAGCCTCGGTGAGCACCGGCAACTCCTCACCCGCGGCGTTGAACATGACACCGCTCTTCGGCTCGACTCTGGCCAGTGCTAGGGCCAACGCGTTGCCGCTCTTGGTCCTGGGCCTGTTGCACGACCTGGCCGGTCTCGGCCTGGTCCTGCGACGCGCGGCGGGACGACGCGGGCTACTGACCCAGTAGCGGGCAGCATCCGCTGATATCAGCCGGGCGCTTCGGCTTTCAGGTCGCAGCGCCGGCTGTTGCGCGCCATCGACGGTAAAATCAACCCCTGTTATCGGCCTCGGCCGGGTGATTTACTAGGTGGGTGAATGAAACCAGCCGCGCCGACACGGCAGCCTTTGACTACTCCGGCCTGCGCGCCGTCTTCATCAACTGCACCCTGAAACGCAGCCCCGAGGTGAGCAACACCCAGGGCATCGTTGACCTCAGCGCTCGAATCATGCGGGAGCAGGGCGTGCAGGTCGACCTTGTTCGCGCCATCGACCATGACATCGCCACCGGCGTCTACCCGGATATGACCGAACACGGCTGGCAAACGGATGCCTGGCCGTCGCTGTTCCCGAAGGTGCAGGCCGCCGACATTCTCGTGTTGGCCGGGCCGATCTGGCTCGGTGACAACGGCTCGGTGACCAAACGCATCGTGGAGCGGCTCTACGCTCACTCGGGCGAATTCAACGATAAGGGCCAGTACGTTTTCTATGGCAAGGTCGGCGGCGCCATCATCACCGGCAACGAAGACGGTGTGAAACACTGCACGTCGAACCTGCTTTACAGCCTGCAGCACATTGGCTACTCGATTCCGCCCGCCGCCGATTCCGGCTGGATCGGCGAAATCGGTCCGGGCCCGAGCTACCTTGACGAGGGGTCTGGCGGTCCGCGGAACGACTTCACCAACCGCAACACAACGTTCATGAGCTGGAACCTCATGCACCTCGCCTCGATCCTGAAGCAGAACGGCGGCATCCCGGCCTACGGCAACCTGCGCCAGGACTGGGACCGCGGCGAACGCTTCGGGTTTGAGCCGAACCCGGAATATCGGTAGCAGCCAGTTTCAAGATTCTTCAGATTCGAGATCCCGTTGGCTAACATGGGGTCATGGTTCTCGCCCGCTCTCGCCGGGGCCGCGGCAGCTATCTCGCGATTGTCGGCTTCGCGGTGGTCTACCTGGGCGTCGGCTGGTATTGGTCACCACCTCTGTGGGTAGCCGGTCTGTATCTGGCGGCGAGCCTGGTCTGCTTCGTGCTCTACCTGGTGGATAAACGCCGGGCCGGCACCGCACGCCGGCGGGTATCGGAGCGAACGCTTCTGCTCTGGGGATTTGTCGGCGGCTGGCCGGGGGCAATCCTGGCGCAACAAATTGCGCGACACAAGACGCAGAAGAGAAGCTTTCGCCGCGCGTTCTGGCTCACGGTCGTCGCCAACGTTGGGCTGTTCATCGCACTGAGCTCACAAACATTCGACGAAGCGCTGGGTCAATTGTTTAGTATTCGTTGATTTCTTCCCCGGTTTCGGCCTCGTATTTTGCCTTCAGAATGGCCAGGTTGATCTGCACAAACGCTTCCAGGCGCTCGTTGCGATGCTCGGCATAGTCGGGTTCACGCTGATCGACGGCAAGTTCGATGAGCTTCGACGAGACGGCCGAACTGACCTCTTCACTCGCCGACCGTTGAGCACTCGCAACGATGCGTCCCACCTGATCGTCATCATCGGCAGCGGCGTCGAGGGCCAGAGCCAGCCGCTCGTGCACCCGCAAGCGCAGAGCGAACTGCTTGAGGTCGTGTCGCTGGTCGTCGGTCAGACTCAGCCGCCATTTCATTGACGCGAGGTCCTTGCTCATCCGGCTGACCCGCCGCGCGTACTCCTCGTTTTGCCGGGCCAGGTGGTGCAGCTCACTGCGGGCGTTGTTGGCATAGCGCGCGGAGTCGTAGTCATAGTGTTCGCGGAGCGCGCCAACGATGATGTCGTTCTTCACTGCCATGCGCACGGCCGACACGGCGATCAGCAGGCCCTCATCGACGGTGCGTTCGAGATCGGGCAGCTCAGCATTCACGTCGGGTTCTCTGACGTTCGCGTGAGCGTCAGCACGACGCCGGGACCGGTTCCAAATGATTGCGCCACCACTTCCTCGTGCAGGTGACTTTCATTTTATCGAAGGAACTGGTCAGTACCGTGCGCGAAGCGTGTGAATCCTGCCGTCCAGCTGATCGAGGGCCTCGGATCTGATCAAGGCACCCGGTGCTGACACTGTGGCATCGCCGTGGGGCATGAGCCGCACCCCTGGGCAGGGTCGTCACGCCCTGTCCGAAAGGGCGATGCTTGCGGTGGAGCGCCAAGAGTACGGTGAACGCATGGAAACCAGGCAGGGCGCGAGTGTCGCGCTCGGTCTTGCATCGTTTCTCTTTGCCGGGTGTGCTAGCCCAACGCCGCCGACCTGGAGCTGCGTAGCCGTCTCCCGCAGAAACAACAGCGGGTAGGTTTACGAATCCCAGTTAGCCTCACCCCCGCCAGATCTTCTCCGTGTCGAGCTCATCCATCAGCGCCCGTACGCGCGCGGGAGGGAGATACCCGGCACCGGTCAAACGGATGCCGCCGCCCACGTTCCCAAGGAATGTCTGGATCACCGCAGTGGCCGCGCCAGGTCCGAGTTGATCGCGGCGAGGTCGACGCGGAGGCGGAACAGAAGCGGAGTCTCAGGTGGTGTCAGCAGTGGGAGGGGCTTGAGCGGTGCATCCATGAACGCCAGGGCTGAGTCATCGGGACTCCTGAGGGCGCCCAGCAAGTCCGGCGAACCCGAGCCAGCCGTCGCGGCGTCAAACCGCGCCTTGACGTCGGCAAAGTCGGTCACGTTTTCGGCCGCGGACGCGGACTCATGGTCGCGCGGTGTCGTCATACCGACAGGATATTTGAGATTGCTCAGAACCTCGTGGATGCGTCGTCGGCGTTGCCAGCACGTGCTCGGGTTGGAGTTCCGCCACTAGATCAGGTTCTGCTTCTCGATCTGTTCGAAGCTCCTGGTCGCGTCCTTCAACCCGCCCCACAGCGTCACCTCGCCGCGGGCCAGAGACTTTCTGACGTCGATGATCCGCTGGTTGCTGCTGCCCCGAAACTGCAGGTTGAGATCGCGCTTCGCCAATTCGAACCGACCGTCGACCAAAACGTCAATCTTGCCGAGCATCTCGAGTTTGTCCACACTCGCCAGCAACAGTTCTTCGAAGGTGTACCCGGTCCAGGACCAGACGTCCTTCGCGGTGCCGAGCTCCCGACGCACCCGGTCGAGCAGCGACAGGCACACCCCGGTGTTGAGAAACGGCTCGCCGCCCAGAAGGGTGAGGCCTTGCACATACTCCTGGCCGAGATCAGCCAGAATCTGGTCCTCAAGTTCCTGGCTGGACTGCTGTCCGTAGCGAAAACTCCAGGTGGCCTCATTGAAGCACCCCGCACAGGCGAATAGGCAACCGGACAGGTACAGGCTGCACCGCACCCCCTCACCGTCGACAAAGACAAACGGCTTGTAGTCGCCGACGTACCGCTGGCTCAGCTTCTGCGACAGCCACTCACCGGGCTGGGGATTACGCATCCAGGGCGGCGGCATCCGTGCCCCGAATGCCGGTGGTGCCGGGCATGTGCTTGACCCGGGAGGTGATCTCGCTGTGCCGGCCGTGCACCATCGGGCGGGCCTGGGGGTTGCCGAGGTAGCCGCAGGTTCGTTTGACGACATCGCAGGTCATGGGGTCGGCACTCCGGACACTCCGGACACTCCGGACACTCGAAACCGCGCTCGGTGGCGTCGAAGTCGCCCGAGAAGCCGCAGGCGTAACAGCGGTCGATCGGAGTGTTGGTACCGAGATAACCGACGCGATCGTAGGAGTAGTCCCATACGGCTTCAAGGGCCTTGGGGTTCTGTTGCAAGATCGGGTATTCGCAATAGTGGATGAATCCGCCTCCGGAATACGACGGGTACACCTTCTCGAAATCCAGCTTCTCAAACGGCGTCGGGCTCTTGCGCACGTCGTAGTGAAAGCTATTAGTGCAATAGTCCTTGTCGGTGATATTCGGCACGAAACCGAACTTCTCGGTGTCCAGCCGGCAGAACCGGTCGGTCAGGCTCTCGCTCGGCGTCGCGTACACGCTGAACTGGTAGCCGTACTCGACGCTCAATTTCTTCGCCCGCTCCTGGAGCGTACGCAGAACAGCGACGGTGAAATCCTTCACCTCGCTGTTGGTTTCCCAGTCACCGCCATAGAAGGCCGCCGCGACCTCGTACAGGCCGATATAGCCGAGGGACACCGTGGAGCGTTTGTTCCTGAAGAGGGTGTCGACCGGCTGCCCGGCCGCAAGGTGCTGGCCGAAAGCACCGTAGATATACAGGATCGGGGCGTTCTCCGGGGTCGCCTCCTTGCACCGCTCAATTCTGAACAGCAGAGCGTCGCCGACCGTGGTCACTCGCTCGGCGAGAATGCTCCAGAACTTGCTCTCGTCCCCGCCGGACTCGAGGGCGATCCGGGGCAGATTGAGCGTCACGACTCCGAGGTTCATCCGCCCCTCGGAGACATCGTTGCCCTTCTCATCGGTCCAGCCCTGCAGAAAGGAGCGACAGCCCATCGGCACCTAGAAGCTGCCGGTGAGTTCGACGATTTTGTCGTAATTGAGAATGTCCGGATACATGCGCTTGGTGGCACACTCCAGTGCCAGCTGCTTGACGTCGCAGTTCGGGTCAGTCGGTGCGAGGTTGAGGCCCCGCTTGACGGTGAAAATCAGCTTCGGGAAGATTGCGGTGCGCTTCTCGCTGCCAAGCCCGGCGATCCGAATTTGCAGGATCGCCTTTTGAATCTTGCGTTCCAGCCAACTGGTGCCGAGCCCGAAACCGAGCGAGGTGAAGGGTGTCTGCCCGTTAGAGGTGAACAGGGTGTTGATCTCGTATTCGAGACTCTGCATAGCGTCGTAGATGTCCTTGAAGGTCTTCTCCTCAGCGTAATCCTGATGCTGGGACTCGTCCGCTATCCACTTTCGGGCATCGCCCAGGTGCTTTTCGAGGTTCTTCCCGGCGTAGGGAGCGAGCACTTCGTCGATGCGGTTCCCCAAGCATCCGCCGTACTGACTCGACGACACATTTGCGATGATCTGTGAGATCTGAGCCGTCGCCGTTTGAATGGACCGCGACGGGTTGACGTCGGCGTTGCCGATCCGAAAACCGGTGCTCAGCATCGTCTTGAAGTCGATGAGGCAGCAGTTCGTCATTGGTGCATAGGGGTGGTAATCGAGGTCGTGGTAGTGCAGCTCGCCCTTTTGGTGGGCCGTGGCGACGTGCGGCGGCAGCATATTCAGGCCGATGGCCTTGCCCACAGCGCCGGCGGTCAAGTCACGTTGGGTGTTGAAGACGTCGCTGTCCTTGTTGGCGTTCTCGTTGACGACCGATTCGTCTTTGCTGATCAGTTTGACGATCGAGTGATTAATGTCGGTGGCTTGGCTGCGCGCGAGGTCCCGCTGGATGCGGTATTTAATGTACGCCTCGGCGGCGTCGTATTCCTTGCTGTCCAGCAGGGCGTGTTCCACCATGTTCCGCACCTCATAGATCTTGATGTCGACCGTGAAGTGCGAGGCGATCTCACGGTTGACGTGAGCGACCACGTCACGAATGATCTGGTGCGTGAGCGGGGTCAGCTCACCGTTCACTTCGGTGAAACTTTTGGCGAGGGCGGCGTAGATGCGCGCCTCATCGAAGGCAACCCGACGTCCGTCCCGTTTGGCCACCATGAGGGTTTCTGAGCTGAGGTTTTCCATCTTCAACATGCGCAGCATGTCTCCTTGAGTCGTAGCACCCACAGCGATCGAGCAAAAGCTTGAGCCGGACGAAGGAACCATATGTAGTGGTTAGAGTGTGGTTTACACACTACATATAGTGGTAGACGTTCGTTCACCATTCGTTGGGAAGGGCGCAGCGCCCCGAGTCAGAAACCACTGACAATATCTCAAATCGCTCCACCGATATCGTCGCGAAACTCCCCACTCGCAGTATCAACCGCGGCGCCCACCGTCGGCGCGAACCGCTCGGGTGAAAACCGGTCACCCAATCCGAAAGCCTGCAGCTGGTCCTTCACCGGCCCCTTCATCTCGGCCAGCACGAGCGACACCCCCCGAGACGCAAGGTACTCGTCAAGCTCGAGTAGTTCGTCGATGGCGGTCGTGTCGATATCGGTGATCGGTTCGGCGGCAAGGATGACGGTGTGAATGGGCGTTCCGATCGGCCTGCCAGCGGCCTCCGATTCCCGCTCCGCTCGCCGCACTACCGAGCGCACGTAATCATCAAAGATGCCCCCGTTGGCAAAGAACAGCGGGGCGTCGAAACGCACAATGACGATGCCGGGAACGCGATCGGCATCCGGATGCCGTGAGCGATCATGGTATCCGCGCATACCGGGAATGCGCCCGAGCTCGGCCCGGTACGGACGCCACGCGCGGAGCACGAACGCGACCAGAGACAGCCCGATCGCCACGAGAATGCCTTGCAGAACGCCCACCAGAAAGACGCTGAGGAACGCGGCGATCGAGAGCAGGGCATCCGTTTTGTCGATCCGCCACAATCGCGAGACGCCCGAAACATCGACCAGGCTGGCGGCGGCCACAATGACCACGGCGCCAAGTGTCGCCGACGGGAGGTACCCGGTTACACCGGGGGCAACGAGCATGAAGATGACGATGATCAGCGCGCCGACGACATTCGTCAGCTGGGAGCGCGCCCCTGCCTGCTCGGCGACGGGTGTGCGCGAGGTGGAGGCCGAGATCGGAAAGCCGCCAAAGAACCCGCCTCCGATATTGGCGAGTCCGAGGCCGGCCATCTCTTGGCTGCCGTTCACACTGTCACCGCGGCGCGCTGCGAGTGTGCGGGAGAGCACCCCGGTGTCAGCGAAGGCGATGAGCGCTATGCCCAGCGCCGGCGCGATCAGCGAAACCACGTCGCCCCAGACGAGTCCGCCGAGCGCCGGGGCGGGGAGCCCCTGCGGCATAGCGCCGACGACCGGCAGCACGTTCTGCAGCGAGAAAATTGCCGTGACCACAATAGACGCGACGACCGCGATCAGCACACCAGGGACACGCCCGCCGAGCAGGAAACGCAACCCGACGATGACGGCGAGGGAGGCAAGGCCGAGCAGCATTGCGACGACGCCGATGCTCCCCGCCGCGGCACCCTGCACGATTGCACCAATCCCTTGAATCGGACCGGGAGCCTCGATGGAGAACCCGAACAGCTTGGGAATTTGCGAAATGATCACTAGCAAAGCGACGGCGTTGAGGTAGCCGACCCGGATTGGCTTGGAGAGCAGGTCGGTGACGAAGCCGAGTCGGAGCACGCCGGCACTGAGCAGGGTGAGGCCGACCATCAGGCCGAGGAGCCCTGCGAGGGCAATCGCTCGCTCGGTATTGCCGAGCGCCAGCGGCAGGATCGACGCTGCGATGATTGGGGCGAGCGCCGAGTCAGGACCGAGCACGAGGATGCGCGATGGGCCGAAGACGGCGTAGATTAGCAACGGCACGACCGTCGCGTACAGACCGGTGTACGCGGGTAGCCCGGAGGCCTCCGCATAGCCCATACCGGCCGGGATCAGCAGGAAGCTGAGCGCGATGCCGGCACGCAGATCAGGCACCAGCCACGCGCGCTGGTAATGCAGGGCGGTGTTTAGCCCCGGGATCAGGCTGAGGACGACGCCGCGGAATCCGCCGATTGGCATGCCTACACGGTAGTCCGGTCCTCGTCTGCTGTCTGGACTTCCTGAAAGGTTCCGCTGCGTCACGTCGAACGGATGCTGATTTGAGTGGATGTCTACCCGATCGCGACGACCAGGCACAGCCCCGCCAACACGAGGCTCACCGGCGTCATCACGAGGCGTTCCGGTTTGCTGCGGGAGATCCCGTTCATGATCACGCCGAGCGTGAAGTACCCAGTGAGCACCCAAGCGGCCACGCCGATGAAGGTCGCGGTGGGGATGAGAGACGTCAGCGCCACCCGTTCGAGGACGTCAGCGCCACCCGTTCGAGTACGAGAAGTGCGAACACGAGGTAGAGCACGATCGAGACGGCGCTGCCGATGCGCAAGTGCGTCGGGAGCACCGCGTGCTGGCCGCCCCAGGCGAACCGCCCGAGCGGTAGACCTGCGATCAGCAGCAGCTGGAAGATGGCAAGAAATGCCAAGATGATGCAGAGCAGGGTGGCGGCTGCGGTTGTCATGTGGTTCAGCTTAGGTTGGCCGCACAATCGCCCTGTCAGCCCTCGATCGCCAAGCGTCTCAACCAGGCTGTACCTTGTCACAGGTGGCGCAATTCAAGGCAAAGAAAAACCCCTGAGCCCCCGTGCTTACCAGAGATTCAGGGGTTCAAAGATCTGCGGGTAGTTTACGTAATTCCCACAGGCCAGTCATAGAGCGGACCGCGGCTGCAACGAGTAATCACAATTCCATCACTTTGGAGTTTTAATTCCATGTGGTTCAGATCTATGGCAGTGAAGATCGAGCGCCACCGCCGACAACCGCGTCGGGGACGGGTCAGGCAGCAGGGAGGGGCAAGCGAGATGACCGAAAATAACTCTTATCCTCAGCTGGTTGGCTCCTCTGCTGGTCAAGCGGTACCAGACTCGATTGCGCCGTCAAGTGGGGACGCGGAAGCAGACACTGGCCTCGAAACGAGGCCCACCTTTCGTTCTTCCCACCGAGTTGCGCGGTCTTCGCGTCCGACTTCTCGTGCTGCTGCAATGGCCAGGTCGATCAGTTCTTGTTCTGCGGCACAATCACCGTTCAGTTTCCAGATATCACCGGACTGCACCCAGAGGAAACCCGTCATGGCATCTGATTGGCGCTGGCGCTGCCAATAGTTCTCCGCGAGTTCCAAGGCTTCTCCAGCGCGGTTCAGTGCGACGAGGCAACAGCACTGGTTGTAGATATTGATCGGCACATCAACGTACCCATTAACTGCTGCTTCGCCCAGCCAATGAAGCGCTTTGCTTGGACTCAGCGGAAAAGTGCAGAAGCCCAAGTTGTTCAGGGTGCGTGCATCATTCAGATTGCGGCGCAGGTGGAATTCAAATAGCGTTTTGGCTTCGAGGTACTTGCCTTTGACCAAGTAATCCACGGCCGTTTCTTGGAGCTGCCAAAACAGCTGGTCCTGTTCCATTTGCTCCGCATGCTGCGGCGCGACGGCGCGGAGGGCGATTTCGGCGTTCAGCAGGCGTCCCTCCGGACCTGCGGCACTCAGCGCAACCGCACTGAAGAGACCAACTTGTTGATCGTTCTGCCACCTATATTCGAGGTGGAGAGACTCCGTGCTCCACCTGCCCAAAGTTTCAGTGATGCTTCGTTGCGAGAGCCAACGGTACGCGCTGATCGTCTCACTGGCTTCAGGCGTTAGGACCGCCCACTGGGCCCAATCCTCATCCGACGGAGGGGCGTACCCCAAGATGTCATTCATCGGGGCGTTCGCCACCCACATGTCGAGCAGATGAGGCACGCGGTGCAGGCTGAGGCTCATTGCCTCAAATTCGGCCTCGTCCAGGTCGCTTAGAGGGGCAGTCGGAGTAGGCACTTTGAGCACTTGGCGCCAGCGGCTTGTGTCAACGATACGTGTCAGATCGTCATCGTCGGGAGAGAACATCGCGCGGTAGACCGCGATGGCCGCGCGTGCCGACATCCCGTACCTGATAAGACTTTCGCCGTCAATCCCGAAGTTGCCCAGAATCTTCTTGACCGAGGTGATTGTTCGAGCCCGGTGCCGCGAGTCTTTTGTATTCTGTGGAACTCCAACAAGAGATGTGTCAAGGACCGCGATCAGCTCGCGCACGGGCTGATCAGGGATGCCTTGAGAATTCCTCTGACTCACCATTACCCCCGCCTGGACTCGGACTACTTTCTTACATACGATAGTATCAACAGGAGAAGAGGGAGCCAAATGGAAAGAGTCATTTTCCAATCGAGCGATCTAGCCAAAAAGCGAATCAAAGTTCTCGAAGCGGCTCGTGCCGGGAGAGCGTTGGTGCGCGATGGGAACGGAAGCGGACTCGTGATGTTGCCTGAGTCAGATCTAGCAGTCCTCGAGGGATTTGCTAGCTGGTCACAGCGACTGCAGCGACTCACTGCGCTGGTCGACTCGGAGCGCGATGTGTCTGTTGCAGAGCTCGGTGATCTAGCTTGGTTGCGAGTCTTCGACAAGGACGACCAACGAGCCTTCGCGGACGAGCTCCATGGATCTCTTATCGCTGGACTCGCTGATCAAGATCTCTCATCCGTGGACGAAGTCGTTACCGCCTGGCGTGTGACTGCGCGTCAACTTGAGGACCCTCTACGCCGTTCCGTCCTTCTCGGCAGGCATGACCTCACAGACTATGACGACGTGGAAGAACCAGTCGAGTGAGGGAGCGGGCGTACGCCCCTTTTATTCCGGCTCGAAGTCCCGGGGGGAAACCAAGAAGAAGACCTCCGTACCGAATCGTCGTGCATCGGAAGTTCGCTAACCATTGGGCTGAACTAGTGGAACGAGTTGGAATCCAGCAGGCTCGGCAATTCTGGGACCATGCAACCACTAAGCCAGGACAGCCCTCTCCCATCGCTTCGATAAGCATCCTTCGTGGAAAAGCAGGTCGGCCAATGGGTGACGGCTGGTCGCGAACTCATCACTATGAGGTAAGTGGGGCTGGGCGAATCGATTACCAGTATCACAATGCGTACAAGGTGTCTGAGGCATCGGACGCACACGCGGTCGTGGCAATTATGACCATCAACTACAGCAGCCACTAAGATGTGTCTGCTAATGGCTTGAGCTAAATTGTGATGGCTCGTAGGATGACTCGGCCGCGGTAGTTGACGGCGAGTTTGTCGTATCGGGTCGCGATGCCGCGCCATTGTTTGAAAGCCTGGAAGCATCGCTCGATCACGTTGCGGCGTTTGAGCTGCTGCGGATATCTCGGACGGCGGGCCCTCTTGAAATGAGGGATCACTGAAAGTCGAGATCAGCATGACCGCAGCACGTAGGCGTTTCACCCAGGAGTTCAAAGACGAGCTGTGCCGTGAGGTGATCAACACCTCCAAGCCGATCAAGGACGTCGCCATCGCGTATGGCGTCGGCGCTGAGTCTCTTCGGAACTGGCTGGGCAAATACCGCGAGGAGAACGGCGGGACCGAAGCGGACTTGACGGTGTCGGAACGCGCCAGGTTGAAGGAACTTGAGCGGGAAGTTCACGAGCTGCGGGCGGAGACCGCTTTCTTGGAAAAAGCCAGCGCTTACTTCGCGCGGGAGCAGCGGTAGTGAGCAAGTACGAATACATCGACTCCCAAAAATCTGAGCCCACCAACCGGAATTCGGTGGTGAAAATGGGCCTCTGGCTGGCCGTGTCCACGTCCGGTTTCTACCACTGGGCAATCCGGCCGCAGTCCGCGACCGTGGCCCGCCGAGAGGCCTTGGTCGCCCGAATACAACACTTCTTCGAGGAGTCCGATGGCACGTATGGATACCGTCGCATCCACGCCGACCTTGCCGCGGAACAGGCCGAGTGCTCGCCCGAGCTGGTGCGGCAACTCATGCGCCAGATCGGCCTCGTCGCCTGCCAACGACGGCCCTTCCGCATCACGACCGAAGCCGATGCGAAGGCGGCCGCGAACATGCCCGACCTCGTCAAACGCGACTTCACCGCCGACCGCCTCGGAGCGAAATTCGTCGGCGATATTACGTACATCCACACCTGGCAAGGATTCATCTATCTGGCCACCGGCATCGACTGCTACTCGAAGAAAGTCGTCGGCTGGTCCATCGCCGATCACATGCACCCGAACTCGTCGCCGACGCCCTCCGAAACGCCGCTGCGACGACCCTGATCGAGCCTGACGCGATCTGGCACTCCGACCGTGGCAGCGTGGGCGGATTGGCGTTTTCTAGCCATCGTCGCAACACACGGTCAAATGTGGGCTAGTTCTTTGAGCCTATCGAAGTGCGTTTGCGATGGCTCCCAATTGCGCGATTCGCGGGGGCGAGCGTTGATCTTGGCGGCGACCTCAGCCAAGCGTTCGGGGCTGTGGAGGTTCAGGTTGGTGCCCTTGGGGAAGTACTGGCGAATGAGTCCGTTGGTGTTCTCATTGGAGCCTCGTTGCCACGGTGAATGTGCGTCGCAGAAGTAGACGGGGATCGTCGTTTTTTCCTGGAACTGCCGATACTCGGCCATCTCCGATCCTTGATCCCAAGTCAGCGTTTTCCTGAGGTGCGCTGGTAGGGCGGACATCGCCGTGCCGACCCGTTCGCGGACGGTTGCTGCGTCGTGCTTGCCGCCCAGGTGCACGAGCATGAGGAAGCCGCTGGTGCGTTCCACGAGCGTGGCAATGGCCGAGCGGTTGAACGCCCCGCAGACTAGTGTCTTGCGTCGTAAATTCATTGGTTAAGTGTTATGATGAGTCATGTCGCGAACTGGACGCCCAAAGACTGAGCTG
>NZ_PJJM01000104.1 GCF_002929805.1 Cryobacterium sp. Y50 | reverse complement strand
CGCCGACTATCAGACGCTGTTCCGCGAATTTGGAATCACCACCGAAGCCGTCGTCGCCGCTGCCAAGGAATCAATCAGCGCAGCCTGACGTTGTCTTAGGCGCATGGATAACCGCCACAGGCCAACACCGCACGTCTCCATGACTCTCCATTGAACCGCTACAGCATGGCTGCCTGACGGCAGCACTATTAGGAGATTTTTACTATGACCACAGCTACCCCCCTCGCCCAGTTGTCCGCAGCCGGCGTCAGCATCTGGCTCGACGACCTGTCCCGTGAACGCATCAACTCCGGCGGACTGCAGGACCTGATCACGAATAGCAACGTCGTCGGCGTCACCACCAACCCGACCATCTTCGCCGGAGCCCTCGCCAAGGGCGAGGCATACACCGAGCAGGTGGCGATCCTCGCGGCGGCGGGCACGAACGTGGTCGACTCCGTCTTCGCCATCACGACCGACGACGTCGCTGCTGCCTGCGACATCTTCCGCCCCGTCTACGACTCGACCAACGGTCAGGATGGACGCGTTTCCATCGAGGTCGAGCCGAGCCTGGCCCGTAACGCTGCCGGAACGGTGACCGAAGCTCAGAAGCTTTGGGCCAAGGTCAATCGTCCCAACGCCATGATCAAGATCCCGGCGACGATCGAAGGCCTCCAAGCCATAACGGCAACGACCGCCCTCGGTATCAGCGTCAACGTCACCCTGATCTTCAGCCTTGAGCGTCACCGCCAGGTCATCAACGCTTATCTGGCCGGACTCGAGCAGGCTAAGGCTGCCGGCATCGACCTCTCTACGATTCACTCCGTTGCCTCGTTCTTCGTGTCGCGCGTTGACTCCGAGATCAATGCCCGCCTCGAGGCCATCGGAACCCCCGAAGCGCTCGCCCTGAAAAGCAAAGCCGGCGTCGCCAACGCCCAGCTGGCCTACCAGGTCTACGAGCAGGCATTCAGCAGCGAACGTGCCCTCGGCCTGATAAAGGCCGGTGCCACCAAGCAGCGCCCGCTCTGGGCTTCCACCGGCGTCAAGGATGCCAGCCTGCCCGACACCCTGTACGTGACCGAATTGGTTGCGCCTGAGGTCGTCAACACGATGCCCGAGAAGACCATGAAAGCTGCAGCCGACCACGGCGTTATCCCGACCGACTCGGTCACCGGCTCCTATGCCGCCGCAAACGCCGTGCTCGACGCATTGGCGGTGCAGGGCGTGTCGTACGACGACGTCACCCGTCTGCTCGAAGAAGAGGGTCTCTCCAAGTTCGAGGTGTCCTGGAACGAACTGCTCGACACCGTACAGACGGCCCTCACGGCCGCATCGACCAGCGCGGTCGTGTAATGAGCTTTCGTATCTCGGTGAGTGGCGCCGCGGCCGATGCTGTGCGCGCCACTGTTCCTGCGCTGGTGACCGATCTCGTCGCCTCTGGCGTTACCGCTCATAACCCAGTGCTGTGGGGTCCGGAAGCGGAAGCCGAAGCAGCACTGCGCCTCGGCTGGACCGAGTCCGTGGTCGTCTCGCGGCCGCTCGTCGAACAAATCGTGGAACTGCGGGCCGTGCTGCAGGCACGAGGTGTCACCCAGATCGCCCTTGCCGGCATGGGTGGATCGTCTCTGGCCCCCGAGGTCATCACTCGCACCGCTGGCGTGAACCTCACCGTCCTCGATGCGACCGACCCCGGTCAGGTACTGGCTGCACTGAACGATAACCTCGCAGGAACGGCCCTCGTGGTCTCCTCGAAGAGTGGTTCGACCGTCGAAACCGACAGCCAGCGCCGCGTTTTTGAACGCGCTTTCCGGGCGATCGGCATCGATCCAGCCGAGCGCATCGTCGTCGTGACCGATCCAGGGTCACCGCTTGAGGCATCCGCTCGGGAAGCTGGCTACCGCGTCTTTAACGCTGACCCCAACGTCGGCGGACGTTACTCCGCGCTGACCGCGTTCGGCCTCGTACCGTCCGGGCTCGCCGGCGTCGATGTCGGCGCACTGCTCGACGAGGCCGAAGCTATCTCCCTGTCCTTGGCCGTCGACTCCCCCGAAAACCCGGGGCTCGTGCTTGGAGCAGCGATTGCCGCGACCAGCCCGCGCCGCGGTAAGCTCGCCATCGTCTCGGACGGCACCCACATTGTGGGCTTCGCCGACTGGGTCGAACAGCTCATCGCGGAATCGACCGGCAAGCTCGGCACCGGCATCCTGCCGATCGTGCTCGAACTCGATGCCCCCGAACTGACCGAGGTGCTGCCGGACGTACAGCTCGTGCGGGTCGTCGCTGACGCCGGCACCGAACTGTTCACCGAGACGGGCGACGAGATCCGTGTCAGCGGAACCCTCGGTGCGCAGTTCTTGGTCTGGGAGTACGCGACCGTCGTCGCTGGGCGTCTGCTCGGCATCAATCCGTTCGATCAGCCCGACGTGGAGTCCGCCAAGATTGCCACCCGTGGTCTCCTCGACGCCCGCCCGGCGCCCGAGCCCGCTGCGTTTATCGCCGATGGCATCGAAGTGCGTGGCACGCCGCACGTCATCGGTGCTGCGAGCGACCTCGGTTCGGCCATCGATGCGTTGCTCGAAGAGCTGGGTCCGGATGGTTACGTGGCCGTGCAGGCCTACGTCAACCGACTGGATCTGCCCGAACTGGAGCAGATGCGTGGCAAGCTTGCCACGCTCTCCAAGCGCCCGGTGACCTTCGGCTGGGGGCCGCGCTTTCTGCACTCTACCGGACAGTTCCATAAAGGTGGAACGGCAACCGCTGTCTTCCTGCAAATTCTGGCCACGCCGGCCGAGGACCTCGATATTCCCGAGCGTCCATTCACCTTCGGCGAGCTCATTCAGGCGCAGGCCAGCGGCGATGCGAGTGTGCTCGCCGAGCACGGCCGCCCCGTGTTGACACTGACTCTGACCGACCCCAAGCAGAACATCAGTACCTTGTTTAACGCCCTAGGCTAACCAACCGGGGTTCCTCTCGGCCATCGGCCGCGAGGAACCCCACCCGCTTGCGCACCACCCCATTTCTTCGTGTCCCCTATTTTCTGCACTGTCCCGTTAAAGGAGCTGCATGTCCCCGGTGGAAATTACCCCGGAGTTTAATCCGCTCAGGTCGCCGTCCGACTACCGTCTGAATCGAATCGCCGGGCCGTCCAGCCTCGTGATCTTCGGCGTTACCGGGGACCTCGCGCGCAAGAAACTCATGCCTGCGGTCTATGACCTCGCCAACCGGGGGCTGCTGCCGCCAGGTTTTGCCCTGGTGGGCTTCGCCCGACGCGACTGGGACAACGAGGACTTCATGCAGGTGGTGCATGACGCCGTCAAGGAACACGCTCGAACCGACTTTCACGAGGATGTCTGGGCGCAGCTGGCCGAAGGCATCCGTTTCGTTTCGGGCACCTTCGACGATGACGATGCATTTGCTCGGTTGACGCAAACCATTGACGATCTGGACCGCGAACGCGGAACGATGGGCAACCATGCGTTCTACCTCGCCATTCCGCCGAAGGCATTCCCCCTCGTCACGGAGCAGTTGCGCCGTTCCGGCCTGGCCGAGCAGAAGAACGGCCAGTGGCGACGCGTCGTTATCGAGAAACCGTTCGGGAGCGACCTGAAAACGGCTCGCGAGCTCAATGACGTCGTCGAGTCGGTCTTTCCGCCAGACTCTGTTTTTCGCATCGATCACTACCTCGGCAAGGAGACGGTGCAGAATATTTTGGCACTGCGCTTCGCCAACGAGATGTTCGAACCGCTGTGGAACGCCAACCACGTCGAACACGTGCAGATCACCATGGCCGAGGACATCGGCGTCGGCGGTCGGGCCGGCTACTACGACGGTATCGGCGCCGCCCGCGACGTCATTCAGAACCACCTGCTGCAGCTGCTCGCGCTCACCGCTATGGAAGAACCGATCTCCTTCGACGCCGCCGACCTGCGCGCGGAGAAGGAAAAGGTGCTTGCTTCGGTGCGGCTACCCGCCGACCTCGGTCTCGGCACCGCCCGCGGGCAATACGCCGGCGGCTGGCAGGGCGGCGAAAAAGTCGCCGGTTTTCTCGAAGAAGACGGGATGAACCCGGACTCGGTTACCGAAACCTATGCGGCCATGCGCTTGACGATCGATACCCGGCGCTGGGCCGGCGTTCCGTTCTACCTGCGCGCCGGCAAACGCCTCGGACGTCGCGTGACGGAAATTGCCGTGGTCTTCAAGCGGGCCCCGCAATATTTGTTTGCGCCCGGCCAGACGGCCGAACTCGGCCACAACGCCCTCGTGATTCGGGTGCAGCCGGACGAAGGCGTCACCATCCGGTTCGGTTCCAAGGTTCCGGGAGTGGTCATGCAGGTTCGCGACGTGACCATGGACTTCGGTTATGGTCACGCCTTCACCGAGGCCAGCCCTGAAGCCTACGAGCGCCTCATCCTTGACGTACTTCTCGGCGACCCTCCGTTATTCCCCCGCCATGAAGAGGTCGAGCTGTCCTGGAAGATTCTGGATCCGGTGGAAGAATACTGGGCCACCCAGGGCCAGCCGGAACAGTACCGCCCCGGTACCTGGGGACCTCGAAGCGCTGACGACCTATTGGCCCGCGACGGCCGCACCTGGAGGCGACCATGATCGTCGATCTGCCCAACACGACCACTGCCAGGATTTCCAAGGCGCTGGTGCGCATCCGCGAGGAGGGCGGCGCAGTCGCCCTCGGGCGGGTGCTGACCCTGATCATCGCCTCCACCCTCGGACACGAGGAGGAAGCCATTGAGGCCGCCAACGATGCCTCGCGGGAACACCCCATGCGGGTCATCGTGGTCTCGACCCAGGAATATGATGAGACGGATGCCACGGCTCGCGTCGATGCGGAAATTCGCGTCGGAGGCGATGCCGGCGCAAGCGAAGTCATCGTGCTGCGCGTCTATGGTGATGCCGCGAACGATCCGGAAAGCTTGGTCACCGGCCTGCTCTTGTCGGATGCTCCCGTCGTGGCCTGGTGGCCGGGCACTGCACCGGCCGTTCCCGGTGACTCGCCTCTCGGCCGCATCGCATACCGGCGAATCACGGATTCCTCCGCCCAGCCGGACCCACAGTCGGCACTGCACCAGCTTTGCGGCAGTTACCGTCCCGGGGATACCGACTTCGCCTGGACCCGATTGACACTCTGGCGTGCCCAGTTAGCGGCCGTTTTGGACCAGCCGCCCTACGAGCCGATCATCGGCGTCCAAGTGACCGGCGCCGCAGCGTCGCCCTCGACCACGCTTCTCGCTGCCTGGTTGCAGATGCAGCTTCAGATTCCCGTGGACTGCATCCTGACAACGGGGCCCCTGGCCAATGGTGTGCACGGAGTGCAACTGAAGCGCGCATCCGGGATCATTTCCCTCGAACGCGGGGTTCCCGATATTGCTACCCTCACCCAGCCGGGCCAGCCGATGCAGGACCTGACGCTCAAGCGTCGCAGCCTGCGTGATTGCCTGGCCGATGAGCTGCGCCGACTCGATCCTGATGAGCTGTATGGTGAAGTGATCACGCGCGGTCTGCCGCAACTCGATGACGTGGTGGCCCAAAGAACCGGAGCGTGACCGTGACCAATGAACGACGCGTACTGCTGCACCAGAATAAGCAGGCTCTGGTCGGGTCGGTCGCTGCACGCTTTCTGACAAACATGGTTGACGTTCTGCACGAACAGGATGAGGCGAACGTCGTGCTCACCGGCGGTTCCGTCGGCATCGCTGTTCTGACTGCCATCAACGAATCGGCGGCCCGCGACACGATCGACTGGTCCCGGGTGAATTTTTGGTGGGGCGATGATCGTTGGCTGCCCCGTACCGATCCGGAACGTAACGAGCTGCAGGCGCGCGAAGCACTTTTGAACCATATCTCGGTCCCTGCGAAGAATATTCACGCTTTCGGAGCGTCCGACGACGTCAGCGCAATAGGAACGGATGCGATCGACGCTGCGGCCGCCCATTATGCGACAGAGTTATTGGCTCAAGCTTCCGAGGGCTCCCAGTACCCTCGTTTTGACGTTACGTTTCTCGGAGTCGGACCGGATGGGCATATCGCGTCGCTGTTCCCGCACCGATCAGGTATCCGCGAGCGTGAAGCCAGTGTCATCGCCGTGCGTGACTCCCCCAAGCCCCCGGCCGACCGACTGTCCTTGACTCGGCCCGTGATCAACTCTTCGGATCGCGTCTGGCTGGTGCTGGCCGGATCTGACAAAGCATCGGCGCTCGGGCTAGCTCTCGCCGGAGCCAGCCGCGACGAGGTGCCTGTTGCCGGGATCAAGGGCCGGTACCACACCGTTTTCTTCGTGGATAACGACGCCGCGGCTCAGGTGCCCGAAAGCCTGATCGCGGCTGCCGACTAGGCGGTCGGCGGGCATCCGCTCGATCAAATGCTCTGATGAGGAGTAGCAGGCAACACAAGGCCGGCTCTGAATTTCTCGAGAGCCGGCCTTGTGGGTCGCGTAGATCAGTTCGTGGGTTTGATCAGTTCGTAGGTGAGAGCTTGCCGCGACGAACGCGCAACTGGTTGAGCGCTTCCTCAAGGAGCGATTCGGCCTCTTCTTCGGTACGTCGCTCTTTGACGTAAGCCAGGTGGGTCTTGTAAGGCTCGAGCTTTACGACCGAAGGAGGATTCTCCTTGTCCCGGCCTGCGGGAAGCCCGGACGACGGACAATCGATGGTCACCGGGATCTCTTCGTCTGGCAGGCTCGCCGCAAAGTACCGTACGGTTTCATTGCCGAGAGCGTCCCAGTACGAGACCTTGATGCGGTCCGCGTGAAAACCCCGGTCTTGCTCGCCCATGGGGCCTGCGCCTACACGCGAGCCACGAATTGCGCTTCCGCCTGATGCCATCTTGTTCCTCCGTTGACTCGTGCAGTTGTGCGCTGCAGATTCGAGCTGTAATTGGTTCTACTGCTGTAGACGATGTGCCGTAAATGCCCGTTCACGGCCAATACATGGGCAACTTCAGGGTAACTCCGCACCACCCGAAAAGTTAAGCCCCTGTGTCAAACTTCGTGATCAATCCGAGAACGACGATGCAGGAGATCCACAACAGGCCCAGGATGATCGTGATGCGGTTGAGGTTGCGCTCGGCGACCCCCGACGCTCCCAGGTTGGAGGTCACGCCGCCGCCAAACATGTCGGACAGCCCACCGCCCCGCCCCTTGTGCAACAAAATGAGCATGGTGAGCAGAAGGCTCGTAATACCGACGAGCACCTGCATGACGANCTTGTGCAACAAAATGAGCATGGTGAGCAGAAGGCTCGTAATACCGACGAGCACCTGCATGACGACCTGGAGAATCTCCACACGAAACCTTTCACAAACACGGTGGGCGCAACTCTGGCGCCCAGACCATCGTAATTATACCCGCCACGCCCAAGCGAGGCGGTTGCCACACGGGCAACCGCCTCGCTTGCGACCGGCAGGGTGCGAGTCGGTTTAGAGACCGACGTGCTTTTGATAGCGGATGATGCTGGAAAACTCTGGAATATCTAGGCTTGCGCCGCCGACCAAGGCACCGTCAACGTTGGGCTCACGCATGAACGCAGCGATGTTGCCACTTTTGACCGAACCGCCATAGAGGATGCGGGTCTTGTCGGCTACATCCTGCCCAAGGGTGTCAGCAAGAACGCCGCGCAACGCGGCAGCGACCTGTTCCGCCTGTTCCGGCGTGGCAGCCTGGCCGGAACCAATGGCCCAGACCGGCTCGTACGCGACGACGATATCGGCAGCGTTGGTAACGCCGGCCAAAGCAGCGTGCAGCTGAGCAACGGGAACCGCACTCGGACCATGTACGGCAAGGTCTTCAGCACTCTCGCCGACGCAAATCAGCGGCACGAGATTGTGCTTCAAAGCGGCGGTCACCTTCGCAGCGACCTGCTCATCGGACTCGTTATGCAGGGTGCGGCGTTCGGAGTGACCGATGATGACGTACTGGCACTCCAGCTGGGCCAGGAACGAGCCCGAAATCTCACCGGTGTAGGCACCGGAGTCCTGCGCCGAGACATCCTGCGCGCCAAAGGCCAGCGGCAGCTTGTCGGCTGAAACCAGGGTCTGCACGCTTCGCAGGTCGGTGAACGGTGGAAAGACTGCCACCTCCACGGCGGCGAAGTCATGGTTAGCGTCCTTGAGATTCCAGGCAAGCTTCTGTACGAAAGCGATGGCCTGGAGGTGATCCAGGTTCATCTTCCAGTTGCCCGCGATCAGCGGTGTGCGCCGTGGGTTGATGTTCATTGCCATCCGAGGACCTCCAGTCCTGGCAGGCGCTTACCTTCGAGAAATTCAAGGCTGGCACCGCCGCCGGTAGAAATATGACCGAATTGGTCGTCATTGAAACCGAGAATACGCACGGCCGCGGCGGAATCGCCGCCGCCGACCACGCTGAGGCCGGTGACCTCGGTGAGTGCGGCGGCCACGGTCCGAGTGCCCTCCGCGAATGGCGCGAGTTCGAACACGCCCATCGGCCCATTCCAGAACACCGTGTTCGATGCCCGAATAATTTCGGCAAACGCCAAAGCGGTGTCTGGTCCGATATCGAGGCCGAGTCCCGCTGCGCCGAACGGAGTGTTCTCGATACCGTCGGCCGGGGTGATGACGTGTTCGGCATCTGCACCGAACTTCGAGGCCACCACGACATCGGTCGGGAGCACGATTTTAACGCCGAGGCGATCCGCCTCGGCCAGGTAACCGCGGACCGATTCGATCTGGTCACTCTCGAGCAGGCTCGCGCCGACCTGGTGTCCCTGCGCGGCCAGAAACGTGAACAGCATTCCGCCGCCGATCAGCAGCGAGTTCACACGGGGCAGCAGGTGGCCGATAACGCCGAGCTTGTCGCTCACTTTGGACCCGCCGAGGATAACCGTGTATGGCGCGTCCGGCTTTTCGGTCAGGCGATCGAGCACGTCAAGTTCGGCAGCGATGAGCAGTCCAGCAGCGCTCGGCAGGAGCGAGGCGAGATCGAACACACTGGCCTGCTTGCGGTGGACGACGCCGAAGCCATCCGAGACGAGTGCGTCGCCAAGCAGCGCGAGCTGCTGGGCGAATGCGAGGCGATCGGCATCCGTTTTGCTGGTTTCACCGGCGTTGAAGCGCAGGTTTTCCAGGACGACGATTTCGCCGTTCTGCAGCGCTGCGACGGCCGCGGTGGCCGAGGCGCCGACGGTGTCGGTGGCGAAGGCCACCGGAAGGCTAACCAGTTCACTCAGGCGAGTAGCAACGGGCTTCAAGCTGTACTGGGGATCAATGGCCCCGTCGGGGCGCCCAAGGTGAGAAACGATCACCACGCGGGCGCCCTGAGCGACGAGGGCGCTGAGGGTGGGCAGTGACGCCCGCACTCTTCCGTCGTCGGTGATCTGCCCGTTTTTCAGCGGAACATTCAGGTCGAAGCGGACAAGAACCCGCTTGCCGGTGAGGGAGCCAAGCGAGTCAAGCGTGCGTAACGTCACCGGGGGCCGTTAGAGTCGCTCGGCGACGAACTCGGTGAGGTCGACGAGACGGTTGGAGTAACCCCACTCATTGTCGTACCAGGAAGCAACCTTGACCTGGTCGCCGATCACCTTGGTGAGGCCGGCATCGAAGATTGAGGAGTGCGGGTCGCCGACGATGTCGCTGGAGACGATTGGGTCCTCGGTGTAGCTGAGGATCCCCTTGAGGGAGCCCTCGGCTGCAGCCTTGTAGGCGGCGTTCACTTCTTCGACCGTGACCGGGCGCGAGGCTGTCAGTGTGAGGTCGGTGATCGAACCGGTCGGAACCGGAACGCGCAGGGCATAACCGTCGAGCTTGCCGATGCTCTCCGGGATGACCAGGCCGAGTGCTTTGGCGGCACCGGTGGAGGTCGGGATGATGTTCAGCGCGGCGGCACGGGCACGACGGAGATCGCTGTGCGGGCCGTCCTGCAAGTTCTGGTCCGCGGTGTAGGCGTGGATCGTGGTCATGAGGCCACGCTCGATACCGAAGTTGTCGAGGAACACCTTGACGAGCGGTGCCAGGCAGTTCGTGGTGCAGGACGCGTTCGAGATGATGTTGTGAATCGCAGTGTCGTAGGTGTTTTCGTTCACACCGAGCACGAGGGTGGCAACGTCAGCACCGGTGGCCGGGGCAGAGACGATGACCTTCTTGGCGCCGGCTGCGATGTGCTTCTGCGCGTCGACGGCCTTGGTGAAGCGACCGGTGGATTCGATGACGATCTCGACGCCCATTGCGGCCCAGGGGAGGTTGGCCGGGTCGCGCTCGGCGAGCACCTTGATGGGCTTGCCGTTGACGATGATGTTGTCACCGTCGACCTCGACCGAGGCGTTCAAGCGGCCGGCGACGGAGTCGTACTTGAGCAGGTGAGCGAGCGACGCGGGGTCGCTGAGGTCGTTGACGGCGACGATTTCGATGTCGCTGCCCTTCGCGAGGGCTGCACGGAAGTAGTTACGGCCGATACGGCCGAATCCGTTGATGCCGATCTTTACGGACACAAATAACTCCTGTTGAAAAGGGCGCCGACGGCGCCATGAAATAAAATACGCACTAGTAACGCACTAGTAAAACAGCGGTGCCCCGCCCGCACTGAGGTGCACGGTCGGGGCACCGGCAGGCTACGAGAGTAGCAGCAGGCCGCTCGTCTTCTCGCGCGCCACGGTGAAACGGTCCTGAACGTTCGCCCAGTTGGCGATGTTCCAAAATGCCTTCACGTAGTCGGCACGCACGTTGCGATAGTCGAGGTAGTAAGCGTGCTCCCAAACGTCGAGCATGAGCACCGGAACGGTCCCGGCAGCGAAGTTCGACTGCTGGTCGAAGAACTGCTGAATGATCAGGCGCTGACCGATGGAGTCCCAGGCCAGGACAGCCCAGCCGGAACCCTGAACGCCGAGGGCGGCAGCGGTGAAGTGCGCCTGGAACTTGTCGAAGGAACCGAAGTTGTCATCGATCGCGGCGGCGAGCTCGCCGATCGGCTTGTCTCCGCCATTCGGGGAGAGGTTGGTCCAGAAGATGGAGTGATTGACGTGGCCGCCGAGATTGAAGGCGAGGTCCTTCTGCAGCTTGTTCACGTTGGCGAGGCTTCCGCTGTCACGGGCCTCGGCCAGCTGCGCCAGCGCGGTGTTCGCGCCGGCGACATATGCCTGGTGGTGCTTGCCATGGTGAAGTTCCATGATGGTGCCGCTGATACTGGGCTCGAGAGCCGAGTAATCGTAGTCAAGGGTGGGCAGGGTATATTCAGCCATTACTTATCTCCTCTTCAGTGGTGTCACCGCACGAGTGCGGCGACCTTGCGCACATTCAAGTGTACCTGCGGGTTTACGCGGCACAGAATTGATGACGTCAGTCGTCTTCCGTGTGCACGGGGTAGGGAACATCGGTTCCCTCGATGCCAAACTCGACCGCTTTCTTGTCTGCCATGGCGAGCAGGCGGCGAATCCGGCCGGCGACGGCGTCCTTGGTCATTGGTGGATCGGCGTGGTGGCCCAGTTCATCGAGGCTGGAGTCACGAAAATTGAGGCGCAGATCGCCGGCATAGCGCAGGTGTTTGGGGATATCTTCGCCCAGGATATCCATGGCGCGCTGAACGCGGGCACAAGCGGCGACCGCGGCTTCGGCCGAACGGCGCAGGTTCGCGTCGTCAAAGTTGACCAGCCGGTTGGCGGTGGCACGCACTTCGCGGCGCTGCCGCAGCGTCTCCCAGTTGAGCACGGTGTTGGTGGCGCCCATGTGCACGAGCATGGCGCCGATGGCATCGCCATCGCGGATCACGACACGGTGCACTCCGCGCACTTCGCGAGCCTTGGCGGCGACGCCGAGGCGCCCGGCAGCGCCGACCAGCGCCATGGCCGCCTCGTTGCCGGGGCAGACGACCTCGAGTGCCGCCGACCGACCGGGATCGGTGAGCGTGCCGTTGGCAAGGAAGGCGCCGCGCCAGACGGCGGCGATCTCTTCCTTGGAGCCCGTGGTCAGTCGGTTTGGCAGACCGCGGATCGGTCGGCGACGAGCATCCAGCAGGCCGGTCTGACGCGCCAAGGTCTCGCCACCCTCGATGACCTGCACGAGGTAGTGGTTGGACTGACGGATACCCGTTGCGGCGATGACCTGCAGGGCGCTGCGCACACCATAGAGTTCGGCGAGGTCCTTGCGTACCCGGCGGGCCAGGATCTGGGTGTCGAGTTCGGATTCGATGGCGATGCGGCTGCTGATCATGTGCAAGCCTCCGGAGAACCGAAGAATGGTCGCCAATTCGGCGGCGCGCACGGTGGTCTTGGAGACCTCTACGCGGGATAGTTCATCTTTAACGTCGGCGGTGAGTGCCAATCGCTTTTCCATTCTGTTGATCAGTTGCGTTAGGTCTGAGTGGTGAGAGTGCGGTGGAGCAGCGGATGCTGAACCCGGTCTCGCTTATTCGCGTCCGAGGTCGCGGTGCTTGATATTAACCGCGACTCCGGGAAGTTTTTCGAGTCGGGACGCCAGTTCTCGGGCCATGGCGACGGAGCGATGTTTGCCTCCGGTGCAGCCGATACCGATGGTGGCATGGCGTTTGTTTTCCCGCTGGTACCCGGCCAAAACCGGTGCCAGGGCGGCCGCATAGTGGTCGATGAATTCGAGGGCACCTTTTTGGGCAAGTACAAAGTCTCTCACTTCCGGATCAACACCGGTGTGCGCGCGCAGCTCAGGGATCCAAAACGGGTTTGGCAGGAAGCGGGCATCGGCGACCAGATCGACATCCGTGGGCAGGCCATACTTGAAACCAAAGCTCATGATAGTGAGCTGCACGCCAGCCGCTCCGGCTGCGGCAAATCGCTCAGTGACGGTCGTCGCCAGCTGGTGCACGTTGAGGTCTGAGGTGTCGATGACCAGGTCGCTCGACTCCCGTACAGTCAGCAAGCGAGACCGCTCGGCCGCGATGCCGTCGAGCAGGGTGCCATCTCCCTGCAAGGGATGCGGCCGACGCACCGATTCAAAGCGGCGCACGAGCGCGTCATCTCGCGCTTCGAGGAAGATCACTTGAACCTGCGTGTTGCTGCGTAATTGCTGCACGGTTTCGAGAAAATCACCGAACAAGTCGCGGCCGCGAATGTCAACCACGGCGGCGATCTTGGGCAGGTTAGTACCGGCACGTTCGACCAGATCGACCAAGGGTCGAAGCATCTGCGGGGGCAGATTATCGACGACGTACCAGTCGAGATCTTCCAGCGCATTGGCTACGGTCGAGCGACCCGCCCCGGACATTCCCGTGACGATCAGCACTTCCTGCTTGTCGGGATCCGTAGTCATACGTTCAAAGCGCCTTAATGAAAAGTTGTGGGACTCTCAAGCCTACCCAGCGGGGAAGAGGTTCACGCGCGCAAATGGGCATGGATCGACTCGGCCAGCACCGGGCCGATGCCGCGGACATCTGCTATTTCCTGCACGGATGCGACCTTGAGCCGGGCTACCGAACCGAAATGCTGCAGCAGGACCTTGACCCGCGCGGGGCCGAGCCCGGCGATCTCCCCCAGAATCGAGGCAACGTCCTTCTTACGTCGGATGCGCTGATGGGTGATGGCAAACCGGTGCGCTTCGTCGCGGATGCGCTGAATCAGGAACAGAGCGTCGCTGTTGCGCGGCAGAATTACTGGGTAGTCGGAGTCGGGCAGCCAGATTTCTTCGAGCCGCTTGGCGATGCCGCACAGTTGAATTCCGGTCACGCCCGATTCAGCGAGGGCCCTCCTGGCCGCGGCGACCTGCGGTTGGCCACCGTCGACAATGAGCAGGTTCGGCTGGTACTTGAATTTGCCCCGCTTCTGCTCTATTTGGGCTATGTCGCTCTGACCTGCGACCGCGGTGGGAGCTGCATCTGCGCCATCCGCTGCACCGGATTCGGGTTTCAGGTAGGCGAGCCGGCGCGTGAGAATCTGGTAGATCGAGTCGGTGTCGTCGGTGGATACGGGAATGTTGAAGCGGCGGTATTCGTCTTTGCGGGGCAGTCCGTCTTCGAAGACGACCATCGATGCGACGATATTGGTGCCGCTGAGGTGGGACACGTCGTAGCATTCCATGCGCAGCGGGGCGGCCGGCATCTCCAGGGCTTCCTGAATGTCCTCGAGCGCCTTCGACCGCGCGACGAAGTCGGAGCTGCGCCGGGTTTTGTAGAGCATGAGCGCCTGTTTGGCGTTGTTGGTGGCCGTGACGAGGAGGGCGGCCTTCTCGCCGCGCTGCGCGGCCACCAGCCGCACCTTGCGCCCCGCTAGGTCGGCCAGCCAGATTTCAAGGGCTTCAGCGTCGTCGGGCAGTTCAGGCAGCACGATCTCGCGCGGCGGCTTCGACTCGTTGTTGTAGGCCGTCTGCATCATGGAGTCGATGAGCTCGCTCATGGTGACGTCGAGCTCCTTGTCGACCATCCAGCCACGCACACCGCGGATGCGACCACCCCGCACGATGAAGAGCTGCACGGCTGCCGCCAACTCGTCCTGCTCGATGGCGAACAGGTCGATGTCGACGTTGTCCCGCAGCACGACGGCACTCTTTTCGAGCACGGCATTGAGTGCCCGCACTTGGTCGCGCCGTTTGCCGGCGATTTCGTACTGCTGCGCTGCTGCTGCGTCTTTCATCTCCTGGGTGAGCTCGTTGATGAGCTTCTTGTCGTGACTGCCCATGAAGCTCACGAACTCGTTGACGATCTTGCGGTGATCCTCCATCGAAACCAGGCCGGAACAGGGGCCGAAGCAGCGCCCGATCTGCCCCGCGAAACACGGCTTGCCGCTCTGCATCGCCCGCTTGTAATTTGCGTTGTTGCAGGTGCGGATGGGGAAAGCCTTGAGCATGAGCTCAATGGTTTCGTGCACAGCCCACACCTTGGGGTAGGGACCGAAATAGCGAGCACCCTTGATACCCTCGGTGCGGGTTACCAAAGCGCGCGGCGCCTCGTCGCCCAGGGTGACGGCGAGGTACGGGTAGGACTTGTCGTCCTTGAACTGCACGTTGAACGGCGGATCGAACTCGTTGATCCACATCCATTCAAGCTGCAGGGCTTCGACCTCGGTGCCGACGACCGTCCACTCGACTCCGGTCGCGGTAGTGACCATGCGCCGGGTACGTTCGTGCAGGCTGTGCAGCGGTGCGAAGTAGTTGCTCAGCCGGGCCCGCAGGTTTTTAGCCTTGCCGACATAGAGGATGCGCCCGGTCGCGTCGCGAAACCGGTACACGCCGGGGTCCCGCGGAATCTCGCCCGCTTTCGGGCGATAGCTCAAGGAGTCAGACATGCCGTTCAGCCGCCTAGCCGGCCGCCAGGACCTCCTTCAGGAAGGAACCGGTGAAGCTCTTCTTGACCGTGGCGAGGTGTTCCGGCGTTCCGGTCGCAAGCACCTTGCCACCGCCCGAACCGCCCTCTGGGCCGAGGTCGATCACCCAGTCAGCGGACTTGATGACGTCGAGGTTGTGCTCGATCACGATGACGGTGTTGCCCTTGTCGACGAGGCTGTTGAGCACGAGCAGCAGCTTGCGCACGTCTTCGAAGTGCAGACCGGTGGTCGGCTCGTCGAGCACGTACACGCTGCGACCGTTGGAACGGCGCTGCAGCTCGGTGGCGAGCTTGACCCGCTGGGCCTCGCCGCCGGAGAGGGTGGTGGCGCTCTGGCCGAGACGCACGTAGCCGAGTCCGACCTCGACCAGCGTCTTGAGAAAACGGTGGATCGATGAAATCGGTTCGAAGAAGTCGGCCGCTTCGCTGATCGGCATGTCGAGCACCTCGGCGATGTTCTTGCCCTTGTAGTGCACGGTTAGGGTGTCGCGGTTGTACCGGTCTCCTCCGCATACCTCGCAGGCCACGTACACGTCGGGCAGAAAGTTCATCTCGATCTTAATGGTGCCGTCGCCCGAGCAGGCTTCGCAGCGTCCGCCCTTGACGTTGAAACTGAACCGGCCGGGCAGGTAGCCGCGGGTCTTGGATTCGATGGTTTCGGAGAACAGGGTGCGGATCTTGTCGAATACCCCGGTGTAGGTGGCCGGATTGGACCGCGGCGTGCGGCCGATTGGTGCCTGGTCAACGTGGATGACCTTGTCGAGCTGTTCGAGGCCGGTGACGCGGGTGTGCTTGCCCGGCAGCTTGCGGGCGCCGTTGAGTCGGTTGGCGAGTACCCGGTAGAGGATATCGTTGACCAGCGAGGATTTGCCAGAGCCGCTGACTCCGGTGACGGCGGTGAAGGTGCCGAGCGGGAACGTCACCGAGACCTTCTGCAGGTTGTTCGCCTCGGCTCCGGTAACGCCGATCAGTCGCTCCGGGTCGATCGGACGGCGGGTTTTCGGGGTGGCGATGGACTTGCGTCCGGACAGGTAGTCGCCGGTGAGCGACTTGGTGTTGGCCAGCAGTCCTTCATAAGAGCCCGAGTGCACGACGTGCCCGCCGTTGACGCCGGCACCGGGGCCGATGTCGACGATCCAGTCGGCCGTCTTGATGGTGTCTTCGTCGTGTTCGACCACGATGAGTGTGTTGCCGAGGTCGCGCAGCGTGACGAGGGTCTCGATCAGGCGCCGGTTGTCGCGCTGGTGTAGGCCGATGCTGGGTTCGTCGAGTACATAGAGTACCCCGGTGAGCCCGGAACCAATTTGCGTGGCCAAGCGGATGCGCTGCGCCTCACCGCCCGAGAGGGTCGCCGCGGCGCGGGCGAGGTTGAGGTAGTTGAGCCCCACCCGAATGAGAAAGTCGAGGCGCGCGCGAATCTCCCGGAGCACCTGAGCGGCGATGGCGGCCTCGCGCTCGGTGAGCGTGAGCTGGTCCATGAACTTGCGCGCGTCGCTCAAACTGAGCGCGCAAACATCCGCAATGCTCGCGTCGTGCACGAGCACGGCGAGTACCTCGGGCTTGAGCCGGGTGCCCTTGCAGACGTGGCAGTCAACCTCGCGCAGATATTCGGACCAGCGCTGCCGCTGGGTGTCGCTCTCGGCCTGCAGGTACTGGCGTTCGATGTAGGGCACGACGCCCTCGAAGCCGGAGGTGTAGCTCATTTCACGGCCGTAGCGGTTCTTCCACTTGACCCGCACCTCGAAGTTGTCGCCGCGCATGACGGCGTTCTGCACCTCGCTGGTCAGGTCACCCCAGGGGGTGTCGAGCGAGAAGTCGAGGTCGCGGGCGAGACCGTCGAGCAGCTTCTCGTAGTACTGGAACAGGCCCTTGCCCTGGGTCGTCCAGGGCAGCACGACTCCCTCGGCGATGCTCAGGTCTGGGTCGCCGAGTAGCAGGTCTTCGTCGACGGACATGCGCGTGCCGAGGCCGGAGCACTCTGGGCAGGCGCCGAACGGGGCGTTGAACGAAAAAGTGCGCGGTTCGATCTCGGTCAACTGCACAGGGTGGTTGTTCGGACAGGACAGCTTCTCGGAAAAGTTCTGCCAGGCCTTGTCGCCTTCTTCGTCGAGAAAGTTGATCTGCACCAGGCCGTCGGTGAGCTTCAGCGCCGTCTCGAGCGAGTCGGTGAGGCGGCTGAGCAGTTCGGGGCCGGCGACCAGACGGTCGACAACGACGGAGATGTCGTGCTTTTGCTGTTTCTTGAGCGTGGGCGGTTCACTCAGCTGAATCTGGGTGCCATCCACAATTGCGCGAGAGTAGCCGCCACCGGCGAGTTCCTGGAAGAGGTCGACGAACTCTCCCTTCTTCTGCGAAATGACCGGGCTGACGACCTGATAACGGATGCCTACCTTCAACTCCATCAGCTGGTCGGCGATCTGCTGTACGGTCTGCGACTGGATGATCTCGCCGCAGATCGCACAGTGCGGCACGCCGATACGCGCCCAGAGCAGACGCATGTAGTCGTAGATCTCGGTGATCGTGCCGACCGTGGACCGCGGGTTGCGGTTGGTGGACTTCTGGTCGATCGAGACCGCCGGGCTCAGGCCCTCGATGAAGTCCACGTCGGGCCGGTCAACCTGCCCGAGAAACTGCCGGGCATAGGCCGAGAGCGACTCCACATAGCGGCGCTGGCCCTCGGCGAAGATGGTGTCGAAGGCGAGCGACGACTTTCCCGAACCGGAGAGACCGGTGAAGACCACGAGCGAATCGCGCGGAATCTCTAGATCTACGTTGTGAAGGTTGTGCACGCGGGCTCCGCGCACACTGAGTTTCGGACCTGTTTCTACCTTGGTAATCGACACTCATAGAGTCTATGCAACGCCACTGACAGTGCCTGACAGCAAGCATCGCCGAGAGCGAACACCGGCGCATCCCGATATTGTTTCAGAGTATGTATATACTCAGTAGTTATTAGCCGATTGAAGTGCCGGAGGTCGTATGTCCGTTCGCCAGAGCCTGCTCGCCATCCTGAACCAGGGGCCGTGCTACGGCTACCAGTTGCGGGCCGAATTCGACCGTCGCACCGGGTCGACCTGGCCGCTCAACGTCGGCCAGATCTACAACACCCTCGACCGGCTCGAGCGGGACGGCCTCGTACAGAAGGCAGACATCGACGCTGACGGTCAAAATTACGTCGAAATAACGGATGCCGGCCGCGCGGAGGTCGCCGATTGGCTCGGCTCCCCCGTGGTGCGCACCATGGCCACCCGCGACGAGCTCGCCATCAAGCTCGCGATCGCCGTGACGCTGCCCGGCGTCGACATTGCCCAGGTGATTCAGGTACAGCGCACCGCCACCATGCGCACCCTGCAGGAACTGACCCGCGCCAAGAACGCGACGGCCGACCCGGAATCATCCGAGCAGTTGGCCTGGCTGCTCGTGATCGACTCGCTCATCTTCGCCGCTGAGGCTGAAGCGCGGTGGCTCGACCACTCCGAGCACCGGCTAGCCAGGGCGCGGGCGGCCGGCCTGGCCGCTCCGCTGCCGCTGAACACCGCGGTGCCCAAGCGTGGCCGCCCGGCCAAGACTGCGGCGGCCAGCGCATGACCGGCTCCGACATTCTTTTGCAGCTCGACGGCGTCTCGATGCAGTACGGCTGCGGTGAGACCGCGATCACCGCACTCGCGGGGGTCGACCTGTCGGTGCGCTGTGGCGAACTTGTGGCGGTGATGGGGGCATCCGGTTCGGGTAAATCGACCCTGCTCACCGTGGCCGGCGGGCTGACCCCGCCGACGGCCGGGGAGGTCATCGTCGAGGGGCACTGGCTCAGTCAACTCTCGGCGCGCGAACTTGCGACCCTGCGCCGTCGCAGCCTCGGCTTCGTCTTTCAAGACTTTAACCTGATCCCCTCACTGACCGCGCTTGAAAACGTGAGCCTGCCGCTCGAACTCGACGGGTGGACGTCGAAGAGGGCGCACCGTCCAGCCGTCGATGCGCTCAATATCGTCGAGCTCGGCGATCGGGCCCAGCATTTTCCCTCCGACCTGTCTGGCGGTCAGCAACAGCGCGTGGCGATCGCCCGTGCGGTCGTCGGCGGCCGGTCGTTGATTCTGGCCGATGAGCCCACCGGTGCCCTCGACAGCACGACCGGCGAGCTCGTGCTGCGGATGCTTCGCTCTCGAGTCGATGCGGGTGCCGGCGGCATTCTGGTCACCCATGATGCTCGCCATGCGGCCTGGGCGGACCGGATTGTCTTTCTGCGCGACGGGCGGATCGTGGACGAGTCGCGGGCATCCGCTGTAACGAGCTTGCTGAGTGGGCTGCCGGCATGAGTGCTGAACCGAGTTCGCTCGCTGGCGGGCGCCCGGGATCTACTCGAATTGCATTTCGGATCGCCCGTCGGATGGCCGGACAATCCCCGGGTCGCAGCGCGCTGATCGCCCTGCTCGTGGCAATTCCCGTGCTCGGCCTGGTGGGAATCACGACGGTCGACGCGAGTAATGTCGCTACCCCGGCCGAACGCGTGGTCCTCGAGCTCGGATCGACCGAAGCCCGGGTACAGATCGTGTCAGCGCCCGAACCGAAGCTCATCCAGGCCCCGCTGAACGACGGATCTTGGGGGACGAGGGACGATATTGCTGACGCTGACGCTCTACAGTCGATTGAACCCACGCCCGTCGCCGCGGCATCACTGTTCTCCAAGGGCACCTCCATGTTGTCCATTCGCTCGACGGCGGTGGTCGCGGAGACGAAGGACGGGCTCGGTTCCTTTTCGGCCGTGCAGGGCCAGCCGTGGGACCCCGCCTTCGCGGGAAAATGGGACGTGACGGCGGGATCGGCCCCGACCAATGACGAACAGATCATGGTGACCGCTGCCACGCTGGACCGACTCGGGGTGAAGCTCGGGTCGACCGCCACGTTCGCCGCGCCCGTTGTCGCGTCGTTCACCATTTCAGGCACGATTCGAAGCGCGACCCTCGACGACTCGGTGGTCGCGTTTTACGGGCTGCCAGGCGTCTTCGACGGCGTCATGCCCGACGATGCTGACCTGATGACCGAGTGGTACTTGCCCGACACACCGCTCACCTGGAGCCAGATCCGTGATCTCAACCCGCGCGGCGCGACCGTGCTGTCGCGCAACGTTCTGCTCGACCCGCCGCCGGCGGGCAGCAGTCCCTTTGACGGCGGGTCCTCCGGAGATTTCGTCGACCTCTTCCTCGTTCTCCTCGGCGCCTTCGCCCTGTTCGAGGTGGCGTTGCTGGCGGGTGCCGCGTTCACCGTCGGCGCCCGCACCCAGCAACGTACGCTCGCGACCCTGGCGAGCGTCGGCGGTGACCGGCGCATGTTGTTTCGCGTTATGTCTTTCGGCGGCATCATTCTCGGCTCTCTCGGAGCGGCCTTGGGAACCGTTCTCGGACTTGGCGCCGCGTGGATCTTCATGCAGTTCTCCGCGAACGGCAGCGCGAGCCGGTATCCGGGCTTTCACCTCGATCTGTTGTCCCTGTTGGTCATCGCGGCCTTCGCCGTGCTGGCCGGCTGGTGTGCGGCGGCAGTGCCGGCCCGGGCGGCTGGCCGCATTGACGTTTTGGCGGCACTGCGCGGCGCTCAGCGTCCGCCACGGGTCACGCGCCGCCGCCCGGTGGCAGGGCTCGTCCTCCTGGTTTTGGGCGCCGTCATCGCCGTTACCGGCGGCCTGGTCGAGCTCGCCGCTTTTGCGCCGACCTATCAGATGGGGCTCGCCAATTTCGGGATCGGCCTCATTGTCGCCGGTCCGGTAATCATGCAGATCGGAGCCGTGTTCGTCGCTCCCCTGATTCTGCGCTGGGCTGCCCGGTTAGCCTCGCGGTTCGGACCGGGTGCGAGGCTCGCAACCCGCGATGTGGCTCGCAACCCCGGGCGCAGCGTTCCGGCTCTCGCTGCCATCATGAGCTGCGTCTTCGTGGCGACCTTCGCGATGACCCTCATTTCGACCGCTCAGTTGAATTCGACAAAGGACTATACGTACCCCGTTCCGCTCAACACCGCATGGGTGGGTCTGAACGCCTACGGCAACGAGCCTCCTTACGAGTTTGTGATGCAGGACAGTGGACCCGAGGTGGTGGAAGCCCTGGATAGCGCCTTCCCCGATGCGCACGCTCGCCTGCTCAGCAGCGCAGCGGATCCACCCGGCGACTTGCAGTTTTCCAACCCCGAAGCCGGCGCTGTCGAATCGGATGCTGCTACCAGCGCAAACGCCACCGCCGCCGATGGCGTGCCAGTCTTCGCCTATCCGCGAATCAACCCCGGCACGGTGTGCCCGAGCGATGCCGATCAAAACGACATGGCGACGACCGAAATGCGCACCGACATCCGCTGCCCAACGCCCTATTACCTCGACATGAGGATGTCTGTTGGCAACGACCACATCTGGGTCGGCGATCTCGATGACTTTGCCGCGATTCTCGGCGAACCCGTGTCAGAGCAATCACGGGCCACGCTCGCCGCGGGCGGTGCGGTGAGCACCTATGAGCAGTACCTGGCGGACGAGACCGTGATCGTCGATTGGATGACGTCGCTCGATTCGACAGACAGTCCGGACCGCAGTGTGACACTGGCCGCGACCCTACAGCAGCCGGAGCATCCGCTGCCGTACGCGGTCTTCATGCTCGAATCAACGGCCGACTCGATGAAACTGGATTATCGACCGACGATGGTGATCAGCAGCCTCGGCACGGCACCCACTCAGGCCGAGAAAGACCACGTGTTGGGAACCGTCACCGCAGTGTCCCCGAACCTGAACGTGCAGGTGGAGCCTGGGCCGCAGGTCTTCGGCGCGTCGTGGACCTGGGCCCTGCTCGGTCTCACCGCCGTCATCGCCCTGGTCACGGCGTCGATCACCATCGGGCTCGCCCGCGCCGACGGGCACCGGGACAACGCCGTGCTCACCTCGCTCGGGGCTTCCCCGCGAGTGCGCCGGGCTTTCGGCTTCTGGCAGGCGGTGGTGATCGTTGGCCTCGGCAGCGTCATCGGGGTGCTGCTCGGGCTGGTTCCCTCACTCGCGCTGTCGCTGACCCGCGACACCGCTGGGCTCTCTTTGCTGCCATTCGCTCCCCCGTGGCTGCAGCTCGCGCTGATCGTGGTGGCGGTGCCGGCGGTCGTCGCGGTCGGTGGTGCCCTCACTGCTGGGGGAAACCGCACTCGGTTCAGCAATCGGGCCGCGTTCGACTAATTGACCGGCCGGGGATCGGGGATCCGCTCTCGCGGCACTGGTTGAGAAGTTGGCATGTGATTCAACCCGTGCCAGCTTCTCAAACACGTGCCGCGAGGCGCACAGGCCTCGGTTACTGCAGGTGGCCGGCCTTCTCCATCTGCCGGAGCTCGCGCTTGAGCTCGGAGAGCTCATCGCGGAGGCGGGCGGCGAGCTCGAACTTGAGCTCGCCAGCAGCCTCAAGCATCTGCGAGTTGAGATCGGCGATAATCGACTCGAGGTCGTTGGCGCCGTTCGCGGCCAAGCCGACCCGGCGGTTGGGCGTCGAACTCTTGCGGCGGGCATCGCGGCCCGCGAGCAGTTCGGCGGTGTCGGCCTCTTCGCGGGCGAGGGCCTCGGTGATGTCGCCGATCCGTTTGCGCAGCGGGGTCGGATCGATGCCGTGCAGCGTATTGTAGGCAACCTGCTTCTCACGGCGGCGGTCGGTCTCGTCGATCGCCTTCTCCATCGAGGCGGTGAGCCGGTCGGCGTACATGTGTACCTCACCGGACACGTTGCGGGCGGCGCGCCCGATGGTCTGGATGAGTGAGGTGGCCGAGCGCAGGAAGCCTTCCTTGTCGGCGTCGAGGATGGCGACGAGGGATACCTCGGGCAGGTCGAGGCCCTCACGCAGCAGGTTGATGCCGACGAGCACGTCGTAGATGCCCGCGCGCAGTTCGGTCAGCAGCTCGACCCGGCGCAGGGTGTCGACGTCGGAGTGCAGGTAGCGCACGCGCACCCCGGCCTCGGTGAGAAAGTCGGTGAGGTTCTCGGCCATCTTCTTGGTAAGCGTCGTGACCAGCACGCGTTCGTTGCGTTCGCTACGCTTCTTGATTTCTTCGAGCAGGTCGTCGATCTGCCCCTTGCTCGGCTTGACGATGATCTGCGGGTCGATCAGGCCAGTCGGGCGAATGATTTGTTCGACGATGCCATCTGCGATGCCCATCTCGTATTTACCCGGCGTGGCCGAGAGGTACACGGTCTGGCCGACCCGATTCTTGAACTCGTCGAACTTGAGCGGTCGGTTATCGAGCGCGCTCGGCAGTCGAAAGCCGTGGTCGACGAGGGTGCGCTTGCGCGAGGAATCCCCCTCATACATGGCACCGATCTGAGGAACGGTCACGTGCGACTCGTCGATGACCATGAGAAAGTCATCGGGAAAATAGTCGAGCAGGCAGTGCGGAGCCTCCCCCGGTTCGCGCGCATCGATGTGCCGGGAGTAGTTCTCGATACCCGAGCAGAAGCCGATCTGCTCCATCATTTCGAGGTCGAAGGTGGTGCGCATGCGCAGCCGTTGGGCTTCGAGCAGTTTGCCCTCGCGTTCGAGCACTTCGAGCCGGTCGGCCAGTTCGATTTCGATGGTGCCGATTGCCCGGCGCATGACGTCGTCGCTTGCGACGTAGTGCGAGCCTGGAAAGACCGATACCGAATCGAGCTTCTTGACGATATCGCCGGTGAGCGGATGCAGGCTGTACAGACCTTCAATCTCGTCGCCGAACATTTCGATGCGAATGGCGAGCTCTTCGTACATGGGAATGATTTCGATGGTGTCGCCGCGCACCCGAAAATTACCTCGGGAGAAGTCGACATCGTTGCGCTTGTACTGCATGGCGACAAATTTGCGAACCAACCAGTCGCGGCTGACTTTTTGGCCGATCTGTAGCGCGATCATGGCGTCGAGATAGCCCTGTGGCGTGCCCAGACCGTAAATACAGGACACGGTCGACACCACGATGACGTCGCGGCGGCTCAGTAGCGAGTTCGTTGTGGAGTGCCGCAGTCGCTCGACCTCTTCGTTAATCGAAGAGTCCTTCTCAATGAAAGTGTCGGTCTGCGGAACGTAAGCCTCTGGCTGGTAGTAGTCATAGTAGGAAACGAAGTATTCGACCGCATTGTTGGGCATGAGGTCGCGGAATTCGTTAACCAGCTGGGCAGCGAGCGTCTTGTTGTGGGCCAGAACGAGCGTCGGACGTTGCACCTGCTCGATCAGCCAGGCGGTCGTCGCTGACTTACCGGTTCCCGTCGCACCGAGCAGCACGATGTCGGTCTCGCCGGCATTGATGCGGGCGGTCAGATCGGCGATCGCGGACGGCTGATCGCCACTCGGCGTGTACTCACTGACCACTTCAAACGGGTTCACAGAGCGCGTTGGTTCCATGCCTCCATTCTACAAAGGCGGTCTGACAGTCAGTTCTGCGGAGCCGAAATCGGCGAGCGGATGCCATCGGTCGTCGTGGTCTCGCGGGTTTCAGCGGCGAGCACTCGCTCCCAGAGCACATCGACCTGCGCCCGCGTAGCATCGAGCGTGCCGGTGTTGTCGATCACGACGTCGGCGACGGCAAGTCGTTCCTCATCGGTCGCCTGCGCGCCGATCCGCTGGGTGGCCTGCGCCTCTGTCAGTCCGCGGAGGGCGATCATGCGTTGAATCCGGGTCGCCGCGTCGGCGTGCACGACCACGACCAGATCGAAGGTGACCAGGCCGCCGGCCTGCGCTTCGGCGAGCAGCGGAACGTCATAGACCACGATGGCGTGCGGATCGGCAGCGGCCGCGGCCGCGATCCGGTCGCGGGTGAGCTGGCGCACCTGTGGGTGGATGATCGCGTTGAGTCGTTTACGTCTCATCGGGTCGGCGAAGATGATGGCACCGAGCGCAGGCCGGTCTAGGCTGCCGTCCGGCAGCAGCACAGTGCTACCGAACTCCGCCGAGACTGCTGCGAGCCCGGGAGTGCCGGGCTCGACGACCTCGCGGGCCAACTGGTCAGCATCGACGCCCACCGCGCCGTGTTCGACCAGTCGCGTCGCAACTGTGCTCTTACCCGAGGCGATTCCGCCGGTCAGCCCAATCAGATACATTCCGTCAGACTATCTGCTGCGTGGGGTTGCACCGCGCGCATCCGCCACGCGGATGCGTCGACTTTTCGCGGGGCCCCGCGCCGGTGGTTGAGATCTTCCTATTCGAGGGCGCGCTTGATCTCGGCGAGCAACGCCTCACGGTTGAGGTCGGGCCTGTTCATAACGACGATGGGTTGTCCTGGATCGCTGTCGAGGGTGTCTTGTTCCTGGTCGGTGAGCTGTTCCGAAGACGTGACCAGAACCGGGATATGCTGCGTCGCCGCATGCTCCTGCAGCGCTTGCACGATCTTGAAGCCTCCCAGTTCTTCCATCATCAGATTGATCAGGATCAGATCAGGAGCCAGCGCGAGGGCGTCGGTGATCGCCGCGTCGCCGGTCTCGGCGGATTTGACGCAGTAGGTGGGTTTCTCCAAATACGAGGTCACCTGCTCGAAGGTTTCCCGGTCTTCGTCAACGACGAGGATACAGCGGGGATGGGAACGGTTGGGGCGCAACCCCAGCAGGGAAAGGGAATTCTGCAGTTCCGCTCGCTGGAGCGGTTTTTCCAGCACGGCCGCTGCGCCACGACTCAACGCCACACTCATGTCCACATCGCCGGCGATGACCACGACCGGGATTGACGCGAATTTTGGCGATTCATGCAGCTGAAGCAGAAAGTTCCACCCGTCTATCCCCGGCAATTTCACGTCGAGGGTGATGAGGCTGAGCGGGACTTGGCGGGCAAGATCGAGTGCCTCCTCTCCCGTGGAAGCTACAACCACCGCGAAGCCCTCGGCTTCGAGGAAAAGTCGGACGAGCTTCGCCGACATGTGGTCGTCTTCGACGACGAGGGCAGTGGATGTTCCCCCCGGCTCAGCTATAGCGGCGACAGCGTCGCTGAGACCCGCGAAGATGCATTTGGAATCGTGACCACCCATGGCGATCACTTCCTGCACGGAACCTTCCCCGAGTGCAGCGCAATTTTCATCCTCGGGTTTCACAGGTCGCTGCGGTCCGGAGCTGGAAGATGCTTCGACGACGACGCTGGGGCTGGGGGCTGGCGCCGTAGTGGCAAGCGGTTCGGCGTTGGCGTTGGCGGTCGTTCGGGCAGCATGGCGCGGCAGGCCATTGACTGACCATGACTGAGCTCCGTCGAAAGGTGTACCCTCGTCGTCCGTCGAGCCCCGCCATTCAGAATTG
Source organism: Cryobacterium sp. Y50 (assembly GCF_002929805.1). Taxonomy (GTDB): domain Bacteria; phylum Actinomycetota; class Actinomycetes; order Actinomycetales; family Microbacteriaceae; genus Cryobacterium. The sequence goes on along the minus strand of NZ_PJJM01000104.1, from coordinate 215,064 downwards.
TTCTCGACCCGGTCGCCGGAGGAATCAACGGGACAAAATCTATTCATGAAACTCTCCGATGGGGCTGTGAAACCGTTGTGCACTGTGTTCTGCCGGCCAGAAGCCGATTGCAAATGGCGGTAGCCGCATCCGCTGGGCAATTTTGTGAATACCGAGACGCGACAAAATAGAGGAAATTTCCTCACTATCAGGTATACCACGAACGACGACGCGACTCATGACGATTGCGTAGCGATGGCGGATACCACCAAGTGCGCGGTCCGTCGGCATCCGCTTTCGTCGCCCCGGTTAAAACAAGGCGGGCCGCATCCCGAAGGATGCGGCCCGCCTTGCGCAGTCACACTGTAGCGGTGAAACAGCGCAGTGGTAAAGCTATGGTGCTAGTTGCCGCCGGAGAGCTTCTCGCGGAGAGCCGCGAGTGCTTCGTCGTCGGCGAGCGTGCCGGCGCCAGCCGACTCGCTCGAGAAGGAAGAGCCAGCCGGTGCGACGTCGCTGGGGGCAGCGATCTCGTCGTTCGCGGTCGAAACCTGCTTCTTGTGGGCTTCCCAACGTGCCTGGGCTGCAGCGTAGTCCTGCTCCCACTTTTCGCGCTGCTCGTCAAAGCCTTCGCGCCACTCGTTGGTCTCGGAGTCGAAGCCCTCGGGGTACTTGTACTGACCCTTGTCGTCGTACTCGGTGAGCATTCCGTAGAGCGCTGGGTCAAACTCGGTACCGTCGGGGTCAACGCCATCGTTAGCCTGCTTGAGGCTCAACGAAATGCGGCGACGCTCGAGGTCGATGTCGATGACCTTGACGAACACCTCGTCGCCGACCGAGACAACCTGCTCGGCGAGCTCAACGTGCTTGCCGGACAGCTCGCTGATGTGCACGAGACCCTCGATGCCCTCAGCAACGCGAACGAACGCGCCGAACGGAACGAGCTTGGTGACCTTACCCGGTGCAACCTGGCCGATGGCGTGGGTGCGGGCGAATACCTGCCACGGGTCTTCCTGCGTTGCTTTGAGCGACAGAGAGACACGCTCGCGATCGAGGTCAACTTCGAGGATCTCGACGGTGACTTCCTGGCCAACTTCAACGACCTCGCTGGCGTGCTCAATGTGCTTCCAGCTGAGCTCGGAAACGTGAACCAGACCATCGACGCCGCCAAGGTCGACGAACGCACCGAAGTTGACGATCGAGGAGACGACGCCCTTGCGGACCTGTCCCTTTTGGAGGTTATTGAGGAACGTGGTGCGGCTTTCGCTCTGTGTCTGCTCGAGCAGGGCGCGGCGCGACAGCACAACGTTGTTGCGGTTCTTGTCGAGTTCGAGGATCTTCGCTTCGATTTCCTGGCCCAGGTACGGGGTCAGGTCGCGAACGCGACGAAGTTCGATGAGCGATGCCGGCAGGAAGCCGCGCAGGCCGATGTCGACGATGAGTCCACCCTTGACGACCTCAATGACCGAACCGGTGACAACACCGTCGGACTCCTTGATCTTCTCAACGTCGCCCCATGCACGCTCGTACTGAGCGCGCTTCTTGGAGAGGATGAGGCGGCCTTCTTTGTCTTCTTTCTGAAGAACGAGGGCCTCGACCAGGTCGCCGACCTTGACAACCTCAGAGGGGTCAACGTCGTGCTTGATGGAAAGTTCGCGAGAGGGAATGACACCCTCAGTTTTATACCCAACGTCGAGGAGAACCTCGTCGCGGTCGATCTTCACTACGGTGCCCTCGATGAGGTCTCCGTCGTTGAAGAATTTCAGAGTCTTTTCGACCGCGGCAAGAAAGTCTTCAGCAGATCCAATATCGTTGATGGCGACCTGCTTGGGTGCCCGTTCGGTCGTTGCGATTGTCATATAGTAGTTGCTCCAGGATGGACATAATCGGGCCACACGCGAAAATACTTCAGATGTTTTGGATGCTCCGCGGTATAGAAAGACCGTAGAACGTTCCGCGCGTGGCAGCGGATAGGCGTCACAATTGTGACACTCCATACTAGCTACCCCGGGAGATCAGGGGCAACTCGAGATTCAGCTTCCAACAGTAGGCCCTACGGAACAACCCGGATATGCCCGGCCGCGCCGCGTTCAGCATCGGTCATAACGTGCGTCACGAAGGAATAGGTGCCGGCTTCTGGAAAAACCAGCTCGACAAACCCACCCTGCGCCGGCGCGAGAGCCAACGACTGGCTGCCGCCGGTACCGGTGCTACCGCCGGCACGCAGCCGGTAGTCGCCCTCAGCGTAGACCGTGTCGAACTGTCCGCCCACGATGTGAAAGGAGCTCATCAGGTTCGGTCCTGCGTCAACCACCCAGAAACGGATGCGCTCCCCCACCTTCGCGGTGAGCGGCTGCTCTTGATACTGGTTGGCGTAGCCGTTGAACACGACGAGGTCGGGGGTAGCCGCGGCGATCTTGTCGGAGTCGGCGGTGCCCCCCTGCGGCCCCAGGTAAAATTCGGACTGCACGAGTAGGTATTCCCGGTCAACCGGGTCGAGTCCGGCGGGGTCGATGACGACCGCCCCGAACATGCCGCTGGCGATGTGCAGCGACATCGGCATGGTGGAGCAGTGGTAGAGCCAGATACCTGACCGCGTCGCGGTGAAGGAGTACTCGAGGGTTTCGCCCGGCTCGATGGTGCGCATCGGGCCGTCGGGAGCGAGCGCGCCGGCGTGGAAGTCGAGGGAATGACCGGTCGTAGCCTCGTTGATCAGGGTGATCGTGAAGGTGTCGCCGACCTTTCCACGCAGGGTAGGGCCGGGCGCGGTGCCGTTGAACGGCCACAGGGTCTGGGTCACGCCGGGGGCGACCTCCAGCTCGGTGTCGCCGACCCGAAAGGTGTACTCGTGGTGGGTGTCAGTCGATGCGGGCGGCAGTGCGGCGTCGCGCGCCTCAAATCCGATCGAAGGCTCGGTTTGGGCGCCGAGATCGTCGGCGGCGGAGGAGTCGGTTAGACCGGATCCAGCGTGGTCTACGTGGTCGGCCGCGGCATCCGTCGACTCGGTATTCGCCTCGCCGTTGACATCGATCTGCAGCACCATGCCCATCTGGCGGTGGCCGGCGATGGAACACCAGCCTTCGCTGCTGGCGGCCAGGATGCCGGCGTCGATGACGACCGTCTCCCCCGGGGTGACCCGGCCCGACGTGATGCCGGTCGCCAGAGTGAGGTCGTGCACGGCCGTGTCGTCGTTGGTGATGGTCAGTTCAAGCCGGTTGCCGGCGGGTACGGTCAGGCTGGAGGGCGAGAATCTCATGTCGAGCATGGTCACGGTGGCCTGAGTGATCTCGCCCGAGGCGGTCGCGGTGTCCGAAGCGGTGACCGATGCTGCCCCGACCCCGGCCGTAACCGGGTCAAGAGCGACGCCCGCGGTGACGGCCAGCACGAGCACTCCAACCGCGGCAGCGGCCATTCCGCTGCGTGTGTGGCGCGGGCCGGCTGGCTTCGTGGCGAGCCGGGCAACCGGGGCAGACCCGGTCCGAGAGCGGAGACGTCCGCCCGCCATGACTGCGCGCACCAGCAGCACCAGAAAGCTCAGCAGCACCCCGAAGACCAGCAGGGACAGCACGACCTTGACTAGGCTCGGCACCGGCAGCAGGTACAGCAAGATGCCACCGTTGACGACAAGCAGACGAAACAGCGGCGCCCGGTCGAGTTCGGCGGCGGCGGCCTTGCCTGCCTGCGGTCCGCCGCCGGACACCATCGGTACCAGATAGCTCAGGGCGCCGAGCAGCAATTGCACCGCGAAGCCGGCCAGCAGCGGAATCAGCAGCCAGCCCAGGCGGGCAACGGCGTCAGTCAGAGTAGGAGCGGTCGCCACCAGCCAGCCGAGCACCCCGACACTGAACGTGAGCCAGGCGATCGATGCGGCCAGGCTCCAGCCGGCGAACGTGGTCGGCGGCGCCTGTTGGGCCTGCCGCACGGCCTCGCGTACGACGGGCACGAGGCCGATCAGGTAGAGCAGGCTGCCCGCGGCAGCGCCGAGCGGAAGACCAGCCAGGCTGGCACCGGCGGCGACGACCACGCCGGCCGCGAGCAAGGGTAGGGCGGTGCGGGCGGCCGCATCCGTTCCATCGCCGAGGCGGGTGCGCAGCACGGTGGGCCAGAGCAGCAGCAGGGTGCCGACCGCGGTCAGGCCGACCCAACCAAGTAGATTGAGAATGATATGCGCCAGGTAGAGGCGGGAGTGCAGATCGCCGCCGGTCCCCGGGTTCGCCATCCAGATGCCGAGGCCTACTCCCACGGCGAGGCTCACGGCGGCTGCCACGTAGTAGCGCACGAGCGAGCCGAAGCGGGTGGGTTTCGCCCGGTACAGCTGGCCGCCGAGGAAAACCGCGTGCAGCACCGCGACCGCGCCGACAATTAAGCCACCGACGAGCACCACAGGGAACAGGTTGACGGTCATGCCGACCAGCACGAGAATCGCCCCGAGCGTGTGCCCGGTCAGGCGAATGATCAGCGACCGGCGCCCGCTGAGGGCCGGCCGCCGAACCAGAGTGTCGGCGAAATGCTGGCTCCAGATGAGGATCGCGGTGCTGACGGCGCCGAGCAGCAGCAGATGCACCATAAGCCAGTCGGCGCCCGGAATACCCTGATGCACCAGAACGACGACCGCGAGCACGGCAAGCCAGCCGACGACCACGGCGTTGGTCTGCAGGTACCAGGTGCGGCGGGCGTGCACTCGGGCGGTGACGGGGCTCATTGACGGTTTTTTCTGGCGGGGCTGGCGTTTGGCATCGGGGCGCGGGCAGCGGAGGCCACGGCGATGATGATGAACAGCAGCAGGGCGGCGATGCTGAGTGAGCCGCCGAGCTGCAGCAGGGTGAGCTGTCCGCGACCGTCGCCGAACAGCACCCGCAGCAGAAGCGAAGCGTGCAGGAGAACGACGGGCAGGTACATGATCGGCCGGTACGGCAGCGGGCGGCGCAGCACGGCCGGCAAAATGACGGGGGCGTGCGCCATGATCATCGAGAGGGTGAATCCGAGCAGCACGGCGTGAACGGCGGCATCGTAGATCGGTCCGTTTGTCGTGGCACCGCCGATGATCCAGATCACTCCGGCGACGATCAGCCAGGCGTAGCCGCTGAGCAGACAGGCAGCCATGTACCGTGGCAGCCCGGTGGCCCGGAGCGTGCGGCGTGCGACATCGTGCAGGAACAGCCAGGAGACCACCCAGAGCAGGGCCAGGCCGAAGAATGGATATCCGACGGCCGGCAGGCAGAGGGCGAGCGAGACGCAGCCGCTCAATGACAGCGACGCCCAGAGCAGGCCGCGCCCGGGGTGGGTGCCGCGCAGGGATAACCGAGCGAGTTCGAGGCGTTCGCCGACGATCGTCAACACGAGGAAGGCGCTGAAAGCCGGGATCAAGTGGGCGACCGGAACGTTGGCGAGCCAGAGAACGGCGGCGACGACCAGGTTGATGCCGCCGAGGAACTGGATGGCGGTGGCCGTCATCGCCTGCCGACGCCAGATCGTGCGGTAGATCAGCAGCAGGCCGATCGCGCCGACGACGATCGTGGTGCGGCCGATCCAGGTCGGCAGGGGCGCCAGCACGAGCAGGCTGCCGAGACCGAGCAGCGCCGGCGCGGTGAAAGCCCACCATTTCTTGATGGCGACGGCCCGTTCAAGCACGATCAAGGTGCCGACGAAGCCGAACACCATCAGGGCGCCGTGCGACGCGGCCAGACGGTCGGCAAGTGGCGGAACGTCCAAGCCGAGCAGCGCCGTCGCAGCGTAGAGTCCCAGCAGCAGCGATGCGCCCGCCGGAGCCAGAAACAAAAAACGGATGCCCGGGCGATCGATCAGGGCGCGTTTGGGTTTGAGCCGTGGCCCGGTCCGGGCTGGTGCACGTGAGATGGGTGCGGTGCCGGTCGTTGAGACAGTGCCGGTCGTTGAGACAGTGCCGGTCGTTGAGACAGTGCCGGTCGTTGAGACAGTGCCGGTGTCGGACGGGGACAATTCGGCGGGACGCACAAGTTCAGTTTACCGATTCGTATATTCCCGCCGAGGACTACGTCTTGGGCCGGCCGGGCCGGCCCAAGTGCTACCGACGGGCTAGGCCAGCGCCGACCGCAGGGTGTCGAGGCCGACGCCGCCGAGGTCGAGGGCACGACGGTGAAATGCCTTGATCGAGAAGTTCGCTCCCTCGCGGGCAGCGTTCTCGTCGCGCAGCTGCTCCCAGATGCGCTGGCCGACCTTGTAGGAGGGAGCCTGGCCCGGCCAGCCGAGGTAGCGGTTGACCTCGAATTTGACGAAGCTCTCGTTCATGTTGACGTTCTGGCCGAGAAATTCGAAGGCGTAGTCGGCGGTCCAAGGGCCGGAGCCGTCGGGCAGGGGTTTGCCGAGGTGCACCCCAATGTCGAGGACCACGCGAGCTGCGCGCATCCGCTGCCCGTCAAGCATGCCGAGACGATCGGCCGGGTCGTCGAGGTAGCCGAGTTGTTCCATCAGGCGTTCGGCGTAGAGCGCCCAGCCCTCGGCGTGGCCCGAGGTACCGGCCAGCTGGCGGCGCCAGGTATTGAGTTTATTCCGGTTGTAGACGGCCTGCCCGATCTGTAGGTGATGGCCGGGAACGCCCTCGTGATACACGGTCGTCAGTTCACGCCAGGTGTCGAATTCGGTCACGCCGACCGGAACGGACCACCACATGCGGCCGGGCCGGGAGAAGTCGTCGGTTGGGCCGGTGTAGTAGATACCGCCCTCCTGGGTCGGAGCGATCATGCACTCGATGGTTTTGATCTCGTCGGGAATGTCGAACTGGGTTTCGGCCAGGTCGGCGACGGCTTTGTCGCTGGTTTTCTGCATCCACTCCTGCAGCGCCGGGGTGCCGTGCAGTTTGCGGCTCGGGTCGGTGTCGAGGTAGGCGATGGCTTCGAGCACGCTCGCGCCGGGCTTGATCTGGTCGGCGATCTTCTCTTGCTCTTCGACCATGCGGGCGAGCTCTTCGATGCCCCACTCATAGGTTTCGTCGAGGTCGATGGTGGCGCCGAGAAAGCGGCGGGAGGCGAGGGTATACAGGTCACGGCCGATCGCATCGTTTTCAGTGGCCGTACCCTCAAGCTCGTCGCGAAAGAAGGTGGCGAGCTTGTCGTACGCGGTCGCTGATTTGCGGGCACCGAGGCCGAGATCCTTAGCTAGAGAGGCGGGCAGGGTTCCGGTATCGAGCGACGCATTCGCGGTGAATTCGGCGAAGAACCCGTCGTTGGCAGCGTGGCGCTGGGCTTGGGCGAGCACCTCTCGCACCTGGCGGCGCGCCGGTGTCACGCCGCGTTCGATGCCGTGGCGCAGGGTCTCGATGTACCCGTCGATGGCCACTGGCAGGTTGCCGAGGCGGCTCGAGATGTTGGCCCAGTCTTCGACAGTTTTCGTGGGCATGAGGTCGAAGATCTCGCGGATCTCCTGCGCGGGCGATGCAATCACGTTGACGTCGCGAAGCTGCAGCTCGGCGTCGGAGCTTTCGACGGTGAGCGACAGTTCGCTGCGTAGGTCGGTTTGCGTGACTTCGTCGACGCTGTCGGCCGGGCGGGCGGCATCCAACTGCGCGATCGTCTTCTTCGCCGCGTCCACGAACCGTTCGTGACCGGCCGGGGAGTAATCGCCGTAGCGACCGTCTCCCTCTGTGCGGCCGATGTAGGTTCCCACGGTGGGGTCGAGGTCGACGAGGGTGTCCACCCACTCTTCGGCGATCTCGTCGATGGCCGTGGGAGAGCGCTGGATGTCATTTGTCATGCATCGAGCCTAGAACACGACGTTTCATTGCGAACCCCCAATTGGGGAATTTGGCCGGTCAACCCGACAGAGTGAGGGTAGCCAATCGCCCTGAAACCGAGCAGGGAAAGACGATTTGGCGCACCTCAGCCCTTCGATCGCGCTCGGTTGGACTAGTGCGCGGCGGCGTCCCAGTTGGCGCCGCGACCAACCTGTACTGTCAGCGGAACGAGAAGGTCGGCAGCGGACTCCATGTTGTGGGTGACGACCTGGCGCAGGGCATCCCATTCCCCCGGTACGACGTCGAAAATTAATTCGTCGTGCACCTGCAGCAGCATGCGGGACTCCATCGAGGCATCCAGCAGATCGGCGGCGATACCGTTCATGGCGATCTTCATGATGTCGGCCGCCGAGCCTTGGATAGGCGCGTTGAGGGCGGCCCGCTCGGCGTTGTCGCGCAGTACCCGTTTCGGGCTGGCCAAGTCGGGAAACGGCCGACGCCGACCGAAAATGGTCTGGGTGTAGCCGTCGACCTTGGCCTGCTCGACGACGTTTCGAAGGTAGTCGCGCACCGCGCCAAACCGCTCGAAGTAGTCGGTCATGAGTTGCTTGGCCTCTTTGGTATCGATGCGCAGCTGCTTTGACAGCCCAAAGGCGCTGAGGCCGTAGGCGAGCCCGTAGCTCATGGCCTTGACCTTGCTGCGCATCTCGCCCGACACGTCGGCCGGGTCGACTCCGAAGATGCGAGAACCGACGAAACGGTGCAGGTCTTCCCCGGCGTTGAACGCCTCGATCAGTCCGGCATCCTCGGAGAGGTGCGCCATGATGCGCATCTCGATCTGCGAGTAGTCGGCGGTGAGCAGGCTCTCACTGCCGGTGCCGGCTTGGAAGGCGGCCCGGATGCGCCGGCCTTCTTCGGTGCGCACTGGGATGTTCTGCAGGTTCGGGTCGTTCGAGGAGATGCGACCGGTGGTCGTGCCGATCTGCACGTAGGTGGTGTGGATGCGGCCGCTCGTGTCGATGGCCTTGTCGAGGGTTTCCACGATCTGGCGCAGCTTGGTGGCGTCGCGGTGCTGGAGTAGCAGATCGAGGAACGGATGCGGGTTGCTGGCTTGCAGGTCGGCAAGAGCACCGGCATCCGTTGAAAAACCGGTCTTGTTTGCGCGGGTCTTGGGCATCTCGAGCTGGGTGAACAACACATCCTGCAGCTGCTTGGGCGAACCGAGGTTCACCTCACGGCCGATCTCGGCGTAGGCAGCGGCGGCAAGGCTCGCTGTGCTGGTACCGAGCTCGGCGGAAAGCTCGGCGAGCTGCTCGTGCGAGACGCTGACACCGGCCAGTTCCATGTCGGCCAGGGCCAACAGGGTCGGCAGCTCGATCTCGAGCAGCAGTTTGAGCGAGCCGGGGTCGAGGGCTTTCTCGACGGCGGCGAACAGACGCAGGGTATACCAGGCCTGGGCGGGCGCTCCGGCCTGCTGCGTTTCGTCGGGTACGAGCTGGTTGGGGTCGGCGACGGCCAAGGTTTCGTCGAGATAGCGCGATACCAGGTCGGCCAGGGTTTTGTCGGGGCCGCCGGGGCGAATGAGCCAGGCGCCGACCAGGGTGTCGAAGGCCAGGCCGGCAAAGGGCAGCCCGCTGCGGCGCAGCGCCTTCACCTGGTGCTTGGCATCGTTCATGATCTTCGGGGCGTCGCCGGCGAGCCACGATTCGAACGGGGCGTAGTCCTTGCGACCGGCTTGCCAGGGCAGATTGATGGTTTCGTTCGGGCTGGCCAGCCCAAACCCGATCACTTTGCCGTCCTGCACCTCCACCGTGAGGCCGAGGCCCGCCGGGTTTGCGCTGCTCACCCGGTCAAGCCAGGACTGCAACTCTTCATCGAGCAGGTCCTGCGCAACAGGAGCCTGCAACGCGGGCACCTCCTCGATGACAGCAACGGATGCCTCAACCGTCGGATCTTCTCCGGCCAGCTTGAGCACTCGGTCGAGCAGGGTTTTGAATTCGAGGCGGGTGAAGATGTCGCGCACGGCGTCGGTGTCCATGGCGCCGCGCTCGAGCGCGGCGACCGCTACGGGCAGCTCCAGGTCAGTGACCAGGCGATTGAGCCGGCGGTTGCGAATCGCGTTCTCCTTCTGCTGGCGCAGGTTGTTGCCGACGACACCCTTGATCTCCTCGGCGTGTTCGAGGATGCCGTCGAGACTGCCATACAGGCCGAGCCACTTCACGGCGGTTTTCTCGCCAACCTTGCTGATGCCAATCAGGTTGTCGCTGGTTTCGCCGACCAGGGCGGCGACGTCGGGGTACTGCTCGGGTTCGATGCCGTAGCGTTCACGCACCCGGGCCGGGTCGTAGCGGGTGAGCGCTGACACGCCCTGGCTGGCCGGGTAGAGCAGGGTGACGGTCTCGTTGACTAGCTGGATCGCGTCGCGGTCGCCGGAAACGACGAGCACGTTGTAGCCCGCTGCGGTGCCCTCGACCGAGAGGGTCGCGAGAATGTCGTCGGCCTCGAAGTCTTCCTTGGTGATGGTCGTGATGTTCATCGCAGCGAGGGCTTCCTGCAGCAGCGGAATCTGGCCGAGGAATTCCGGCGGCGTCGCGTTGCGGGTGCCCTTGTACTCGGGGTATTCCCGGGTGCGAAAGGAAGCACGGGAGATATCGAAGGCGACCGCGAGGTGGGTCGGCTTCTCATTGCGCAGCAGGCTGAGCAGCATCGACAGAAAACCATGGATGGCGTTCGTATGCTGCCCGGCGTGGGTCTGAAAGCTATCCACTGGCAGGGCGAAGAACGCCCGGAATGCCAGGGAATGGCCGTCGATGATCATCAGGGTAGGCTTTTCGGAGTCCAACACTCCCCTAGCCTACAAGTGTCTTCCCGCGTGGGTTCCCCCGACCAAAGGTGATCATGTTCAATACGACTGACGATGCACTCGCCTGGGTTCAGCAGCGCGGTGGCGGAGACCTGGCCGACAAGATGGGGCTGGAGTTCATTGAGTTCACGATAGACCGCGCTGTGGCACGGATGCCCGTGGCCGGCAACACCCAGCCTGCCATGCTGATGCATGGCGGTGCCTACGTCGTGCTTGGCGAGACGCTCGGCTCGATGGCCGCGAACCTGCACGCCGGACCGGGGAAACTCGCCGTCGGCATTGAGATCAACGCCTCCCACAACCGCTCGGCAACGTCCGGCTATGTGACCGGAGTCTGCACGCCGATCCACCTGGGGCGCACGCTCACCACGCACGAGATCGTGGTCACCGACGACGCGGGGCGTCGCTGCTCGACGATTCGCATCACCAACATCATCAAGGACCTGCCGCCGCGAGCCTAGCTCTCCGCGCCGCCAGGCTTCTCCGCACCGCATGGCTTCTCCGCGGGGTCTGGCTTCTCCGCGGGGTCTGGCTTCTCTGCGCGATCTGGCTCCACCAGGCTGATGAACGCGCTGAGTTCGGCGACGCCGGCCGGTGTCACCGGCAGATAATCGGTCAACGCCGGCGAATAGACCAGGTAGGCGGCCCATTTCGCACGTGAGATGGCGACGTTCAGGCGGTTCTTCATGATCAGGAACGACAGGCCACGCGGTACGTCCTCGGCCGAACTGGTCGCGAGCGTGACGATCGCGACGGCGGCCTCCTGGCCCTGGAATTTGTCGACGGTGCCGACCCGCACGTCAGGGTAGCCTGCAGCGTCGAGGGAGTGCCGAACCAGGGCCAGCTGGGCGTTATACGGCGTGACGACGATCACGTCGGCTTCGGTCAGCGAGTCGTTCAGCCGGTCGGTGCTCGGGTCGGTCCAGAGCCGACCGAGGGTGGTCTGCACGAGGACGACCACGGCATCCGCTTCTTCGGGTGAGGAGATGGCGTTGCCGGTGTGGACGACCGGCACCGCGTGCAGCCCGGGCGCGACACCGGCGAGCGACCGGGTCGAGGTGACCGGGTTGGCGCGCAGCAGGCCGCCATAAGACAGCCGGGAGACAGGAGCGGCCACGGCCGGATGCATGCGGCGACTCTCGGCGAGAAAATAGCCCCGGTCGGCAGGCAGCACGTCGTGGCCGGCGGCGACCCAGCCAAGCGCCGACTGGTCGATCGGCTCGGGGTGGGTACCCTGGCTCACCTGTGGAAGCTGCTGCGGGTCGCCCAGCAGCAGCAGGTTCTGGGCGCCGACGCTTGCCGCGATCGTTGAGGCGAGCGAGAACTGCCCGGCTTCGTCAATGACGAGCAGGTCGAGGCTGTGGCGCGGCACACGGGCGGGATTGCTGAAGTCCCAGGCGGTGCCGCCGATCACGAATCCGGTGGCGGCATGGTCGAGCGCGAAGAGCAACTGGCCGTCCTTCGGTAGTACCGTGAAGGCGGCATCGACCGGGTCAACACCGGTCTTCACGACCTTGCCGACCAGAGCCAGATCGAGCCCAGCCGAGACGACGGCGCCGAGGAGATTCTCGACGACCGCATGGGATTGCGCGACGACACCGATCTTCCACCCGTGATGTTGTACGAGGGCGGTGATGACGTGAGCGCCGAGATAGGTTTTGCCGGTGCCGGGCGGCCCCTGGATCGCGAGGTAGGAGTGGTCGAGGTCAAGCAGCGTTACGGTGATGGCGTCGATCGTGGTGTCGTCGGTCGCGATGGCCGTCAGCTGCCCCGTGCGAGTACGCGGCGGGGTGCGGCGCAGAATGTCGACCATCGGGTCGCTCGGCCAGCCGGGCTGGGCGTCGACGATGGCAGCGGCCCACTGATCGATAGCGGGCTTCTGCTGCATCGGCCGGGGCGGTGCGGCCGGCGCGAGGGCGCTCGGCCGGTGATCATACCGAGCGACATCTTTGAGGAGCGTCTCTTCGACCAGGATGCCACCGTCGTCGCTGACCTCGAGCACTTTCACTGCGCGGTGGGTGCGGGCGCCCTCGGAAGTGTCCGGATTGGGGAATGGCCCCGGGTATTTGTAAAGCAAATAGGGCCCGGCCTGGTCGCCGGGTTTGATGCTGCTGCCCGGGGCAACTCGCCCGCGCAGCCACAGGTGTCGGCGGTCGACGCGTTGCTGGCCCTCCCTAAACCAGTCACGGTCTACGTTGACGTGTTCGACGACGAGCACGTCGCGGGTGTCCTGCCACTCGTCGATCGGATACTCGAGTCGAAAGTAGTGCCCCCACCAGAAACTCTTCTGCTCGCGGCGGTGATAGTCGATCGCGGCGGCGGCGAAGGCGGCCGCGGTCTGGTCGGCGGTGCGCGGGGTGTGGCTGGCCGGGGCCGCTAGGGCGAGCAGGGCGTCGCGCACCGGCGACGGCTCCACCGTGTCGGCATCCGCTTTGAGCGGCGTGCCGGCCGAGCGGATGCCGGCCCGGCGAGCCAGGGCGAGCAACCAGTCGCGCAGGCGCAGCGTTGACACGCAGTCATAGCGGTTGTAGTCGGCGATGGAGTCAAGCATGCGCTGCGCTTCAGCCCGATCTCCGTGTTCGTGCAGGTCGCGGACTGCAGCGTATTCGGTGATGGAATCGGCTGCGTTGGTGACCTCGCCACCCCGCAATTCGGTTCCCATGTAGAGCGGTTCGAGCTTCTTGATCGAATAGGAACGTGACCCTACACGCATCGTCTTACGCACCAGCGGATACAGGTCGACCAGCACATTCTCACGCAACAGCTGATCGATCTGGTCTTCGCCGACGCCATGGCGTGCGGCCAGGCTGAGCAGGTGAGTGCGCTCGTAGGCGGCGTAGTGGTAGACGTGCATGCCCGGAAACCGAGCTCGACGGTCGGCAAGGTAGGCCAGAAAGTCGGTGAGCGCCACGCTCTCCTCGGTCCAGCTGTGGGCCCAGAAAGCACGAAAGGTTTCATCGGTGTCGACCAGGCCGAACAGGTAGTCGAGGCCCCACTGTGTGCTGGTGCTCTTGGTCACGTGACCTTCCGACGCGTCTCCCTCGGACGCGTCTCCTTCAGAGTAGAGCGGGTCGCCTTCGAAATCGAAGAAGATATCGCCGGGGTTCGGTTCGGGCAGCACCGCAAGTGCGCCCGCGTTGTACAGGTCAATCGGCGGGGCCGTGCCCACGACCGCCTGCAGCTGCAGCCGCGCCTGCGTACGCAAGGTGGTGAGCGTCGAGTCGGCTATTCCGTCGATACTGCCGGTCGATGCTGCGACGTCGTCAATGGTGCGGATATCACCAGCCGCCAGCCGGGCACGCTGTGAGAGCCGTAGCCCAGCAACCAGCAGCGGATCGCGATGCTCCTGCACCTCGGTCTCACAGCTGGCGCAACGCCCGCAGACGGTGTACCGCGGGTCTCCCCAGGCGACGGATTCGGTGTCGGTGAGGCGCTCGGTGATGATCTGGATCAGGCGCTGCCGGCGTTTGCGATAGACCGGCCGAATGTCGGCGAGCCGGTGCACGCTCACCGAGCCGTCGCCGAGTAGCAACTCGACCGAGCAAGCCGTGGCAACTCCGATGCGCTCCAGTTGCTCCGCGTAGGCGGCGAGTTGGAGCAACGCGGTGACTCGGGCGTGCCGGGCGAGTTTGGTGTCCTGCAGCAGCCAGGCTTCGTCGCTCTGGCGCACGATAAAGTCGGCGAACCCGAGGAAGGCGATGTCTGCGGTGGGCGAGCCGAAGTCAGAGCCGCCAAAGTCGGAGTCAAACAACGTCGCCTGAAAAATAACTTCGGCGCCCGCGGTGAAGGCCAGCCGCGTGTCGTCGGCTGCTGCCACGAGGACGGCGCGGGACATCCTCTCCGGCCGGGAGATCTCGACGACGGAATGACTCTGCCGGTAGCGTTCGAGTACCCGGTGTTCGTGCTCGTCGCCGAGCCGGGACGTGCGTTCGAGCATGGCGTCGACCGGGTCGGACACGCTGTCGATGCGACCGAGCTTCGCGTCGATGCGGCGCAAGAAGGCAAACTCGCACACGGAAGCCGCGCTCAGGTCACTCGCGCTTGTCACCACGCTTCCGTCCAGTAAAAACATGCGTCCGCCCTTGCTCTTTTTTCGAGCGTATCGGACACCACCGACATACGATCCGAAAGGCCGCCGGCGGTCCCCTGGCCGCAACGCAGAACGGCCCGGCAGAATCTGCCGGGCCGTTCCATTTGATGAGTCCTGTTATTTCTTCGCGCTGAGCTGCTCGATGATGGCCTGCGACACGTCGTGCATGGTGAGGCGACGATCCATCGAGGCTTTCTGAATCCAGCGGAAGGCTTCTGGCTCGGTCAGGCCCATCTTCTCGTTGAGCAGGCCCTTGGCCCGGTCGACGAGCTTACGCGTCTCGAACCGTTCGACCAGGTCGGCGACCTCGGCCTCAAGGGTGATGATCTGGCTGTAGCGCGAGAGGGCAATCTCGATGGCCGGCAGCAGGTCGTTGGGGGTGAAAGGCTTGACGACGTAAGCGAGGGCGCCGGCTTCGGTGGCGCGCTCGACCAGTTCCTTCTGGCTGAACGCGGTCAGCAGAACAACCGGGGCGATGTGCTCCTTGGAGAGGCGTTCAGCCGCGCTGATGCCGTCAAGCTGGGGCATCTTGACGTCCATGATGACCAGGTCGGGGCGAAGCTCCCGTGCCAAGGCGACCGCAGTTTCTCCGTCACCGGCTTCGCCGACGACTTCAAAGCCGTTGTCGCGCAGAATCTCGACGATGTCGAGGCGGATGAGGGATTCATCCTCAGCAACGACAACGCGTCGCGGAGGGGTGGGGGTGCTGTCTTGGTCGGTCACGTGCAAAAGCCTACGGTATTCTGATCGAGTAGTTGTAAGCCGGTGTGGCGGAATGGCAGACGCGGAGCACTCAAAATGCTTTGTTCGCAAGGACGTGTGGGTTCGAGTCCCACCACCGGTACTTATTTCAACAGAGAAAACCCCTGGTCAAACGGGGGTTTTTTCATGTTCACAGCCACTTCGATAACTGGTATGCCACGAATCTATGCCGCCGGGCGCCCGAATCACGGCAATTTATCGGCACCCTCAGGGGTTTGTGACGCGCGCCAGATTGTGCTGATCCGCCGGCATCTGTCAGGCTGCCGCGATGATGAACAATATTACCCTTTGGGGCTATCTCGCGTTACTGATCTATCCAGCGCTCATCGCGCTGGGGTTTTGGATGGCTTATTTCGTTATTCGAAATGCAATCCGTTCGGGGCTGAGACAGCACCAGGAATGGCTGGACACGCGGGAACAACGTCCACCCGTTTCCTGAACCGCACGCGGAAAAGCCCCGCCAGGAACGATCCGGGCGGGGCTTTTACGTCAGGTGCTACTTCTTGACGTACGCCGGTGCGACCTCGTTGTGGGCGTCGCCCACGCGGTGCACGCGAATGTCGTTCGTCGAGCCGACGATTCCGGGAGGAGAACCGGAGATGACGACGACCTTGTCACCGACTTCAGCGAGGCCCTGCCCGATGAGAATGTCATCGACCTGACCGAACATCGCGTCGGTGTGGGTCACCGGCTCCACCAGATAGGTCTGGATACCCCAGGTGAGGGCCAGACGACGACGAATGCCAGCCTCCGGAGTGAACGCCAGCATCGGAATTTTGGACCGCAGCCGCGACATGCGCCGAGCAGAGTCCCCGGACTCGGTGAAGATACAGAGGAACTTCGCGTCGACGAATTCGGCGACCTCGATGGCGGCCAGGGTGATGGCACCGCCCTGGGTGCGCGGCTTATTGGTCAGCTTGCCGATGCGCTCGAGCCCATGTACTTCGGTGGATTCCACGATGCGGGCCATGGTCTGCACCGTGACGACGGGGTATTCCCCGACGCTGGTCTCACCGCTGAGCATGACGGCATCGGCACCGTCGAGCACGGCGTTGGCGACGTCGCTGGTCTCGGCGCGGGTGGGTACCGGGCTCAGAATCATGGATTCGAGCATCTGCGTGGCCACGATGACCGGTTTGGCCATGCGGCGGGCGATCTCAACGGCCTGCTTCTGCACGATCGGCACGGCTTCGAGCGGAAGTTCAACACCGAGGTCGCCACGGGCAACCATGATCGCGTCAAAGGCATCGACGATCTCTTCGAGGTTGTCGACGGCCTGCGGCTTCTCGATCTTCGCGATCACCGGAACGCGTCGCCCTTCTTCGGCCATGATCTCGTGCACGCGGGTGATGTCATCGGCGCTGCGCACGAAGGACAGCGCGATGAGGTCGGCTCCGAGACGCAGGCCCCAGCGCAGGTCGGCTTCGTCCTTCTCCGACAGGGCCGGCACGTTGACGGCCACGCCGGGCAGGTTGATGCCCTTGTTGTTGGAGACGGGGCCGGCGACGATGACCTTGGTCGTGACGACGACGCCATCCGTTTCAACGACCTGCACCTTGACCTTGCCATCGTCGATGAGCAGAAAATCGCCGGGGTGCACGTCGTGCGGCAGACCTTTGAAGGTCGTACCGGAAAGCTCCTTGGTGCCGAGCACATCGTCGGTGGTGATCTTGAAGATGTCGCCAACGGCGAGGTCGTACGGGCCACCCTCGAACTTGCCGAGACGAATCTTCGGGCCTTGCAGGTCGACCATGACGGCGACGGCACGACCGGAATCGTTGGCGGCCTTGCGCACGTTGGCGTAGACACTTTCGTGCACCTGATAGTTGCCGTGGCTCAGGTTCATGCGACAGACGTCAACCCCCGCATCAATGAGCGCCCTGATCTGCTCGTAGCTGGCCGCTGCCGGCCCAAGGGTGGCAACGATTTTTGCGCGTCTCATACTGGTGAATCTCCGATTTCCGCGCCCGGTGGGCGCAATAACAGCGTAGTGCGGAAGAATTAGGGGCTAGAGGGCGAAGGACCTGTCCGTGGGCTTCACGGGAGACGGTAGTTGCGTCGTTCCTTCGAGGAACGAGTCGACGGCGGCTGCAGCGGCTCGGCCTTCGGCGATGGCCCAGACGATCAAGGACTGGCCGCGACCGGCGTCGCCGGCCACGAAGACACCCTCGTGGCTGGTCTGGTATTGGGCGTCGCGTTCGACGTTGCCGCGATTGTCGAACGGGAGCTTCAGCTGGTGGCGGAGTACGTCCGATTCCGGGCCGGTAAAGCCCATCGCGAGCAGCACGAGGTCAGCTGGAATCTCCTTCTCGGTGCCAGCCTTGGGAACGCGACGTCCATCGAGGTATTCGGTTTCGGCGATGCGAATGGCACGCACCTCACCCAAGTCGTTGGCCAGAAACTCCACCGTCGACGCGAGGTACTGGCGGGTACCGCCCTCTTCGTGCGCGCTCGACACCTCGAACAGGGTCGGCGACATCGGCCAGGGCTGGCTGTCCGGGCGGGTCGTGCCCGGCTGCTTGCCAATGGCAAGGTTGGTGACGGATGCTGCCAGCTGGCGGTGCGCAGTGCCGATGCAATCGGCTCCGGTGTCACCGCCGCCGAGTACAACAACGTGTTTGCCCTCGGCAGTGATCTGGGCTTCGAGGCTTCCGCCGGCGCCGATCTTGTTCTGCTGCACGAGGTATTCCATAGCGAAATGCACGCCGGGCAGGTCGCGCCCGGGAATCGGCAGGTCACGGGGAATCATGGCACCGGTCGCCACCACAACGGCGTCATACCGGGCGCGCAGGTCGTCCCAGGTGATGTCCACACCGATGTTGACGTTGGCGCGGAATCGGGTCCCCTCCGCCGTCATCTGCGCGAGGCGCAGTTCGAGGTGCTTCTTTTCCATCTTGAAGTCGGGAATGCCGTAGCGCAGCAGACCACCGATTCGATCGTCGCGTTCGAACACGGCGACCGTGTGGCCAGCGCGGGTCAGCTGCTGGGCCGCGGCGAGACCGGCCGGGCCGGAGCCGACGACGGCGACGGTCTTGCCGGTCAGGCGTCCGGGCGGTTGCGGCTGCACCCAGCCTTTAGCGAAGGCCTGGTCAATGATCGACACCTCGACCTGCTTGATGGTGACGGCGGGCTGGTTGATGCCCAGCACACATGACGATTCACAGGGCGCCGGGCAGAGCCGTCCGGTGAATTCGGGAAAGTTGTTGGTCGAGTGCAGGCGTTCGATGGCTGCTCGGCCCTCGTCGCGCCAGACCAGGTCGTTCCATTCGGGAATGAGGTTGCCGAGCGGGCAGCCCTGGTGGCAGAACGGCACGCCGCAGTCCATGCAGCGACCGGCTTGCCGTTTGAGCACGGCACTGTCACCCTGCTCGTAGACCTCTTTCCAGTCCATCAAGCGGATGGCCACGGGCCGCCTCGCGGGAAGCTCACGTTCCGTGTCCTGTAGGAATCCCTTCGGATCAGCCATTGGTTACCTCCAGAATTCGATTCCAGACGACGAGACCGTCGGGATCGAGTCCCTCATCGACGGCAGTCTGCCTGGTCTCCAGCACGGCCGCGTAGTCGCGCGGCAGCACCTTGACAAAAGCGTTCATGGTTTCTTCCAGGTTCTCCAGCATGCGCTGAGCGAGTGCCGAGTCGGTCTGGTTCCGGTGTTGCTCGAGCAGGTCGCGAACGGTCTCGCGGTCCACGCCGTCGAGAGCGAGCAGGCGCAGCTCCCCCGAGGTCAGCGCATCACGGTTGACCCGTTCGGCGGTGAGGCCGTAGACATAGGCGGTTCCGCCACTCATGCCGGCACCGAGGTTGCGCCCGGTCTCGCCGAGAATAAGAGCGAGCCCGCCGGTCATGTACTCGAGTGCGTGGTCACCCACACCCTCGACGACTGCGATGGCACCGGAGTTGCGCACCAGGAACCGTTCGCCGACGATGCCACGAATGAACATGCTGCCCTGGGTGGCGCCGTAGCCAATGACGTTGCCGGCGATGACGTTGTCTTCGGCCGGGAACTGACTGGTCCGGTGGGGGCGTACAACGATCTGTCCGCCCGACAGGCCCTTGCCGACGTAGTCGTTGGATTCGCCCTCGAGCCGCAGGGTGATTCCACTCGGCAGGAAGGCCCCGAAGGACTGGCCGGCCGAACCGGTCAACCTGACCTCGATCGACCCGGCAGGCAGGCCGTTTTCGCCGTGCCGCAGGGTGACCTCGTAGCCGAGCATGGTGCCAACGGCGCGTTCGGTATTGCGAACCGGCAGATCGATCTGCACTGTGCCGCCGTGTTCGAGCACGCTCCGGCTGCGACGAATGAGTTCGTTGTCGAAGTGCTTCTCGAGTTCGTGTTCCTGAGCCCTGGCCCACTTGCGTGGTTCGCTCTCGGAGAAGTCCGGTCCGCTCAGAATGGGTGAGAGGTCAAGCCCCTGCGCTTTCCAATGGGTGAGCGCACGGTTCACATTCAAGACTTCACGGTGTCCGATGGCCTCGTCGAGGCTGCGGAAACCGAGTCCGGCGAGATACTCGCGCACCTCCTGGGCGATGAACTCGAAGAAGTTCACGACGTGGTCGGCCTGACCGCTGAAGCGCCCCCGCAGTTCCGGGTTCTGGGTGGCGACCCCGACCGGGCAAGTGTCGAGATGGCAGACGCGCATCATGATGCATCCGGTGACCACGAGCGGAGCTGAGGCGAAACCGAATTCTTCGGCGCCGAGCAGGGCACCGATCAAAACGTCGCGCCCGGTTTTCAGCTGTCCGTCAACCTGTACGACCACGCGGTCGCGCATGCCGTTGAGCATGAGCGTTTGCTGCGTCTCGGCAAGGCCAAGTTCCCACGGCGTGCCGGCGTGCTTGAGCGAGTTGACCGGGCTGGCGCCCGTTCCGCCGTCGTGTCCGCTGATCAAAATCACGTCGGAGAGCGCCTTGGCGACCCCCGCCGCGACGGCGCCGATACCGGATTGGCTGACCAGTTTGGTGTGGATGCGCGCCTTCGGGTTAGCCCGCTTCAGATCGAAAATGAGCTGCTTGAGGTCCTCGATGGAATAGATGTCGTGGTGCGGCGGCGGCGAGATAAGGCCGACGCCGGCCGTTGCGTTCCGGGTACGGGCGATCCACGGGTACACCTTGGTGGGCGGCAGCTGGCCACCCTCACCGGGTTTGGCTCCTTGAGCGAGCTTGATTTGAATATCATCGGCGTGCGTCAGGTACATGCTGGTCACGCCAAACCGCCCGGAGGCTACCTGCTTGACGGCACTGCGCCGGGACGGGTCCAGCAAACGGTCGAGGTCCTCGCCGCCCTCACCGGTGTTCGACTTGCCGCCGAGCCGGTTCATCGCGATGGCGAGGGTTTCATGTGCCTCCTGCGAGATTGAGCCATAGCTCATCGCTCCGGTCGAGAATCGCTTCACGATCTGCGAAACGGATTCGACCTCGTCGAGCGGCACGGGGGTGCGCTGGCCGGCGCTGAGCGTGAACATACCGCGCAGCGTCATCAGCGATTCGGCCTGGTCGTCGACCATTTTCGTGTACTCGCGAAAAATATCGTAACGGCGGGTGCGGGTCGCGTGCTGCAACCGAAAGATGGTCTCCGGGTTGAACAAGTGTGGGGCACCATCCCGGCGCCATTGGTATTCCCCGCCGGTCGCGAGCCGCTCGTGTGCGGTCACCGCGGCATCCATGGGGTAAGCCGATGCGTGCCGCGCCAGGTTTTCGACGCCGATCACGTCGATGCCGACGCCGCCGAGCTTGCTCGTGGTGCCGGTGAAGTATTGGTCCACGAAGGACTGCGCCAGGCCGACGGCCTCGAAGGTCTGCGCGCCGGCGTAGGACGACACGGTAGAAATGCCCATCTTGGACATGATTTTGAGCACACCCTTGCCGAGAGCCTTGATCACGTTCCGCACAGCCTTTTCGGGCGTGACGTTGGTGATGATGCCGCTGCGCACAAGGTCTTCGCAGGTTTCCATAGCGAGGTAGGGGTTGACGGCAGAGGCGCCGTAGCCCATGAGCAGAGCCACGTGGTGCACCTCGCGCACATCGCCGGCCTCGACCACGATGCCGACCTTCATGCGATTTTCGGTGCGGATCAAGTGGTGGTGCACTGCGGCGATCATGAGCAGCGACGGGATCGGGGCGAGGTCCTTGTTGGAATCGCGGTCGCTCAGCACGATGAACAGCGCGCCGGCTTCGATCGCTTCGTCAACCTCGACGCAGATCGCGGCGAGTCGATTGGCCAGGGCGTCGGGGCCCTCTTCGAAGCGGTACAGGCCGCGGACGGTTGTGGTGGTGCGGCTTCCGACGGCGGGGTCGATGTGCTGGATCTTTGCCAGTTCGTCGTTGTCGATGACCGGGAAATCCAAAATGACCTGGCGAGCATGCTCAGGACCCGCCGAGAGCAGGTTGCGTTCCGGGCCTAGACCGAGCTTAAGGCTCGTGACGACTTCTTCGCGAATCGAGTCGAGCGGCGGGTTGGTGACCTGCGCGAATTGTTGGGTGAAGTAGTCGAATATGAGACGTGAGCGGTCGCTCAGCACCGCGATGGGGGTGTCGCTGCCCATGGCGCCGAGTGGTTCTGCTCCGGTGCGTGCCATTGGGGTGAGCAGAATGCGCACCTCTTCTTCGGTATAGCCAAAGGTGCGCTGACGACGCACAACGGATGCCGGCGGGTGCACGATATGTTCCCGCTCCGGAAGGTCCTTGAGGTTGATGCGCCCCTTCTGCAGCCAGTCGCCCCAGGGTTCGCTGGCCGACAGTTCGGCTTTGATCTCCCGGTCGTCAATGATGCGGCCGGCCACGGTATCGACCAGGAACATCTGGCCGGGGCGCAGGCGGCCCTTGCGCACAACCCGTGCCGGATCGATTCCGAGCACGCCGATCTCACTTGCAAGCACGACGAGGCCGTCGTCGGTGATGAGGTAGCGACCGGGACGCAGGCCGTTGCGGTCAAGGGTGGCACCGACGAGAGAACCGTCGGTGAAGACGATCGCAGCCGGTCCGTCCCACGGTTCCATGAGCATGGAGTGGTATTCGTAGAAGTCACGACGTTCGTCATCGAGATCGGTCTGGTTCTCCCAAGCCTCGGGCACCATCATCATGATGGCGTGCGGCAGGGATCGACCCGACAGGCTGAGCAGTTCAACGACCTCATCGAAGGAGGCCGAGTCGCTCGTGCCGGGCGTGACGATCGGCAGCAGGGGGGCGAGGTCACCGAGCAGCTCGGACTCGAGCTGGGACTGGCGGGCTCGCATCCAGTTGCGGTTTCCCTGCACCGTGTTGATCTCGCCGTTGTGGGCGATCATGCGGAACGGCTGGGCGAGCGGCCAGGACGGAAAAGTGTTGGTGGAGTAACGCGAGTGCACGAGGGCGAGAGTCGACACGAATCGGTCGTCCGACAGGTCGGGGTAGAACGGTTCGAGCTGCAGGGTGGTGACCATGCCCTTGTAGACAAGGGTGCGGCAGGACAGCGAGACGAAATAGATCTCAAGCTCACGCTCCGCGCGCTTGCGCAGCCGAAAGGTCTGCCGGTCGAGTGCGATGTCGGCGAGCAGGTCGCCGGATTCGGTCGTTCGCACGCTCTGCACGAACAGCTGTTGGATAGCCGGCATGTTCGCACGCGCCTGGTTGCCGAGATCTTCCGGGTGCACCGGAACCTCACGCCAGCCGAGGATGGTCAGGCTTTCCTCGTCGGCGATCAGACTGATGGCCCGCTTGATGGCCGTGCGCGCGGTCGGGTCGGTCGGCAGAAAGACGTTACCGACGGCGTACTGCCCAACGGGCGGAAGCGCGAAATCCGTCACGGCGCGCAGGAATGCGTCGGGTATCTGGGTAATGATGCCGGCACCGTCACCGGTTCCGGCGTCGGAACCGACCGCTCCGCGGTGTTCAAGATTGCGTAGCGCGTCGAGGGCTTGGGTAATAATGTCATGCCCGGCGGTGCCCCGCAAGGTCGCCACCATGGCAAGGCCGCACGCATCACGTTCGGCGGCTGGGTCGTACAAACCGGCCGCTTCGGGCATGCTACTGAAGCGGGAATAGAGAGGTTTCTGCGGCATTGAGACCGTCCTCACGAAATAACTGGCAGTAAGGGACGACGCTGGCCCGAAGGAAATGTGTGCAGGGACTTGTAGCGGGAGCCCTGATCGGGTTTGGCCCTGTTCGAGTTTGCCTTGACCGGGCACCTCTACGAGTGTTCCGGTTGGGATTCAACCGACGTGATTCTACAGACGCGACGCGCTCGTGCTTGTGGCTGCGGCCTCGGTCGATTCGGTGTGATCATCGGCATCATCGCTCTGATCTGCGGAGCTTTGATCAAGATCATCCGAATCGCTGTCATCGAACTCTACCCCAGCGTCCGGACCAATCCATTCCCGGCCGGGAATATAAGGGCTGAGCTCTAGTCCGGGGTGGCGGTGGCGTTGCACGAGGATAATCACGAGGCCGAGCGCGATAGCGGCCAGAGCGGCCCAGACGTTGGTGCGGATTCCGAAGTAGATCTCACTCGGGTCGATGCGAATCGACTCAAAAAAGCTGCGACCCAGTCCATACCAGATGAGATAGACGCCCAGCGTCTGACCGAAACGCAGACGGAATTTACGCTCAAGATAAAGGATGACGGCGACGCCGATCAGATTCCAGATAACTTCGTAGAGAAAAGTCGGGTGGAATAGGGTGTCGGCCGGCAGTCCGACCGGGAAGGCGGCATTGCCCGACTCGATTTCCAGGCCCCACGGCAAAGTCGTCGGCAGCCCGAACAACTCGTGGTTGAACCAGTTGCCAAGCCGACCGGTGGCCTGAGCGACCAACAGTGCGGGAGCAACAGCATCCGCGAAGGTCCAGAAACGGATGCCGGCCATCCGGCAGCCGATATATGCGCCGACGGCGCCGCCGATCAGCGACCCGAAGATGGCGTTTCCGCCTTCCCAAATATAAAGGGTGCGGAGCAGGTCCGCTCCCTCAAAGAAGTAGTCCCCCGGGTGCGTCAGCACATGGTAAATGCGGGCTCCGACGATGCCGAGCGGAACGGCCCACAGAATGATGTCGAGCACGACACCCGGCTCGGCACCGCGCTTCGTCAAGCGGCGCGAGGTGATGATGGTCGCGAGGATGATTCCGGCGAGAATACACAGCGCATAGGCGTGGATGCGGAACGGGCCGAGGTCGAAAAACCGCCACTCGGGACTCGGAATACTCGTGCTCAGGAGACTCAACAACACCTAGGTACTACCTCTCATCGTGACTTGCGTCACTTGGGGCGAAATAATCGATCGCCTCGAACAATTTAGTGTAAAGCGCGCCTGCGCTTATTGGAGCGCGGAGGCCGGGCGAATATCGCTCGCACCCGCGGCGAGTTCGAGGGCCAACCGCGCTACGGCGGTCACTCCCCCGTCGGTGAGCGCCTTTACGAGGGCAGACCCGACGATGGCACCGTCGGCATAGCGGAGAATTTCCCGTACCTGCTCAGGGGTAGAGATGCCCAGACCCACACAGGCACTCGTGCAGCCGACACCACGGAGGCGTTCCACCAGAATACGAGCGGCAGCATCGACGCCGGCGCGGGCGCCGGTCGTGCCCATCGTCGAGACGGTGTAGACGAAGCCCCGGCTTGCTTTAATAGCCTGAACCAATCGGGCATCCGACGAGGACGGCGCGGCAAGGAACACCCGGTCCAGCCCCGTGCGTTCGCTGGCGGCCATCCAATCTGAGGCCTCGTCGGGAATGAGGTCGGGGGTGATCAGGCCAGCACCACCCGCGACACGCAGGTCGTCGGCGAAACGCTCGACGCCATACTGCACCACTGGGTTCCAGTACGTCATCACGAGAATGGGGGCGTCAACCTGGGCGGAGATCGCCTTGACGGCTTCAAATCCGTGGCGCAGCTTGAACCCGTTCGCCAGGGCCTGCTGCGTGGCAGCCTGAATGACCGGGCCGTCCATGACGGGGTCCGAATACGGCAGACCGAGTTCAATGATGTCGACGCCATTGACTACGAGCGCCACGGCGGCGTCAATGCTCTCAGTCAGGGTCGGGAAACCTACCGGCAGGTAGCCGATGAGAGCGCCGCCACCCTCGGTGCGTCGCTGTGCGATGGTCTGTTCGACCGTGCTGGCCACATTGCTGGTGACTCGAGTCGTCATGACTGTTCCGCGCCTTCATCGAGCAGGTCAAAATACCGGCCAGCTGTTTCCATGTCTTTATCGCCGCGGCCGCTGAGGTTGATCAGGATGGTCGCGTTCGGGCCGAGCTGACGGCCGAGCTCGAGCGATCCAGCCAGGGCGTGTGAGGATTCAATCGCCGGGATGATTCCTTCGGTACGGCTGAGTAACCGCAGGGCGCTCATCGCGTCGTCGTCGGTGATCGGCAGGTAGCCGGCCCGGCCGATGCTGGCGAGCCAGGCGTGCTCTGGGCCAACGCCGGGATAGTCGAGACCCGCTGAGATCGAGTGCGATTCCACGGTCTGGCCGTCTTCGTCTTGCAGCAGCATACTGCGGGCGCCGTGCAGCACACCCGGGCGTCCCTTGGTGATGGTCGCCGCGTGGCGCGGTGTATTGACGCCGTCGCCGGCCGCTTCATAGCCGTACAGCGCGACATCGGCATCGTCTAGAAAAGCGTGGAAGATACCCATGGCGTTTGAGCCGCCACCGACACAGGCCGTGACGGCATCCGGCAGGCTGCCGGTCAGGTCGAGGACCTGCTGGCGAGCCTCCTCGCCGATGATCTTTTGAAAGTCGCGCACCATGGCAGGGAACGGATGCGGCCCGGCCACGGTTCCGAAAATATAGTTGGTCGTCTCGACGTTGGTGACCCAGTCACGCATGGCGTCGTTGATCGCGTCTTTCAGGGTGCGGGAGCCGGTCTTCACCGGTACGACCTCGGCACCGAGCAAGCGCATACGGGCCACGTTCAGGGCCTGCCGCTCGGTGTCGACCTCCCCCATATAGACGACGCATTCGAGCCCGAACAGGGCGGCGACGGTTGCAGTGGCGACCCCGTGCTGGCCAGCTCCGGTTTCGGCGATGACTCGAGTTTTACCGATGCGCTTGGTCAGTAGAGCTTGGCCGAGAGCGTTGTTGATCTTGTGCGATCCGGTGTGGTTGAGATCTTCACGCTTGAGAATGATGCGGGCGCCGCCGGCATGCTCGGCGAATCGAGGCACCTCGGTAATGATGGACGGGCGACCGGTGTAATTAATGTGCAGGTCCATCAGCGCCGCGGCGAAAGCTGGATCCTTCTTGGCGAGTTCGTATTCCGCGGTGAGTTCATCGAGCGCTGCAACGAGGGACTCCGGTACAAACCTGCCGCCAAATTCACCAAAATATGGGCCGGATTCCGCACGCAAAGATTCTTTTCGCAAAGACATTTATACCGCCAAAAACTCAGAGAGGGTTCGGATGGGATCACTCGTGACGAGCGCTTCGCCGACCAGAACAACATCAGCTCCGGACGCACGGTAGTGCGCGACATCGACTGCCGTCTTGACGGCGGACTCGGCGACGCGAATAACGCCGGAAGGGATTTTGTCGGCGAGAGTGCCAAACAGGTTCGGATCAAGCTCAAAGGTGGACAGGTTGCGGGCATTCACCCCGACCAGGCTGGCGCCAATGTCGAGGGCACGACTAACCTCATCCCCGCTGTGTGTTTCGACCAACGCCGTCATACCAAGCTCACGGATGAGGTCGTGCAGGGACAGCAGGGTGGGCTGGTCGAGAGCGGCAACGATCAGCAGCACCAGATCGGCTCCGGCCGCGCGGGCTTCGAACACTTGGTACGGCGTTCCGATGAAATCCTTGCGCAGAATCGGGATGCTCACCGCGGCGCGCACCTGCTCGAGGTCGGTCAGCGAGCCGTGAAAGCGTCGCCCCTCAGTGAGCACGCTAATGGCGCTTGCCCCGCCGGCCTCATAGGAGACGGCCAGCGCTGCGGGATCGGTGATGGCCGCGAGGGCGCCGCGGCTCGGGCTCGCCCGCTTGATCTCGGCGAGAATCTTGACCCGTTCGGCGGGAGCAAGGGCGTGCAGGGCGTCGAGTGCGGGCGCGCGGATACGCGCAGCAGCCTCCACGCTCGCGAACGGGCGAGTGAGTAGGCGTTCTTCGGCGTCGGAAACCGCGCCGGCGAGAAGTTCTTGGAGCACCAGGTGGCAGCGCAGCCGGTCAGTGACCGTGCGGCGTGGCGGTCATGGTGTTGACGCCATAGCCGACCTTGCTCATCACATAGCCCACAACGAGGCCGGCGAGCAGCAGGCCGAAGGAGGCCCAGACCAGCCAGTGCAGCTCAAAGAAAAATGCGGTCGTGCCGATGGTGACCGCGACCAGCATGATGATGACAGCAGTCCAGGCTGCCGGGGAGTGGCCGTGTCCGGGATCTGACAGATCGATGCTCATGGTTCTCCTCATAAATACATTCTGCTGTGTACGTTGACAAGCGGGTTAAGTCTAGCGGAGCGGACGCGAGCGCTTCAGCGTGCGGTCGGGTCATCGCCGCGGCTGAGGTCGTCCCAGTCACCGACGGAGTCGCCTGCGGCAGTTTTGGCCGGGGTTGCCAGTGGTTGTGCACCGTCGGGCGAAGCGACCTGTTCAAACCGAACGGCCTGATACTTTCGGGTCGGACCCGGCCACCGACCGCTTGTGACGATGACGGCCACACCAACACCCGCCATGACGATTGCAGCGCTCATCGCCACGTACGGCCACGGAGTGACGACCGTCCCGAGCACGCTCAGCTGAATCGATTCGTGGCCGGCTATTCCCGTAGCGGCGGTCACCGCTGCGGCGCTGGCATCGGCGGGGTCTTGCACCGCTAGGAACGCGGCGAGAAACACCGAGAACCCGAGGAGTACCTCGAGCGCGCCGAGCACGATGCGAATGAGCCGACCGGCTATGGTGAGTGCCGCAGCGAGGGCGAATCCGGACAGCGCGAGGGCGGTCAGCGCCGGCGCGGCAATGGTTCCGTCGATCTGCAAGACCTGAGTGCCGGCGTCGGGGAGTCCGACTTCGGCCTGCACCCATACCTGAGTCCAGGCCAACAGGGCGAGCGAACTCGCGCCCAAAACGGCGAAGATGAGGATGAGTTTCAGGCGACGCGCGGACATTCGTTCTATCACTAGTACACCCTGCGCATGACGTTGGCGACGGCGACTGCTCGCAGCGGGGCTGCCGCCTTGTTCTGCGACTCCTGGTACTCGGACGCGGGGTCGGAGTCGGTGACGACGCCGCCGCCGGCCTGCACCCGCGCGATGCCGTCCTTGATCGTGGCGGTGCGGATGGCGATGGCGAGGTCGGCATCGCCGGCGAAACCGAAATAGCCGACCACGCCCCCGTACACACCGCGCTGGGCCGGTTCGAGAGCGTCGATGATCTCGAGCGCCCGCGGTTTCGGCGCACCAGAGAGCGTACCGGCAGGGAAGGTGGCCCGGAAGACATCGATCGCGGTCTTGCCAGGAACCAGGTTGCCCTCGACCGAGGAGACGAGGTGCATGATGTGGCTGAATCGTTCGATGCGCATGAACTCGGTCACCTCGACCGAGCCGGCCGTGCATACCTTGAGCAGGTCGTTGCGGGCGAGGTCGACGAGCATGAGGTGTTCGGCACGTTCCTTGGGGTCTTCGGCGAGCTCGATCGCATAGTCGGCGTCGGCATCCGGTGTTGTGCCCCGCGGTTTGGAACCGGCGATCGGGTGGGTGAAAACGCGTTGGTCTTGCACCTTGACCAGCGCTTCCGGTGAGGATCCGACGATCCAGTATGGATCGCCGCTCGGGGTTTCGAGGCTGAGCAGATACATGTACGGGCTGGGGTTGAGGCTGCGCAGCACCCGGTAGACGTCGATCGGGTGCGCGGTGCAGACCTGGTCGAAGCGCTGCGAGATAACCACCTGAAACACGTCTCCGTCGACGATGTGCTGCTTGCCGATGTTGACAGCCGACAGAAAATCGTCGCGGGTGGTGCGGTTGGTGGGTGCGCTCGGCGCTTGCAGGTCGACCTCGGCCAGCCACGCCTCGCTGGGCGCGGCGAGTCGGCTCTGCAGCGAATCGAGGCGCTCAGTCGCGGCAGCCCAGAGTTTGTCGGGCGTGTCGGTGCCGTCGTTCAGCACGTTGGCGATGAGCTGCACGGTGCCGTATTTGTGGTCGAGCACGACCAGGTCGGCGACGAAGCTGAAGGACTGGCCGGGAACGTCGTAGTCGGCGGGCGGCTGGTGCGGCAGGCGTTCGATCTGACGAATCGCCTCCCAGCCGATGAAGCCGACCAGCCCGCCGGTCAGTGGCGGGTGTTCGGGCAGCCGCGGCGTCTGCCAGCGGTCGAACAGGTACGCCAGCGCCGCGAGCGGGCCGAGGGAGGCCGCAGACCCGAGCGCGCGCTCGGCGGAGAGCCCATAGTCGATCCACCGGGTGTCGTCGCCCTGTTGGGTGAGCACTCCGAACGAGGAGACACCGACGAAGGAGAATCGCGACCAGATGCCGCCCTGTTCGGCGGACTCGAGCAGAAAGCTGCCGGGCAGCCCATTGGCGAGCTTGCGGTAGATGCCCACCGGGGTTTCGCCATCGGCGAAGAGTTCACGGATGACCGGGATGACCCGGTGCTCGCCGATCAGCGCATCGAACTGGACGCGGGCAGTCGAGCCCGCGGTGCGGGATCCTGAGGGGCTGCTACCGCTCATTCCGTGGGCCTTTCCATGGTGATCGCGCCGAGGTCGCGCCCGTCGAAGCAGGTGTGGCTGCCGGTATGGCAGGCGGCTCCGACCTGGTCGATTTGAACCAGCAAGGTGTCGTTGTCGCAATCGAAGGCAGCGGAGTGAACGTATTGAGCGTGGCCGGAGGTATCGCCTTTGCGCCAGAATTCCTGGCGGCTGCGCGACCAGAACGTGACGCGCCCCTCGGTAAGGGTGCGGCGCAGCGCTTCCCGGTTCATCCATCCGAGCATGAGCACCTCATGAGTGTCCCACTGTTGAATAACCGCGGGCAGCAGCCCGGCGTCGTTGAACACCGCGGCGTCAAGCTGATCGGTTAGTTGATCGTTCATCAGCGCACCACCATTCCCTCGGCGGCGAGTTCTCGCTTAACATCGCCGATGGTCAATTGTCGGTTGTGAAAAACGGATGCCGCGAGCACGGCATCCGCACCGGCTCGAATCGCCGGCGGAAAGTCTGAGGCGCGTCCCGCCCCGCCAGAAGCGATCACCGGAACCCGACTGTTCGCACGCATGAGGCCGATGAGGTCGATATCGAAGCCGGCCTTGGTTCCGTCGGCGTCGATGGAATTCACCAGAAGCTCCCCGGCGCCGAGCTCGATCGCCTGCCGGGCCCAGGCCACAGCATCCAGATCGGTTTCGGTGCGGCCGCCGTGGGTCGTGACAACGAAGCCGCTCTCTGTGCGAGCGGATCGCTTCACATCGAGGCTGAGCACAATCACCTGGGCGCCGAACCGATCGGCGATCTCCGCGATTAGCGCCGGGCGGGCGATGGCGGCGCTGTTCAGTCCGACCTTGTCGGCACCGCTCGCCTGCAGCCGCGAGACGTCTTCGACACTGCGAATACCACCGCCGACAGTGAGCGGAATGAACACCTGCTCGGCGGTCGCGCTCACCACGTCATAGGTCGTCGAACGGTTATCGACGGTCGCCGTGACGTCGAGAAAGGTCAACTCGTCTGCGCCCTGCTCGTAATAGCGGCGCGCGAGTTCGACCGGATCGCCGGCGTCGCGCAGGTTCTGAAACTTGACCCCTTTGACGACACGACCGTTGGCCACGTCGAGGCAGGGAATGACGCGCACACTCAGGCTCATCGCTGGTTGTCCTCTTCCGTGTACCTAGAGACGGGCGTTGTGAATGGTGGTGACCAAAATGGCTCTGGCCCCGATGGCGTAGAGCGCATCCATCACGTTGTTCATGTCCAGTCGGGCGATCATGACCCGCACTGCGGCCCACTCGGGGTCGTGTAGCGAGGAGACGGTCGGCGATTCGATGCCGGGCGCGAGCGCGGCGGCCGTGTCGAGCAGCGCGACCGGAATGTCGTAGTCGAGCAGCACATATTGGCGGGCCACGAGAACGCCCTGCAGGCGGCGTAGCAGTGTCGCGATTCCGGCCTTGTCGTTGGTGGAGCTGATCAGTACGGCGGTGGATTCGAGGATGACCGGTCCAAAGATTTCGAGGCCGGCCTTGCGCAGTGTGGTGCCGGTGGAGACAACGTCGGCAACGGCATCCGCTACCCCGAGCTGAACCGCTGATTCAACGGCCCCATCGAGTTCGACCAGATCGACGGTCACCGAGTGGGTGGCGAGAAAGCGTTCGACCAGACCGGGATAGCTCGTGGCGATCCGTAAACCGTCGAGATCTTTCAGCTCGGTGAAGCGCCCGGCCGGTCCGGCGAAGCGAAAGGTGGAGTCGCCGAAGTCGAGGCTGGCGATTTCCCGCGCCTTGGAGTGAGAGTCCAGCAGCAGGTCACGACCGGTGATTCCAACGTCGAGGGCACCGGAGCCGACGTAGGTGGCGATGTCACGCGGACGCAGGTAAAAGAATTCGACCCCGTTGCGCGGGTCGGCGGTGACGAGGTCGCGCGGGTCGCGACGACCGGCATAGCCGGCCTCGGCGAGCATCTGCGCGGCGGTTTCAGACAACGAGCCCTTGTTGGGCACGGCAATTCTCAGCATGGGGATATTCTCTCGGTTTTAGATCACGCGACTAGTCAATGATTTCGGGCCAGCACAGGCGCTGGCGCGGTCACAAATGTCGGTAAATATCGGCTGGAGAGAGGCCTTTAGCGATCATCATAACCTGCAGGTGATAGAGCAGCTGAGAGATTTCGGCAGAGGTTTCATCATCGCTCTGAAACTCGGCGGCCATCCAGACTTCGGCCGCTTCTTCGACGATCTTCTTGCCAATGGCATGCACGCCGGCATCGAGTTCACGAACGGTACCGGAGCCTTCCGGGCGGTTGCGGGCCTTGTCGCTGAGTTCTACGAACAGGTCATCGAAAGTTTTCACGACTCTAGGTTACCCGCCCGTGACGGTGACTCGCCGCGCGCTCCCGCAGCAGACCGATCTGGGCGGCCGGATTCTCGGCCCCGAACACACTGGATCCGGCCACGAAGGTGTCGGCACCGGCTCTGGCTGCGATCTCGATGGTCTGCGCGGTGATGCCACCGTCGACCTGCAGCCAAACGTCGAGGCCGATCTTCTGCACCTGTGATCGGAGCTGGGATAGCTTCGGCATGGTCTCTTCCATGAAGCTCTGCCCGCCAAAACCGGGCTCAACGGTCATCACGAGCACCTGGTCGAATTCGGGGAGCAGTTCGAGATACGGCGCGACATCGGTGCCCGGTTTCAGGGCGATGCCAGCGCGCACGCCGATCTGCCGCAGGCGACGGGCCAGAGCGACGGGCTCGGTCGTCGCCTCGGCGTGAAAGGTGACCGAGTAGGCACCGGCCTCGGCGTAGCCAGGCGCCCACCGTTCGGGGTCGTCGATCATCAAGTGGATGTCCAGCGGCAGCGGCGACACCTGCTGGAGCCGCTCGACCATGCCCAGCCCGAAGGTGAGGTTCGGCACGAAGTGGTTGTCCATGATGTCGACGTGAACGAGGTCGGCAGAGCGGATACGGCCCAGTTCCCTCTCGAAATTGGCGAAATCGGCGGCGAGGATGCTCGGATTTATGCGGGTAGCCATCCGTTTAGCTTATCGAGCCACAGCTGACTGCGTGGGTATCCTGTGGTGGTTCGCGCCGCTTGCAGTACAGTCATGTGTCTTCGAGAGTTGGAGCAATCTGAATCCTCGGATTCGCCCAAGACGAAACATACGTCGCGAAGCCGATGGTGGAACATACGCCAGTGCCCGCGCGTTCTGGCACCAGCGCGGCGCCAGCCGAGCGCACCGCGCGGGACCTACGGCGTTACGCGGGACTTCGTGTCTGGTCCCAGGATCTGAACGTGGGCCTGGGCCCCGACCAGCAAGGGAGTCGAGAGGAGGCGGGTGCTAGCCCTGTACCAGGCGCTCGTACCAGGCCAGGGCGGACTGGTCGGTGAGGCTCGCGACCTGGTCAACGATGACTCGCTTGCGGGAGGCATCGTCGGCGGCGGCCTGCCAGTCTTCGCGAAAGCCGGGGTCGAGGTGTTCATCACCGGACTGGTGCAGGGTTTGGGCGAGCAAGGTGAGTACCTGGCGCTGCTGCACGTAGATGGGTTTGCGGGTGTTGCGGGTCATGACGAACGCCGCGACGATGCCTTTGAGCACCGCAATTTCGGCCTGGATCTCGCGCGGCACGATCACATTTGCCCCGAACCGCAGCATGTTCGCGTCGGGGTGGGACTCTTTGGTGGCGTGCACGGCGGCACTGCTGAACCGGCCGATGAGCTGGCTCGTAAGGTTTTTCAGGTGACCCTGGTCGCGCCGCCCCGCGGTCCAGGAGTCCATCCAGACATCGAGGGAGTCGAGCCGGTTGAACGCGGTCGCCAGGTCCTCGGCGCTGGTCTCGTCGCCGATCCATTCCGACATGGTGGCGAGGAGTTCGTCGTGATCTGCACGGCTGCTCAGCGCTGCCACATCGACGTAGCCGTTGACGATGGCGTCTTCGAAGTCGTGCACGCTGTACGCGATGTCGTCGGAGAGGTCCATCACCTGGGCTTCGATGCAGAGTTGCCGGTCGGGCGCACCCGTACGCAGCCACTCGAACGCGGACATGTCGTCCTGGTAGAACCCGAACTTGGCCCGGCCGCTCGGGTCATAGACCGAGGATCCTTCTGGCCAGGGATACTTGCAGCTTGCATCGAGGCTCGCCCGGGTCAGGTTGAGGCCGTAGCTTCGCCCATCAGGCCCAAACACCTTCGGCTCGAGCCGGGTGAGCAAACGCAGGGTCTGCGCGTTACCCTCAAAGCCGCCGATGTCTTCCGACCATAGGCTGAGCGCTTTCTCGCCGTTGTGCCCAAAGGGAGGATGCCCGATATCGTGCGCAAGACAGGCGGTATCGACGATGTCGGGGTCTACGTTGAGGCGTGACGCGATCTCTCGCCCGACCTGGGCGACCTCGAGCGAATGGGTTAGTCGGTTGCGGGCAAAGTCGAGCCCCGCCGTGGGACTGAGCACCTGAGTCTTGGCCGCGAGGCGGCGCAGGGCGCTTGAGTGCAGCAGGCGGGCGCGGTCGCGGGCAAAATCGCTGCGCCGCGAATAGTGCTCTTCGGGAAACCAGCGGGCCTCATCGGTTTCGCTGTACCCGGTTTTGTTAGCCACCGCTGGTGTCCCCTTCGCCCTCGGTCAAATTCAGTCGTTGCTCACCGACGAGATCCTGCGACTCGAGCCAGTGCTCGGGCAGCGATGGTTTCTTCGGTGTTCCCGCCCGGCCGCGCGGTCCTTCAACGTCCGCGCCCGGGTAGGGCAGCGAGGAGTCGAGGGTGCCGAGCAGGTCGTCGAGTTGGGCGAGAGACTGCACCATGGCGAGGCTCGCGCGCAGGTCGCCGCCGACCGGGTAGCCCTTGAAGTACCAAGCGACGTGCTTGCGAATGTCGCGGCAAGCCCGGTCTTCGCTGTCAAAGTATTCGGTGAGCAGTTCGGCGTGGCGGCGGAATGCGTTGATGACCTGGCCCAGGCCCGGTTCGGCCTTGAGTTCCTGCCCACGAAATGCAGCGTCGAGGTCGCCAAAGAGCCACGGGCGGCCGAGGCAGCCACGCCCGACGACGACGCCGTCGCATCCGGTCTCACTGACCATGCGCAGAGCATCGTCGGCCGACCAGATGTCGCCGTTGCCGAGCACCGGTACGTCACTGATGGCGTTCTTGAGCTTCTCGATGGCCGACCAGTCGGCGTGGCCGGAGTAGAACTCGGCGGCCGTTCGGCCGTGCAGGGCGATGGAGGCAACGCCGGCTCCGGCAGCGGCCTTTCCGGCCTCAAGGTAGGTGAGGTGGTCGGCGTCGATGCCCTTGCGCATCTTCACGGTCAGCGGTATTGGGCCGGCCGCGGTGACGGCCGCCTCGACGATCTGACGGAACAGGCCGATCTTCCACGGCAGGGCAGCTCCCCCGCCCTTGCGGGTGACCTTGGGAACTGGGCAGCCGAAGTTGAGGTCGATGTGATCGGCGCGGTCCTCAGCGACGAGCATGGTCACGGCCTCTGACACCGTTTTCGGGTCAACGCCGTAGAGCTGAATGGAACGGGTGGTTTCACTTTCATGATGGGTGATCAACCGCATGGTCTCGGTGTTGCGTTCGACGAGCGCTCGGGAAGTGATCATCTCGCTCACGAACAGTCCGGCACCGTATTCGCGGCACAGCCGGCGAAACGCGGTATTGGTGATGCCAGCCATCGGGGCGAGCACCACGGGCACATCAAGCGTGAGCGGGC
This sequence comes from Cryobacterium sp. Y50, assembly GCF_002929805.1. Classification (GTDB taxonomy): domain Bacteria; phylum Actinomycetota; class Actinomycetes; order Actinomycetales; family Microbacteriaceae; genus Cryobacterium. The sequence goes on along the minus strand of NZ_PJJM01000104.1, from coordinate 179,370 downwards.
CGATACTGAGCGGACCGACTGCCAGCTGGACGATCGGCGCCCGCTGGTCGACGGCAGAAGTAGGTGAAGTCATGGTGGACCAATTCTCCCAGAAAGCGCGTGGTGCTCCGAATCCTCTGCAGACCGGATGCCCAGCGCACGCAGAAACGCAGCTGCCGGGCCCGGCAAATGGGGCGTTCGGCAGCTGCGCACAGCAATGAAGGGGTTCAGATCAGCTGCAGCAGCCGCCACCGCAGCAGGACCCAGCCGCCTCGTCGGTTGCGGCGGGTGCGCCCAGGAGTTCTATGGTGGGACGGCCGGCCGCGTCGGTGAAGACGGGCGGCGTCGTGGTGGCGGTGTCGGTCATAAGTTATCTCCTGTATCAATTGGGTGAAACGGTGAAGTCTGCGGGTACAGCTGGTTGCTTACCCGTCAGGCTACGCGAGTTCGCTGGGTGTCGCCGTTACGCGGAGGCTTCGTCGGCCAGAGCGTTGACCGAACGGTCGGCGCGGGCCTGGTCGAGCGCCTGAGTGAACGCCGTCGGATCCTGCGCGCCGGAAATGCCGTAGCGGCCGTCGATCACGAAGAACGGAACCCCCTGGATACCGTAGGCGCCGGCCTGTGCCACGTCGGCCTTGACCGCGGCGAGGTGCTCGTGGGCGGTGAGCGACCGCACGACGTCGGCTCGGTCGAGTCCGATCTCGGCGGCGAGGTCGGCGAGGTCTTCGATCCGGCCGACATGGCGACCGTCGATGAAGTAGGCCTTGAGTAGGCGCTCCTTCATATCGAGCTGACGGCCGTGCGCTTTGGCGTAGTGCAGCAGCTCGTGCGAAATGACCGTATTGGTCTGGTGCACGGCGTCGTAGTCGTAGTGCAGGCCGACACTTTCGGCGATACCGGTGACGCGCTCAAGCATCTGCTCGACCTCGGCGAGGGGCATGCCCTTCTTTTCGCTGAGATACTGCACAGGGGTGCCGGCATAATCGACTGGCGTATCAGGCGACAGTTCAAAGCTGTGATATTCGACCTCGACGGTGCCGTCGAACTGGGCGACACCGGTCTCAAACTTGCGTTTGCCGATATAGCACCAGGGACATTGCACATCAGACCAAATGTCCACCTTGATGGTGTCGGTGCTCATGGACGTGGTCGCTTCAGTAAGAATTGTGTCAGTCACACTCTGGTCAACGGGGCGCCGGGCCGATGTATTCCCAACTGAAACATTCAGGCAGTTGGGGTGTCGACCGCTCCGCCATAACGACGGTTGCGGGCTGCATAGAGCTCAACCGCGTGCCACAGGTCGACGCGGGTAAAGTCCGGCCACAGGGTATCGAGAAAAACCATTTCGGCATAGGCACTCTGCCAGAGCATGAAGTTGCTGGTGCGCTGCTCCCCAGAGCTGCGCACGAACAGGTCGACGTCGGGCAGCTCGGGCACGTACAGCTGCTTGGCGATAGCCTTCTCGGTGATGCCGGACGGCTGCAGCCTTCCGGCGGCAACATCCTCGGCCAGCGCGCGCACGGCATCCGCTATCTCGGTGCGCCCGCCATAGTTCACGCACATCGTGAGGGTGAGCACGTCATTGCCCGCTGTGAGTTTCTCGGCAAATTGCAGTTCGTTGATAACGGATGCCCACAGCTTCGGTTTGCTCCCGGCCCACCTGACGCGCACGCCCCACTCATTGAGCTGATCACGGCGGCGGTGTAGCACGTCCCGGTTGAAGCCCATCAGAAAACGCACCTCATCGGGCGAACGCTTCCAGTTCTCGGTGGAGAAGGCGTAGACGCTGAGATGCTTGACGCCGATCTGGATGGCGCCGGCGACGACGTCGAGCAGGGCGGCCTCGCCGGCCTTGTGGCCCTCGACCCGGGTGAGGCCCCGGCCGTTTGCCCAGCGGCCGTTGCCGTCCATGACGACGGCGACGTGCTGGGGTACGACCTTGCGGGGCAGGTCGGGCGGGTAGAGGCCGGTCCAGTCGAGCGGTTTGTACGCGACGGCGTCTTTGTGGGTGAACGGTTTGTGGCCGAACAGACTGGCCATCATCGGGCGACGTGTTCCAGCGAGCGAAGCCCGCGGCCCAGGTGCCACTGGGTGTAGGCGGCGACGACTCCGGCGGCTTGGTTTTGGGTGCGGTCTGGGCTCGCGGCGGCGTGTTCCCAGTCGCCGGTGAGCAAGGCGCTCAGCAGGCCGATCGTCGCTGCGTCGAGTCGCGGCGATCCGGGTGGGGCGCAGGAGTCGCAGACGATGCCGCCGAGCTGCACGACCATGGCCGAGTGTTGCCCGCCATCGCTTGACTGCGTGGCGCCGCAGCGGGCGCAGTCCTGAAAGCTCGGCGCCCAGCCGGCCATCGACACGGCCCGTAGTAGATAGGAGTTGAGGGTGAGGTGGGAACCGTGCTCCTGCCGGGACAGCGATCGCAGCGCGCCGACGAGCAGCAGGTATTGCTGCAGTGATCCTTCCGATTCGGTGAGTTTGTCGGCAGTCTCGACCATCACACTCGCTGCGGTGTAGCTTCCGTAGTCGGCCGTGATCAGGGCGCCGTAGGAGCCGAGGGACTCCGCCTGGGTGATGATGTCGAGGCTGCGCCCCTCGTAGAGCTGTACGTCAGCGACCATGAACGGCTCCAGCCGGGCGCCGAATTTGGAGCCGGTGCGTCGAACGCCCTTGGCCACGGCGCGCACCTTGCCGTGCGCTCGAGTGAGCATGGTGACGATTCGGTCGGCTTCACCCAGCTTGTGGGTGCGCAGTACGACGGCTTCATCTCGGTAGACAGGCACAGGTAATTATCCCACTCCGTCGCGCAGACTTCGGTCACGGCTCGAGTACCGGCCAAACGGCTGGCTCCGGTCGCTGAAAATTTGTCACGACTCGCATCAGACACTGGTTTTTCCGGGCAGACGGGGGGAAACTTAGAAGACGTAGTCCCCGTGGTATGGAGGTTTTTCATGAAGCCAGTCCAGGGCAGCCTGCCCGATATTATGCCCGTGCTGTCACGTGGCAAACACCGCACGCCCAAGAGCGGCGGCTGCTTCATGGAATTCGCCTCTTATCTCGCTGGCGAGTCGTGGAGCGACCACCCCGCGTGCACCCATCCGGTGCTCGCCTCGCTCGCCCGAATGGTCAACGACTGCAGTTCCGACACGGCGCGCTCGCGGCTGGCGCTGCTGATTCCATCGGTGATCGGCCTGACCGGACCCGACAAGCGGGTCGAAATCGTGGTCGCCCTGCGCGCCGGGTGCGAAGCGCTTCCGGTGGCGAGCCTGGAACGTCAGCGCGCGCTGACGGTGGGCATTCTCACCTGTGAACGCAACGCATCTGTTCTGAATCTACAATTGCCAGATCTGCCGCTGGCCGAACAGCTGCGTGCCAGCATTCGGGTCGCCCTTGATCAGGCTCCCGATGCCGAACGATGGGCGCGTGATTTCATTGGCAGCATGCACCCCTGGTCGCACACGAAGTTCACCCCGCGCACCGCCGACACGATCATTCGTGTCGCCGTGCAGGGCATCGGCGAAGCGTGCATTTCCGACCCGGACGCCCGGCTGTATACCCTGCTAGACCATGCGATCAACGATTGTCGCGTCCTTCTCGGCACCCGTACACCGGACCGATCAGAATACCTGCCAGCCCTGGCTTAGTCCCCGGCACAGGGCCAGGCTCACAACCGCACCCGGATGGTGCAACGAAAGCCCAGACTGCAGAGTCTGGGCTTTCGTGTGTTGCGCTAGAGCGGATGCTGTCTGCTTAGACGGCGGACAACTCCCGGTTGCCGACCTCCGCGCGAATGCCGCGGTTGACGGCGGAGACGACCGACTTGAGCGACGCGGTGGAGATGTCCGCATCGATGCCGACACCCCAGTAGCGCTTGCCGTTCACGTCGAGCTCGACATAGGCGGCTGCCTGAGCATCGCCGCCGGCCGACAGTGCGTGTTCGACGTAGTCGTAGAGCGTAATCGCGATTCCGCGCTCGGCCATGACGCCGAGGAACGCGTTGATCGGGCCGTTGCCGGAGCCGGTGGCCGGAGCCGCTGTGTCGCCGTCACGAAGTACGACGGCAAGGTCGACGGTGCCGGACAGGTCGCTTGAGGTGCGGGTGGAGTGCAGTTCAAACCGGCCCCACTGTGCTTCGGGGTTCTTGACCGTGGCCGGCAGGTACTCGTCGTTGAAGATGTCCCAGATCTGCTCGCTCGTGACCTCGCCACCCTCGGCATCCGTTTTGGCCTGCACGACGCCGGAAAACTCGATCTGCAGCCTGCGCGGCAGGTCGAGGGCGTGGTCCGTTTTGAGTAGGTAGGCGACGCCGCCCTTGCCGGACTGCGAGTTGACCCGAATCACGGCCTCGTAGCTGCGACCAAGGTCCTTGGGGTCGATCGGCAGGTACGGAACGGCCCAGACCAGGTCGTTGACGGTGCAGCCCTGCTTGGCGGCATCGGCATCCATGGCTTCGAAACCCTTTTTGATGGCGTCCTGGTGCGAACCGCTGAAGGCGGTGAAGACGAGGTCGCCCGCCCATGGGTTGCGCTCCGGTACCGGCAGCTGGTTGCAGTATTCAGCGGTGCGCTTGATCTCGTCGATGTTGCTGAAGTCGATCTGCGGGTCGATGCCCTGGGTAAACAGATTGATGCCAAGGGCAACCAGGTCGACATTTCCGGTGCGCTCACCGTTTCCAAACAGGCAGCCTTCGATGCGGTCGGCACCGGCCAGGTAGCCGAGTTCGGCGGCGGCAATCGCAGTACCGCGGTCGTTGTGCGGGTGGAGCGAGATCAACACGTTCTCGCGCTGGTTCAGGTGACGGCTCATCCACTCAATGGAATCGGCATACACATTGGGCGTGGCCATCTCGACTGTCGCCGGCAGGTTGATGATGACCTTGCGCTCCGGGGTCGGCTGCAAAATCTCAATGACCTGGTTGGAGATGTCGACAGCGAAGTCGAGTTCGGTGCCGGTGAAGCTCTCGGGCGAGTACTCGTAATAGATAGTCGTGCCGGGAATGGTCGATTCCATCTGCTTGCACAGGCGGGCGCCAAACAGGGCCAGATCGACGATGCCCTGCTTCTGCTCGCGAAACACCACCTCGCGCTGCAAAATGCTCGTGGAGTTATAGAAGTGCACGATGACCTGCTTGGCGCCGGCGATCGACTCGTAGGTGCGCTTGATTAAATGTTCACGAGCCTGGGTCAGCACCTGAATCGTTACGTCGTCGGGGATGGCGTTCTCGTCGATGAGGCTGCGTACGAAGTCGAAGTCGGTCTGGCTCGCCGAAGGAAAGCCCACCTCGATTTCCTTGTAGCCCATACGCACGAGCAGGTCGAACATGATGCGCTTGCGCTCGGGACTCATCGGGTCGATAAGCGACTGGTTGCCGTCCCGCAGGTCGACCGCGCACCAACGCGGTGCAACCGTGATGTGCTTACTCGGCCAGGTACGGTCGGGTAGCGCAACGGCGAACTGCTCGTGGTACGGGCGGTAGCGATGAATCGGCAGGGTGGATGCGGTCTGATTGTTCTTCATGATCCTGTTTCCTCGTGGGTGTCGCACAGCCAACGACGAACGCCGCGACGAGGGAGGCCTTTAGATTAGGACCCGTCGCGGCAGCTAAGGAGGAGCGCACCGTTCAACACATTTTTAGGCTAGCACCGTTTGGCACCGTTGCGCCCACGTGGCGGCGGAGGCGTCGGCGAGCGGATGCTCCTAGCCGAGTCCGGAAACTGAGGTCGCTTTGAACGAGTACGAAGCGTGACGCGGGAACCTCGTTCACGACTTGCCCGATTTTGGCGGCTGAATCGCGCCAACGCGTTTTGGTGACCACCGCGGTCGCTGACGAAGGCGATAGCCTCGGGAGGTACCAGGGCGATGCCGAGGGGCATGATGGGGTCGTGACGTTGATAGAAGGTTCGATCAGTGATCGGGCGCAAGGGGACGAGGCTTTGTGGTTGACGCGAACAGGCATAGCAAACGGATGGTCGGAATCGCGCGCCACGGGCGATTGAAGCGATCGAATCCCTATGCGAGGGCACTCAAAGCGGTGGCGGCGGTGCTGGCTGTTGCCGTGATCAGCGCATCATCCGTGGCGGCTATTGCGGTCTGGAGCCTGCACCAGAAGGTCGACGACAACGCCATCGACATCACCGATGGCGACACGTCAGCCGCAGAGTCACAGTTCGAAAGCTACGAAAACGGCTTCAATATTCTTTTGGTCGGCATCGACAACGATGCAACGCAAAGCGCGGCGTACGGAAAACGTGACGCCACCCTCAACGATGTGAACATTCTCGTGCACGTTTCTGCCGACCACAGCAATGCGGTCGTCGTGAGTATCCCTCGCGATCTCATCGTGCCGCATCCCACGTGCACGGATACAAAAAACGGGGACGAGTTTTCTGCGATGGCCGCACGCCCCGTCAATGAGGCCATGTCGCGTGGCGGGCTGCCCTGCGTGGTCAAGACCATATCCGAACTGACGGGACTGATCATCCCCTATGCCGGACTCATCTCGTTTGATGGGGTCGTGCAGCTGAGCGACGCCATCGGTGGAGTTCCGATCTGCCTGGATGCGGCCATCAAAGACCCCGCTGCGGGCCTCAATCTGCCCGCCGGCACGAGTATCGTCGCCGGGGACACCGCACTGGCGTTTCTGCGCAGCCGCAAAGGCGTGGGCGATCGCAGCGACCTGGCGAGAATCTCCTCGCAGCAGATTTACATGGCCTCACTCATGCGCACGGTTCAGGGCAATGGCACGCTCACGAGCATCCCGACCTTGATCAACCTGGCCGACGCTGCGGCGAGCAACATTGCACTATCGACGTCGCTGGCCAACATCGACACTATGGTCTCGATGGCTCTGGCGCTCAACGACATCGACCTGGATCGACTGCTGTTCGTACAATATCCGGGCACGACCGAGGACTCTGACTTTCCGGGCAAGGTGGTACCGCTCGACGCTGTGGCCGAGGAGATGTTCGCCAAACTCGCAGCCGACGAGCCCTTCGCTCTCGCCGGTACAACACCCACGCCGGCCCCGACGACGAATCTCCCGGTGCCGGTCGAAACGTCAACGTCGGCGCCAGGCGAAACTGCGCTCCCCACCCCCGAGCCAACCGTTCAGGCTCTGGATGGACTCACCGGCCAAACGGCCGAGGATGATTCCTGCGTCCAGGCCTTCAGCGGGTGAGTGCGGGCGGCACTCGGGCCGTTCCTGCCGGTTTCAGGCCGGCGGGCGTGAGTGTGCCCGATATGGGTAGCCGCTACGACGGTTACCTTAGCGGCCACCCGTTTCGGGGCGGGCGCTAAACATTTAGTGCTGGTGAGTCTTACCGATCCATGGCGGTTTTCGGACGGGACCCGAACTGCCTGCTCGGCGGGCTAGAAGCCGAGCCGACCGAGCTGCTTCGGGTCGCGCTGCCATTCCTTGGCGATCTTCACCCGCAGCGAGAGAAAGACCCGCTTACCGACGAGCGGTTCAATCTGTTTGCGCGCGCGGGTACCGACATCCTTCAGTCGGCTGCCCGACTTGCCGATGATGATGCCCTTCTGGCTATCCCGTTCGACGAACAGGTTGGCGTAAATCTCAACCAGTTCTTGGTCATCACGCTCGATGATGTCGTCGATGGTCACAGCGATCGAGTGCGGCAGTTCGTCGGTGACGCCCTCGAGGGCTGCCTCGCGAATGAACTCCGAGATGCGCGACTCGAGGGTCTCGTCGGTGACGGTGTCAGCGGGGTAGAGCGGGGCATCGGCATGCGGCAGCAAGAGCAGGAGTTGCGTTGCCAGGGTGTCGAGCTGGATGCGGCTGGTCGAGGAGATCGGAACAATCGCTTCCCAGTCCCGCAGCTGAGAGACGGCGAGCAGCTGATTGGCGACGTTGGTCTTGGAGGACGCATCAATTTTGGTGACGATGGCGACCTTTTTGGCCCGTGGGAAGGCATCCAATTGCTCGTTGATGAACTTGTCTCCCGGGCCGATCGGCTCGTTGGCCGGGATGCACAAGCCGATCACGTCGACGCCGGCCAGGGTGGCGGTGACAAGGCTGTTGAGTCGCTCACCGAGGAGGGTGCGCGGGCGGTGAATGCCGGGGGTGTCGACCAGAATGAGCTGGCCGTTCTTCTGGTGCACGATGCCACGGATGGCGCGGCGGGTGGTCTGCGGTTTTGACGAGGTGATCGCGACCTTCTCTCCCACGAGTGCGTTCGTCAGGGTGGATTTTCCCACGTTGGGGCGTCCGACGAAGGAGACGAATCCCGCTCGGTAATCGGCGGGGTGCGCCTGTGTTTCTGCGGTCATAACCGTTCTCCTTCATCATCAGACACTGTGCTGCGATTCATTCCCGTAAGAAATGCGGTCTGCGCATCAATCAGAGCTTCGTCTCGCTCCACCAGCACGGTGCTGATGCGCTTACGACGACCTTCGGTGCGTTCGGCGGTGAGGTTCAACCCGCTCACCGAGGCGACTGACCCGGCGACCGGCAGTCGCCCCAGCGCCTTAGCCAGAAGGCCACCGACCGAGTCGACATCATCGTCGTCGAGCTCGAGGTCAAAGAGTTCGCCGAGTTCGTCGACCGGCAGTCGGGCACTGACCCGAAAATGCCCATCGCCGAGGTCTTCGAACTCGACCACGTCGCGGTCGTACTCATCGGAGATATCACCGACGAGCTCCTCGATCAGATCCTCGAGGGTGACGAGTCCGGCGATGCCGCCGTACTCGTCAACGACCATGGCCAGGTGGTTAGACTCAAGCTGCATCTGCCGCAGCATATCGTCGGCTTTCTTGGATTCGGGCACGAACACGGCCGGACGCGCGAGTTCGGCGACCGTCAGTTGCAGGCCATTGATCGGGCGTTCAAAGACCAGCCGAGCGACGTCGCGCAGGTAGAGGATGCCAGCGACGTCGTCGACCTCGCCGCCCCGAACGGGTAAGCGCGAGGTACCGCTGCTCAGGAACAGGCCCATAGCCGCGTCAATGCTCGCGTCAGCGTCGATGGTGATCATGTCGGTGCGGGGAATCATGACCTCGCGCACGACCGTGTCGCTGAACTCAAAAATCGAGTGGATGAGCTCGCGGTCGTCTTCCTCGATCACGTCGAGTTCGGTGGCCTCGTCGACCATGCTGAGCAACTGATCTTCGGAGGTGAAGGTGGCGAGTTTGGTGCGCCCGGGGGTGACGCGGTTGCCGAGGGCGACCAGAGCGTTCGCGATCGGTCCGAGCAGAACGCGCACAACATGCACGAGCAGCGCGGTGGCTGTCAGTAGGGCGACCGGATGCGCCCGCCCGACGCTGCGCGGACTGGCACCGACCAGCACAAACGAAACCGAGGTCATGATCAGCGCCGACAGCAGCAGCGCGAGCCACAATGCCTCGATCGTGGTCGCAAAAACGAGGGTCACCAGTACGGCCGCCGTGGTTTCCGCAGTAATGCGAATGAAGTTGATCGCGTTCAGGTGCGCGCCGGTGTCTTCAGCGATCGCGCGGAGTGACCGTTTGGCGCGATGATTCGGCACCAGGCTGGCGATATCAGCCCGCGATTGGGTGGTGATCGCGGCGTCGACGGCGGCCATCAGACCAGCAAAAACGACCAGAACGACGGCCGCATAAATGAACCACACAATGTGCATCAGGGGCGTTGTCGTTCCTGCATGGCGAAGCCGATGAGGATATCGCGCTGAATGCCGAACATTTCCTTCTCTTCGTCCGGTTCGGCGTGGTCGAAGCCGAGTAGATGCAGTACGCCGTGGGTGGTGAGCAACAGCAGCTCATCGAGAGTGCTGTGGCCGGCGGTTTCGGCCTGCTCCTTGGCGACCTGCGGGCAGAGCACGATATCGCCGAGCAGTCCGGGCGGGGTCTCCTGCTCCTCGGTTCCGGGGCGCAGTTCGTCCATCGGAAAGCTCAAAACATCAGTGGGACCGGGCTCGTCCATCCACTGCACATGCAGCTGCTCCATGGCCCCTTCATCGACGAGCACGATCGCGAGTTCGGCGTCGGCGTGCACGTGCATGGTGTCGAGCGCGAAGGCGGCCAGGCGCAAGATGGCAGCCTCATCGACCGGGATGGCCGACTCGTTGTTGACTTCGATGCTCAACTGGAACTCCGTTTCGGATTGCGGCCGGGCGCATTGCCGGTGCGCTGGGGGCCACGGGTGGCGAATTCTCGGGCTTCGGCGCTCTCCTGTCGGAGGGCCTGCTTCTGCGCGTCGTACTCGGTGTAGGCATCGACGATACGACCAACCAGCGAGTGCCGAACGACATCGGCGCTGGTCAGATAAGCGAAGTGGATGTCGTCGATTCCGTCGAGCACGCGGGTGACCAGCTTCAAACCGCTCGTGCCGGCCGGCAGGTCGATCTGGGTGACGTCGCCGGTGATGACCATCTTCGAACCGAAACCGAGACGGGTCAGAAACATTTTCATCTGTTCCGGCGTCGTATTCTGGGCTTCATCGAGTACGACGAAGCTCGCGTTAAGAGTGCGTCCGCGCATGTAGGCGAGCGGGGCGACCTCGATCGTTCCGGCCGCAAGCAGCTTGGGGATCAGTTCGGGATCAAGCATTTCACCGAGTGCATCGTAGAGCGGCCGCAGGTAGGGGTCGATCTTGTCGGTGAGGGTGCCGGGCAGAAATCCGAGCCGTTCGCCAGCCTCCACAGCCGGACGGGTCAGGATGATGCGTTCGACCTCCTTGTTCTGCAGGGCGCGCACCGCCTTGGCCATGGCAAGGTAGGTCTTGCCGGTTCCGGCCGGTCCGATGCCGAACACGATCGTGTTGTCATCGATCGCGTCGACGTACTCTTTCTGGCCGAGAGACTTGGCCCGGATACTCTTGCCCCTGGCGGTCAGGATCGGGCCGCCGAGCTGGGCGGAAGGGCTGATAGAACTGTCGATGGCGAGCCTCCGTGCTGCGGTAGCTACCTCGATCTCACCGAGGTCGTGGCCGGTGCGCAGGGCCACCTGCAGCTCCTCGATCAGGCGGCGTACGGCCTCAACGTCGTCGGCCGAGCCGCCGAGGGTCACGTCATTGCCGCGCACATGCACATCGACGTTCGGGTAAGCGGCCTCGATGGTGTTCAGGTAGCGGTCTTCGGGGCCGAGCAGACGCACCATGGCGACACCGTCGACGGAGAAGTGTAATTCCAGATGGGGATCAGAGGGCGCCAAGTGAATCCTCCCCCAGCTGCTCCGACTGTTCCGGACTGCCCAAAACGTGCGCGTGTACGTGGAAGACCGTCTGGCCGGCAGCCGCTCCGGTGTTGAACACCAGGCGGAACTGTCCGTTGGTGCGTTCGGCCGCAATCTGCTCGGCGACGGCGACGAGTTCGGCCAGCAGGGCGGAATTGCCAGCGGCGAGCTCGACCACGTTCTGATACTGCGGGTCTTTCGTGGTGACGACAACGTGAACCGGGGCCTTGGGTGCGATGTCGAGGAAGGCGATGATGTGCTCGGTTTCGGCGACAATCGTCGCCGGAATCTCACGCGCGATGATGCGGCTGAAAATGGTCGGTTGGGCGACGAAAGAAGTCATACATCTATCTTAAGCGGCGCTACCAACGGCCGAGCGTTGCATTGAGGATAGCGAGGGCGGAGGGGCCCGCGGTCGATGTGCGCAATACGGTGTCGCCGAGGCGCACCGCTCTCGCGCCGGCCTGCTCGAGCAGCAGCAGTTCGGCCGGCGAAATTCCGCCCTCGGGTCCGACGACGAGCAGAATGTCGCGGTCGTCGGTGGGGACAGCCACCTCGGTGAGGCGACCGGTCGCGGTCGGGTCAAGCAGCAGCATCCGTGTCGTGGCGGCCAGAACGGCCAGCTGCTTGGTGCTGGATAGTGGGGCTACCTCGGGCAGCCAGGCCCGGATCGACTGTTTGCTGGCCTCGCGCACGATGGCGCTCCAGCGTTCGTGGCCCTTGGCGATTTTCGCGCCTTCCCACTTGGTGATCGAGCGGGCCGCCGACCATGGAATGACGCCGTCGACGCCGAGTTCGGTGGCGGCTTGAATGGCCAGTTCGTCCCGGTCCCCCTTGGCGAGAGCCTGTACCAAGCGGATGCGCGGTGTCGCAGCCGCCGTTTCGCTCGCGTCATCGACGCGCAGGGTTAACTGCGCAGCCTCTGCAGTCAGTACGGCTCCCTCCAGCAGCAACCCGGCCCCATTGCCCAAGCGGAGCCGGTCCCCAGGGCGAACCCGGCTGACCGTGACCGCGTGCCGAGCCTCGGCGCCGTCCACGGTCACGACCTGCCCCGGGCGACTATCGATCGTGCGGAGCGATTCCTGCAGGTAGAAATGTGCCACGTTAGCCGAGGAACCGGTCGCGCAGTTTCGCGAACAAGCCCTGCTGATACTGGCTCAGGGTCGGCGCCGGGGCCGCGTAGCGGGCGGCAAACTGCTCAATCAGTTCGCGTTCCTTGTGGTCGAGTTTGGTCGGGGTGAGGACGTGGATGCCGACCTTGAGGTCGCCGCGGCCACTGCCGCGCAGCTTGGTGATGCCGCGGTCCTTGATCGTGAGCACCTCTGAGCTCTGCGATCCGGGACGAATTTCCACCTCGATGTCACCGTCGAGTGCCTTCACGGTCACGGTGGTGCCGAGAATTGCATTGGTCATCGGCACGTCTAGCGAACACATCAGGTCGTCGCCGTCACGGCTGAACACATCGTGGTGGCGTACCTTCATTTCGAGGTACAGGTCACCGTTGGGACCGGCAGCCGGGCCGGCTTCGCCACTGCCGGGCATCTGCAGGCGCAAGCCGGTGTCAACGCCGGCCGGGATGTCGACCGGAACGGTGCGGCGGGCGCGAACGCGGCCCTGACCGGAGCAGGTTATGCACGGCGTGGCGATGATAGTGCCATAGCCGCGGCAGGAACCGCACGGGCTCGAGGTCATCACGTTGCCTAGCAGAGAGCGTACGGCGCGCTGGATGCTGCCGGTGCCGTGGCAGATGTCGCAGGTGATCGGGGACGTTCCCGGGGCACTACAGGAGCCCTTGCAGGTCTCACAGACGATCGCGGTGTCTACCTCAAGGTCGCGGTGCGTGCCGAAGATGACCTCATCGAGGTCGAGGTCGACTCGAATGAGGGCGTCCTGGCCGCGTTCGCGGCGCGAGCGCGGGCCACGGCTGCTGCTGCCGCCACCCCCGAAGAAGGTCTCGAAGATGTCGCCGAAGTTACCGAAGTTCTGCCCGTCGAAGCCGCCGTTCTGGCCGCCGCCCTGGTCGTACTTCTGGCGTTGCTTGGCGTCGCTCAGCACGTCGTAGGCGTGCGTGATGCTCTTGAACCGTTCGGATGCTTCGGCGCCGGGGTTCACGTCGGGGTGCAGTTCGCGGGCGAGGCGACGGTAGGCCTTTTTGATTTGGTCGGTGGTCGCGTCGCGGTCAACGCCAAGCGCTTCGTAATGGTCAGCCAAAGGTGGCTCTCCTTGATTTTCTGATGATGGTTGTTCGAAATGGCACAGAGCTTAGGTCTCGTCGAGCAGGCGCGAGAGATACCGGGCGACGGCGCGCACGGCCGCCATATTGTTGGAATAGTCCATGCGGGTCGGCCCGAGCACACCGAGCCGGGCCAAATTGCCGTTGGCGGTGTACCCGCTGGTCAGCACGCTCGCTTCCGGCAGGCCGAAGGCGGCATTCTCGCGGCCGATACTCACCGAAACGCCGTGCTGGTCGGTCTCCATCTCGCCGAACAGGCGCAGCAGCACGACCTGTTCTTCGATGGCTTCGAGCACCGGATAGATGCTGCCGGAGAAGTCGTCTTCGGTGCGCACCAGGTTTGCAGCCCCGGCCATGACGAGCTTCTCCTGACGGTTGGCTCCGACCTGGTCGGCGACGGTGCGCGTGAGCAGGTCGACGATCGGCTGCAGCGCTGACGATCCCGGCCAGACATTCGCGGCGAGTGCGGCGCTCGCCTCGGCCATGCCGAGTCCAACGACCGTGACGTTGAGTCGGACGCGCAATTCGCCGAGCGTCTGCTCGTCAAGTGCCCGCGGCAGGTCGATGACCCGCTGCTCGACCCCGCCGGAATCGGTGATCAGCACCGACAGAATGCGCGTCTCGGTCAGCGGCACGAAATCGAGGTGCCGAACCTTCGCGCGGGACAGCGAGGGGTATTGCACGAGCGCGACTTGGTGGGTGAGTTGCGAGAGCAGACGCACGCTCCGCACGAGCACCTCGTCGAGGTCGGCGGAGTGACCCAAAAAGGTTTCAATGGCCTGACGCTGGGCCGGGGTCAGCGGGCGCAGGTCGGCGAGGTGGTCGACGAAGACCCGGTAGCCCTTGTCGGTCGGGATGCGCCCCGACGAAGTGTGTGGCGCCGCAATCAACTCTTCTTCTTCGAGCAGGGCCATGTCGTTGCGAATGGTCGCGGCGGAGACGCCGAAAGAATGCCGGTCAACGATGGATTTGGAGCCGACGGGTTCGCGGGAGGCGACGTAGTCCTGCACGATGACGCGCAACACATCGAGCCCACGGTCGGAAACCATTTCGCCCGCCTTCCTCTTTTTCCGGTCCAGCGTCAATTGAGCGGATGCTCCGGGTCGTCGCACCGGTGAGCGCGCCGGAACGCAGGTTTGCCCGCACGTCGTTGGCACTCGCATTCACTGACTGCTAATACTATCGCGACCGGCCGTGTTCCGGCTGAGCGCACCCATTGCCAGTATCGCGAACCGAGCGTTTAATTCCTGATACCAGCGCCCCCGGCGTTCAACGAAAGGGACAATCATGAGCGATCCACAGGCACAACCTCCCGGCGATTCCAACTACCGTGACCCCAATGTTGGGCAGCCGCCGTATGGCCAGCAGCCCGGCACGGGCAGTCCGTTCGGCACCCCGGCAGCCGCGGCCCCACTCTCGGAAGTCGACGACCGGCAATGGGCCTCGTTGGCGCACCTCGGCGGCATCCTGAGCTTTCTGCCGTCGCTGATCATTTGGCTGGTCTTCAAGGACCGCGGCCGTTTCACCAATACCGAGGCGAAGGAGACGCTCAACTTTCAGATCACCCTCGTGATTGGATACGTCGCGATTAATATCGTCTCGTTCATCCTTGCGATCGTCACCTTCGGAATCGGCGGCCTGCTCATCGGACTGACCTGGCTGCTCTGAATGGCTGGAGCCATCTTTTCGATCATGTTGTTTCTGAAGGCCAAGGACGGCCAGAACTACCAATATCCGTTCGCGATTCGCCTGATCAAGTAGCGAGCAGACCGGGACAATACGCATCTCGGACGGTTAGTCTAAAGAAGGCTGGCTTGTACGTTGTCCGAACCCAGACAGTGCTTCTGCACTGGATGCTGTGGTCAACCCAATGCCAGTTCATCGCGACCAAATCGACCACGCTGGAACGGGAGACCACATGTCTGAGAACGATTCGCGCTCAAACCCATATGAATCAACCCCGCCGCACAACCCCTATGCGCAGAGTGTTCCGCCCTCGCCCATGAGCCCTACCGACGAGAAGATGTGGGCGACCCTGATTCACGTCGGTGGCATCCTTTTTGTCTTTGTTCCCGCACTCATCGGCTATCTCGTGCTGCGCGATCGAGGGCCGTTTATTCGGGCGCACAGCGCGACGGCTCTGAACTTTCAGATCACCCTGACGATCGTCTACGTGGTCGGGACCGCGTTAACGGCGATCCTCATCGGTTACCTGATTGTGCCTGTGGCCTGGGTGCTCGGCATCATCTTCTCGATCCTCGCCGCACTTGCGGCCAACCGCGGCCAGGGGTATTCCTACCCGCTGACCATCAGGTTCTTTAGCTGAACTTCTTCAGCTCAGCCTCTTCAGCTCAGCCTCTTCAGCTCAGTCCTAGTCGCTCAGCCGACGCACCACAGCGTCGGCCAACAGCCGTCCGCGCAGGGTCAGTTCAATGGTCCCGGCGAGGGCTGCCTTGGCGTTGACAAGCTCATCGGCGATCAGGCCGGCGACCTCGCGGCGTCCGGCCGCAGATAACGACGCGACCGGGATGCCGGTGCGGATGCGGCTCTGCAAGAGGATGCGCTCGAGTTCGCGGGTGGGCGCGTCGAGCGTCTCGCGACCGGCTGCCGGGGACAGGCCGGCAAGCATCCGCTCTGAATAGGCCGCCGGATGTTTGACGTTCCACCAACGCACACCGCCGACGTGGCTATGCGCGCCAGGGCCCACGCCCCACCAGTCCTGGCCGGTCCAGTAGGCAAGGTTGTGGCGGGAACGGTGCGCGTCGCTGGTGGCCCAGTTGCTGACCTCGTACCAGTCGTAGCCGGCAGCAGCGAGCAGTTCGTCAGCGAGCTCGTAGAAGTCGGCCTGCTGGTCGTCGTCGGTCGGAGCGATCTCGCCGCGGCGAATCTGCCGAGCGAGCTTGGTACCGTCTTCGACGATGAGCGAGTACGCGCTCAGGTGGTCGGGGTGCAAACTGAGCGCCTGTTCGAGGCTGGTGCGCCAATCCGCGAGAGACTCCCCCGGCGTGCCGTAAATCAGGTCGAGGCTCACGTCGAGGCCGGCGCCGCGGGCCCACTCCACGACGAGCGGCACCCGCTCTGGGTCGTGAGTACGTTCGAGCGTCGCGAGTACGTGCGGCACGGCGGACTGCATACCGAAGGACACCCGGGTGAATCCGCTGTCGGCGAGAGCACCGAGGTAGGCGGCGTCGACAGAGTCGGGGTTCGCCTCCGTGGTGACCTCGGCGCCGCGCTCGAGGCCCCATTGCTCACGTACCGCGCTGAGCATCTTCACAAGGTCGGTCACCGGCAACAGCGTCGGTGTGCCTCCGCCAAAGAATACCGTCGCCACCTTACGGTCCGGCAGTCCCGATGCTGTGAGGATGCGGCCGGCGGCCTCAACCTCGAGCACGGCCTGGCTGGCATAGTCGCTCTGCTTGACGCCGCGCAGTTCCGTCGCGGTGTAGGTGTTGAAGTCGCAGTAGCCGCAGCGAACCCGGCAGAAGGGCACGTGCAGGTAGACGCCGAAGTCGCGTTCGGCCGCTTGGACGGCTGCTGACGAGGGAAGGAGGCCATCGTCGGGTGCGGGGTCTCCGACGGGGTGTGGTCCGGCCATGGGTGGTGCTCCAGTACGTTGAATTCAGTTAGTGATGGCGCCAACGGGGTGCAGGACGCGCAGGTAAAGCCTGGTGAATCTAGCCTGTTGAAAGCGCAGAACCGGCCAGGCTAGGCGGTAATACCAGGTGCTGGCCCGGGAGAACGAGCGGATGGTCAGCCAGACCGAGTCATCGCCCCGATGCTCGACGATGAAGGATTCCTCGCCGCTCTCCGGGTGGCCGGCCATGGTGCCGTACGCAAATCCGATGCGGGCCGCCTCGTCGATCACGTACACGACGCGCACGGGCGCGGTCACCTGGAACAGCCAGACCTTCATTTTCAGGGTCGCCGTCATGCCGTTGGCGATGTAAGGGGTGCCGTCCTCGGCGAAGGTCGCTTCGTTGACCGGATGCTGCTGGCCGGCCGCCGGCGTGCCGTCCGGCTGAAAGGTGACCGGGGTGTACTGCACGCCAGTACCGTTTTCGAGATCGGTGACCTCCATGCCGCTGCCGCGCTGAATCCCCCAGGTCATCAGCAGCTTCGTGGTCGCTTCGAATCGCTCCGATGAGCTGCCGAGCCTGACGCTCTGCTCCATCGGCCGGTAGCCCTTCGGCGGATAGCTCATCAGGTCGGGCGCCAGCGTACCGCCGATGGCAGCGTAGCTGACGGCGGCGTCGGTGAAGGTGGCCCTGCGCATCCGCTCTACTTCTTGTCTTTGGTCTCGATGTCGCCGCTCAATGCGGCGATGAAGGCTTCCTGGGGAACTTCGACCCGGCCGACCATCTTCATGCGCTTCTTACCCTCTTTCTGCTTCTCGAGCAGCTTGCGCTTTCGCGAGATGTCACCGCCGTAACACTTGGCGAGTACGTCCTTGCGCATCGCCGAGATGCTTTCGCGGGCGATGATGTGAGCGCCGATCGCAGCCTGGATGGGCACCTCGAACTGCTGGCGCGGAATCAGTTTGCGCAGCCGGCCGGTCATGAGCGCGCCGTAGGCATAGGCCTTGTCGCGGTGCACGATGGCGGAAAACGCGTCAACCTGCTCGCCCTGCAGCAGAATGTCGACCTTGACCAGGTCGGCCTCTTGCTCGCCGGAGGCTTCATAGTCGAGCGAGGCGTAGCCGGCGGTGCGGCCTTTGAGCATGTCAAAGAAGTCGAACACGATCTCACCGAGCGGCATCGAGTAGCGAATCTCGACCCGGTCTTCGCCGAGATATTCCATGCCGAGCAGGGTGCCGCGGCGACTCTGGCACAGCTCCATGATGACGCCGACGTAGTCTTTTGGCGCCAGGATAGCCGCCTTGACCATGGGTTCGAGCACCTTGGCGATCTTGCCGGTGGGGTATTCACTCGGATTGGTGACCGTGATGGTGCGTTTGTCGTCGGTGGTGACCTCGTACGGCACGCTTGGCGCGGTCGTGATGAGGTCGATGTTGAATTCGCGTTCGAGACGTTCGGTGATGATCTCGAGGTGCAGCAGGCCGAGAAAGCCACAGCGAAAACCGAAACCGAGGGCGACGGATGTCTCGGGCTCATAGCCGAGACTGGCGTCGGAGAGTTTGAGCTTGTCGAGAGCTTCGCGCAGCGCCGGGTAGTCACTGCCGTCGATCGGGTATAGGCCGGAGAACACCATGGGCTGCGGTTCGTCGTAGCCGGGCAGAGCGTCGGTCGCCGGGCGCAGGGCTGTTGTGATGGTGTCGCCGACCTTGGACTGGCGCACGTCCTTCACGCCGGTGATCAGATAGCCGACCTCGCCGACCTTGAGGCCCTTGCTCTCGACGGGTTCGGGCGAGATGACGCCGATCTCGAGGATCTCGTGGGTTGCCTTGGTCGACATCATCTGAATTTTTTCGTGCGCCTTGAGGTGCCCGTCGATCATGCGCACGTAGGTGACGACGCCGCGATAGCTGTCGTAGACCGAGTCGAAGATCATGGCCCGGGCGGCGGCATCCGGGTTGCCCTTCGGCGCCGGAATCATGGTCGTAGCAAGGTCAAGCAGTTCCTGGACCCCGGCACCGGTCTTGCCGGAGACGCGCAGCACGTCTTCGGGGCGACCGCCGATGAGGCTCGCGAGTTCGCGGGCGTACTTCTCGGGGTCGGCGGCCGGCAGGTCGATCTTGTTGAGCACCGGAATGATCGTAAGGTCGTTCTCGAGCGCGAGGTAGAGGTTGGCGAGGGTTTGAGCTTCGATGCCCTGGGCCGCATCGACCAGCAGAATGGCGCCCTCGCAAGCAGCGAGGCTGCGGGAGACCTCGTAGGTGAAGTCGACGTGTCCGGGGGTGTCGATCATGTTCAACGCGTAGGTGACACCGTCCAGCTCCCAGGGCATCCGCACGGCCTGGCTCTTGATGGTGATGCCGCGTTCCCGCTCGATGTCCATACGGTCCAGGTATTGGGCACGCATAGAACGCTCGTCGACGACGCCGGTGATCTGCAGCATCCGGTCGGCGAGCGTCGACTTGCCGTGGTCGATGTGGGCAATGATGCAGAAGTTGCGGATGAACTCGGGGGCCGTGGCGGCCGGTTCCAGCGCGTGAAGGGCTCTCGGTGACATAGTCCGTCCATTCTTCCATGCTCGGCTGGGTTGTACCGTCTACGCGAGTCGCGCACGAGCTGGCACTGATGACTCATACGCGCCACCCCGCGCAGAAATTTGTGAGTTCTGCAGAGATGACCGAAGCTCAGGCGCGATGTGCTCGTTCGACGACCTGGCCGAAGCCGTCACTGTGCCGGTAGACCTCGACGCCGTCGATGAGCACGAGTTCGGCGCGGGAGGCGAGGTCGAGCGGGTCACCGGACCAGATCACGACGTCGGCGTCGAGCCCAACGGTGAGGGATCCGACTCGGTTGTCGAGCCCGAGAATCACGGCCGGGTTGACGGTGAGCGCTTCGAGCGCTGTCTGCACCGGCAGCCCCTCCTTCACGGCCAGGGCGGCCTGGTGCACGAGAAAGTTCACCGGAACGACCGGATGGTCAGTCGTGATGGCCACCCGAACGCCGGCGGCGGCGAGAACGGCGAGGTTGCCGATGGCTCGGTCGCGCAGTTCGACCTTGGTGCGTGCTGTGAGCATCGGACCGAAGATGACCGGGATGTTCTTCTCGGCGAGCACGTCGGCGACCTTGTGCCCCTCGGTGCCGTGGTTGATCACGAGGCGATAGCCGAATTCCTCCGCTAAACGGATGGCCGTGGCAATGTCGTCGTGGCGGTGCACGTGCTGGTCCCAGACGAGTTCCCCGGAGAAGACCCGGGCCAGGGCCTCCTTGCCGAGATCGCGGGTGAAGGTTTCGCCCTTCTCGGCGGCGGCATCGCGTGCGCGCACGTAGTTTTGGGCCTCGACGAAGGCCTGGCGAATGACCAGACTGACGCCGAGGCGGGTGCTCGGGGTCTGCTTCTTCTCGCCGTAGATCCGCTTCGGGTTCTCCCCAAGAGCGCTCTTGATGCTCACTGCGTCGCTGATCACCTGCTCGTCGATGGTGCGGCCGCCCCAGCTCTTGATCGCGACCGACTGGCCGCCGATCGGATTGCCGGAGCCGGGCTTGACCACGATCGTGGTGACTCCGCCGGAGAGCGCGTCGCGAAAGCCCTCGTCATCGATGTTGATGGCGTCGATGGCACGAACAGCGGCCATATTCGGGCCGGTCATTTCGTTGGTGTCGTTGCCGGCCCATCCGTTCGCCTCTTCGTGGATGCCCACGTGCCCGTGTGCCTCGATGAAGCCGGGCAGTACCCACTTGCCACTGGCGTCGACCATTT
Organism: Cryobacterium sp. Y50; assembly: GCF_002929805.1. Lineage (GTDB taxonomy): Bacteria > Actinomycetota > Actinomycetes > Actinomycetales > Microbacteriaceae > Cryobacterium. Next base: position 158,669 of record NZ_PJJM01000104.1, on the reverse strand, counting down.
GCGCGCCGCTCGGTACTGGGAGGTCGGCGCCGATAGCGCTAATACGACCGTTCTCGATCAGCACCGTGCCGTTCGGGATGGTGTCACCGAGTACCGGCACGACGCGAGCATTGATGATGGCGGTCAGGGTGGTCGTGGGTGCAGGTCTCATGGCTCTAGCCTAGGCATGCACTTTGATCGGGGCACTCCAAGCGGGGCTGGCTAGGCTCACGGCATGGAGACTCCCGAAGCCCGCGTGCCGGTTCTGCTCGTGCACGGCATTCGCGCCTCAGCCACGATGTGGCGGTATCAGGAGGAAACCTTGCGTTCTGCCGGGTATCCCGTGCTCGCAATCGATTTGCCCGGCCATGGGCAGCGGATGAATGAGACGTTCACTGTGCCGGCCGCGCTCGCCGCCATCGACGATGGGGTGACGGCGCTCGGCGGCCGGGTACTGCTGGTCGGGCTCTCGCTCGGCGGTTACTATGCCGTGGCCTACGCTGCGAAGCACCCCGCTCGGGTGGCCGGGCTGGTCGCTGCCGGCTGTAGCGCCGTGCCGAAAGGCATGCTGCTTGAGGGGTATCGACTGCTGGCCCGAATAATTCACCGGCTGCCCGATCGAGGCTTGTGGTTGCACGAGGGCCTGGCGCGCCTCCTTTTGCCCGCGGCCGCCGCCCGCGACGTGCTCGCGGGCGGCGCCGCACTCGACGTGATGGATTCGAGCCTGCAGGCGACCTCAACGCTGACTCCCCTGGCCAGCCTCGCGGCGTATCCCGGCCCGATCTGGTTGGTCAACGGTGCACTCGATCACTTTCGGCTGAACGAGCGGCGCTTTCTTGCCGCCTGCCGCAACGGGACGGTCGTCGTGGTGCCGGGAGCGACGCACCTGTCGAGCCTCGTCCAGCCCGAGCGCTTCACCGCGATCCTGTTGCAGGTCACCGGGCGGGTGTCGGCCGCGCCCCCGGCTCGATGACGGCGGGCTGCGGCTCTACCCACGTGGCCGCGTTCGATACCGCTGCGCACTACGGTAACCGGCGTAGCGGCTAGCCAGATCGGGCGCAGTCATGTGCACGGCGGGTAGAGCGGTCTCCACTCGCGCGGACGGGAAGGGACTCCCGGAGACCGGGCGGGTTTTGGGGAGGCAGCAATTGCTGGTAACATTACTACTTGGCTTGCGTGTTGGGTCCCACCCCGCACGATTTTCGCCGCAGAAGCGCCCTCTACCGCTGAGCGGCTGTCCGTACTAGAACCTAACGAAAGCGTAAAAAACGTGGCAAATATCAAGTCGCAGATCAAGCGAATTGGCACCAACAAGAAGGCCCAGGAGCGCAACAAGGCTGTCAAGAGCGAGTTCAAGTCCGCGATCCGCGCGACTCGTACTGCGATTGCCGCTGGCGACAAGGACAAGGCCGTCGTCGGTCTCGCCTTTGCTTCCAAGAAGCTCGACAAGGCCGTCAGCAAGGGTGTAATCCACCAGAACCAGGCTGCGAACAAGAAGTCGGCCATCGCGAAAGCCGTTTCCGCACTCGTCTAATTGACACTGGCTCCATTCGCGCCTGGTGTCTGCATCGGCTCGTTAGAGCGGATGCCGTCCCTCGTCGCACAGAAACCCCCGCCGTCTCGGCTGGGGTTTTTTGCGTCCGTCGGCTCGCAACCCGTTCGGTCAGCCGTGACGCCTTGCCTGGGCCACGAATCGGGCGCGATATCTGTGACGCAGTGATCCATGACTGGGCATACGTTGCGGTCGACCCCTCATGCTGCCACAGCAAACTCAGTACCCCGGAGACCCGCTCGTTGCCAGTGGCGCTAGCCCTCGCCTCGGCGGGCGATCACGCCGATGAGACGTTCCAAGGCGTAGACCGGGTCGCGACCGGCACCCTTCACCGCCGCATCCGTTTCTGCGAGCACGACGATGCAGCGGGCGAGGCCCTCATCGCTCCAGCCTCGCAGGTCCTTCTGCGCTCGTTCCACCTGCCAGGGGGCCAGGCCGAACTGGGCGCCGAGCTGGGCGGAACCGCCGCGGGCTCCAAAGACCTTCGCCATGGTGCGAATCTTCATGGCGAAAGCCGCGACGATCGGCACCGGGTCAGCCCCGGATGTGAGGGCGTGCCGCAGCGCCACGAGGGCCTCACCAGTGCGGCCCGCGATAGCCCAGTCTGCGACTTTGAAGGCGTTGGTTTCGACGCGGCCACCGTAGTAACGGTCGACCGTGGTTTCGGTGACCTCGCTCGTCGCGTCCGCGATGAGCTGCTGGCAGGCAGCGGAGAGTTCGGCCAAATCGTCGGAGAACGCGGCAACGAGCTGGCGCAGCGCACTCGCGGTGACCCGTTTGCCGGCCGCTTTAAACTCGTTGGATGCGAATTCGTACTTCTCGGTGTCCTTCTTGAGCTCGGTGCAGACCACCTCGATGGCGCCACCGAGACCGCTGCGAATGGTGTCGAGCAACTTCTTCCCGCGCACTCCCCCGCCGTGTCGCAGCACGACATAGGTGTCATCGGCCGGGTTCTCCAGGTAATCGAGCGCCTCGGCCAGAAAGGTGTCGCTGCACTTCTCGACATTGCTGACCCGAATCAGCCGCGGCTCGCCGAACAGGGACGGGCTCGCCAGGGTGAGCAGCTCACCGGGGGCATAGCTATCAGCCTGCACGTCGCTGATTTCGAGGCTGGGATCTTCAAGTTTGAGAAAGTCGCGCAGCTGACGGATGGCACGTTCCGCGAGAAACGTTTCGGTCCCCGAGACGAGCACGATCGGCGCCGGACGCACCTGATGCCAGCCGAGCTGGGGGATGACGGCGCCCTTGGCCGCGCGGGTGGGGGCTGCCTTGCCCGCGCGGGAGCCGGTCGTGGCGGATCGTGCGGCCATAGCGCTCTCCTTGCGTGTCATGCGGGTGGTCGATCAAGCCTAACGCGCACCGCTGACCCTCCCGGTAGCAGTCGGTGCAGCAGTCGGTGCAGCAGTCGACGGCGCGGGCGGACCGCGGTCGGCGATCTTCTCCGTCCAGAGCACGATCGTGCCGTTATCCCCCGGCGCAACCACTGACATTCCCTCCCGGTCGGTGCGCACGGACAGGGTTCCCGCCGAGGCGAGAGTGTTAAGCAACGCGTCGGTGGGATGCCCGTAGGTGTTTGTCGTGCCGACCGAGATCAGCCCCACCCTGGCCCGCAGTTCGGCGTACAGCTCGAAGCTCTGATCGGCCGAGCCGTGGTGGGCGACCTTCACGACGTCGACCGAGCCGGGTAGCGAGATCCGCCGCAGGGCATTCTGCGATTCTTCGCCAAGATCTCCGAGAAAAATCGAACGAAGGCCCCGCCCTTCGAACAAAATGGTGATGCTTCCCGGGTTGCCCACCTGCATCGTGGTGGCTCCACGGACGGGCCAGAGAATGTTCCAGCGCAGTCCTCCAAGCGTACCGGCATCACCCCGAGACGTCTGGCGCACGACGGCTCCGCCAGCCGCGAGACGCTCGTGCAGGCGTTCGTCCTGCGCGTTCTCCGGCTGCCCGACCAGGGCGGTATCGACCATGCCAATGACTGCATCTACTCCGCCGATATGGTCGAGGTCGTAATGGGTGAGCACGAGCAGGTTGATGCGGCTGATGCCGAGAGTCGCGAGGCAGCTCGAGAGCAGCTTCGGATCGGGCCCGACGTCAACCAGGCCGTACTCATCACCGTCGCGCACGACAACGGCATCACCCTGCCCGATATCGCAAGCCGCAATCTGCCAGTTCGCCGGAAAAGTGGTGGCGCGGCCGATTTGGGTGCCAATCAGTGACCCGGCGTAGCTCCCGAACCCGACCAGCAGCACGGCGAGAACCGCCGCCGGCCAGCGTGCGGGGCGAGCAGCGGGCCCACGCAATACGACCACGAGAGTGAGCAGGGTGACGACCGAGAGCAGCAAGACGCCGGGCACTCCGCCGGGCCACGGCAGACGGGTGCCCGGCAGCGTCGACATGGTCTGGGACACGGCAGCGATCCAGGCCGACGGCAGCCAGGCCCCGGCGAGCAGGCCCGACGCTACGCCCGGGAGAACCGGCAGAGTCAGGCAGGCGATCAGCCCGACCACCGTGGCGACCGGTGCGGCAGGACCAGCGAGAATGTTGGCCGGCACCCCGTAGAGCGGCAGGCTGGGGCTCAACAGAATGAGTATGGGCTGACAGGCCAGTTGGGCGGCCAAAGGGATGGCGATGACGGCAGCCAGGGCCAGCGGCATCCACTGGCTGAGTACTCGGCTGAGCGGTCCGACCAGGATGAGGAGCCCCGCGGTCGCGAGCACGGACAGCGCAAAGCCGTAGTTTCGGGCCAGCCAGGGATCGCTCGCAAGCAGCCCGATCACGACGACGAGCAGGGTGGGCACGCCTCGCCCGGGCCGGCCCACGCCGATCGACGCGAGGGTGAGGGTGGCCATGACCGCCGAGCGCAGCACGCTCGGCTCCGGAGTAACCAGGACTGTGAAGCCGAGCAGTGTCACGAGTGATAGCAGAATGCGCCAGCTGCGGCGCAGGCGCAGATAGCCACCGAGGAGCATGATCGAAGCGATGACGATGGCACAATTGGCGCCGGAAACCGCGGTCAAATGGCTCAGTGAGCTGGTTTTCATGGCTTGATCGAGGGCTGGACTGACTGCGCTCGTGTCGCCGATCGCCAGGCCGGGGAGCAAGTCTCCCCCGTCGCCGGGGAGGCTCGTCGCCGCCGCCGCGAACCGAGCGCGGAGCTCGTTCGACCACTGCAGCCACCAGGGCGGCGACTCGGCCACCTGAGCGGGTTCGGTGGCGAAGAGCAAGGCGACCGCTGCGTCGCCCGGGTTCGTCGGGCGCAGGGTGCCGCGCAGGCGCAGGCTGGTGCCGATCTCGGGTTCGTGGCCTCCCCTGGCTGCCTCGGCGAACACCACCACCGGGCTTTCCAATCGCGTCGTATCGCCGCGCAGGTCGACCTGCGTGAGCGTGGCCCGGTAGCGTACTCGTCCCGAAGTGCCACTACCGATGAAGGCCCTGGCAGCAACCGGAACCGACCAGACGGTGACCGTGGCCGTGAGCGTCGCGTGCGACTCCGCGGCGGCACGCATCTCCGGCGGGAGGCGCACCGGCGCCCACACCCCGACGGCAGTGGCCACAAGTGCCGCGGCGGCACAGCAGAGAACGACGCTGCCGCCCAGCAGCTGCCAGCGGCTGGGCTCTGAACGCTGGTTCATTTCACGTCTGCGCGCCGGCATCCGTTTCATCACGAGGATGCCCGCCGTCACCCCGGCCGCTGCCCACAGCACAAGGGCAATGGACCAGGCACCCTCTGGCGCTCCGATCAGCAACCCCGACGTGAGCCACGCGGCCAGGGCCGGAAGCGCCAGCCGTAGGTCGAGGCTCATACTGTAATGAGGTCTTTGAGCGCCTCGAACGTTTTGTCGCCGATTCCCGCGACATCGCGCAGGCCGTCTACGCTGGCGAATCGCCCGTTAGCCGTGCGAAAGTCAATGATGCGCTGCGCCATGGTTGGGCCGATGCGGGGCAGGGAATCGAGGTCGGCGAGCGTCGCCGAGTTGAGGTTGACCTTGGCGGCGGGTGCGCCAGCTCCCCCCGAGACGGTCGCCGCTGGAACGCCCGGTGGAACCTCACCCTGCCGCGGCACGTAGAACTGCTCCCCGTCGCTCACGATGCGGGCGAGATTGACCCCGGCAGGGTCGGCCTCGGGGCTCAGCCCGCCGGCGGCGGCGATCGCATCCATGACCCGGGCACCGTCCTGCAACTCGAACAGACCGGGCCAGGCGACCGCTCCCAAAACGTGCACGAAGATGATCGCGCTCGTGGCAGAGCCATCCGGAGTTGTGCTCGCACCGGAATCAAACGGCTCTAGGCTGCCGCCCGTGGGGATCGATACCGTTTCCGAGCCGACCGTGCGCTGCCCCGCCTGCTGGCCCACCGCCGACACGATGACGGCGAACACGAGGGCGAGCAGCAAGAGCACGACGGCGGCTCCCACGCCGACTCGCAGTCGGGGACGTCCCCGCGCGGCCGGAGCGAGGCGCTCCAGATCGAGGGGGAACCGGTCATGCTGCATGCTCGCAGGCTAGGCCGCGCGAAGCATCCGTTTGTGGTCGGATGACCCATCTGTGCACAGATGAGACTAAACGGGCCTGTGGAGAAGGCCCCGACCGATCCTACGAGGGTCAGCCAGGGCCGATTTTGTCCGGCGCTACGGGCAGGTGACGAAGGAGACGAGCTTGGGCACCCGCACGATCACCTTGATGATCTCGCGATCACCGATCGAACGGATGACAGCGGCGGCTTCCCGCGCCATCTTCTCCAGGTCCTCACTAGAGATCTTCGGCGATACCTCCAGCAGGGTGCGCATCTTGCCGTCGACCTGGACGACCGCCGTGACCGATTCCTGAACGAGCAGGGTCTGCTCGGCCTTGCGCCATGGCACGAGCGCGATGCACGGCTCGTAGCCGAGGTGCTCCCACATGTCCTCCGCCGCGTAGGGGGCAAACAGGTTTAGCGCCATGGCGGTGGCCTCGGCGGCTTCACGCACCGCGGCATCCGCTGGCCCGGCACCGGTATCGATGACCTTGCGGCTCGCATTGACGAGCTCCATCAGGCGTGCGACGACGACGTTGAACTTGAACGACTCCACCAAGCCGGGCGCGTCGGACAGGAAGCGGTGGGTGATGCGGCGCAGGGTGACGTCACCGGTCTTCCACTCCACATCAGGCGCACTCGTGACATCGCGGGCGACGCGCCAGGCGCGGGCCAGGAACTTGGCCGAGCCGACCGGGGAAACGTCCGACCAGTCGATGTCGTCTTCCGGCGGACCGGCGAACGCCATCGTGAGGCGCACGGCATCAACGCCATGGCGTTCGATTTCTTCGGTGAAGTAGACCAGATTGCCCTTGCTCTTGCTCATCTTGTCGCCGTCGAGAATGACCATGCCCTGGTTGAGCAGAGCTGTGAAGGGCTCGGTGAAGCTTACCAGGCCCTCGTCGAACAAAAACTTCGTGATAAAACGCGCGTACAGCAGATGCAGAATGGCGTGCTCAACGCCGCCGACGTATTGGTCGACCGGAGCCCACTTTTCGGCATCCTTCGGGTCGAAGGCCTTGGTGTCATCACTCGGGTTCAGGAACCGCAGGAAGTACCAGGAGCTGTCGACGAAGGTATCCAGAGTGTCGGCGTCGCGTGTCGACGGAGTGCCGTCGATCGGGTTCGGCACGTTGACCCAATCGGTCGCACCGCCGAGCGGCGACGTTCCCCGGGGCTTCAGGTCAAGACCCTCTGCGGGCGGCAGCAGCACCGGCAGCTGATCTTCGGGGACCGGAATTTCGGTGCCATCGGCGCCGTGGATGATCGGGATCGGAGCGCCCCAGTAGCGCTGCCGGGAGACGAGCCAGTCGCGCAGGCGATAGTTCTTCGCGGAGCGGCCGAGGCCGTCGGCAGCGAGCTGTTCAATGATGCGCTTGATGGCGGTGATCTTGCTCAGGCCGTTCAGCGGACCGGAGTTGACGAGGCGGCCCTCGCCCGCCAGGGCGATGCCGGTGCTGAGCGGGTCGAGCGCCGGCAGTTCTTCGGTGCCGTCGAGCATGCTCTGGGTGATGACGGGGATCATGCCGGTGGCCGGCGAGTTGGTATCGACGACGACGCGCACGGGCAGGTCGAAGGCGCGGGCGAAGTCGAGGTCGCGCTGGTCGTGGGCCGGCACGGCCATGATCGCACCGGTGCCGTAGTCGGCGAGCACATAGTCGGCCGCCCAGATGGGCAGGCGTTCGCCATTGACCGGGTTGATGGCGTAGCGGCCGAGGAACACGCCGGTTTTGGGCCGGTCGGTCGCCTGACGCTCGATCTCGGTGCTGCGCTGAACCTGCACGAGGTAGTCCTGGAAGGCTTCCTGTACCTCGGGCGTGGACTCTGCGACAAGTTCGGCGGCGAGATCGCTGTCCGGGGCGACGACCATGAAGGTGGCACCGAACAGCGTGTCCGGACGCGTGGTGAAAACGGTGATGCGTTCGGTTCGGCCTTCGACGGCGAAGTCGACATCCGCTCCGATGGAGCGTCCGATCCAGTTCCGCTGCATGTTGAGCACCTTGGCCGGCCAAGTGCCCTCAAGCTGGTTGAGGTCATCCAGCAGACGATCGGCGTAGTCAGTGATCCTAAAGTACCACTGGGTGAGTTTCTTCTTAACGACGACGGCGCCGCTGCGGTCGCTCGTTCCGTCGGCCAGGACCTGCTCGTTGGCGAGCACAGTCTGGTCGATCGGGTCCCAGTTGACCCAGCTGTCCTTGCGGTAGGCCAGGCCCTTCTTGTACAGCTGCAGGAACAGCCACTGGGTCCACTTGTAATATTCGGGGTCGCTCGTGTGCAGTTCGCGGTCCCAGTCGAAGCTGGTCGCATAGAGCTTCATGCTCTTCTTCTGCTGGGCGATGTTATCGTAGGTCCAGCCGCGCGGGTCGATGCCCCGCTTGATGGCGGCGTTCTCGGCCGGCAGGCCGAAGGAGTCCCAGCCGATCGGGTGCAACACGTTGAAGCCCTGGTGGCGCCAATAACGGGCGACGACATCGCCGAGCGCATAGACCTCGGCGTGGCCCATGTGCAGGTCACCGGAGGGGTACGGGAACATATCGAGCACGTACTTGCGCGGGCGGGTGTCGCCCTCACCGCTCGTCTTGAAAGGAGCGAGCTCCTCCCAGATGGGTTGCCACTTCGCCTGGATCGCGGCGAAGTCATACACTTCTTCGTCGATCTCATCGCGCGAATCGATGCGGACGCTTTCGTGCTCGTGTGCCACGTGACTCTCATTCATTCATTGCAGGGGTTAGTCATGATTGATGCAAGGTGCACGCGCAACAGAGCGCCGGTGTACCCCCTTTAGATTACTAGGACGCAGCAACGCCAAGGTCGCAAGAAGTACGAAGCCTTCGCCGCTGACCTCCCGGCCGCCAGAGAGCCCGGCCTTGTTGATTCCCGAGCAGCACGTAGGCTGAACGAAATGAATGACATCCTCACGTGGATCCTCGACACCGTGTCCAGCGTCGACCCGGTCGTTCGAACGCTGCTGGCCTTTCTGGGCATGCTGCTGGAAACCTCGGTTCTGGTCGGCCTGGTCGTTCCCGGCGACACCATTGTGATCGTCGCGAGCACGGCCGTGTCCGGCCCGGTCGAGTTTGTCACGCTCGTACTGGCCGTGATCGTCGGAGCACTGGGCGGGGAAAGCATCGGCTTCGCGCTCGGGCACCACTTTGGACCGTTCATCCGCGCGAGCCGGCTGGGCCGCCGTATCGGCGAACACAATTGGATTCGCGCCGAAAACTACCTCGACCGGCGCGGCGGTGTCGCTGTCTTCATCTCCCGGTTTCTGCCGGTGCTGCACTCGCTTATTCCAGTCACCGTCGGCATGAGCCGGATGCGGTACCGCACCTTCATAGCATGGACCGTGCCGGCCTGCGTCATCTGGTCACTCACCTATGTCACCGTCGGCTCGGTGGCGGCCGGCGGCTACCGCGAGCTCAGCGGCAGCCTGCACTTCGCCGGATACCTGTTCGTCGGCGTGATCGCGCTGTTCATACTGGCGATGTTTTTGGTCAAGAAGTGGCTGCACCGCCGCGAGCTGCGTCACATGGACTGAGCCCGGGTCGACAGGGTCACCCTTGCCGTCACTAGTTCGTCCGGCACCGGCGTGTGGGAAATCAGCAGGACAGCCCGGTGCGCGTCGGTCGCAGCGCTCAAGATATCCCGTACCAGGGCATCAGCCTGGGCGCTATCGACATTCGCGGTGGGTTCGTCGACGACGAGCACCGGAAAATCGGCAAGCAGGGCCCTGGCCAGGGCAATACGCTGTGCCTGGCCGCCGGAGACCAAGGCGCCGCGCTCCCCGACACGAGCGTCGAGGCCGCCGCGCTCCCCGACCCATTCGGCCAGTCCGACGCGGGCCAGCACTGCCAGCAACTCGGCGTCGGTGGCGGTATCGCGGGCAAACAGCAGATTCTGACGGATGCTGTCGTCAAATAACCACGGACGCTGCTCGCACAGTCCGACCACCCGCCGCACCTCCGTTTGAGCAAGCAGGCGCGCTTCGACGCCGTTCAGACGGTACGAACCGGTGTAGTCGAGAAATCGCACCAGGGCCTGCGTGAGGGTGGTCTTGCCGGCACCGCTCGGTCCGGCCAGATGCACCCGGTCCCCGGGCGCGAGGCGCAGCGTCACACCGGCCACGCCTGGTTCGGTCTGGCCGGGCCAACTGGCACTCAGGCCGGTCAGTTCGAGCACGACCGGGGTCGCCAGCAGCAGCTGGGGGTTTGGAACATCGACGGGAATCTCGGCCGGTCGCGAAGCTGGGACAACCTCGGCGACGCGCCGTGCGCTCACCCGCACCTGGCGCCAGGCCGAAGCTGCCAGCAGAATCATGCCGAACACCTCGAATACGGCCATCGGCACGAGCACGGCGACGATGAGGGTCGGGCCGAGCAGGTCCGGGCTGAGCGGGCCGCCGCCGCCATCGAGCGCGGGGATTCCGAAGTACAGCGTGCCCAGCGTTGCTGCACCGGCAAAGAGCGCTACGACGGCCGATTGCACACCCACTCCGACCGAGCGGCGCAGGGCGGCCCGGCGCAGGCGCTCATCGGTGCGGGCGAGCTGGGCGAGGCGCGGCCTGAGAGCGTCGAAGGCGGTGAGTACGTCGAGGTTCTCCACGATTTCGAGCACCTCGTCGGCGAGGGTGCCGCGCAGCGGTGCGAGCTCCCGATCTGCCCTGGCTGCCACGCTGCCGGAGAAAACCGTACCGAGCACTCCGGCCAGCAGCAGGCAGACGAGCAGGGTGAGGCCAGCGGCGGGTACGATCAACCAAATGCCGATCACGCTGAGCACTGCGGTGATTCCCGCGACGAGCAACGGCTGTACGACCCGCAGCGGCAGGTCCTGTAGGTCATCGACGTCGCGCACGAGGCGGGTGAGCAGGTCGCCGCGCCCGGTCTGGGCGAGTCCGGCCGGGGCAACTGGAACGATGCGACGAAAGATGCCCAGGCGTAGTTCGGCGAGCTGCCGGAACGCGGCATCGTGGCTGGTCAGGCGTTCCAGGTAGCGAAACACCGAACGAAAAATCGCAAAGGCACGCACCCCTACGATAGCCATACCGAGATAGGCCAGGGACGGCATTTCGGCGGCGCGGGTGATGAGCCAGGCCGAGCAGGCCAGCAGCGCCACCGCCATAACAGCACTCGTCACGCCGGCCAGCAGGCCTGGAACAAACCAGCGCGGGCGCGGCTGGGCGAGCCGCAGCACGTCGCACGCGGCCGGGTCCAGCGTCAGGTCAAACATGAATCAGCTTCTCTAGCTCGATCACATGGTCAGCTGCAGCGAGGACGGCCGGCCGGTGGCTGACCACGATCACGACGCGGCCCATGTCGGCCAGACGACGTAGCCCGGCGAGGAGACCGGCCTCGGCGTCGGCGTCGAGCGCCGAACTGGGTTCGTCCAGAATCACGACCTGGCACTCAGTCGCGAGGGCCCGGTAAACGGCGCGCGCTGCGGCGACGCGCTGGGCCTGCCCGCCCGAAAGCCCGTCGCCGTTCACCCCGAGCACCGTGGTCGGTGACAGCTGCGCGGCCCCCGCCCAATCAAGGGCCTGAGCGACCAGGTTCACGGTGCGCGTACCCTGGCCAGCGGATACCGTCCCCAGCGCCACATTCTCGGCCACCGTTCCCCGGAACAGGCCGGGTCGCTGGCCAGCCCAGGCCAGCCACGGCCGACTTGGCCCGGCTGTCACGGCAACGTCGCCGAGCGTCACTTCGCCGGTGAGGGGCACGAAGCCGAGCAGGGCGGCAACGAGGGTGGATTTGCCGACTCCGCTCACGCCGCGCAGCACGCTGATTTCGCCGGCGGCGAATTCGGCGTCCAGCCGGTCGATCACGACGGTGTCACCGCGCCGAATAGATACGCCGACCAGGCGGAGAGAGCCGGCACCGAGGCCTCCCGGCGCGACAGCCGCAGCCGCAGGATCGACCGGCGCCGGGGCATCCGTTGTGTCGATGTCGTCGTCGAGAATCGCGAACAGTTCTTCGGCAGCGGCCAGGCCGTCGGCCGCGGCGTGAAACTGCGCCCCGACCTGGCGCACCGGCAGAAAAGCCTCGGGAGCCAGCAGCAGAACGAACAGTCCAACGCCCAGGAGTAGCGCGCCGTCGATGAGCCGCAGGCCGATCGACACGGCGATAAGGGCGACCGAGAGGCTCGCGGCGAGTTCGAGTACGAAACCGCTCAGAAAGGAGACGCGCAGCACCTTCATGGTGCGCGTGCGGTACTGCTCGGTGATGGAACGGATGCGATCAAACTGACGGCATTCCCGGCCGTAGATCTTGAGGGTGCCGAGGCCGCCGACCACGTCGAGAAACCCGGTAGAGAGGCGTTGCAGTGCTTGCCACTGTTCCTGCTGTACGGACTGGGTGACCCGCCCAATCAGAATCATGAACACCGGAATGAGCGGGATCACGATGATGACGGTGAGGCCGCTGGGCAGGTCTTGCCAGAGCATGACCGCGATCAGAATCGGTGTGGCAATCGCGGTCAGCAACAGCTGCGGCAAATACCGCGCGAAGTAGTTGTCGAGTGCGTCGAGGCCGGTCGTGACAACGGTCGCCAAGCGTGCGCTCTGCTGAGAGTCGACCCAGTCGGGGCCGCGCTCGGCGAGCTTGGCCAGAACGCGCGCGCGCAACTGGCTCTTGACCTGGGCTGCGCCTCGGTTAGCCGCGACTTCCAGCAGCCAAATGAGCACCGAGCGCAGCACCACAACTCCGGCCAGGGCCGCCAAGGTCGGCACGATCGTGCTTAGGCGCTCGCCCGCGACCGTGAGCATAATGGCCCGGGTCAACAACCAGGCAAACGTGATGACGACGACGGTTTGAGCAAGCCCGAGCAGCGCACCGATCGCGAGAAACCGGCGCGCTGCCGAGGCGTATCGAAGAAGACGAGGATCCAGGGGGCGCACTGCCTCAGTGTACGGCGACCTCAATGTGCGCTCGTCCGATGCGCTTGCGGAACACCCAGTAGGTCCAGCCCTGGTAGAGCAGGATGACGGGCATCCCGATCAGTGCTGTCCAGCTCATCACGCCGAGCGTGTAGGCCGAGGACGAGGCGTTTGCGATAGTCAGGCTGTTGGCCGGGTCGTTGCTGGCGGGCATGACGTCGGGAAAGAGCGACGCGAAAAGGGTCAGCACCGCCAGACCGATCGTGGCGGCCATCAGGCCGAAGGCAAGTCGTTCGGCGCCGCGCAGGTTGGCCACGAACGAGGCGATCAACGCGACGGCAGCGGCGGCGGCAAGCAAAGCAGATGCCGAGGTGCCGTACGCAAGGGTCGTCCAGGCCAGGAAAGTGGCCGCGACGACGATCGTGACGATTCCGGACTGCATGGCCAATTTGCGCGCCCGCAGCCGGATGTCACCCTCGGTCTTGAGCGAGATGAACACGACACCGTGCACGAAGAACAACAGCAGCGTCGTGACGCCGCCGAGCAGGGCGTAGGGGCCCAGCAGATCGAAGATCGTGCCGGCATAGTCGTGATTGGCGTCGAGGTTCACGCCACGCACGACGTTGGCGAAGGCGACGCCCCAGAGCAGCGCCGGAACGGCCGAGCCGACGATGATCATGCCGTCGAACCACTTCTTCCACTGCGATTCGGGGCGCTGGTGCCGGTATTCGAACGAAACGCCGCGCAGGATCAGCGCTAGCAGGATGAGCAGCAATGGCAGGTAGAAGCCGCTGAACATGGTCGCATACCACTCGGGGAACGCTGCGAACAGCGACGCCCCGGCGACGATGACCCAGGTTTCGTTGAGGTCCCAGACCGGACCGATGGTGTTGATGAGAACGCGGCGATCGGTGTCGTCCTTGCCGAGAAAAGGCAGGGACATGCCGACCCCGAAGTCGAAGCCGTCGAGCACGAAGTACCCGATGAACATGACGGCGATGATCCAGAACCAAAGAATTGTGAGATCCATAGTGTCGTCTCCTTTTCTAGTAGACCGTGGCAGCGTGCTGGAGTTCGCCGGTTTCGGCGTCGGGCACCGGCGCATCGTCGGGGCCTTTCTGAACGGCCTTGAGAATGAGTTTGAACTCGACCACCGCGAGGATTCCGTAGATCAAAGTGAAGGCGATCAGGGAGATCAGAATCTCCACGCCACTGACGCCGGGCGAAACGCCGTCCTGCGTGCGCAGCAGTCCGAAGACCAGCCACGGTTGGCGGCCCATCTCGGTGAAGACCCAGCCGACGCTCATGGCCAGCAGCGACATTGGGAAGCTCCAAATCGCGACCTTCCACATCCACGGGCGGGTCGGCCTGGCGTTCTTGCGGGTGAAGAACAGGCCGGCCACGGCGACCAGGATGTGCGCCGGGCCGAGGCCGATCATCCAGCGGAACGACCAGTACGTGATCCAGATGGTCGGGGTGTAGTCGCCGGGGCCAAACGCACCGACGTACTGTGCCTGCAGGTTGTCGATACCTTCGACGGTGCCGTCGAAGGTATGGGTGGAGAGGAACGAGAGCAGGTACGGAATGCGCACCGAGAACAGCTCATTCACGCCGTCGGGCGTGCCGAGGGTGAAGATAGAGAACGATGCCTCTGCGCCGGCCGCGGTGACATACAGCGCTTCGGCAGCGGCCATCTTCATCGGCTGGGCTTCGACCATGGCCAGGCCCAGCTGGTCACCGGCGAGCGTGGTAAGCACGCCAGCAATGACCATCATCCAGAGACCGAATTTGAGTGCCGGACGCATCGTGTCGAGGTGCTGATTGCGGTACAGATGCCAGGCGGCAACCGAGATGATCAGTCCGGCCGAAACCATGAAACAGGCGAAAATCGTGTGTGGAAACGCGGCGAGGGCAATGGGATTCGTGAGCAGTTCCCAGATACTGGTGAGTTCTGCCCGTCCCTTCTCCTCGTTGATCGTATAAGCGATCGGGTTCTGCATGAACGCGTTCGCCGCGAGGATGAAGTAGGCCGAGGCGATCGAGCCGATAGCCGTGAGCCAGATGGTCGCAAGGTGAATCTTCTTGGGTAGCTTGTCCCAGCCGAAGATCCAGAGCCCGATAAATGTCGCCTCGAGGAAGAAGGCGACGATACCCTCGAACGCGAGCGGGGCGCCGAAGACGTCACCGACGAAGCGTGAGTAGTCGGACCAGTTCATCCCGAACTGAAACTCCTGCACGATGCCGGTCACGACGCCCATGGCGAAGTTGATCAGAAAGATCTTGCCGAAGAAGTGCGTCAGCTGCAGGTACTTGATCTTGTCGGTGCGCACCCACGCCGTCTGAAAGATCGCGACCGTGAGAGCCAGGCCGATCGTGAGGGGGACGAAAAGAAAGTGATAGACGGTTGTGAGACCGAACTGCCACCGTGAGAGGAGTAAGGGATCCAACCACTCGTTCATCTGCCCTCCAGCATTTGTGATACTCGCGCATGGTTTTCTACGCCATGTAGAACATTACTCTTCTACAACGTGTAGAAACTTACAGTTTTGCGGCGTAGTGTGGGCCTCATGGGAAACTTGGGTGTGCTCGAACGGATGATGATGGATGTCCTTTGGAACTCCTCGTCACCGTTCACTGCTAACGAGCTCAAGGATGCCCTGATTCATCCCGACAATTCGGCCGCTCCGGCCAAGCGCCTGGCGACGACGACAATTCTTACTGTGCTCTCCCGGCTCGAAACCAAAGGCTTTGTCACGCGCGATCGCGGCATCCGTCCCCATGCCTATTCCGCGGTCATGACCCGCGCGGACCACACGGCCGGCCTCATGCACGAGGTGCTCGGGCAGGTGCCCGACCGCCAGGCGACCCTGGCCCGGTTCATCGGCGACGTGACCCCACAGGAAGCCGAGACGCTGCGCCAATTGCTGGGTGTCGCCACGTCCGACAGCGCCTGAGCGACGTGTCGGCTGACCAACCCTCGTGATCACCGCCGCCGCGGCACTGGGCCTCCTGGCCGTGCTGCTGGCCTGGCCGGTTCCGGTTGTGCTGGCCCGTTCCCACTGGCCGGCCCGCTCCCCCGGTATCGCCCTTGTGCTCTGGCAAGCCATCGCCCTGTCCGGTGGGGTATCCATGATCGGGTCCTTTCTGCTCTACGGCTTGTTTCCCTTCGGTAACGATCTGGGGCACAGCCTCATGGCACTGGGCGACGATCTGCGCGCCGGCACGCTCCCCGCCGGAATCAGTTTCACCCACGTACTCGCACTCGGGGCCGCCGTTCTACTCGGCACTCACCTGCTGTTGAACCTGCTCGCGACCTTCGTGCGCGCCGAGCGGCAACGGCGACGGCACCACACGCTCATCATTTTGCTCAGCGACCCCCTGCATGGTCAGCCGGGCATGCGCGTCATCGACCATCCGGCGCCAGTGGCCTATTGCCTGCCCGGGGCCGGCCACTCGGCGACCGTGCTCTCCAATGGACTGCTGCGCCTGCTCGATGCCGATCAGGTGCGCGCGGTGATCGCCCACGAACAGGCACACCTCGTGCAACGGCACCACCTAGTGTTGCTGGCCTTCAAGAGCTGGCACAGCGCCCTGCCCTGGTTTCCCATCGCCAATCGGGCCGAAAACGCGGTGGCACTACTGGTCGAGATGCTCGCGGACGATCACGCCCGCCGCGTCGTCGACGATCACACCCTCGCCCACGCGATCGCGCTCGTTGGCTTTGCAGTCGCCGGCTTTACCGCACAGCCGCCACCTGTAGCGGATGCGAGGGCTACCGCCGCGGCATCCGCTTCAGTCGCCGCTGCACCGGAGCACCCGGTGAATCAGGTATCGCCGCGGGTCGCACGTCTGGTGCACCCGATAGCACCCCTGCGCCGCGCTGCCACGGCCGGAGCGCTCACCGTGTCGGTGGCGCTCCTGGCCGGGCCGGCCTATATTCTGCTCGGCTCCTGACTACTAGAAGAGGTCGGCCTGCTTGAGCCAGTCGGCCGCGATCACGTCTTCTGAGGTCTCGTCGGTCACACTCTGTGAGTTGAGTGTCGCCAGGTCGGCAGCCGACAACGCGGCGCTGACCGCGTTCAAAACCTCGGCGGCTGCCGCGTCCACCTTGTTCGACACCACCGGCACAACGTTGTCCGAAAAGAACAGTCCGTCAGGGTCGGTCAGCGCGACGAGATTGGACGAGTCAATCAGCGGGCTCGCCGTGTAAATGTTCGCCAACTGGATATCTCCGGCAACAAGGGCGTCGACCGTGATCTGTCCGCCGCTGTCTTCAACGGGACTGAAACCGGCGATGTCGATGCCATACTTTTCCTTCAGCGCGGTCGGTCCGTATGGGCGCGTCTCGAGTTCGGAGTTTCCGCCGACCGTGATCGACTCGGTGACGTTGCTGAGTGAAGCGATGTCGGTGAGGTTGTATTTCGTAGCGAAGTCCTTAGTGACCGTCCAGGAATTCTGGTCGGAGGCATCTGCTTTATCGAGCACGCGCAGGCCGTCGGGGAGAGCTTCCTGCAACTGCGTGTAGGTCGCATCGCTGGTGCCGCCGGCGGCTTCACCGTCGAGTGCCTGCAGCAGGCTGCCGGTGTATTCGGGAAACACGTCAATACCACCCGCTTCGAGATCGGGCAGATAAACCTCACGCTGGCCGATACGGTACGAACGCTCCACCGTGAATCCGTTGGCCTCGAGGGCCTGCGAGTAGATCTCGGCGATGATGGCGTTGGAATAGTAGTCCTGCGATCCAACCACCAACGTGTCCGATTCGCTCGCTGTCGTACTTCCAGTGCCCAGCGGATCACCGGACGCACACCCTGCAAGGGCTACTACGGCCCCAACCGCGACGGCGCTAACGAGCGCGAGTCGGCCTTTTTGTATTGTGAACATGTGTTCTTCCTTCCTCGATGGGGGATTCCATCATCGGGTCAGGTCTTTCGACCTCACCCGAATGTCTGTGGGTCGTCCCGCGGTGACACCGCGTGGAACGATCAGAATACTCACGAGCGCGAATGCTCCTTCAAGCGCCAGCGCAAGCAGGATAACAAGAATCGACCCGCCGAGCATCTCACCGTAGTCCCGGGTTTTCAACCCGGCGAACAGGAACCGGCCGAGGCCGAAATCGGCAACGTAGGCGGCAAGGGTGGCCGTTGCGACGATCTGCAGGGTGGCCGAGCGCAGGCCGCCGATCAGCAGCGGAAGCCCGAGGGGCATTTCGACCAGGCGCACGATTTGGCCCTCCGACATGCCGACCGCGCGGGCAGCATCGACCGTCGTGCGGTCAATGGCCTGAAACCCCGTGTACGCGCCGGCGAGAATCGGCGGAATCGCCAGGACGGTCAGGGCAACGTATGGGGCGTTCAACCCGATTCCCACCCACAAGGCCACGATCGTCAGCAGACCCAGGGTGGGGATGGCGCGGAGGGCGCCAGCCCCGGCGACCGCCAGACCGCGTCCGCGGCCGGTGTGACCAATCAGAAAGCCGATGGGAATAGCGATGACCGACGCAAACAGCAGCGTGACGGCGGTGAAACCGAGGTGCTGCAGAACGCGGATGCCGATGGCACCGTCCCCCGCGTAGTTGGCCGGTTCGACCAGCCAGTGCAGGGCCTCAATGAAGAAGTTCATACTGCCACCCGCTGGAGCACGGCGACGCGCCGGGCACCGGCGGCGTGTGGTCGGGTCCACGGCATGATCATCCGGCCGAGAAGAACCAGTATGCCGTCGAGGAGCAGCGCCAACGCCACCGTGGCTACAATTCCGGCAACGATCTCGGCCTGGATGCCCCGTTGGAACCCATCGGTGAACAAACTTCCGAGACTTTGCGCACCGATGACAGCTCCCACGGTAGCGAGGCTGACCGTACTCACCGCGACCACGCGGAGCCCGGCCAGCAGCACCGGGCCGGCTAGGGGAAGCTCTACCTGCCAAAACTGACTCCGCGCCGAGAATCCGACGGCCGTGGCAGATTGCCGCACTTCGCGGTCCACCGACTCCAGGCCATCGGCCACCACCCGCGCCAGCAGAGCCACTCCGTAGAGGGTGAGCGCAATGATGAGATTGAGCGGGGATCGCACGCTGGTTCCGACGATGAAGGGCAAAAGGATGAAGAGCGGCAGCGACGGAACCGCATAAAACAGTCCGACGACCGTGAGGATGATGCCACGACTCACCCGGTAGCGGTGGGCGAGCCAGCCCAGCGGCACCGCGATCAGAAAACTTAGGATGATCGGAGGCACGCTCAAAAGCAGGTGATCGAGCGTGCGATCCCAGATGAAGTCGAGGTTCGACCAGACCCAGGTCACCGCGCCTCGACACCCTGCGCCGAAGCACCCGGACCCGAAACAGGACCGGCCTTTGCCTGAGCGGCTTTTGCCTGGGCGGCTGGTGCGTCGACGAGAACCCCGGCCAGACGCCCGTCCCCATCGACGAGCACATCGCCCTGCCCGTGGTTTTCAAAATGCAGCGAACGCTTTCCACGCTCGGCCCCAATAAAGCTCGACACGAACTCGTCGGCCGGATTGGCCAAAATCTCCGCTGGGGTGCCGACCTGCGCGATCTTGCCGCCGGTGCGCAGGATCACCACCTGATCGCCGAGCAGAAAAGCTTCGTCAATATCGTGCGTGACGAAAACGACCGTCTTGTCGAGTTCACGCTGCAGTCGTAGCAACTCCTGCTGTAGCTCGGCACGCACGATGGGATCGACGGCTCCGAACGGTTCGTCCATCAGCAAAATGTTGGGATCTACGGCGAGACCACGGGCAACGCCCACGCGCTGTTGCTGTCCACCGGAGAGCTGGCTGGGGTATTTGTCGGCGAGCGACCGGTCCAGACCAACGGTATCGAGCAGGCGCAGCGCGTCTGCCCTGGCCTTTTTTCGGTTCAGTCCACGCAGCATCGGTACCGTTGCGACGTTATCGATGACCTTGCGGTGGGGTAGGAGCCCGGAATTCTGCATGACGTAACCGATGCTGCGCCGTAGCTTGACCGGTTCAAGCGTGCCGATATCGGCCCCGTCGATCTCGACCGTTCCGCTCGTGGGATCCACCATGCGGTTGATCATGCGCAGCAGGGTGGTCTTGCCGGACCCGGACGTGCCGACCAGTACAGTAGTCCTGCGCGAGGGCAAGACGAGGCTGAAATTGTCAACGGCAACGGTACCGTCGGGGAAACGCTTGGTCACCGAACGAAATTCGATCATGGTGGCTCGTTCCTCACATCGGGTCGATTCAGTACAAACCAGATGTTAACCAAACCACCATTTCACACGATAGGCAAAATGAAGGACCGTAAACCATTCACCTCTCGGCGAACGCGCAGGACTCGCGGGGCCGACGTTCTAGGACGCAGTGGCGAGAACGTTGAGCGCCTGCGGGCTGTAGAACCCGTCCAGGTAGTTCCGCAGCACCAGACGGCACTCATCGATGAACCGGTCGTCGCCGAGCGGCTCGCTGTGGAATGCACGGGCCAATAACGCGTCTGCCATTTCAACGGCGACCTCAAGGCGAAAGATGAGCTCCGGACCGGCGGGCAGCTCGAACTCGTTCACGAGGACATCGGCCAGGCGACGGGCGAAGAAATCAACGTCAGCCACGACATCCGCTGCCGGCACACCGTCTCGGTCGTCGAAGTTGACAATACGAAAGCCGGGCTCTGAACGGTACAGACCAACGAAGGCCGTGACGACACAGTCGACAGCGTCCCACCAAGTAGTGAGGGTGCCGGCACCGAGTTCGTCGACGACGCGCTGCCGAAAACGTGCGACGGCACGCTCGTGGAGGGCGTGCAGAACGGCCACCCGGTCGGGGTAGTAGCGGTAGACCGTTCCGATCGACGCACCGGCACGCTCAGCGATCATCGCAGTCGTGATGCGGTCGAAACCGACCTCGTCCACGACCGCAGCTGCGGCATCGAGTAAACCGGACAACCGTGCTGCACTGCGCTGCTGAATCGGTTCGGTGCGCACCTGCTGTAGTGCGGTACCGGCGTCTTCACCTAATAGGCCACCAAGCGACATTTATCCCCCTTGAAGATAAATCATCATCATACGGGGTAAAACCCCATTTATACAGCTCTGATCGGGGGATGCACAGCAAGCATGGCAGAATAAGGGAGTGCCAGAGTCCCGAGACAACACGCCGAACGCGACCAGTCCCGTGCGAATCATGCACCGCGCCGCCCGGATCGAGGACTGGCTGCACGATCGGCGCGAACACTCCGCCCGTCGCCGCGGCTACCGGCCGACCGTTATTCCATATTCCGGCTATGGCTCTACCGATTGGGTGCGCATTCTCTGCCGGGTGCTCCTGGCCAAGCCGGACAAGCCCGAAAAAAGGCAAAAGCGTCCGAGAGCGGATGGCCGCGATGCCGGTATTCGAGGCTGGCGAAGCTTCACGAGCGTTCCGGTCAACGACGTAACGGTCACGATCGAGATTGACGGCCAGACCCATCATGTGCAGGCCGACCGGGGCGGGGTCGTCGACACTGTGGTGCCCGTATCGTTACCCCCGGGCTGGCACGTCGCCCGACTGCACACCGAATTCTCCGACGTTCAGCATGCCCCTATCTTCGTCGTTGCCCCGACGGTGGGCTACGGTGTCGTTTCCGATGTCGACGACACTGTCATGGTCACAACCCTCCCCCGCCCCCTGCTGGCAGCCTGGAACACGTTTGTGCTCGACGAGCATGCCCGGGTACCGACGCCGGGCATGGCGGTCTTTCTGGAACGGCTCGCGTCGTTCACCCCGGGTGCTCCGGTCATCTATCTCTCGACCGGAGCCTGGAACGTGGCGCCGACGCTGTCCCGTTTTCTCTCCCGCAACCTGTACCCGGCCGGGGCGTTGCTCCTGACGGACTGGGGTCCAACCCACGACCGCTGGTTTCGCAGTGGCAGTGCGCACAAACGGGACAACCTGCGGCGACTTGCCGAGCAGTTTCCACACATCCGCTGGATTCTGATCGGTGACGATGGCCAGCACGACGAAGCCATCTACAGCGACTTTCAGCGCGACTACCCCAGCAGCGTCGCCGCTGTCGCCATTCGCCAGCTCTCCCCCAGCGAAGCCGTACTCGCCGGTGGCCGGTCCCGCGATGCCGTCTTGATCGAGGGCGGCCCGGAGGTCCCCTGGGTCTATGGTCCGGACGGCTCGAGCCTGTCGAGCCAGCTCGCCGAACACGGCCTGCTCTAGCCCGCATTCAAGATATTTTCACGCCGCACGGGATTTCTGGCCACGCCGGAACTTTCGCGTACGGGCGCAGCCCCCGCGCAATGAGCTCTCCCTCAACGGATGCGCGCCGCTCCCACTTCCGCAACCCCGTGCGCACGTCTTGTGCACCGGAAACGGGCCAGGAGCCCAGCTGCCGGTTCGATCGGCGGTCGCTTCAGCGAGCGGCGAGGAGGCGGTCGAGGCCGCGGTTTATCTGGAGGGCCCAGAGCGGACCGCGGTAGAGAAACGCCGTGTAGCCCTGCACGAGGGTTGCTCCGGCAGCCAGGCGTTCAGCGACCTGGGCGGCCGTATCGACGCCGCCGACCGAGATGACGCAGAAATCGTCGGGCACGACAGCGCGAATCTGGTGCAGGACGGCGAGGGAACGGGCACCGAGCGGGGCACCGGACAGGCCACCAGCCCCGGCAGCGGCGATGGTCACGGCGTCTGTTTTCAGGCCGGTGCGGGAGATCGTGGTATTGGTGGCGATGATTCCGTCGAGCCCGAGGGAAACAGCGAGAGTGGCGATGCGGGCGACCTCGGCATCCGCTAGGTCGGGGGCGATTTTCACGAGCAGCGGGGTAGCGCCGGCAGCCTGTTTGACCGCGGTCAGCAGCGGCGCGAGCTGGTCAAGTTCCTGCAGGCCGCGCAGGCCCGGGGTATTGGGCGAGCTGACGTTGACGACGAGATAGTCGGCGAGGACGGCGAGGGTTTTGGCGCTCTGCAGGTAGTCGACCGTCGCGTTCTCGACGGCGGTGACACGGCTCTTGCCGATGTTGATGCCGAGCACGGGGCGCCCGCGTACGGCACGTACGCGGGCAAGTCGATCGACGGCGGCCGCGGCACCGTGGTTGTTGAAGCCCATGCGGTTGATGACGGCGCGATCGGCCACCAGCCGAAAGAGTCGCGGGGTCGGGTTGCCGGGCTGGCTGAGCGCGGTGAGGGTGCCGACCTCGACGTGGCCGAAGCCGAGCTGGCCGAGTCCGATGACGGCCTCGCCGTCTTTATCGAATCCGGCGGCGACGCCGAACGGTGAGTCGAAGTGCAGGCCGAGGGTGTTGACGGCGAGGTCGGTGCGCGGCCGGGTGAAGAGGTGAACGAGGCGACCAATTCCGAGGCTCGGAAGGAAGCGGATGACGGTGAACGCGAGGTGGTGGGCGCGCTCGGGGTCCATCCTGGTGAGCACGAATTTGAAGAACAGTGGATACATCGCGCCTTGAACCCTACGCCTACGGTTTAGTAGAACTGGTAGACGTGGACTCCGCCGCGGTGGCGATGGCGCCGGCAGCATCCGCTTGTTGCGCGCGTTTGCTCGCCTGAACGGCTTTATGCTCGGTGCGCAGCTGCGCTATGGCGCTCTCGAAGTCGTCGAGCGAATCGAAGCCCTGGTACACGCTCGCGAAGCGCAGGTACGCGACCTCGTCAAGGTCGCGAAGCGGCGGGAGGATCGCCAGGCCGATGTCGTTGGCCTCGATCTGTGCCGCCCCGGTCTGCCGAATCGTCTCTTCAACCTTCTGGGCCAGCATCGCCAGGTCGGAGTCGGTAACCGGTCTGCCCTGGCAGGCCTTGCGCACGCCGGTGACGATCTTCTCGCGGCTGAACGGCTCGACCACGCCGCTGCGCTTGATGATGTTCAGGCTCGCTGTTTCGGTGGTACTGAAGCGGCGACCGCATTCGGGACACTGACGGCGGCGGCGAATCGAGAGGCCGTCGTCGCTCGTACGCGAGTCGATGACTCGGGAATCGGGGTGGCGACAGAACGGGCAAAACATTGTGCTACCAGTCTACCGGTCCCTACCACCCCCGCTGCTCCACAAGAGCGGGGGAGGTAACCATTCACCCGCTCTCCTGCAACGGGTCTACCTGGGAGTGAACCGCGCGGTTACGGCGTCGCCGTGTGCGGGGAGCGCCTCGGCGTTGGAGAGCGCTGCAATGTGACCGGCAACGGCCTCAAGCGCCCGGCGATCGTACCGTACGACCTGCTGGGGCCGCAGGAACGTGTAGGCGCCGAGTGCAGAGGAGAACCGGGCCGCTCCCCCAGTGGGCAGCACGTGATTGGAGCCGGCGACGTAGTCGCCGAGGCTTACCGGCGAATACGGGCCGAGAAAGATGGCCCCAGCGTTTTCAATCGCGGCCAGCACGGCATCGGGGTCGCTGGTCTGAATTTCGAGGTGTTCCGGCCCGAAGGCGTTGCTGAACGCGGCGGCAACCTGCAGGCTGTCGACGAGCACGATCGCCGACTGGCGGCCGCCGAGCGCCGCGGTCACCCGTTCGCTGTGGGCAGTGGATGCTGCCAGCACGCTCAGGCGCGCCGCCACGGCTTCGGCGAGTTCAAACGAGTCGGTCACGAGCACCGCTGCGGCGAGCTCGTCATGCTCGGCCTGGCTGACCAGGTCGGCGGCGACGAGCAGCGGGTCGGCGGCGGCGTCCGCTATCACGAGAATATCGGTGGGACCGGCTTCGGAATCGATTCCGGCCTGGCCGCGAATGAGGCGTTTGGCTGCGGCAACGTAGACGTTGCCGGGACCGGTGACGATCTGCACCGGGTCGAGGCCGATGCCTTCGACGCCGTAGGCGAGGGCTCCGATCGCACCCGCGCCGCCCATGGCGTAGATCTCATCGACGCCGAGCAGTCCGGCGACGGCGAGGATGGTCGGGTGCACGCGTCCGTCGAAGTGGCTTTGCGGCGGCGAAGCGAGCGCAATCGAGCGCACGCCGGAGACCTGCGCGGGTACGACGTTCATCACGACGCTGGACGGATAGACCGCCTTGCCGCCGGGAACGTAGAGGCCGACCCGGTTCACCGGCTGCCAGCGTTGCGTGACGGTGGCGCCGGCCTCGATCGTGGTAGTCACGTACGGCGGAACCTGGGCGGCGCTGGCCAGGCGAACGCGACGAATAGTTTCGGTGATGGCTGTGCGCACGGCCGGGTCAAGCCCGGCGATGGCGTCGGCAATGTGGCTGGCCGGAACGCGCACCTGCTCGGGGCGCACCCGGTCGAGGCGTTCGGCCTGGTCCAGCAGGGCGGCCTCGCCACGCGCGCGCACGTCGGCAATAAGCTCGGCGGCGATATCGGCCGCGACGGCGACACTGGTCAGCGCACGGGGTACGGACGCCAAGAGGTCGGCAGCGGTCGGTTCTGTGCCGCGAAGGTCAATAGTCTGAATCATCGTGACCCAGCCTATCCGTGAACGCTGCGCGTCGACCGGCGCCGCCGCTCGGACTACCGAACACGCATCAACACGCCGTGCGCGGGAATAGGCTAAAGGTGAAACAGATTGTTGGTTGAGTATGCAAAGCAACGTTGAACCCCAAGTCATAAGTGAAGCCGCAACAACTGTGTTCCCGACCGCTCTGCTCCCGTCTGCCGGCCCGCCGCTTGCAGCCGATCTGAATGCTCCCGATGACCTCGCGGCGTTCAAGCACGCGTTTCGCCGTCATGCCGCCGGCGTCGCCGCGATCACGACCCTCGCGCCCGACGGTAGCCCGGTCGGCTTCACCGCCACCTCTCTCGCCTCACTCTCTGCCGTTCCGCCACTGGCGACCTTCAACATGGCTCGATCTGCGAGCTCCTGGGCCGCCATCGCCGTCGCCGACCGCGTGGTCATCCACATGCTCGGTGCCCAGAACCGGACCATCGCCGAGAAGCTGGCGGGCCCGCACGCCAAACGCTTCGACGGTGACCACTGGGAGCCGGGGCCGTATGGGCTTCCAGTCTTGATCGGAGTGACCAGCTGGATGATCGGCCGGGTTGTCGAACGAGTGTCGGTGCACAATAACGCCGTGGTGGTGGTTCAGATCGAGGGCGGCGGCATGGGCGCCGACGATGAGGCCCTGCTCTACCACGAGCGTACCTATCGGGTTCCGGGCGCTGCCGTCTAGAGCTGCCGTTGCTCCCTGCGGGCCGCGGCAGCGCCCGCCGGCGCGAGGTGCCACCGTGACCCCTCGGCAGGCGTTCAAAGGGTCGAAGATAGCACGTCGCGAACGATCGGGCGCCCGAGGTCCGGTCCTGGTTGAGCCGCGTAGTTACTTCTGGGCGGCTTGCTTTGCGGCGGCTTTGCGACGACGACGTTCGGCTTCGACCACGGCGGCCTCGGTCGGGGTCGGCGCGGTTCCGCCGAGGTGCGCAGGCTGCCACCACTGGCCCGAGCCCGGCACCGCATACTCCGACTGCACCGCGTCGACCAGGGACTGCATGGCCGCGTGCAGGCGCAGGGTGGCGACCGCAGCGTCACCGTCCTGGCCAGCAGCATCCGTTTGAAACGGCTGGCCAAATCGGATGCTGACCGGCAAGCCGACCCGTTCGCGCAGTGTCGAGCGGTGGTTCTTGGTCATCAGGCGATGCCCACCCCACACGGCCACCGGGATGATCGGCACGTTCGCAGCCTGGGCCATTCGCACAGCACCGGTCTTCAGCTCCCGCACGGTAAACGACGCGTTGACGCCGCCCTCGGGAAACACGCCAAGCAGTTCGCCCTCACACAGCGCGGTCACGGCCTGCGCGTAAGCCTCGCCGCCGCTCTCCATATCGACGGAGATATGCTTCATGCCGCGCAGCAGCCGCCCGACGAGCGGCTGGTCGAAGGCGCCCTTCTTGACCATGAAGCGGATGTGCCGGCGATTGTGCAGCCAGGTGACCCATTCGACCAGGGCGAAGTCGAGATAGCCGAAGTGAGTGATTGCGAGCACTGCGCCGCCGGTGGACGGCAGCTGTTCCAGCTCGGTCGTCGTCCGGCGTACCCGGAGCAGGCCGAACAGGGCGCGTCCGGCGCCAATCGCGGTCGCGTAAATTGGCTCTCGCTTGTGCATGCATTCAGCCTAAACGGACATCCTGTCAGTCATCTGCAGCCCGTCCAAGCGCAGCGAACCGGGTCGGCGCAGGATGCCGGAGGGTCAGGTCAGGCAGTTCGGCCCGAGGATGCTCTTGAGCTCGCCGAACAGGTCAGCGCTCACCTTCACCCGATGCGGCAGTTCGAACACTCGCGCCACATCACTCTTGACCAGTTTGAGTCGCACCTCGGCGTCGCCGGCGTGGCGCTTGAGAATTTCACCGAGCGCGCTCACCGTGTCGGTTGTCGCTCGCGCCTCCCCCACCGTGATCGAGACCATGCTCTGGTCTGACCCCTGCCCCAGCTCGGGCTGGAACACACTGAAGGCGTGCAGGTTCATGCCGTCGTCGCGCAGGCTCACCCGGCCACGCACCACGACGACCGAGTCGCTGATCAGCTCGGGTGCGAACTCCAGATAGGCCTTGCCCATGAACATCGCGGTGATCTCGCCGCCGAAGTCCTCGACCTGGATCATGCCGTACTGGTTGCCAGACTTCTTCGCAATGCGATGCTGCACGCTCGTGATCAGTCCGGCCACGGTCACGGTGTCGCCGTCTTCGGTCGACTCCGACGCGATCAGGTCGGCGATCGTGGTGCTCGCGTGTTTGGCGAGCGGTATCTCCAATCCGGCAAGCGGATGGTCCGATACGTACAGCCCGAGCATGTCACGTTCGTAGGCGAGTTTCTCTTTCTTGCTCCACTCCGGCCGGTCGGGCACCTGTTCCGTGTCCTGCGGCTCGTCGAACAGGCTGTCGAAGTCGAACCCGATATTGCCGTTGCTCTCTTCGCGCTTGATCTTGACGGCCGACTCGACGGCTGACTCGTGAATCTCGACCATGCCCCGGCGGGTCGCGCCGAGCGAATCGAACGCCCCGGCCTTGACCAGCGATTCAACGGTGCGCTTGTTGGCCACCGGCAGCGGAACCTTGCGTAGAAAATCGTGGAACGATTCGAAGCGCCCCTTCTCCTCGCGCGCGCCGCGAATGGCCTCCACCACGTTGAAACCGACGTTACGCACAGCGCCCAGACCAAAACGGATGTCCGTACCCACCGCCGCAAAGAATCCGATTGACTCGTTCACGTCGGGCGCCAGCACCTGGATGCCCATGCGGCGGCACTCGTTGAGGTACAGCGCGAGCTTGTCCCGGGAGTCGCCGACGCTCGTCAGCAGGGCCGCCATATACTCGGCCGGGTAGACGGCCTTGAGGTAAGCGGTCCAGTAGGAAAGCACCCCATAGGCAGCCGAGTGCGCCTTATTGAAGGCGTAGTCGGAAAACGGCAGCAGAATATTCCAGACCGTGGTGACGGCATCCATTGAATAGCCGCGGTCCTGCATGCCCTTCGAGAAGCCTTCAAACTGCTTGTCCAGTTCGGACTTCTTCTTCTTACCCATGGCGCGGCGCAACAGGTCGGCCTCACCGAGAGAGAAGCCGGCGAGCACCTGAGCGATCGACATGACCTGCTCCTGATAAACGATCAGACCGTAGGTATTGCCGATGACATCCCTCAGGGCCTCCTCGAGCTCCGCATGGATCGGGATGATCTCCTGCTGCCCGGTCTTGCGCAGCGCATAATTGGTGTGCGAGTTCGCGCCCATGGGGCCCGGTCGGTACAGGGCGATGACGGCCGAGATGTCTTCGAAGTTGTCGGGCTTCATCAGCCGCAGCAGGGCACGCATCGGCCCTCCGTCGAGCTGGAATACGCCCAGGGTGTCGCCGCGGGCGAGCAGTTCATAGGCGGCCGGGTCTTCGAGGCCGAGATCCTCGAGTACGGGCCGGTGTCCACGGTTCACCGCGATGTTGTCGAGGGTATCGTCGATGATGGTGAGGTTGCGCAGCCCCAAAAAGTCCATCTTGATCAGCCCGAGGGCTTCGGAGGCGGGGTAATCGAATTGCGTGACGACCTGACCATCCGCTTCACGCTTCATGATCGGAATAATGTCGATCAAGGGGTCACTCGACATGATCACGCCGGCGGCATGCACACCCCACTGACGCTTGAGGTTCTCGAGGCCGAGCGCCGTGTCGAAGACGGTGCGGGCCTCGGGGTCACTCTCGATCACGGCGCGAAAGTCGGCTGCTTCGCGGTAGCGCGGGTGGTCCTTGTCGAACATGCCGGTGAGCGGCACATCCTTGCCCATGATGGCCGGCGGCATGGCCTTGGTGAGCTTGTCGCCCATTCCGAACGGAAAGCCGAGCACGCGGGAAGCGTCTTTCAGCGCCTGCTTGGCCTTGATCGTGCCGTAGGTGACGATCTGTGCGACGCGTTCCTCGCCGTATTTCTCGGTGACGTACTTGATGACCTCACCGCGGCGACGCTCGTCGAAGTCGACGTCGAAGTCGGGCATGGAGACGCGGTCGGGGTTTAGGAACCGCTCGAAGATGAGGCCGTGCACGAGCGGGTCGAGGTCGGTGATGCCCATCGCGTAGGCGACCATCGAGCCGGCGCCCGAGCCACGCCCTGGACCGACGCGGATGCCCTGCTGCTTGGACCACATGATGAAGTCGGCGACGACGAGAAAGTAGCCGGGGAACCCCATCTGCACGATGATGCCAATTTCGTAATCGGCGCGCTTGCGCACGTTGTCCGGGATGCCCTTCGGGTAGCGTTTGGCCAGCCCGATTTCGTTCTCCTTGATGAACCAGCTTTCCTCGTTCTCACCCTCGGGGCAGGGAAAGCGAGGCATGTAGTTGGCTTTGGTGTTGAACTCCACCTCGCAGCGTTCGGCGATGAGCAGGGTGTTGTCGCAGGATTCCGGGTGGTCCCGAAACAGGTGTCGCATCTGCGCCGCGGTCTTGAGATAGAACTCGTTGGAGTCGAACTTGAACCGGTTGGGATCGTCGAGCGTCGACGCCGACTGCACGCAGAGCAGCGCCGCGTGGGCGGTGGCATCGTGCGCGTGGGTGTAGTGCAGGTCGTTCGTGGCCAGCAGCGGAAGGTCGAGCTCTTTAGCGAGCTTGAGCAGGTCGGTCATGGTGCGGCGCTCGATGTCGATGCCGTGGTCCATGATCTCGCAGAAGAAATTCTCCTTGCCGAAAATGTCCTGAAAGTCCCCGGCAGCTTTCTTGGCTTCTTCGTACTGACCAAGGC
This sequence comes from Cryobacterium sp. Y50, assembly GCF_002929805.1. Classification (GTDB taxonomy): domain Bacteria; phylum Actinomycetota; class Actinomycetes; order Actinomycetales; family Microbacteriaceae; genus Cryobacterium. Next base: position 128,636 of record NZ_PJJM01000104.1, on the reverse strand, counting down.
GCAGGCGGGTCTGCACCTCGCCACCAACGCAGCCGGTGGTGCCGATCAGTCCCTGGGAAAACTGGCTGAGCAGCTCGCGGTCCATGCGCGGTTTGAAATAATAGCCCTCGAGACTCGCCTTCGAAGAGAGCCGAAACAGGTTGTGCATGCCCGCGGTGCTCTCCGAGAGCAGTGTCATGTGGGTGTACGAGCCGGCGCCACCGACATCGTCGCGGTTCTGCCCGCTGGTTCCCCAGCGCACCCGGGTCTTGTCCCGGCGATCGGTGCCGGGTGTGATGTACGCCTCCGTGCCGATGATGGGCTTGATGCCGGCGTCGGTGGCGCTCTTCCAGAAGTCGAATGCACCGAACACGTTGCCGTGGTCGGTGATCGCGACCGCCGGCATCCCCTCGTCGACGGCGGCCTTGATCAGGGGTTTCACCCGGGCGGCTCCGTCGAGCATGGAATATTCGCTGTGCACGTGCAGGTGCACGAACGAGTCGGTCGCGCTTGCCGGGTTACTCACGATTGCTCCGAGCATTTGGTGGAACGGTGGATCGGTTGGGGTGCCTGGCTTGGTTCTGGGCCAGCGGATGCCCGGCTAATCTCCGCGCAGCACACCGAGCGCGTGCGTGAGGTCGGCCGGATAGTCGGCGTTGTAGGTAACCCACTCGTGACTGTCCGGGTGGGTGAAAGCTAGCTGCGTGGCGTGCAGCCACTGCCGTTTCAGACCGAGCCGGGCGGTGATCGATGGATCGGCGCCGTACATGGCGTCGCCGACACACGGATGCCGCTGCGCTGTCATGTGCACCCGAATCTGGTGCGTGCGGCCGGTCTCCAGGTGTACCTCCAGCAGGGAACCGTAAGGGAAGGCTTCGAGGGTCTCGTAGTGGGTGATCGAGGGCTTGCCGTCGGCCATCACCGCGAACTTCCAATCCGACCGCGGATGGCGACCGATCGGGGCGTCGATCGTGCCGGTCAGCGGGTCGGGGTGCCCCTGTACGACGGTGTGGTAAATCTTCTGCACCTCGCGGTCATGGAAGGCTTTCTTGAGCGCCGTGTAGGCCGTCTCCGACTTGGCAACGACCATGAGGCCGCTGGTGCCGACGTCGAGGCGGTGCACGATGCCGGCGCGTTCGGCCGCACCGGAGGTGGCGATGCGAAAGCCCGCCGCCGCGAGGGCTCCCGGAACAGTCGGACCGGTCCAGCCGACGCTCGCGTGTGCGGCCACCCCGGCCGGCTTGTTGATGACGACGATGCTCTCGTCGTCATGCACGATTGTCAGGTCTGGTACGGCGATGGGGATGATACGCAGTGGCTGTTTGGGCTGCCAGGTGACTTCGATCCAGGCTCCGGCTCGCAGTCGGTCTGACTTGCCAACGACGGTGCCGTCGAGCACGACGCCACCGGCTTCGGAGACCTCGGCGGCGAAGCTGCGCGAGAATCCGAACAGCTTGGCCAGACCGGCGTCAACGCGCACGCCTTCCAGACCGTCGGGAAGGGGCAGGGAACGACTCTCCGAGGCACCGGTCATGGGCGGGGCTCGGTGGTTGGAGCCTCGGCCGGTGTCGGAGCGGGTGCAGCTAGGGTCGGTGCGATGGTGGGTGTGTCTGGAGTCACAGCATCCGTTTGTTTCAGGGTTGAAGCGGGGGTCTTGCTTTCGGCCACGACCTTGTTGCCATCGAGGCCGATGCCTCGGATGGTCAGGATCATGAACATTGCCATGCTCGTCACGATGGCCATGTCGGCGACGTTATAGATCGCCGGCAGCATCCAGGGCGTTGAAATGAAGTCGATGACGTGGCCGAACCCAAAACCGGGCTCACGCAGCAGTCGATCGGTTAGGTTGCCGAGTACACCGCCGAGCAGTAGGCCGAAGACGAGCCCCCAGGCGAGTGAGCGGATACGCCGGGCGAACCAGATGATGAACACCACGACGGCCGCAGCGATGATCGAGAAGATCCAGGTGGACCCGCTCGCGAGGGAAAACGCGGCCCCCGGGTTCCGAACGAAGTGCAGTTGCAGCACATCGTTCAGAACCCGGATGACGGAGCCCTCCGTCATCGACGCGACGACGAAGTACTTACTGATTTGATCGAGCGCGTAAACGCCGAGCGCGACGAGGGCTAGAACGATAAGCGCTCGCGAACGCTTCTTCGTTCGTGCCCTAGGCTCCAAAGCCCTGGAAGCTGGGCTTCGAGTTGGAGTCGGCCGACGGGGAGTCGACCGAACTCGCGTCGAGGTCGTGCAGCTGACCCTCGATGTAGCTCTTGAGCTTGAGGCGGTACTCACGCTCGAACGTACGCAGGCCGTCGATCTTGCCCTCGAGCGCTGTGCGCTCCAGATCGAGCTTCTGCAGCTGAACGCGCTGCTGCGTCTCGGCTTCGGCGATGACGCGAGCTGCGGTGGCGTGGCCTTCAGCGATCAGGGCATCGCGCTTCTCGGCGCCTTCCTTGACGTGCTCCTCATGCAGGCGGCGAGCCAGCTGCAGCAGGTTGGTCGTGCCGGCCGTCTCGTCGATCGGCGTCGGTACGATCGATGCGGCCGCGGCCGCGGCCACAGGGGCTACGACGACGGCCGGTTCGGCAACCACCGCGGCAACCGGAGCGGACTCGGCTGCGGTGGTGACGCTCTCGCCAGCCTGGCCGCGCAGTTCTTCGTTTTCCTTAGTCAGGCGACGCAGTTCGACGACGACCTCATCGAGGAAGTCATCGACCTCATCCTGATCGTATCCCTCGCGGAACTTGGTCGACTGGAACCTTTTGTTGACTACATCTTCCGGAGTTAGCGCCATGGCTTTTCACCCTCAAAACTAATATTTATTGCGAACATTTGACTTACCCAAGCAATTGTTTGCTTCGAGCATATGAATGACTTGAGCATTTGAATGACTTGCGCCGATGACCGACCCGAGCTGCCGACGAGCGAGTACGGGCTCGCGACGAACCATCATCGGACAAGGATACATGCCTCGGTGGGGCTATTACAGTAAGCCCGACAGCGACATGCCCACGATGCAGCACAGCATCGTCAGTGTGAAACCGAAATCCAACGCGATAGGACCAATCCGAAGCGGCGGTACCAGTTTTCTGAAGAATCGCACCGGCGGGTCGGTCAGCGTGTAGACGAGCTCTACCAACACGAGTAGGAAGCCCTGCGGCCGCCAGGATCGGTTCACGCCGCGCACGAGATCAACGATGAAACGACCCCACAGAACGAGGAAGTACATAAAGAACAGGAAGTAGAAGAGATTCCCGAGAATCGGTATACCAGTCACACTCAAGTCTAGCCTTGCGCGAAGAAGGAGCTGTCCTCAGCGCCCTCTTCGGTGGTGCTGTCGCCGGAGACGATGACGTGGGACGGCGACAGCAAGAAGACCTTCGCGGTGACCCGTTCGATTTTGCCGTACAGTCCCTGCGACAGGCCGCTCGCAAAGTCGATGAGGCGGCGAGCGTCGCCGTCACTCATCTGCGACAGGTTGATGATAACCGGGATGCCGTCACGGAAGGATTCGGCGATGACCTGGGCATCCTTGTAGGCACGCGGGTGAACGGTAAGAATTTCATTCATTTCGGACGCAGCCACATTCTGGGGGGTCGCAGTCTTGCGCAGGGGGGTGACCGGTGCGCGACCGGCAGTGTTCTGGGCTGCGCTGGAGTGCGCGGCGGTACCGTGGGGCGTGCTGTCGTGCCCACGGGCCGGCACTGCGCTCACGTGGTTCGTGTTGGCAGCACCCTGGGCACCTGCGGGCGCCTGGTACTCCAGCTCTTCGTCTGCCAGACCTAGGTAGACCATGGTTTTCTTGAGCGGGTTGGACATGTCGACCTCCGTGTTGGTTTGCTTCTTCGAGATTAACTGAACGCCGGACGATTACCGGTGATTGCGGTGCCAATTCTTAGGTGTGTCGCCCCTTCGAGTACGGCAGCGGCGTAGTCCTGGCTCATGCCCATCGACAATGCCGTGGCCGCGGGGGCCTGGCTGCGAATCTGCTCACCAAGGTTGCGCACGCGCGCAAAGGCACGGCGTGGTTCTTCCCCGCCTTCTCCAGCGCTGAGCGGCGCGACAGCCATGAGCCCGAGCAGGTGCACGCCGGGCGCGGCGAGGACCGTGTCGACCAAAGCCGGCAGGTTCGCGGGATCCACGCCTCCTCGAGCTGCATCGTCTGTCAAGTTGACCTGGATGAAGCAGTCGATGGTCGATTCCGCCGAGGCGAGTGCGGCCACGAGAGAGTCCCGATCAACCGAGTGGATGACGTCGGCGTAGGCGCGCACCTGGCGCGCCTTCTTGCCCTGCACCTGTCCAACAAAATGCCAGGTCAGGTCGAGCTTGGCGAGCTCAGCAGCCTTGGACTGCGCCTCCTGGTGCCGGTTCTCCCCCACATCGCGCACCCCGAGGGCATACAAGGCTTCGATCATCGACAGGGGATGGAACTTGGTGACGACGATAGTCGTGATCTCGGCCGGATCGCGACCGGCCTCGCGAGCGGCGTCGGCCACACCGACGCTCACGGTTTCGAGACGGGTGGCCAGATCGGGCGCTGTCGCGCCTGGAGTTGCCATGCTCATGCTGCTCGGTTCGTTTCAATTCAGGCGGTTAAGGCACGATTTCCGGGGCCGACTGAGTCGGCCCCAGGATGGATCTCGACCTACTTGAGAAAGTCGGGGATGTCCAGGTCGTCGGCCTCTTCTTCGAAGGCCGGGTCGGCCACGGTGACGCCGCTCGCGGAGTCGGTACCACTCCAGACGGAGGCTGCCAGCTCGCCGTCGCTGTAGCTGCCCGAATCGGTGGGCGGCGCGCCAGCTGATCCAGCGGATGCCGTTCCGGTCCCGGCCGCAATGCCGGCCGCGACAAGGTCGGCCCGCCGCACCTCGACAGCCTTCGCGCCGGGCTCGCCCCCGTCAAAGCCGGCGGCGATGACGGTGACCCGTACCTCGTCGCCGAGGGTGTCGTCGATGACGGCACCGAAGATAATGTTCGCTTCGGGGTGCACTGCCTCCTGCACGAGGCGGGCCGCGTCATTGATCTCGAAGATTCCGAGGTTGGAGCCACCCTGGATCGACAGGAGCACGCCGTGGGCGCCATCGATGGAGGCCTCGAGCAACGGCGAGGCCACGGCCAGTTCGGCCGCCTTGATGGCGCGGTCGGCGCCTCGAGCAGAGCCGATACCCATGAGGGCCGAACCGGCGCCCTGCATGACCGATTTGACGTCGGCGAAGTCGAGGTTGATCAGGCCGGGGGTGGTGATCAGGTCGGTGATGCCCTGTACGCCGGCCAGGAGCACCTGGTCGGCGGTCGCGAAAGCCTCGAGCATGCTGATGCCGCGGTCGCTGATCTCCAGCAAACGGTCGTTGGGCACGACGATGAGGGTGTCGACCTCGTTTTTGAGCGAAGCCACGCCGGTCTCGGCCTGAGCCTGGCGGCGCTTGCCCTCGAAGCCGAACGGCTTGGTGACGACACCGATGGTGAGGGCACCGATCGACTTGGCGATGCGGGCGACGACGGGAGCGCCACCGGTTCCGGTGCCACCACCCTCGCCGGCGGTGACGAACACCATGTCTGCCCCGGCCAGGGCTTCTTCGATCTCCTCGGCGTGATCCTCGGCGGCGCGACGGCCCACCTCGGGGTCAGCGCCAGCACCGAGGCCGCGGGTGAGGTCACGACCGACGTCAAGCTTGACGTCGGCGTCGCTCATAAGCAAAGCCTGGGCATCCGTATTGATGGCGATGAACTCGACACCGCGGAGGCCCAGTTCGATCATGCGGTTAACGGCGTTGACACCACCACCGCCGATGCCGACAACCTTGATGACGGCTAGATAATTTTGATTGTTTGACACGTCCGGCCTCCGGGTGGAACCCTAAACCTCTAGTCGAAGTTTAAAGTTATGCTGAGTATGCAATTCCTGATTACGAAAGTATGCGGGCGACGCGCGCGAATGGGGAGGCACGCCCGCGTGTCGCGAAGTACACACAAAATCCGCTACCGTGACCTTGCTCGGGGCTCATAACCCGATGCTCGCGCTCCTGAATCGCGCCCGCGCGCCAAAAAGCTACTCGCGCACCCGGCAGGCCACGCGCGCGCAGCATCCGCTGGCGCGAGGTGAGAGGTTGTCGACGCCGGAAACTAGCGCAGCACGGCGCTGTCGGGCGAGGAAACGTCGTACTCATTGACCGTGCCAGCCGGGTGCCCGATAAGCAGAGCGGCGAGCACGACGGCCTTGTACTCCGACTTCTCCGGGTTGCCCCAGACCACCCGTTCGCCGCCGAGCAGGCTGAGCGTGACGTCATCCGTGGTCACGGCGGTGACGGAATCCAATTGCGTGCGGATACTTTCGGGCAACACGGCGAGTACTGCGGCCGCGGCGGTGAATCCGGCGCTGTCGACGCCATCGGGTACCTCGATGAGCGGGTAGCCGACGGCACGTTCCGGTGTCGTTTCCACAACGACGCCAGCAGCATCTACGAGGTCGAAGCCGGTCGCCCCGGTGAGGACGCCCACCGGAACCCGTTCAATGACCCGCACCACGAGCGTGTTGGGCGGGCGACTCTCGGTGACGTAACTCTGGATGAGCTTGAACTGGGAGAGTTCGGTCTTGACCTCGTCGGCGTCGAGGAGCGGCAACGGGGTGCCGAGCTGGCCGACAAGCGCAGTGGCGACGGCGCCTGCAGGAATGCGGCTGGTGCCGACGACCTCAATCGTGCGCAGCGCCATGAGCGGCGAGTAAGCGGCGCCGATGATCAGGCCGAACGCGAGCGCAACGCTGCCGCCCCCGACGATCCAAGCAATACGACGGCGCCGAGTACGCCCGGTGAACCGACGCACCTCCGCACGTTCGAAGCGTTTGCGGGCGCGTTGAGCTGCTCGCAGGACCGACCGTGCTGCGCGCGCCCCAGCGTGTCCGCCGCGTGCCAGCCCTGCTGGCGCGGCCGTTGTCGACATCCGAGGGGTTACGAACGTCGCCCAGGTTGCCGCGACCGTCGTTAACCGACGGGTCGTTAGAGCGGCCGGGCCTGCCGGGGCGGCGCGCTCGCCCCCGCCTACCGGAGTCGGTGAATCGGATGCCCCGGCCCCGGGGATAACAATCGGCTCCGTCGTCGTGTCGGAACCATCGAAAGGCCTCGCGGACGATATCGAGGGCCCATTCGACCCACTCTTCCCGCCGATGCCACGCCGGAGGAACATCTTCGGTGTCGTCACCGAACTCGCGGCGGCGCCAGTCGGGCCGTCAGGTTTTTGGTTCGACCCCACAGCCGGCCGGGTGCGCGAGGGTTTCGGCGCCGAAGCTGCCTGGGCAGGCGGCTTAGAGCTCGACGGTTTCGGTGCTGGAGTCGGCTGAGCATTCGGCTGAGCATTCGGCTGAGCCCGAGATGGCTTCCCCGCCGGGGTCGAAGTCGCCCTGGCTGGGCGATCGAAGCCGGCCGGCCGCCTCACCGCCACCTCATGCGCGTGCCTGTTCGAGCGCGGCGAGCAGCTGGGGAACAATACGGTTGACGTCGCCACAGCCGAGAGTGACCACGAAGTCGCCCTCGCGGGCGATACTGGCGAGGTAATCGGCGGCATCCTGCCAGTCCGGCACATAGGCGACGCGCGACGGGTCGCGGAACCGCTCCGACACGATCGCGCCGGTCACTCCGGGCTCCGGGTCTTCGCGGGCGCCGTACACCGCGAGCACAATCGTCTGGTCGGCAAAGTTCTCGAGCGTCTCGGCGAATTCCTGAGCGAACAGGCGGGTGCGACTGTACAGGTGCGGTTGGTGCACCGCGATGATGCGGCCCTCCCCCACGACGGTGCGGGCGGCCGCGAGGGCCGCGGCGACCTCGGTCGGGTGGTGGGCGTAATCGTCGTAGACGCTAACGCCGCCGACGGTGCCGTGCAGTTCGAACCGGCGTTGGGTACCGCCAAAGCCGGCGATCGCGTCGAGGCTTGCCGCGGGATCGAAGCCGAGCCCCACCAGCACGGCGAAGGCGCCGGCCGCGTTGATGGCGTTGTGCTTGCCGGGAATGCGCAGGGTGGTGCTGTAATCCTGGCCCTGCCAGGCGACGCTGAAGCTCACCGGACCGGTCGTGGTGATGGAGTGCACGCGAACGGTGGAATCGGGGTGCTCGCCGAACGTGATCACGCGCGCGGCGGCATCCGCTTCGGTCAGGCCGGCGGTGACCGTTGCGGTGACCCGCACGGCGCCGACATCGTCGGAAGAGATGACGACGAGCTCGCCGGCCTTGCTGCTGAACTGGACGAACGCGGCCTCGAACGCTTCAAGCGAGCCGTAATGGTCGAGGTGGTCGGGGTCGACGTTTGTGACCAGCGCCACCGCTGTGTGGTACAGCAAGAACGAGCCGTCCGATTCGTCGGCTTCGACCACGAACAGGTCGTCGGTTCCGCTTGCAGAACTCACCCCGAGCGATTCGATCACGCCACCGTTGACGAAGCTCGGGTCCTGGCCGAGGCCGAGCAGCCCGGTGACGATCATTCCGGTGGACGTAGTCTTGCCGTGGGCGCCCGCGACGGCAACGAGGCGGCGCTCACGAATGAGCCAGGCCAGTGCCTGCGCGCGGTGCAGCACCGGAAGGCCGCGCTCATTGGCGAGTACGTACTCCGGGTTGTCCTGCCAGAGCGCGCCGGTGACGACGAGGGTGTCGGCCGCGCCGACATTCGCCGCATCGTGCCCGATGAATACGCTGGCACCGAGTTGACGCAGCGCCTGCACGTTGGGCGAATCCTTGGCGTCGGAGCCGGTAACCGTGTAGCCCTGATTCAGGAATAGGCGTGCGATTCCGCTCATTCCGGAGCCTCCAATGCCCACGAAGTGCACCACGCCGAGGTTCTCGGGAATGATCAGGGTGAGGTCTGGTTGGATCACGGTGGTGTGCTCTTCTCGATCGAAGCAAATAAAACAATTCGTGCGGGCACTAGGTTACGCGTGCCGACCGACGTTCAAGTCGTGAGTGCCCCGTGCACGAGGTCGAGCATGCGTGCCGTGCCGTCCAACACGCCGACGGATGCCGCCCCACGCCCCATCAAATGCAGCCGCGCCCGGTCACCCAACAGGGTCACCAACTCGCCAAGAACCCAGGCCGGCACGAAGTCCTTGTCATTGATCAGCACGCCGCCGCCGGCGGCCAGCACCGGCGCGGCATTGAAGCGCTGCTCGCCGTTGCCGACCGGATACGGCACGTACACGGCCGGAATGCCGAGCGCACACAGTTCGCTGACCGTCGCTGCACCCGCCCGGGTCACGGCGAAATCGGCTACGGCGAGGGCCAGGTCCATCCGATCGCAATAGGCAACCAGGTGATACTGCGGCACGCCGGGGTCGACGATCTCAGCCTTGGACCCGGTGATGTGTAGCACCTGCCAGCCGGCGGCCACGAGGGCGGAGGCTGACTCGACCATGGTCTCGTTGAGCCGGCGCGCGCCGAGCGATCCCCCGGTGACCAGCAGCACAGGACGCTCGGGCTCGAGCGAGAAGAACGCGAGGGCCTCGGCGCGGACGGCCAAACGGTCGAGCTCTTCGATTTCGGGCCGGAGCGGCATCCCGACGAAGCGGGCGTGCCGAAGCGGGGTGCCGGCGAAAGCCACCCCGACATGCCGGGTCAGGCGGGCGCCGAGTTTGTTGGCCAGGCCTGGTCTGGCGTTGGCCTCGTGAATGACGATCGGCACACCCGCGCGCCGGGCCGCGAGATAGGCCGGCGTCGAAACATACCCGCCGAAGCCAACGACCACGTCGACCTTTCGAGAGCGAATGACCGCGGCCACGCCGCGCACGGCCGCGCTAAAGCGCGGCAGAAAGGCGAGGACCGTCCAGTTCGGCCGACGCGGAAACGGCACCCGGGGAACGACGATGAGTTCGTAGCCGCGGGCCGGCACCAGACGTGCCTCGAGACCTTCAGCGGTGCCGAGAACCAGCACCGTGGCATCCGCTTCACTCGCGCGAATTCGGTCGGCGACGGCGAGCAGGGGGTTGACGTGGCCAGCGGTGCCGCCGCCCGCCAGAAGGTACGTGGTCATGCTCGGTCAGCCTCAACAAGATTGGTGTCGTGCAGATCATTCGGACTGAAGGCGCCCTCCGCGTCGCTCGATCGGTCGCCGCGGGCGAAAGAGAGCACGATGCCGATCGCGACGAGGGTGGTGAGCAGGGCGGTGCCTCCGGCCGAGATCAGCGGCAGCGGCACGCCCAGAACGGGGAACACACCGAGCACGACGCCGATGTTGACGAAGGCCTGTCCGATGATCCAGACCATGGCGGCGGCGGTGGAGACCTTGGCCTGCACGGTCGTGGCTGCGCGCATGATGCGCAAAAAGGCGAAGGCCAGCAAAATGAACATGCCGAGCACGACTATGCAGCCGATCAGGCCGAGTTCTTCGCCGATTATGGCGAAGATGTAGTCGTTGTCGGCGGCCGGCAGCCACGACCATTTTGCCGCGGAGTTGCCGAGGCCGACGCCGAAGATTCCTCCGTTGGCGAGGGCCCAGGTGCCGTGCAGCGGCTGCCAGCAACTCGACGAGATCTCCCCGACCAGTTCCGTACAGCCCTCGTGCAGAAAACTCGTGATGCGAGTCAGCCGATTGGGGCTCACAATGGCCAGCACGACCGCTGCGCCGACGCCGACCAGCAGCGGCACAATGAGCAGGCGCAGTTTAACGCCGGCGAAGAACAGTGCGCCGAACAGAATGCCGGCCATGATCATCGTTGTTCCGAGGTCACCGCCGAGCATGACGAGAAGCGCGGCGCCACCGCCAACCCCGAAGACCGGAATGAACACGTGCTTCCAGTCGTGCAACTGGTGCTGTTTTTTCGAAAGGATCACACCGAGCCAGATAACCAGGGCCACCTTGATGCCCTCGGAGGGCTGAAACTGAATACCAAAAATGTTGAGCCAGTTGGTGTTGCCGCCGGTGCCGACGCCGAGGCCGGTGGCGACGACCAGAAACTGAAAGAAGCAGGTGATCAGCATCGCCGGCCAGGCCATGCGACGCCAGAAGGCGAGCGGCAGCCTGCTCACGACGAGCATGAGTGGAATGCCGATCAGCGCAAACATACCCTGACGCAAAATTCCGCCGAAGAAGCCCATATCGGCCAGAAAGGAATCGACCGACGACGACGAGAGCACCATGACGAGGCCGAAAACCACCAGGAACAGGGTGGTGCCGAGCAGCAGAAAGTAGTTGCCGCCCTCGGCCTTGAACACCCGACCGAGGTTGATTCGAACGGATGGTCCGCCCGGCCCTTCCGTCGCCGGCTGCTCGGGAATCCCCGACCTGCGCTCGGTCTTGCGCGCGCCGGGTGTGGGGCGAAAGGCGCGCGCATTCTCCGTGCTGCCCGGGTTCTGCGCTGCCAGCTCGGATGCGGGCTTACGGGGCACCTGTACCAACCGCGTCACCTGCCCAAGAAATCGTGTACTGCCTGATTGAAGAGCCGGCCGCGTTCGGCATAGCTCTCGAACTGATCCATCGATGCCGCGGCCGGTGCGAGCAGAACGGTGTCGCCGGCCTGTGCGATCGAGGCAGCCAGCCGCACTGCAGCCGTCATCACCTGTTCAGTGTCGCTGGCGTCGATCTCAAACACGGTCAGGTCGGGGGCGTGTCGCGCGAATGCCTCGCGTACTGCGGCTCGATCAACGCCGATGATGACGGCGCCGCGTAGTCGGCCGACGTGCTTCAGCACGAGCTCGGAGATGTCGACACCCTTGAGCAGCCCCCCAACCAGCCAGACCACCGACTCGTAGGCGGCCAGCGAGGCATCCGCGGCGTGCGGGTTGGTGGCCTTGGAGTCGTCGATCCACTCCACGCCGTCGCCGATCGCGACCGTTTCGATGCGGTGTGCGTCGAGGTGAAAGGTTTCGAGCGCGCGGTGGATGGTCGCCGGCTCAACCCCGAAGGAGCGCGCGAGCGCACTCGCGGCGAGCACGTCGGTAATCACGTGTGGGGCGCCGAGCCCAGCTGCGACCAGGTGCGGAACGGTGGTCAGTTCGAGGGCCCGCTCGAAGCGGTCGTCGAGAAAGGCCCGGTCGCAGACGATGCCGTCGACGATGCCGAGGTCGCTCGGTCCGGGCACGCCGAGGCCGATACCGATGGCGCGGGCGCCCTCCTGCACCTCGGCATCCTGCACCATCGCGAGGGTCGCGGCATCCGCTGTGTTGTACACGCACGCGACGGCGGTATTGAGGTAGACCTTGGCCTTGGCTGCGCGGTAGGCCGCAGCGGAGCCGTGCCAGTCGAGGTGGTCGTCGGCGACGTTGAGGCAGAGGCTGGCCCAGGGACGTAGTGCACCGGGTCCGCTGGGCGGCAGGTGGTGCAGCTGGTAGCTCGATAGTTCGACAACTAGCACGTCCCAGCCCTGTGGGTCGCGAATGGCGTCGAGTACGGGCACGCCGATATTGCCACAGGGGGCCACTCGACTGCCATGCGCGGCGAGCATGGTCGCCGTCAGCTGCACCGTGGTGGTTTTGCCATTAGTGCCGGTGACGAGCATCCACTCGGCCGGGGTCCCGACCTTGTCGCGCAGCCGCCAGGCCAATTCGATGTCGCCCCAGACCGGCACATTGTGCTCGGCCGCCCAGAGTAGTACGGGGTGGTCGGGGTGAAAGCCGGGAGAGACGATGATCAATTCCGGATGCTGCGCTACTAGCTCAGCCGGCACCTCACGCAGGTCAGCCTGCACGAACGGCACCCCGAGCACGGTCAACAGGTCGAAGCGCTCGTCGATACCCGGCGACGCGAGCACGAGCACGTCGGCATCGAGTTCGGCGAGGGTGTCCGCGGCGGAAAAACCGGTCACCCCAAGACCGAGCACGGTGACCCGCAAGGCCCGCCAGTCGGCGTGCCAGCTGACGAGCCCGTTCAGGCGGTCGCCGGAAGCGGGGGTTTCAGGGTTCACTATTGAGACAGCCATTCGAGGTAGAACGAGCCGACACCGGCGGCGACGAGCAGGCCGCCGATGATCCAGAACCGCACAACGACGGTGACTTCGGCCCAGCCCTTGAGTTCAAAATGGTGATGGACCGGGCTCATCAAAAAGATGCGTTTACCGTGGGTGATCTTGAAGTAGGCGCGTTGCACGATGACCGACCCGGCTTCCATCACGAACAGCCCACCGATGAGCACGAGCAGCAGCTCGGTGCGGCTGAGAATGGCGAGGGCAGCCAGCGCCCCACCGAGGGCCAGCGAACCGGTGTCGCCGAGAAAGATCTTGGCCGGGGAGGTATTCCACCAGAGAAATCCGATCAGGCCGCCGACGATGGTCGCCGCGACGATGGCAAGGTCGAACGAGTCGGGTCCGAGGTAGCACTTGTACTGGTCGGCGGCATCCGATCCCCCAAAGCAGCTCTGGTTGGACTGCCAGAACCCGATCACGACGAAGGATCCAATGGCGAAAATGGATGCCCCGGTGGCGAGTCCATCGAGGCCGTCAGCGACGTTCACCCCGTTTGAGGTCGCGGCCACGATTAGGCAGATCCAGAGCAGGAACACGGCGATGCCGAGGAAGGTGCCGAGCTTCATGAAGTCCAGTGGCAGGTCCCGAATGAACGACACACTGGTCGAGGCGGGAGTCTGACCATTACGGTCGACGAATTGCAGCGACAGCACTCCGAACGCGCCGGCGACGATGACCTGCCCCAGCACCTTGGACCAACCGCCGAGGCCGAGGCTGCGCTGATGGCGGGTCTTTAAAAAGTCGTCGAGAAACCCGACCAGTCCGAGGCCGACCATCATGAACAGCACGAGCAGGGGCGAAGGGGTAAACGGTCGTTGCTCGATCAGCATGGCGGTGAAATAGCTGATCAGCACGCCAAGAATAATGATGATGCCACCCATGGTGGCGGTGCCGCGCTTGGCATGATGGCTCTTTGGCCCATCGTCGCGAATGAACTGGCCCCAGCCGAACTTCTTGAACAGCCGAATGAACAGCGGCGTCAGAAACAGGGTGAAGGCGAGCGAAAACGCGCCGGACAATAGCAAGACTCTCACGAGAACAAGTCTCCCAGCCGATCGCCGAGGAACCGCAGACCCGCAGAGTTGGATGACTTGACGAGCACGGTATCGCCCGGATTCACTGAGCTACGCACCAGGTCGAAGGCCTCCTCCGGCGTGTCGACATACGCCGACTCACCGTCCCAGGACCCCTCGTTGATTGTGCTGATGTGCATGCGGCGGGCGGCGAGCCCGACCACGATCAACTGCGAAATATTGAGACGCACGGCGAGCAGACCGATGCGATCGTGCTCCTCACCGGCTAGTTCCCCCAGTTCGGCCATTTCGCCAAGCACGGCGATGGTGCGCTTTCCGGGGGTGCCAATCTGGGCGAGGGTCTTGAGCGCGGCACTCATTGAGTCGGGGCTCGCGTTGTAGGCGTCGTTGATGACGGTGACGTCGTCCTTGCCGCCGAGTACCTCCATGCGCCAGCGTTCAGCCCTGGTCGTGGCCTCGAGCGCGGCGACGATGTCGACCAGCGTGACTCCGAGCACCTCAGCGGCGGCGGCGGCGGCGAGGGCATTCATAACGTGGTGCTCACCGAGCACCCGAAACACGACCTGGGCGCTTTGCCCGTTGGCGAGGTACAGCGTAAAGGTCGTTCCGGTGCGGCCGGAGTGCAGGTCACTCGCGCGCACGTCGACCTGACCATATTCGCCGAAGTACACGATGCGGGCCGGGGTGAGCGCGGCCATCTGCGCGACGCGCGGATCGTCTGCATTGAGCACCGCGACATCCGTTGCAAGCAGGTCGGTGACCATCTCGGATTTGGCACGCACTGTGGCATCGAGGTCACCGAACTCGCCGGCGTGAGCGAGGCCGACACTGAGCACAATTCCTACGTCGGGCCGGGCCAGGCGCACCAGGTGTGCGATGGCGCCCTCGCTGCTGGCGCCCATCTCGATCACGAGAAAACGCGTCTCGGCGGTGACCTCAAGCATGGTCATCGGCGCGCCGACCTGGTTATTGAAGGATCCGCGCGGGGCGACGGTCGGGCCGACCCGTTCGAGCATGCTGCGCAGCAGGTTCTTGGTGGTGGTCTTGCCGTTGGAGCCGGTGACTGCTACAACCTTGAGCGTTCCGGCGGCGCGCACCCGGGCGACCACGACCGCGGCAAGGGCGCCGAGCGCGGCCACGGCGTCGGCGACGACGATCTGGGTGACCGGCAGATCGAGCAGTCGCTCGACGATCAGCACGGCGGCGCCGCGCTCGGCGGCGAGTGGCGCGAACAGGTGACCGTCGGTCACTGCGCCGGGCTTGGCGACGAAAATCGAGCCTCGTTCGATCAGGCGGGAGTCGGTCTGAACCGATCCGCTGACCTGGTCAGCGTCGGCGGCCGGACCGGCCAGGTGCAGCGTACCGTCAACGGCCTCGCTGATCTCGGCCAGGGAGAGGGCGATCATTTATAGCCACCCAGCCGAGCGCAGCGCTTCTCGGGCATCCTCGCGGGCCGAGTAGGGCAGTTTCCTGCCCTGTACCTCGTGGTAGTCCTCATGGCCTGGGCCGGCATACAAAATGGTGTCTCCTTCGTGTGCCAGTGACAACGCCGTGCGGAATGCCGCACGAGGGTTGGCCACCTCGTAGAACTCGCCGTCGGGAACGGCCGCGCGCGCTGCTTCGAGTAAGACAGCACGGATGCTCGCGGCGTCTTCGTAGCGCGGGTGAAAGTCGGTCACGACCACGATATCGCTGCCGCGGGCCGCGATCGCGCCCATATCGGCGCGTTTCGTGGTGTCACGGTCGCCGTCAGCGCCGAACAGCATGATCAGCTTGCCGGGGGTGAATTTGCGCAGGGCCGCGAGGCTATTGAGGAAGGCGTCTGGACTGTGCCCGTAGTCGATGTAGACGAGCGGGCCCCGGTCGCCGGAGATGCACTCGGCCCGGCCGGGAATATAGGCGACGATGCCGCCGTCACGGTCGAGGGTGTGTTGGATGGCCTCGAGGTCGAAGCCGGATTCGACCAGCATCACGATAGCGAGGGCTGCATTCGCCGCCATGTACCAGCCGAGCAAGGGTACCCGGGTGCGCAGGCGCCGGTCGTCCGGACCGTCGAGCACAAAATCGGTGTGGTTGGCGGTTTCACCGACCACGGTCATGTGCCAGTCGGCGTCAATATCCGTGTGGTTGGTGATGGTCGTGACCGGTATGCGGCATTCGTCGGCGATGCGCCGGCCCCAGTCGGTGTCGACGGTGACAACGCCGCGGTGCGAGCGATCGGGCTGGAACAGCTCGAGCTTGGCCTGAAAGTAGTCGTCCATCGCCGCGTAATCGTCGAGGTGGTCGTGGCTGAGGTTCGTGAACGCAGCGACGTCGAAGACCAGCCCGTCGACCCGATAGCGGCTGAGCGCCTGGGCCGACACTTCAATGCCGACCGCGCGCACCTCGGCCTCATTCATGCGGGCGAGCAGGGCGTGCAGTTCGCTCGCCTCCGGGGTGGTCAGCGCACTGGTCACGGCGAGATCGCCGATGCGGCGCTCAGCCGTTGAGGTCAGCCCGGAGACGATGCCCAGCTGGCTCAGGATACCGAAGAGCAGGTAGACCACGCTGGTCTTGCCGTTCGTTCCGGTCACCGCGAACAGGGTCGCTGGGTTGTCGGCGGTGCGGTAGATCCACCCGGAGACAGCACCGAGTGCGGCGCGGGCATCAGGGGTGATGAGCACGGGCAGCCCGCTGTCAGCGGCCAGGAGCGCCCCCGCCTGGTCGGTCAGGATGGCCACGGCGCCGGACTCTGCTGCGGCTGCTGCGAAGGTGGCTCCGTGCAGGTGTGCGCCGGGAACACCGACGTAGAGGTCGCCGGGCTGCACAGTGCGGGAGCTCAGGCTCACCCCGGTGACTTCGAGACCGTCGATGTCTCCACGTAGTTCTAGATCAAATTCGGCAACCAATCCCGACAGCGACCGCGGAACGGGATGCTCGGGACGGAGAGCCGACGGCGCCAATTCAGACACGCTGGGCTCGCTTTCTTACCAGGTGGACGGGAGGTCGGGCGCACTCGCGCCGGAGGGAACCGCCCGGTACTTTTTTAAAACTTGGCTCATGATCTCCTGGAAGACCGGAGCCGGTGCGGCAGATGTGTTCAGTTTAACAGGATCAGCGATGCTGACCGAGACGACATACTGCGGATCGTCGGCCGGAGCGAACCCGGAAACCGAAACGAGGTATCCGTTGGAATATCCACCGTGCCCGTCGGGCATCTGGGCGGTGCCGGTCTTGGCTGCGACGCGATAGCCCGGAATGTTCCACTTAGCGTTCACCCAGCTCTTCTGGTACACCATCTCGAGCACGTCACTCGTGTCGTTCGCCGCGCTTTCGGAGAGCACCCGGGTACCCGTAGTATCGGGCACGTCGGTCAGTGTGCCGTCGGCCTGACGGCAGCCCTCCACCAGCTGCACCGGCATACGCACGCCGTCGTTAGCGATGGTCTGGTAGATGCTGGCGATCTGCAGGGCAGTCGTGGTCAGGCCTTGGCCGAACATGGTCGCGTAGCTGGTCTGGTTGTCCCATTCGTCGGCGGGGTGCAGAATGCCGCCGTCTTCGCGCGGGAATCCGGTCTCGGTAGCGGTGCCCAATCCGAAGGCCTTCATATAGTCGTAGCGCTGCTGATCGGTGAGCATCTCGCCGAACTTGGACATGCCGGTGTTGCTCGAGTCGATCAGCACGCCGGTGAGGGTCATGTTCTGGTCCGGGTGCGAGTGGCTGTCATTGATGTTGGCACCGTTGGACGGCAGGTAGCGGTATGGCGCGACGACGCCGGTGTCGAGTGTGGCAACGCCGGCATCGAGAACGGATGCCGCGGTGAGCGCTTTGAAGGTCGACCCCGGTTCGAAGGACTGGGTGAATGCCCTGGAACCGCGATCGTCGGGGTTTTCGGTACCGCCGACATTGTTCGGGTCGACCGAGGGGTAGTCGGCGACGGCGAGCAGCTTACCGGTCTTGGCGTCCTGCACGACCGCGTTGGCCCAGGCGGCCCCGGTCTCCTGTGCCCGAGCGGCGAGGGTCTGCTGCACGAACCACTGCAGATCGGAATCGATGGTGGTGACGACGTCGCCACCATCAACGGCCTCGGTGCCCGTGACGCTGCTGCCAGGGATGCGCACGCCGTCGGCGCCCTTCTCGTAGGTTTCCGAGCCATCGGTCGAGGCCAGGCAGGCATCCTGCCCGGATTCGAGTCCGGCCTGTGGCACACCCTCCCCCGACAGAAATCCGAGTAGATTGCCGGCGACTGCTCCGTTCGGGTACACCCGGCTCGGGCTGTTCTCGGAGTACGTCCACGGAATGTGCAGCTCTTGCACGGCGCGCAGCACGTCGACGTCGACCTTCTGGGCGATGTAGGCGAAATTGGCCTTGGAGTTGGCCTCGAGGGCGGTGGAAATGGTCAGCAGAATGGCGTCACCGGTTTGACCGGTGGCAGCACCGATTTCGGCGGCCGCATCGGCCACCGACAATTCGACTTTTTTTCCGTCGACCGTGCGCTTGAAAGGGGTGGCGTTGACCGGCGACATGGTGATGTTGTAGCGCATGACCGTTCCGGCAAGCACCACACCGTTCCCGTCGACAATCTCGCCGCGCGAGCCGTAGATCACCTGGCCGACCGAACGGTTTCCCACGGAGTCCTTGGTGAGCGAATCGGCCTGCACCACCTGAATGTCGACCAGTCGCACCACGAAGACAGCGATGATGACGAACAGCACGACGATGGTGAAAAAGGTGCGTCGACGACTGGACCGGGTGTTGGTCGGGTTGGTTCGGGCACTGCTGCTGCGCACGCTCATCTGCCCATCATGGTCGACACGGAGAAACTATCGGGTAGTGGGCGCCGCGAGTCCTGCAGGAACTACCGGAGCACTCGTGATCGCGACGGTGCCCGCCGCCGCGTGGTCGGGCAGTTGCGACAGCAGTGTGCTGCCGGTCAGCAGGGCGTTCGGAACGAGGCTGGCCGCCCCGGCCTGCGAACCCGACGCCGATGCCGGAGCGCCCAAAACAGCGCCGTCGGACAGGCGCAGGTAAACGGGGTTGGAGTTGCTGACCATGCCTAGTCCCTCTGCGTTGGCGGCGAGGCTTTGCGGCGACGAGACCCGCGCGAGGTCTTCGCTCACGCCCGCCGCCGTGCGGCCGAGTTCGGACTGGCTCGACTGCAGACTGGAGATCTCGTAGGCGCCCTGGGAGATGCCCACGCTCAGGAGAAGCTGGGCGACGATGATTGCGGCCATTCCGGCCACAGCGGTGAGGGCATAGAAGATGCGCGGGCGGGTACGGCGGCTCGGGCTCGACGAGACGATACGAAAGGGGCGACGCCCCGGTGCCTCGAACTCTTCGCGTTCGACCGCAAACGATACGCGTGCCAGGTTGTCGCTCATGCGGCGGCCCTTCTCAGTCGTTCAGCAGCGCGCAGCCGAACCGGCGTCGCGCGGGGGTTGATGGCCTTCTCCTCGTCGGATGCCAGTTCGGCTCCGCGCAGCAGCAGGGTGAAGAGCGGTTTGTGTTCGGGGAGTTCCACCGGCAGGCCGGCGGGGGCAGTTGAACCGGATGCCGCGGCGAGGGCCTGTTTGACGATACGGTCTTCGAGCGACTGGTACGCCATGACGACGATGCGCCCACCGACCTGCACGCGCTCAAGCGCGGCGGGAATGGCCCGCTCGAGCACGGCGAGCTCCTGGTTGACCTCGATGCGGAGCGCCTGGAAGACCCGTTTGGCCGGGTGGCCCTGCCGCTGAACGGCGACCGGAGTCGCCTTCGTGATCACGTCGACGAGCTGTGCCGACCGCACGAAGGGAGTCGTTTGGCGAGCTTCGACGATGGCCTTGGCGTAGCGAGCGGACAGTTTCTCTTCGCCGTAGTCCTGAAAGATACGCTTGAGATCGCGTTCGCTGTAATCGGCGAGGATGCTCTCAGCGGTCAGGCCGGCGGTGCCATCCATGCGCATGTCGAGCGGGGCATCCTTTGAGTAGGAAAAGCCGCGTTCGACCCGGTCGATCTGCAGGCTGGACACACCAAGGTCGAACAAGACGCCGGCGACCTCGGTGATGCCGAGGCCGTCGAGGGCTTCGCCGATGCCGTCATAGACGGTGTGCACGAGGTGTACCCGATCGCCGAATCCCTTGAGGCGTTCCTCGGCGATGGCGAGGGCCTCGGTGTCGCGGTCTAGGCCGACGAGCGTGAGCCCCGGAAAGCGGGACAGGATCGCTTCGGCGTGACCGCCCATTCCCAGCGTCGCGTCAACGAGCACTGCTCCGGGTTGTTCAAGCGCGGGGGCGAGTAGCTCGACACAGCGTTCGAGCAGTACCGGGGTGTGAATTTCGTTGCTGGCCATAATGCCGGGAAAGTCCGTGAGGCCAGATTCCCCTCCATTTCGTCCTGGCACCGGGGAAGTGTGTCAGGGCTAAAACGGCGAGGAGTCAGGCGCCAAGGGCTAGAAGAGTCCCGGAATCACCTCCTCCGTCGTGTTGGCGTACGAGGTTTCCTGCTCGGCGAGGTACGTGGCCCACGCTTCGCTGTCCCAAATCTCGACTCGGCTGCCAGCACCGATGACGGTCAGTTCCCGGTCAAGCCCCGCATAGCTGCGGAGATTGCCGGGGATGGTGACGCGGTTTTGTTTGTCCGGCGTTTCAGAACTCGCTCCGGACAGGAATACCCGGAGGTAGTCACGAGCTTGTTTGCTCGTGACCGGCGCCTGGCGGATCTTGTCGTGGAGCGTTTCGAATTCGCGGGTGCTGAACACGTAGATGCAGTGTTCCTGCCCCCGCGTCATCACCACGCCGGTAGAAAGTTCCTCCCGAAATTTCGCGGGAAGAATTATTCGACCCTTCTCGTCGAGCCGGGGAGCGTACGTGCCAAGGAACACGCGGACCCCTTTCTTCCGGCCAGATTCAGGTCTACCTCCACTTTACTCCACCTTCAACCACTTATCGAAGAATTTTGACCTGTTTCAGAATTTTTTCGACAAAATGCCATGAATTCATTGGCAACTCATGGTGGAGGAAAAGAGAGCTTATTCGTTCAAAACGGATGCCTCTTGGCGATTTTTGGGCACAAAAAAAGGGCCGATCGGGTGATCGGCCCTTTGGGGCTGCAATTTCTTTAGTTTGGGAGCCCTGTGGAGGGACGCTGCGCTTGCTGGCTCTTCGTGTTACTGGCTCTTCGTGTTACTGGGCGTTCGTGTTACTGGCCATCCTGACGGCGGTCCCAACGGTCGTTCAGACGATCCATCAGCCCCTGGTCTGACTTAGCCTGCTCCGGTCGGCGCCCGGGTGCAGACGGCCCGGGAAGACCACGGATGGCCTTGCCGGGCGAGACGGCGATGAGAACGCCACCGAACATCACAATGAAGCCGAGAATGCCGAGCCAGAGCCACGCCAGTGCAACACCCGCGATGAGGGCGACAATGCCCGCGACGGCGAGCAGCACACCGACGGCGATGGAACGATAGTTTGGGCGAAGTCGCGACACTCCGACGCTGGCGACAAAGTCGGCATCGTTGTGATAGAGGCTGCGCTCCATCTCTTCAAGGAGTCGCTGCTCCTGTTCCGAAAGCGGCATCTCATTCCCTTCCAGTTGCGGGATCGAGCGGGTGGTTTAAAATTTGAACTGCACAATTCGAACTGCAAAATTCGAACTGGGTAAGGTCGAACTCCTCAATTCTAACCCCGCCATGGCGGCTAGGCTATACGGGTGCCTGAAAGCAAACGCCTGGTCGACTTGGTTCAATCTCGCATCGACGAGTTTCTCATGTCCCGCGATTCAATTGTGACCCTGATCGGCTCGGATCTGACGCCTCTGATGGACTTCTCACGGCAGTTTCTCAGCGGTGGAAAACGGTTTCGAGCCCAGTTCTGTTACTGGGGCGCGCAGAGCGTCCTAGCGGCAGACACTGGCCCACATGCGGCCCAGTTAGAGGCGAAAACACCGGCGGACGTAGGCTGTGGGCGAGGCGCGGCATCCACTGCCCCAGCACGGTTGGAGGCGGTCGTCTCAGCGGCCAGCGCCCTTGAAATTTTTCATGCCGCCGCGCTCGTGCACGACGACATCATCGACAACTCGGACACCCGACGCGGGGCACCGAGTGCCCACAAGTTGTTCGAAAGTTTGCACGAGAATGAGGGCTGGTCCGGCGGTCCTGTCACGTTCGGACGGGCGTCGGCGATGCTGCTCGGCGACCTGCTGCTCGGCTGGAGTGACGAGCTTCTCGACGAAGGACTCGATGCGGTCGCCGACCGACCTTCAGCCCGACGCGCTCGGCTCGAGTTCAACCACATGCGCACCGAGGTCACGGCCGGGCAATACCTCGACATTCTCGAGGAACGGGCCTGGCTGGCACACCCCGAATCGCAACTGCTCGACCGTGCGCTGCGAGTGATCGTCTACAAATCGGCCAAGTACAGTGTGCAGGCTCCGCTCGTGATCGGGGCCGCGCTGGCCGGAGCGTCGGCTGACCAGCTCAGTTCATTGCGGGCTTTCGGCCTGCCGCTCGGCATGGCCTATCAGTTGCGCGACGACCTGCTCGGGGTGTTCGGTGATGCCGCGGTCACCGGAAAACCGAGCGGGGACGACCTGACCGAGGGCAAGCGCACCGTGCTGATTGCGCTGGCTCGGGAGCGGCTGGACGACCGGGACAGAGTGATACTAGACGCGCAGCTCGGCGACCCCACGCTCGATCAGGGCCAGATTCGCGCCCTTCAGGAGCTCATCACGGCCAGTGGCGCGGTCGAACGGGTCGAAGCTTTGATTACCGCCAAGGTCGCCGAAGCGCTGACCGCGCTGGAAACCGCACCGATCGCCGGAGCCACCCGGCAGACCCTGCTCGATCTGACCGACCGCGTGACGCGCCGGGCGTACTGACCGGCGCAGCCAATGTGATTGGCGCATCCGTTTTTATCGCCAGGCTCGTGCTGAACGGCACGTCGTACTGCGCCGTGCGCTGCTCGCCGGCGGACGTGATTGAAAGCGGTTAGGCCAGCGCCTGGGCGACGCGCCGCACCTCGGCCTTGCGGCCGGCGCGGAGGGCTTCGATCGGCGCCACACCGAGACTGTCGTCGACCTCGAGCAGCCAGGTCATTGCCTGCATGTCGGTGAAGCCGTCATCGGCCAGCACAAACAGCGTGCCGCGCAGTTCTGGAACGGGAGCTCCATCACGCAGAAACAGGGAGGGTACCGACACGACGTTGTCCCGCCGGATAGCCAGCAGGTACTTGTCGTCGATCAGGTGCCGCACGCGGCTCTGGCTCATTCCGAGGAGGTTGACAAGGGCAGGAATAGTAAGCCACTCGGGCTCTGAAGACAGATCACTCACGTTGGTAGTTTCCCATGATTTTGGGGCCGGCACAAAACCTTGCACAGCTTTTTATCGTGATCAGTGCCAATTCGCTGCTCCGTGTCAATTGACTCCTCCTCATATTTATGAAAACCTCAGAGAGAGATTGCTGCACAGCAGCCAGTGCTGTGAACTCGATGTCCACACCGAGCGTGATGTACACAATGAAATGGAGCACCATGTCGACCAGGGTGACAGTACACACGAGGACCGAACAGATCAAGACGGATGCGGCGGCGCTGGCCGCACCGCGGGCCACCGTTTCGCAGGCTGGTGCTGCACACGCCGGTATTCAACTAGGCGGTATTGAACTGGGCGGTACTGAGGTAAGCGGTACCGAGGTGAGCGGCGCCAATCGTGCCAGCACGGCTGTGGCCGGCGGCACAAAGCGGCGGGTGAAGAAGGCCGCAGACCTGCGGTCCCGCCAGGCCCTGCTCACGGTGCCGCTTGTGCTGGTCAGCACCCTGGCCATCAGCCTCAACATCGCAGCTCCCGTCGAA
This sequence comes from Cryobacterium sp. Y50, assembly GCF_002929805.1. GTDB lineage: Bacteria > Actinomycetota > Actinomycetes > Actinomycetales > Microbacteriaceae > Cryobacterium. The sequence goes on along the minus strand of NZ_PJJM01000104.1, from coordinate 104,879 downwards.
GCCCAGGCCCTCGCCAAGAAGCCGCTGAAAGCGAAGCTCGCCCAGTCCACACCGGTTCTCGCCGTAGTTCCCACGTCGGTCGCTGCCACCGTGCAGATCGCACCGGAGCAGTACTCCGTCGTTGACGGCGACACCGTTAGTGGTATCGCCGGCCGGTTCGGTCTGGCGACGGCGGCCGTGCTGGCGCTGAACGGTCTCGATTCCCAGAGCCTGATCTTCCCCGGCCAAATCTTGACCCTGGCCGAGGCGGCAGCGCCGGCCGGTTCCGTTTCAACGGCATCGACGAATTATGTCGTGCAGAGCGGCGACACGATCAGCGGCATTGCGGCCGCACATGGGCTGAAGACCGCCGACCTGCTCGGAGCCAATGGCCTCGGCGGCAGTAGCGTGATCTACCCCGGCCAGGTCGTACTATTGGCCGCTGCTGGCTCGATGGAGGCCGCCGTGTACGTCGCGCCGGAGGTCGCGGCTTCCGCAGCCACCCACACGATTGCCTCGGGTGAGACCATTACCACGGTCGCTGATGAGGCCGGTGTGAGCGTGCAGGCCGTGCTCGACGCCAACGGGCTCGGCTGGTCGAGCATCATCTACCCCGGGCAGGTTCTGACGCTGCCCGTGACGGTCGTCCCGGCGGCCTCTATCACCCGCGCTACCGCGGGCGTCGTCACGCCGATGACCGACGAAATGCGCCAGAACGCCCGCACCATCGTGGCGACGGGGCGCGGCGCGGGTGTGAACGATGCCGGTCTGGTGATCGCGCTGGCCGCCGCCGCCCAGGAGTCGGGGCTGCGTAATGTCCACTATGGCGACCGGGATTCCCTCGGGCTGTTCCAACAGCGCCCAAGCGCCGGCTGGGGCACCCCCGAGCAGGTCATGGACCCGGTGCGGGCCAGCCTCGCCTTCTTCGGCGGCGCCGGAAACCCAAACCCCGGCATCACCCGCGGTCTGCTCGACATCGCCGGCTGGGAATCCATGACCGTCACCCAGGCCGCCCAATCGGTACAGATTTCGGCCTACCCCGACTACTACGCAAAGTGGGGAACATCGGCGCAAGCCTGGCTCGTCGAAATCGGTTAACCGAATTCAGCGCACCGACCGGGTGTCTCCCCGGCGAACCCTGCGCGCCGCGCGCCGCGGGCGCCACCCTATTACCTAGAATCAAGGAGTGAGCGTTCCCTCGACCGACCCGATGATTGGCCGTCTTATCGACGGCCGGTATCAGGTGCGCTCGCGGATCGCGCGCGGCGGCATGGCCACGGTCTATCTGGCCACCGATCTGAGGCTGGAGCGTCGCGTCGCGATCAAGATCATGCACGGTCATTTGGCCGACGACAGCGCCTTCAAGATCCGCTTCATTCAAGAAGCCCGGTCGGCCGCCCGGCTCGCGCACCCGAACGTCGTCAACGTCTTCGACCAGGGCCAGGACGCCGATATGGCCTACCTGGTCATGGAATACCTACCCGGCATCACCCTGCGCGACCTGCTCAAGGATTACGGCCGGCTCACCCCCGAGCAGACCCTCGACATTCTCGAAGCCGTGCTCAGCGGGCTCGCCGCCGCCCACAAGGCCGGCATCGTGCACCGCGACGTCAAGCCCGAGAATGTATTGCTGGCCGATGACGGCCGCATCAAGATCAGCGACTTCGGTCTGGCTCGCGCCGTCAACAACAACACGGCCACCGGTCAGGCCTTGCTCGGCACCATCGCTTATCTCTCCCCCGAACTCGTCACTCGCGGTGTCGCTGATGCCCGCAGCGACATCTACGCCCTCGGCATCATGACGTTCGAGATGCTGACCGGTGAGCAGCCCTATGTGGGCGAAGCCCCGATGCAGATCGCCTATCAGCATGCCAACGACACCGTGCCGGTACCGAGCAGCAAGGTCGACTCCATCCCCCGCGAACTCGATGAGCTCGTGCTCTGGGCCACCGCTCGCGACCCAGAGGACCGTCCCCGAGACGCCAGGGTCATGCTCGACCAACTGCACGACGTCAGCGCACTGGTGCGTGGCGGTACCCAGGAGCTGGCCCTGCAATCGACCATGGTGCTGCCCTCGAGCCGACGTACCGGCGCCAACGCCATAGCGGATGCCGAAACCCAGGTTTTCGGCGCCAAACTCGCTACCACCAACCCGCCCGCCGCGACCCTGCTCGGTATTCACCCGGTTGGTACCGGTCCGGTGGGGCCGCCCGACAGCGGCGAGCTACTGGGCAAGAAGGCCGACAAGCGCAAGCGCCGCGGATTCTGGCTGTTCGCCCTCGTCATTCTCATCGCTGCGACTCTCGGCGGCACCGGCTGGTACTTCGGCTCCGGCCCGGGCTCCGACGTGATGCTGCCCGATTTTGCGTCGGCCTCTCCCGAAGCAGCTTCGGCTAAATTGAGTGAACTCGGCCTCCAACCCGAGCTCGGTGGCGCCTTCAGCGCCACCGTCGCCGAGGGGATCGTCATCGGCACAGATCCGCATGCCGGCAGCCGCGTTCCCCAGGACAGCCCGGTCACGATCATCGTCTCCCAGGGACTGCAACCGATCACGCTGCCCACGCTGGCGGGCTTGACGCAGGAGGCGGCATCCACTCTGATCACCGACTTGAACGCCGCCGTCGGCAGCATCGACCCGATCTTCAATGGCGACGTGCCCGAGGGCACCGTAATGGCCGCGAGCAAGGAAACCGACGGTGCCGATCTCTCAGCCGGTGGCGAGTATTTCGAGGGCCTGACCGTGAACCTCGTCGTGTCACTCGGCGCCATTCCGAACGTCGACGGCAAGACCGTGGCCGAAGCCACCGACATTCTGGTGGGGAAAAACCTGCTCGCGATCTCCGGAGAGCAGACCTACAACGACACGGTGCAGGAGGGCGACGTCATCACGGCGCAGGTTCCCGAGGGCACGATTCGCGAGGGCGCCACGCTGGTCCTTGTCATCTCCCGTGGCCCAGAGCCGATCATAATGCCCGATGTCGTCACCGGCCAAACAGTTGCCGACGCCCGCGCCCAACTGGAGGCTCTCGGGTTCGAAGTCTCCTCGAATGTTCCGACGTTCCTCGAACGTGCGGTGGTTGCTAGCGCTCAAGTTCCCGAACCCGGGACAGCGTGGAAGAAGGGTTCACCGGCCTCCGTCAACTTCGGCTGACCGCATTTCGTGAGCGACGAAGCTGTTCGCGTGCCGACGTAGGTTCTTTCGACAACGCGGGTCGCCTCCGGAACGCGACTGGCGGCATCCGCTTGCCGGGCCCGACGTTCAAACGCGGCCCCACCTTACGGAAAGCGAGCCCATGATCCATCACGGGCCCGCTTTTCGGGCCCGGGTTCGGTGCAAAAAAGGGGCTAGCGAGCGGCCAGCTCCTCAGCCACCAGGAAGGCCAGCTCGAGGGACTGCATGTGGTTCAGGCGCGGGTCACAGAGCGACTCGTAGCGGGTCGCCAGGGCGGCCTCGTCGATGTGCTCCGAGCCGCCGAGGCACTCGGTGACGTCGTCTCCGGTGAGTTCGACGTGGATTCCACCGGGGTGAGTTCCGACGGCGCGGTGCGCCTCGAAAAAGCCCTTGACCTCGTCGACGACATCGTCAAACCGTCGCGTCTTGTAGCCGGTCGGCGTGGTGACACCGTTGCCGTGCATCGGGTCGGTCACCCACAGCGGCGTCGCTTCGCTGGCCTTGATGGCCTCGAGCAGCGGCGGCAGAGCATCCCGCACCTTGCCGGCACCCATGCGGGTGATGAAGGTGAGGCGGCCCGGCTCCCGGTTCGGATCGAGCTTGTCGACCAGACGCAGCATGTCGTCGGCCGACGTTGTCGGGCCGAGCTTGACGCCGATCGGGTTGCGCACCCGCGACAAAAAGTCCACGTGTGCACCGTCGAGGTCGCGGGTGCGTTCCCCGATCCAGATGAAGTGGGCCGAGGTGTTGTACGGCGTGCCGGTGCGGGAGTCGATGCGCGTCATCGGGCGCTCGTAGTCCATCAGCAGGCCCTCGTGGCTGGTGTAGAACTCGGTGCGGCGCATGGCCTCGAAGTCGGCGCCACAGGCGATCATGAACTTGATCGCGCGGTCGATCTCCTTGGCTACCTTCTCGTACTGCTGGTTGGCCGGGTTGGCGGCGAAGCCCTGATTCCAGCTGTGCACCTGGCGCAGGTCGGCGAAGCCACCCTGCGTGAACGCACGAATGAGATTGAGGGTCGACGCCGACGTGTGGTACGCCTTGACGAGCCGATCGGGGTCGGCCTCGCGTGACTCGGGCGTGAACGGGTAGCCGTTGACGATATCACCGCGGTAGGCGGGCAGGGTCACGTCACCGCGGGTTTCGAAGTCGCTCGAGCGAGGCTTGGCGAACTGGCCGGCCATCCGCCCCATCTTGATCACCGGCATCGACGCACCGTAGGTGAGTACGACGGCCATCTGCAGCACGGTCTTCACCCGATTGCGGATCTGATCGGCCGTGGCACCGCTGAACGTCTCGGCGCAGTCGCCACCCTGCAGCAAAAATCCCTGACCGCCGGCGGCCTGCGCGAGCCGATCACGCAAAATGTCGACCTCACCGGCGAACACCAGCGGCGGTTGCGTCGCCAATTCGGCGGACGCCGCGGCCACCTTGTCGGCGTCCGGCCAGGTCGGCTGCTGCTTGATCGATAGGGTGCGCCAGTGGTCGAGACCCGTGATGACAGAGGCTTCTGCGGCAACAATGGGCTCGGTGGGGTCTACCACGGGATAGTTCCTGTTTTCTCTGCTGGACCGGTAACGCGCGCCGGCTACGAAATGGATGGGGTGCTGCAACGCGCACGGCGCAAACAGCAATTCTGGCAGCTTATCGCGAAAGGCTGGCCCGCTTCTCTTTGACCGAGGACGCGTAGACGTCTACGTACTCCTGTGTGCTCAGCTGTCGCAGCTCGTACATGAGCTCATCGGTGACGCTGCGCAGCACAAACCGATCGCCTTCCATGCCCTCAAACCGGGAAAAATCGAGCGGTTTACCGATCACGATTCCAATTCGGCGAACCCGGGGAATGCGAGTTCCGGTCGGCATGGCCTTCTCGGTGTCGATCATGGCAACCGGAATGACCGGCACGCCAGACTCAAGCACCATGCGTGCCACACCGGTACGCCCACGATATAGGCGGGCATCCGGGCTGCGGGTGCCCTCTGGGTAGATGCCGAGAATTCGGCCATCCCGCAGAACGCGCAAGCCGGTATTGAGTGAATCTTCGGAGGCCTTGCCGCCGGAGCGGTCGATCGGCAGCTGTCCGGCTGCGGTCAGAAATTGCCGCGTTGCCCAGCCCTTGAGCCCCTTGCCGGTGAAATAATCGCTTTTGGCCAGGAATGCCACGCGGCGCGGCACGACGAGCGGCAGAAAAACCGAGTCGATGAACGACAAGTGGTTGCTGGCCAGAATGACCGGGCCGGTCTTCGGAATGTGCTCCAGACCGATGATCCAGGGCCGAAACAGCGAGAGCAGCAGTGGGCCGATGACGATGTTCTTCATGAACCAATAGAACATTCGCACTCCTTTATCCTGCTGTGAAAGCTTAGTCCGCCTACGCTATCCAAGCGGATGCCGCGCGCGGCCGGACCAGACTGGTCGCCGCCGCGGCCTCCCGCACCACCCCGCCAAGCCCGCTGAGCGCCCGCTTAGCGCACCGCGTGCAGCCGAGCGAGGTCTGCCGCACCGACCACACCGGCGTCGTTGACGAGCTGGGCGATGGCGAACTCAGCTTCAGGGTGATACCCGCGGGCTGGAAGGTGGGCGAGGTAGGCCGCCCGGATCGGCTCGAGCAACAGTTCGCCGGCGGCGGCGACTCCCCCGCCGAACACGAAGACCTGCGGGTCGAGTACAGCGCCCAGGCTCGCGCAGCCTTGCCCGAGCGCACTGCCGAGCTGACGCAGAGCGGCGAGGGCTCCGCCGTCACCGTCCTGAATCAGCAGTCCGACCTCTTTGCCGGTGAGTTTACCGCACCGCTCGCGGACAGCGGCCAGACCGAGGCCAATGCCGCCGGCATCCGCAAAATCATTGGCGATGCGCAGCAGTGCCCGGCCGGAACCGTACTGCTCGAGGCAGCCGTGGGCACCGCAGCCACAGGCCAGACCGTCGGGGACGACACGCAGATGGCCGAGTTCAGCGCCGGCGCCGAATCCACCGCGAAAAAGTGCGTTGTTGATCACGATCGCGCCGCCCACCCCAGTACCGATGGTGAGGGTGACCATATCGGTGTACGCGCGTCCGGCGCCGAAGCGAAATTCAGCCCAGCCGGCGGCATTGGCGTCGTTCTCGATGATGATGGGCAGGTCGAGGCGCGCCTCGAGCTTGTCGCGGAACGGCTCGTTACGCCAGCTGATGTTCGGCGCGTAGTACACAGTCGACTGGGCGGAGTCGATGAACCCGGCGGCGGCGACCCCCGCGGCGACGACATCTTCGCCCACGGAGAGGCCCAAAATCATGGCGACGACGACATCTTCGATTTCCCGCGGGTTTCCCGGGGAAGTCGGCTGCCGATCAGAGCGAATGATGGTGCCCGCCTCGTCAACGAGGGCGCCGGCAATCTTGGTGCCCCCGATATCGATACCAATTGCGTGCACGGGGCACCTTTCGTTGCGGGCGATCGAGAAGTAGTGTGGCGGCACCGGGTGGCCGGGCATGGCACGCTCTAGAGTGTAGTAAACCAGTTTGCCGCTGGACGAAACACCCGCTCACCTCAGATTTTCTGGCTCGCGAGCAGTTGGCACGTTCAGCCGGTACCAAAGGAGTTGCCGTGAAACAGTTTGATATGCCCGCCGTTGTTCCCGCCGATCCTGGCGCCAACCTCACCGATCTCCTGATGGATCGCCTCGCTGCGACTCCAGACCTTATTTTGTTTTCTCTGCCGCGCAACGGCCAGTGGCTTCCTGTCACCACGAAGGAGTTCCATGCCCAGGTCGTAGCCCTTGCCAAGGGTCTCGTGGCCGCCGGCATCGAGCCCGGCGACAAAATCGGCTTGATCTGCAGGACCCGCTACGAGTGGACCCTGATCGACTTCGCGACCTGGTTCGCCGGGGCGATTCTGGTTCCGGTTTACGAGACCAGTTCTCCGAGCCAGGTGCAGTGGAACCTCAGCGACTCCGGCGCTACGTCCGTCATTGTGGAGACCGCCGACCATTTCGCCCGCTTCGATGAAGTTCATCCGGAACTTAGCGACATCCGTTCGGTCTGGCAGATCGATTTGGGCGATTTGGACAAGCTCGTAGCCGGGGGTGTCAACGTCACCGACGCCGAGATCGAACGCCGCCGCAACCTCGCCGTCGGAGACGACATGGCCACCCTCATCTACACCTCCGGTTCGACCGGCAAGCCGAAGGGCTGCGTACTCACGCACGCGAATTTCCTCGAGACCAGCCGCAATGCCGCGGTCGCACTCAAAGAGCTTTTGATCCACCCCGAGGGCGCCTCGACCCTGCTGTTCATCACGACCGCGCACGTGTTCGCCCGCTTCATCTCGGTGTTGTGCGTGCACGCGGGGGTGCGCGTCGGGCACCAGGCCGACACCAAGACCCTTCTGGCCGCGCTGGGCAGCTTCCAGCCGACCTTTCTGCTGGCAGTCCCGCGGGTGTTCGAAAAGGTCTACAACTCGGCCCAGCAGAAGGCCATCGCCGGCGGTAAGGGCAAGATTTTCAACACGGCCGCTCACGTAGCCGTCGAGCATTCCAAGCTCGTGCAGGCCGGAACGTCGATTCCGCTTGGCATGAAAATTCAGTTCGCCCTGTTCGACAAGCTGGTCTACAGCAAGCTGCGCGCCGCGATGGGCGGCAAGGTCATTTGGGCCGTCTCGGGTTCGGCTCCGCTTGGCGCCCACCTCGGTCACTTCTTCAAAAGCCTCGGCATCGTCATTCTCGAAGGCTATGGCCTGACCGAGACGACCGCCCCGGCCAATGTCGGTCTGGCCACGCGGGCCAAGATCGGCACGGTCGGACCGCCGCTGCCCGGAGTGTCGGTGCGCGTCATGGACGACGGCGAGATCGAGGTCAAGGGTGTCAACGTCTTCAAGGAGTACTGGAATAACCCACAGGCCACCGCAGACACCTTCGACGACGGCTGGCTGAAGACCGGCGACATCGGCGACTTCGATTCCGACGGTTATCTCACCATCACCGGGCGTAAGAAGGAGATCATCGTCACAGCCGGCGGTAAGAACGTCGCTCCGGCCGCACTCGAAGACCCAATCCGGGCCAACCCACTGGTCGGGCAAGTGATCGTTGTCGGCGACCAGAAACCCTTCATCGGCGCGCTCATCACCCTCGACCCCGACATGCTGCCGGTCTGGCTGAACAACCATCAAGAAGATGCCGGAATGACGCTGGAACAGGCATCCGTCAATAAAACCGTGCTCGCCGAAATTCAGGCCGCGGTCGATCATGCCAATGAGGGTGTGTCGCGGGCAGAATCGATTCGCAAGTTCACGCTGCTGCCGATCGAGCTCACCGAGAACAGCGGGCATCTGACACCGAAGATGAGCATCAAACGCAACATCATTCTGCGCGACTTCGCTCAGGAGATCGACACGATGTACGCGAATGCGCCGGTGACTGAGGGGATCTCGCTGCGCGAGTAGTTTGAGGTGGGACCCGGCCCTGTGTGGGTCGGGTTCAGGCTTGCTGTAATTGTAGGTCGGGCCCAGTACTATTTCTGGCGGGTCGGGTCCGAGAAAAGCACTGCCTTCCACGCTTAAACCGTGAACTCGCAAACCCGCGGAACACTTCCCCGTTCCCTCATCTCCGTGACGGCACAAAGCTTCGATCGTGCCGGCTCAGCACCGAATGGTCACGCTCCGGTCAGGGGCTAGAACCAGGTAGACCCGCGGATTTCTTTCATCGCGGCGCGACGGTTTTCCTTGTCGAGACGGTCGATGTAGAGAAAGCCGTCGAGGTGATCGGTCTCGTGTTGCAGCGCCTGGGCCATGATGCCGGTGCCGGAGAGTTCGACCGGGTTATTGTCGAGTTCGATGCCGGTCACGCGCGCGAAGGGGTAGCGCTTGGTGGGGTACCAGAGGCCGGGAACGGACAGACAGCCCTCGTCGACGAAGTCGGGTTCACCGGAGAGTTCGACGATGATCGGGTTGAGGATGTAGCCGATGACGCCGTCGACGTTGTAGCTGAAGGCGCGCAGGTTGACACCGATCTGGGAGGCGGCGACGCCTGCCCGGCCGGGTAGGCGCACGCTGTCGACGAGGTCGCGCACGAGACCGCGCACGCGGTCGTCGATTCCGTCGATGGGGTCGGATACGGTCTTCAGCACCGGATCCCCGAAGAGACGGATTTGACGTTCGGGCACGGGGACACTCCTCGGGGTGAGCGGATGGGGCAGGTTGAGCAGGAGGGCACGACTAGTTCGAACGGATGCAGCGTGCCCCGGTCGAGCGGCAGCGCTAGGCGCTGCGGTCGGCGGGCAGGCCCTCGACGACGAGCTCGGCCAGGGTGCGCGCGGCCAGCCGGGTGATCGGCTTCAGGTCTTTGTAGGACACTACGCTGCCGGCGGCGAGCTGCGGGTCGTAGGGAATGCGCACGATTTCGCGCACCCGCGAGCGAAAGTGCGACTCGATCTCTTCGAGCCGCACCAGGTTCGTGCCCTGCGTGGCGGTGTTGAGCGCGACAATTGCGTTGCGCACGAGGTCGCCGTAGCCGTTCGCTTCGAGCCAGGTCAGGGTTTCGGAGGCCAAACGCGCTTCGTCGACGCTTCCGCCGGAGACGATGACGATCGAGTCGGCCCGCTGCAGGGTGGCGCGCATGACCGAGTGCACAATTCCGGTGCCGCAGTCCGTGAGGGCAATCGAGTAGTAGCGGGCGGCCAGGTCGGCGACGACGTTGTAGTCGTTCTCGTCAAAGGCCTCGGAGAGCAGCGGGTCCGTGTCCGAAGCAAGAATGTCGAGGCGGGTTTCATCGCGCGAGACGAGCGCGGAGAAATCGGTGAAGTTGCCGATCGATGCCGCCTTTGAGACGACATCGCGCACGGTCGAACGGGTCTGCTTGCTCACGCGTTCGGAGAGCGTTCCGCGGTCGGGGTTGGCGTCGATCGCGATGATGCGGTCGTCGCGAGCGTCGGCCAGAGCCATGCCGAGCAGCGTCGTGACGGTGGTCTTGCCCACGCCACCCTTGCGAGTGAGGATCGGCACGAACCGGGTGCCGCCCTCGAACTTGCGACGAATGCGCTCGTTCATCTCCTTGTACGCACGTACCTTGGCCGAGTCGCCGAGATTGACCAGGTGCAGCGAGAGCGCGTAGATGAATTCCGGCCAGACGCCCTGCGGCGCCTTGCGGGTCTTACGGTTCACGGTGATCAGGCGATCCGAGGTGAGCATGGCCGCCGACTCGGGGGCTGAGCTGTTTTCGGAGCGGATGCGATCGCGCCGAACCGACGCTGCGGCATCCGGTCTGGAGAGCGATTCGATGGCGGAATTTGCGCCGGCAGCTCTGGCCGGGGCCGGCGTGTTGATTTCGACGGTGTGGGTGACCGGCGTCGGCAGGACACGGGCGTTTTCGACAGAGGTGCTCGGTCCCCCCGGTGCGACGGCCCGCCGTGGGGCGGCGGGCACGTCGATGGAAACGCTGAAACTCTCGGGCAGGGAGGCAGCGAGGTTGTCGATCGTGTGCGGTGGCAGTTCGCTGTGGTACTCGTCGCCGTTGTTGTCGGTAATGCCAGACTCGTCACTGCGCCTGTCGACACCGCGGTCATCGGTACCGCGATGCTCGTCCCTGGTTCGCTTGGCGGCGGCCGACACGGGGCGCGCGAGCGCGCTCTGGTCGTCAGTACGTTTGTCTGGCACGGTACATCCTCAACTGATCGATAACGGCCCTAATCTTAGCGTGGACGCACCGTTACGAGCAGATCGCCGGCATCGACCTGCTGGGTGAGCGGGATAGCGACCCGCTCGATGGTTCCGGCAATCGGTGAGGTGATCGCGGCTTCCATTTTCATCGCTTCGATCGACGCGACGCTCTGGCCGGCTTCAACGTGCGTACCCTCCTCGACTTTCAAAGTGACCACACCGGAGAAGGGCGCGGCGATCTGGCCGGGCTGGTTCGCATCCGCTTTCTCGGCGACCTTGGTCTGCACGGTGATGCTCGTGTCACGTACGAACACCGGGCGCAGCTGGCCGTTGAGAATGGTCATGACGGTGCGCATGCCTTTGTCGTCGGCCTCACCGATCGCTTCAAGGCCCACGTAGAGCCGCACACCCTTCGCTATCTCGACGGCGTGCTCGTGGCCCTGCTGCAGGCCGTAAAGGTAGTCGTGGGTGTCAACGACGGAGAGATCGCCGTAGGTTTCCTTGACCTGTTCGAACTGGCGAGTCGGCGCCGGGAACAGCAACTGGTTGAGCATTGCACGACGCTCGGCGCTTCCGGCATCGAGGGCAGTACGTTCACCGTCGGTGATTTCGGTGACGCCGACGCGCACGTTACGTCCGGCGAGTACCTTGGTGCGAAACGGCTCTGGCCAGCCGCCTGGCAGGTCGCCGAGTTCGCCGGCCATGAATCCGATGACGGAGTCCGGCACGTCGTAGTTGCCCGGGTTCGCTTCGAAGTCGGCCGGGTCGGCCTTCACCGCGGCGAGGTAGAGAGCGAGGTCCCCGACGACCTTCGACGAGGGCGTGACCTTGGGCACCCGGCCGAGGATGGTGTTCGCGGCGGTGTACATGTCTTCGATTAGTTCGAAGTGGTTGGCCAGGCCGAGAGCGACGGCCTGGGTGCGCAGGTTCGACAGCTGCCCGCCCGGGATCTCGTGGGAGTACACCCGGCCGGTCGGGGCGCTGAGCCCCGATTCGAAGGGGCTGTACAGGGTGCGCACAGCTTCCCAGTACGGCTCGAGGTCGGTCGTGGCCTTGAGCGAAATGCCGGTATCGCGTTCGGTGTGGGCGAGGGCGGCGACGAGAGAGGATGCCGACGGCTGGCTGGTCGTGCCGGCCATCGGTGCGGATGCCACGTCCACGGCATCCGCACCGGCCCGCGCTGCGGCGAGCAGGGTCGCGAGCTGGCCGCCCGGGGTGTCGTGGGTGTGCACGTGCACGGGCAGGTCGAAGCGTTCGCGGAACGCGGCGACGAGCTTCTCGGCAGCGCTCGGACGGAGCAGCCCGGCCATATCCTTGATCCCGATGACGTGGGCGCCGCTGTCGACGATCTGCTCGGCCAGGCGTAGGTAGTAGTCGAGGGTGTAAAGGTTCTCGGCCGGGTCGAGCAGGTCACCGGTGTAGCAGACGGCCACCTCGGCCAGCGCGGTGCCGGTATTCAGCACCGCATCGATCGCCGGACGCATCTGCGACACGTCGTTGAGGGCGTCGAAGATGCGAAAGATGTCCACGCCGGTGTCGGTCGCCTCGCGCACGAACGCGTCGGTTACCTCGGTCGGATATGGCGTGTAACCGACGGTGTTGCGGCCGCGCAGCAGCATCTGCAGGTTGATGTTCGGAAGCGCTTCACGCAGGGCTGCGAGGCGCTCCCATGGGTCTTCGCCGAGAAAACGCAATGCGACGTCGTAGGTGGCGCCGCCCCACGCCTCGACCGACAGCAGTTGCGGCGTCAGCCGGGCCACATAAGGGGCCACTGCGACAAGGTCCTTGGTGCGCACCCGGGTCGCGAGCAGCGACTGGTGGGCATCCCGGAACGTCGTGTCGGTAACGGCCAGCGCGGTCTGGCCGCGTAAGGAGGCGGCGAACTTTGTCGGGCCGAGTAGCTGCAGCTTCTGGCGCGAGCCATCGGGCGCCGGCTGGCTCAGGTCGAGCTGCGGCAGCTTATCGCGTGGGTGCACCGTGGTCGGCGGCACGCCGTTGGGCTGGTTGACGGTGACCTCGGCCAGCCATTTGAGAATCTTGGTGCCGCGGTCCTTGGACTCGCGGCCGCGCAACAATTCCGGGCGCTCGTCGATGAACGAGGTGCTCAGATCGCCGGCGGCGAAGTCTGGGTCGTCGAGCACGGCTTGCAAGAACGAGATGTTGGTCGAGACGCCGCGAATGCGGAACTCGGCCAGCGCACGCTTCGACCGCACGACGGCGGCGGCATAGTCGCGGCCGCGGCAGGTGAGCTTGGCGAGCATCGAGTCGAAGTGCGGGCTGATCTGCGCTCCCGGGTTGATCGTGCCACCATCCAAACGGATGCCGGCGCCACCGGGAGACCGGTAGGTGGTGATCTTGCCGGTGTCGGGCCGGAACCCGGCCGCGGGGTCTTCGGTGGTGATGCGGCACTGCAGGGCTGCGCCGCGCAGGCGGATCTCGCCCTGGGTCAGGCCGATCTCGGCGAGGGTCTCCCCCGAAGCAATACGAATCTGCGCTTGCACGAGGTCGACATCGGTGACTTCTTCGGTCACGGTGTGCTCGACCTGGATGCGCGGGTTCATCTCGATGAACACGTGCTGACCAGCGCGTTCCCCGACGGTGTCGAGCAGAAACTCGACCGTGCCGGCGTTGACGTAGCCGATCGAGCGGGCGAACTTGATGGCGTCGGCGTAGAGCTGGACCCGAATCTCATCGCTCAGGTTGGGCGCCGGAGCGATCTCGATGACCTTTTGGTGGCGGCGCTGCACCGAGCAGTCGCGCTCGAACAGGTGCACGGTCTCGCCGGAGGCATCCGCCAGAATCTGCACCTCGATGTGCCGGGGCCGAAGCACTGCGGCCTCGAGAAACATCGTGGCGTCGCCGAAGGCGCTGTTGGCCTCGCGCATGGCCTCTTCCAGTGCTCCACGCAGCTCGCTCTTCTTGGCGACGCGACGCATGCCGCGCCCTCCACCGCCCGCGACGGCCTTGGCGAAGATGGGAAAGCCGATCTCATCGGCCTGGCTGATCAGCAGTTCAACGTCGGTCGACGGCTGGGTTGACTTGAGCACGGGAACCCCGGCCGCGATGGCGTGTTCTTTCGCCGTGACCTTGTTGCCGGCCATTTCGAGCACGTCGGCGCCGGGGCCGATGAAGGTGATGCCGGCAGCGGCAGCGGCATCGGCCAGCTCCGGGTTCTCCGACAGAAAACCATAACCGGGGTAGATAGCATCGGCGCCAGATTCCTTGGCGACGCGGATGATCTCACTTACGTCGAGGTACGCGCGAACCGGATGCCCGGTCTCGCCAATCTGATACGCCTCATCCGCTTTCAGACGGTGCAAGGAGTTCCGATCCTCGAACGGAAACACCGCCACGGTCTTGGATCCGAGCTCGTAAGCCGCGCGCATGGCACGGATCGCAATCTCTCCGCGGTTGGCAACAAGGATTTTCTCAAACATGCAAGCCTTTCGAGGGCGTACGGGGCGCACAGCTAACGGTTAGGTTCTCTAACACTAGTGAAGGTAACCTTGGTACTCATGCACGTACTCAGCGTTAGCTCCCTCAAGGGAGGCGTAGGAAAGACCACGGTGACCCTTGGTCTGGCTTCTGCAGCCTTCGCCCGCGGCGTGCGAACACTGGTCGTGGATCTCGATCCGCAGTCTGATGTTTCCACCGGAATGGATATTCAGGTTGCCGGTCACCTCAACGTTGCCGATGTGCTCAGTTCGCCGAAGGAAAAGACCGTTCGGGCCGCGATTGCGCCCAGCGGTTGGACGCGGAATCGTCCAGGCACGATTGATGTCATGATCGGCAGCCCTTCGGCCATCAATTTCGACGGGCCACACCCGAGCATCCGTGATATCTGGAAACTCGAGGAAGCACTCTCGACGATCGAGAAGGACTACGAGCTCGTGCTCATCGACTGTGCGCCGTCGCTCAATGCCCTCACGCGTACCGCATGGGCCGCGAGCGACCGGGTCGCGGTTGTGACCGAGCCCGGTCTGTTCTCGGTCGCTGCGGCTGACCGGGCGCTGCGCGCGATCGAAGAAATTCGACGTGGGCTGAGCCCGCGGTTGCAGCCGCTCGGAATCATCGTGAACCGGGCCCGCGCGGCGTCGCTCGAGCACCAGTTTCGAATCAAGGAGCTGCGCGACATGTTCGGGCCGCTCGTGCTCAGCCCGCACTTGCCCGAGCGCACCTCCCTACAGCAGGCGCAGGGCGCTGCGAAGCCGCTGCACATCTGGCCCGGTGACAGTGCCCTCGAAATGGCGGGCTACTTCGACCAACTTCTCGACCGGGTGCTGCGCACAGCGCGCATCGGCGAGTATGCCGAGGTTCCGGCGCACTAGAATTTTCGCGCCACGCGCTGCGAGCCAGTGGCTCCGTGCCTGGGCTGCTAGGAAATTTTGCGGGTGCTGCGACGGGCTGCTAGCTCGTCGGCGGGGTCGACCGGCTGCATGTCGAGTTCGACCAGGCTGGTCTCGACCTCGCGGAGCACCTTGCCGACGGCGATGCCGAAGACGCCCTGACCGCGGCTGACCAGGTCGATGACCTCGTCGTTGGAGGTGCAGAGGTAGACACTCGCGCCATCGCTCATGAGCGTGGTCTCGGCGAGATCGCTGATGCCCGATTCGCGCAGCTGGTTGACGGCGGTGCGAATCTGCTGCAACGAGATGCCGGTATCGAGCAGGCGTTTGACGAGTTTGAGCACGAGGATGTCGCGAAAGCCGTAGAGACGCTGGGAGCCGGATCCGGCCGCCCCACGCACTGTTGGCTCGACCAGGCCGGTGCGGGCCCAATAGTCGAGCTGGCGGTAGCTGATACCGGCAGCACGCGCAGCGATAGCACCGCGGTAGCCGGAGTTCTCATCAAGCTCGGGCATGCCATCGGTGAACAGCAGTCCTAACGAGTAACGCGAGGCGTCAGCATCAGGCTTGAGCTCACTCATATGGGTTGCCTCTCGGGGATTTACCTGGTGCGGTGATTCAGCTGGCGGTGACGCTCTGACTCACTGTGGTGCGGAATTGGTGCAGAAAGAACTAGTGAAAAATTAGTGCTGAAGGTTGGTGCCGTACAGCTGGTGCTGCGACGAGGTCCTGCTGTGGGTCGCTCTAACTACGGTACCGAGGTGGGGTGCCTTGGTGCCTGACATTCGCGCAATAGGTTTGGCGTGTCGGCGACAGACACCGACGAAGGCGCCAAAGCGACGGCGTCGAACCGACTTCACGACGGTTTGTGCCTGTGCCAGTCTAGGACCTACTTGGTCAGTCGGCCCAGAGCTGAGCGAATCAGACTGCCCCGAATCACTTCAAGCTGCCCGGCGATTTCTACCGCCATTTCGGCAGCTTTTGCCCGGCTCGAGGCGTCTTTACGTCGAGCCAGAGGCACCAAGGCACTCTCAATCAGCCCCAGCTCACGCTCAGCGGCCCCACGGAAGCCACGCAGGTGGCGCGGTTCGATGCCACTTCGTTGCAACTCCACGAGAGCACGCAGCACGTTCAGCGCCCCCTCGCCGTAGTAATCAGCGGGCAAAATGATCGACGCCGAGACGGCATCGTGCAGCAGGGTCGCCGAGGACCCCGCCTCACGCAGGAGATCTTCCCGGGAGAGCCGGCGCACGGTGCCGAGCATCGACGGCCCCGGGGCCGTTCCGCCCGGCAGCACCGGCGATAGACCGGCGTCCAGATCGTCCAGATAAGAACGGATGACTTTCAACGGCAGGTAGTGATCGCGCTGCATGGACAAAATCAGCCGTAACCGATCCACGTCGCCCGTGCAGAACTTGCGATAGCCCGATTCGGTGCGCGCCGGGGAAACCAAACCCTGCTCCTCGAGAAAGCGAAGCTTGGACGGGGTGAGATCAGCGAATTCCGGGGTGAGCCGCGCCAGGACCTGGCCGATGCTCAGCAACGGCGCGGAGCTCGGGGACTGCGCCTTCGCCGCCGACACGGGCCGAGTCTGAGCGGCGCTTGCCGCCACTATTCGCTCGCCGTGCGGGCGAGGTCAAGGCGCGAGGCGTAGAAGGTCAGGCGGAATTTACCGACCTGCACCTCGGCACCGTCGGTGAGGCGAGCCGTTTCAATGCGCTCCCCCTCGTAATAGGTGCCGTTGAGCGAACCGAGGTCTTTGACGGTGAACCCGGTGCCGTTGCGCAGGAATTCGGCGTGGCGGCGGGACACTGTGACATCGTCTAGAAAAATGTCAGCGTTGGGGTGCCGGCCGACACTCGTAAGGTCGGCATCCAGCAGAAAGCGGGCTCCGGCATTCGGGCCACGACGAACCACCATGAGCGCAGAGCCCGACGGCAACGCTGCGATCGACTCCTGCTCCTCTGCGGTCACGTTGGAGTCAATCGACGCGATCTGAACGGCGAACTCCTGGCTGAAATTCATCGTCGTATCGGTGCTGAGCATGTCGTGCACCGTCGTCGTCTCGCCGGACACCGCGTCGATGGGCACCTCGCCGTTGGACGATGCTGGGGTGGACTGCGCCTTGCTGGGCATTGCTTCGCCTGTCGTCGGGTTCTTTGGCTGATCTGGGGGCACGGGATCGTTCTGTTTCTCGCAATTATTGCTACCGGATAAATCGACCATCATGCACCTCCTATCGTTCCAGCGTATCGGAAGATACACCCTCGGAGACCCTCGAAAGTCGAATCACTCGCATCGCTTCAATGGCGTAGATAATGCCGGCCCACCAGTACAGAAAAACGCCCCAGATTCCGAAGGCCCATCCCACCGGCTGCGACCACCATGCCAGCTGCGGAAATGCCTGCCCCAGCATGATCATCGGCAGGGCGTAGAACAGGCAAAAAGTGGCGACCTTGCCCAGTTGGTGTACCGGGAGCGGACCGAAGCCGAAGTTCGCGAGGATGATTCCCAGTGCCAGGAGAAACACATCGCGACCCACCACGACGAGCACGATCCACCACGGCACGAGGTCGCGCCACGCCAGACCGATTAACGCAGCGAAAATATAGAGGCGGTCGGCGGCCGGGTCCAGTAACTGGCCGAGGCGGGTGATCTGGTTCCAGCGGCGGGCCAGGAAGCCGTCCAGCCAGTCCGTGAAACTGGAGATGCTGAGCACGACGAGCGCCCAGGCATCTTCTCCCTGAGCCAGCAATACCAGGAACACGGGTACGAGCAGGAGACGCAAAAAACTGAGCATGTTGGGCAGGGTCAAGACCCGATCGCTCACCATGCCGTTCACTGGGCCTGTCACATACGCAGTCTATCGAGCGCCCGACCGGGACTGCACGGCAAGACACGCTACGTGCCCGACTGTGCGGTCAGCTCAGTCGCGCTCGCAGGGCTGGCCAGCTGGCAGCGAAACCGGGATGCAGCGCAAGCAGGTCAACGGCGTCGGCGGGTACCCAGCGCAGGGCAATGCTCTCCAGATCGCTGATCACCGGCTCAAACACCTCGGTGGCTTCGACGACGACGGTCGTATACGACCAAAAGCCCAGGTCCAAGCGCGAGGTGAATTTTAGAATGACGAGGTCGGCCGGAACGCCCGCTTCTTCCCGCGCTTCGCGCAGCGCCGCGTCGAGCGCGGTTTCGTTCTCGTGACGGGCGCCACCGGGTAGTCCCCAGGTATCACCAAAATGGCTCCACACCGCGCGATGCTGAAGTAACACCCCACGGTCGGGATGATGCACGAGCAAACCGGCCGCCCCGAATCGGCCCCAATACTTACGGCCGTCCGGACTGTAGACCCAGGCGTCGCCGCTGTCCCGATTCACGGGAAGCCGAGGCACACCGGCTGCAGCCGGACCAGACACGTCAGAACCGTCAGTCATGCTCTAAGCATGCCCGTCTGCGACCCCAAAACGAATTCAGGCGGCCGACGAATTTACGCTGTCGGTGGATTCTCGGGCCCTAGACCGACATGATGGCGTGCATCGGAGCCGTGCCCAGACGTTCGCGACCGTGCAAATCGGTCAGTTCGAGCACGACGCCGACACCGGAGACGGTGTAGCCGGCCCGTTCGATCAGTCGGCTCGTCGCGGCGATGGTGCCTCCCGTGGCCAACACGTCGTCGAGGATCAAGACGCGGGTACCGGCGGGCAACTGGCCGACCTCGAGTTCCAGGCGTGCCGAGCCGTACTCGAGGTCATATTCCTCGGTCAGCACGGTACCGGGCAGTTTGCCGCCCTTACGCACGGCCAAAACGGATGTGCGCGCTGCGTACCCGACAGCGGCCGCCAGGAGAAAACCGCGCGCCTCAATGCCGGCCACGGCATCGAACTGGCCGCGATGCTGATCGGCGAGGTCATCGACGATCGCGCGGAAGGCGCGGGCATCAGCGAAAACCGGGTTCAGATCGCGGAACACGATGCCAGGCTGGGGAAAATCGGGATACGAAGCCAGCAGCGCCTCGACGTAGCTGGCGGCGGGGGACGGCGAAGTGGGCACAGAAAAGTGAGTCACTGATTCATCTTAAGCGGCGCTGCCCGCAGCCGTACGCAGACATCGCGGCCTGGGTCAGGGTTTCGAGCGCTCCGGGGCCAGTTCTTCGGCAGATACCTTCGGAGCGCGCGGCACCGCCGCTATCGCGCTCATCGAATCCAGAAAGTGTACGACGGCGATCTGCTGGTCGCCGGTGAGCTCCAGGG
The DNA here is from genome assembly GCF_002929805.1 of Cryobacterium sp. Y50. Taxonomy (GTDB): domain Bacteria; phylum Actinomycetota; class Actinomycetes; order Actinomycetales; family Microbacteriaceae; genus Cryobacterium. Next base: position 85,508 of record NZ_PJJM01000104.1, on the reverse strand, counting down.
CGACCCGCATCATCTGCTCGTGGGTGACAGCGAGCGAGTCGCGCATCTCCTGGTGCGACGACTGCGTGGCGAACAGCCGCTGCGCGCGCGCGTCTGCCGGGTTCACCTCGCGGCGAATATGACCGGATGCCGACAATCTTGCGAGAAGTTTTGCCGTTGCCGCCGAGGAGATGTTCAGGAATTCGCTGAGATCCTTTGGACTGGCGACCCGGTCCTGCCGTTCGCAGGCGATGAGATGACGCAGCGCCATCAGATCGGTTTCGTTGACGTTCATCTCGGCCTGCGCACGATGACGCATGGCGGCATCGGCTACCCGAAACCGACGCACGGCCCGCAGAACCTCGGTCGCGGAAGGTACACCCTGATTCTCGAGGTCATACCAGTACGCCCCATGTTGTGGAAGGCTACTCTCATCTTGGGCCATGTGACCATGCTAACGTCAGTTGTCGCTAACTTGGTTAGTTATTCGTGCAAGGATCGGGTTGACGCAAGAAGGAGGGCACACGTGCACACCGCCACTACTTTGAATAAACACGAAATTCTGCTTACTGATGCGCACAAGTACGGCGGCACGGCAAACCAGCCCAACCGGTCAGTGTCACCACTGCCGGTCCAGGTACGACGTGTGGACAATGTTCATGCTTGACACGGTTCCGGCCGGAGTGGAAATTGAGCTGGCTCGATTCTTCGCCGCCGCTCGCCTGCGAGCGAGTGACTACGGCGAGCACTACGTCGCCCTCTGGGATTCCCTGGCACAGGCCAGCAGCGGCGGCAAGCGGGTGCGTCCGGCTCTGGTTCTGGCGGCGTATGCCGGTTTCGGCGGGCGCGATCAAGGTCTCGTTGCTCCGGTAGCGGTCAGCTTCGAGCTGCTGCACACGGCCTTCCTCATTCATGACGACGTCATCGACCGCGACCTAGCCCGCCGCGGGGTGGCCAACATTGCGGGTCGTTTCAATGACCGCGCGCTCGCCCACGGCGCGGCGGCCGATCAGGCCGGGGTCTGGGCTACGGCGGCGGCAATTCTCGCCGGCGACCTCGCCCTGAGCGAGGCCCACCGCGCACTGGCGAAGCTGCCGGTCGATGTCCCCACCCGGCTGCGTCTGCTCGACCTGCTCGACCGGGCGGTTTTCGTCTCGGCCGCCGGGGAGCTGGCCGATGTCACCAACAGCTCGGCTCGGCATCCGCTCACCGTGACCGAGGTCATCACCACCCTGGAGAATAAGACCGCCGTGTATTCCTTCGAAGCCCCGTTGCAGGCCGGAGCGGTACTGGCCGGGGCCGGGGACGACGCGATTCGCATTCTCGGCCGCTACGGACGCCTCGTTGGAGTAGCCTTCCAACTCACCGACGATCTGCTCGGCGTCTTCGGCGACCCGCTGAAAACCGGCAAGAGCGTGACGGCCGACCTGCGCGAGGGCAAGCAGACGGCTCTGATCGCCCACGCCGGCAGCACCGCCAGCTGGTCGCTGATCGCACCCTATCTCGGTAAGATCGACCTGAACGACGACGAAGCCGAGCGCGCCAGGGAACATCTGCGCGCCTGCGGAGCGAAAGAAGCGGCCGAAGGCCTGGCCTACGACCACTCCCGACTGGCCGTCGAGGCCCTCGACCCCGCGATCATTCCGGCCGAGCTGCGCGCCAGCCTGATTGAACTCGCCGAGGCCGCCGTGAATCGGGCACGCTGATGAGCCCGTTGCGGGCGTCGGTTCGAACCGGCAGTACGACCACCAACCTGAATAAGTACGCCGAGACGGCCCGGGCGAGTTCGACGACGGTCATCGGGCACTATTCCACCTCGTTCGGACTGGCCGCCCGACTGCTTGACACCCGGGTGCGCACGCCGGTGCGCACCATCTACGCCCTCGTGCGCATCGCCGACGAGATCGTAGACGGAGCCGCCGCCGAAGCGGGAGTCTCCACCGAGGAACAGCGGCAGCTGCTCGACGAGCTCGAACTCGAGACCGAGCGGGCGATCGTGCGCGGCTACAGCACGAACCTGGTCGTGCACGCCTTTGCCGCGACGGCCCGCCAATCGGGCATCGACTCCAGCCTGATTGCCCCCTTCTTTGCGTCGATGCGCCGGGATCTCGACCCGGCACCGTTCACCGCCGAGGGTGTCGCAAACTACATCTACGGCTCGGCCGAGGTGATCGGACTCATGTGCCTGCGCTGTTTTCTGCAGCATTCACCACGCACTGCAGCCGAAGTCGGCGTGCTCGAAGACGGTGCGCGCCATCTCGGCGCGGCCTTTCAGAAGATCAACTTTCTGCGCGACCTGTCCTGCGATCGGGAGTTGCTCGGCCGCAACTACTTTCCGGGAATCGACCCGCTGAACCTCAGTGACCAACAGAAGAATGCGATCCTCGACGACATCGATGTCGACCTTTTGATCGCCAGCGCCGTGCTGCCCTTGCTGCCCGCCGGTTGCCGGCGCGCCGTGGCCGCAGCTCAGGGCCTATTCACCCGATTGTCGAATCGGCTACGGTCGACACCGGCCGATCAATTACTGCGTGCCCGCGTTCGGGTGCCGGATGGGGAGAAATTCGTGATTGCTCTGACCGCCAGCCTCGGACCCGGCGCGTGGAAGCGATGACCGGCGCAGCCCGCACGAGAACCGGGCGAACCCGCACGATCGTGATCGGCGGTGGTATCGCCGGCCTCGCGAGCGCAGCGCTGCTCGCTCGCGAGGGCCATGAGGTGACGCTGCTCGAGGCCCGTGCTGAGCTCGGCGGGCGGGCTGGCGTGTGGAGCACCGACGGTTTTCGCTTCGACACCGGGCCGTCGTGGTACCTCATGCCCGAGGTGTTCGAGCATTTCTATCGCCTGTTCGGCACCACGGCGGCCGAGCAACTCGACCTTGTCAAACTGAACCCCGGCTATCGGGTGCATTTTGAAGGGGACCCGACGCCGGTGGATATTCTCGCTGGCCGCGCCGCCAACATGCGCTTATTTGAAAAGCTGCAACCGGGAGCCGGGGCGGCGCTCGGCCGCTATCTTGACTCGGCCACCGAGACCTACGACCTGGCCGTGCAGCGCTTTCTGTACTCCAGCTACGAATCGTTTCGCCCGTTTCTGGTACCCGACGTACTGCGGCGGCTCGGACGGCTGGCCCGCCTGCTGCTGCAACCGCTGAATAAGTTTGTCGCCGGCTATGTCAGCGACCCCCGACTGCGACAGATTCTCGGTTATCCTGCAGTCTTTCTCGGATCGGCGCCGAACCTGACACCGTCGATGTACCACCTCATGAGTCATCTCGACCTGGCCGACGGCGTGCTCTACCCACAGGGCGGTTTCGAAACCCTGATCGACAGTATTTCCGCGCTCGCCCGCGTCGAGGGCGTGCAGATCGTCACCGGCGCGCGCGTCACCGCGATTCGAGTCAGCGATCACAAGGCCATCGCCGGGGTGAGCTACCTGGACGCCGGGGACCAGATGCAGTACCTGCCCGCCGACACTGTCGTGTCGTCGGCTGACCTGCACCACACGGAGACCGAGCTGGTACCGGCCGAACTGCAAACCTATCCCCAGCGCTGGTGGGACAAGCGGGTGTCGGGCCCCGGGGCCGTGCTGGTCATGCTCGGCGTAACCGATGAACTCCCCCAGCTGCAGCACCACTCACTGTTCTTCACCACGGACTGGGGCAAGAACTTCGGGCAAATTTTCGGCAAGCGCCCCTCGGTGCCGTCACCGGCCTCACTCTACGTCTGCATGCCGAGCGCCACCGACAATTCGGTGGCCCCGGCCGGAAGCAGCAACCTGTTCGTGCTGGTGCCGGTACCGCCCGATGTGACCCTCGGCCACGGCGGCATCAACGGCGCCGGCTCGCAGACGATCGAGCTGATCGCCGATGCCGCCATCGAGCAGATCTCGCGCTGGGCCGGAATCCCCGACCTGGCCGACCGGGTCGTTGTACGCCGCACCGTCGGCCCGGCCGACTTCGCCACTGACCTGAACAGTTGGAAGGGCGGCGCCCTCGGCCCCGCGCACACCCTGCGACAGAGCGCCTTTCTGCGCGGGTCGAACATGTCCAAGAAGATCTCGGGGCTGTACTACGCCGGCGGCACAACCATTCCCGGAATTGGATTGCCAATGTGCCTGATCAGTGCCGAAATTCTGCTCAAGCGGATGCGTCACGACACGACCACGGGACCACTCGCCGAACCGCTGCCCGCACGTCCAGTGCGCCCCGCCGGGGTTTTTGGACCGGCCGGCGCTTCCGGCGACCCGGTGCAGTCCGAGCCGCAGCAGTCATGACGGCACAATGCGGTCATGACGGGACAATAGTGATTGTCGTTTCGTGACCCTGCTGTACCTGCTCACCCTGCTGGTCTCGCTCGGCGGAATGGTCGTACTGGACTGGCGGTTTCGGCTGTTCTTCTGGCACTCACCCGTTCGAGCCGCGCTCGTGCTCGGCATCGGCGTACTGTTTTTTCTGACCTGGGACCTGTTCGGCATCGGCCTGGGCATCTTCTACCGCGGAGAAACCACCCTGATGACCGGGCTGCAGCTGGCACCGGAACTACCGCTCGAGGAGCTCGTCTTTCTCACCTTTCTCTGCTATCTGACCATGAATCTGGTGCGGGGGGCTCAGCTCGTTCTGCAGCGGCGAACCCGCGCGTGACCTATCTCATCCTGAACACGATCTTTCTGGCAGCGGCCGCCGCGATTGCTGTGCTGGCGCTGGCGCGCCGGTTGATTTGCGGCCGATTCGTGCTGTCCGTGACGTTGGCCCTCGTGTTGACCCTGCTACTCACGGCCGTTTTCGATAACCTGATGATCGGGGCTGGACTCTTCAGCTACGACCCGGCGCACATTTCGGGTCTGTTCGTTGGTCTCGCTCCGATCGAAGATTTTGCCTACCCACTCGCCGCCGCGATTTTGCTGCCTGCACTGTGGGTTCTCCTGGGCCGTACCAAGATAGGACGAACGGATGACTGAGCAGCTCGGCACGGTGTCATGGAAGACCCGTCAGGTGGTGCTGTCGTCGCGCCCGCTCAGCTGGATCAATACCGCTTTTCCGTTTGCCGCGGCCTATATCGTGACCACCGGGCGCATCGACGCACTGCTGATCGTGGGTACCCTGTTCTTTCTCGTTCCGTACAACTTGCTGATGTACGGCATCAACGATGTTTTCGACTACGAGTCCGATCTGCGCAATCCTCGGAAGGGCGGCGCGGAGGGGGCCCTGCTGCACCCAGCTCTGCATCACCTGGTTATTGGCGCCGGCGTAGTGAGCGTGGGGATTGTGGGGGCGGCGATGGTGCTGCTGGCGCGCGCGGAGCATCCGTTGTCCTGGGTGGTCCTCGCCGGGAGCCTGTTCGCCGTCGTCGCCTACTCGGTGCGCGGACTGCGGTTCAAGGAACGCCCCATTCTGGATTCGATCACCTCGAGCACGCACTTCGTCAGCCCGGCCGTCTACGGCCTCGTCGTGGCCGGCGCCACGATCACTCCTGGATTGCTGGCCCTGCTTGCGGCGTTTTTTCTGTGGGGTTTGGCCAGCCATGCCTTCGGCGCCGTGCAGGACGTCGAACCCGATCGCCACGCCGGAATCGCGTCGATCGCGACGGCACTCGGTGCCTGGCCGACGGTGCGCCTCGCGATCACCTTCTGGGCTCTGGCCGGCCTGCTTTTGCTGTTCACACCCTGGCCCGGGCCGCTGGCCGTTGTGCTCGTCGTGCCGTATATTCTCGCTGCTCGGCCGTTTTGGACGGTCAGTGATGCCAAGTCGGGCCGCGCCAACCGAGGCTGGAAGCGTTTTCTCCGGCTCAATTTTCTGAGCGGATTTCTCGTGACCATGCTGCTGATCTATTCCATCAGGCTGGCCGCGTGACGCAGGCCGAAGCCAGGTAGAGTCTTGTGATGGAGCTTACTTCTGCCCGAGTCGACAGCTGGAGCTGGGGCGTTCGCCTGTTCAAGACGCGTTCCATGGCCACGACTGCTTGCCGCGCGGGACACGTCAAGGTCAACGGTGACAAGGCCAAGGCCGCGCAGGCGCTGCATGTCGGCGATGAGGTGCGCGTGCGCACGGCCGGGTTCGACCGGGTGCTGATCGTGTCGCGCCTCGTGGTCAAGCGGGTCGGGGCAGTGGTCGCCGCCGAGTGCTACGTCGACCACACTCCCCCGCCACCGCCGCGCGAGGAGGTCGCTCTGGTGCCGATGCGCGATCGCGGTGCGGGGCGACCGACCAAGCGCGAACGCCGGGAAATCGACGAGCTGCGCGGGCACAGCACCGAGTGACCCGCAGAGCCTACGGCTACGGCTGCGCGGGCGGCTGCGGAACCGGTGGCTGGGCTGCCACGGGTGTGGCGGCGGCTGCGGGAACGGCCTGGGGTTGCGGCGGCTTGGGTCGCGCCTCAGCCTGGGACTGATGTGACTGCGCCGATTGCAGGGCAGCGAGCATGCCGAGCGAGCGTTTGATGCGGTCCTCGGCGTTCGCGTCGACGTGGCTCGCCGCCATGTTGGCTTCGATGACTGCACGCAGCACCTCGTCGCGTTGAATCTTCACCCCGCGCGGGGCGTCGATTCCGATGCGCACGCTGTCTCCGCGCGCGTCAAGCACGGTGACGACGATGTCGTCACCGATGAGGATTTTCTCCCCGGGTTTGCGTGTCAGGACCAGCATTGTTCAAGCCTATCCTTTAGGCCTGCCCCGGACGTGCCGCCCGTCGTCCACTCGGCGGCGCGGTTACGCGGCCGTCCATCCATTCCACGGGAAGCCCGAACGATTCAACGGAGGTCGGTGTGGTCGTGAAGTGTCGGCCGATGGCCGCGACGGCGTCGATCGGAACGACCGCGTTGACCATGTTCACCCAGCGCGTGCTGTCCTCGCTCTTGCGTCCGGCGTCCACAACGACCCAGATCTGGTCGGCGCCGATCGCCTCGAGGTCGGCTGCACGGGCCTCCGCGTCGGAGGCCGGGTCGATGCCGAAAGCGATGAAGGCGCTGCAGCCCGTTTCGACCCCGCGGGCACGGGCCGCGCGAGCGCTGCGCCGGTCATCCACTCGATCGGGACCGACGACGGTACCGCTGGCCAACACATCACCACCCCCGGCGAGCCGTTGCATCAGGCGCGCAATGGTGAACGGGTCCTCACCAAGCCCGAGAATCAGTACGAGATCGCCCGGTCGAGTGAGCGGCGCGGGAACCGGGAGGGTGCTGACCAGGCTGGGACCGGGCGCTGACGGGGGCCCGCCGCCCGCGTACTCGGCGCTGGCCGGCATCGCTGACGGACGCGTCGTCGCAAAGGTCAGCTCGTCCATGAGGGCCGCGAAGCCGTCCGAAGCCGTTGACAGCTGCGGGCCGGTGCGGGCGATTTCGTATTCGGCATCGTCGGCGTCGTCGAGCAGCGCGGCGATTCCGAGGCGCTTGTTCAGATCGAGCCCGGAATGGGCCGAGCGTCGTTGCGATTCCGGCGCGGGCACCTCGACGGTGACCTCATAGTGTTGGCGCGCGAAGAAGCCGCGAATGCCACCGACGGTGACCCGTTCGGCCGCGATGATGACCGCGTGCCGACCGTGCACGAGCAGGACCCGCTCCTGCACCTCGCGCATGGTCGCTCCCTCAAGCAGAAATCGAGTCGGTTCCACGAACCACACCTACCGTCTCAATGGTGACGTTCGCGGAGGTGACTTCCTGGTAAGACAGCACCGGAAGTCCGCCGGTCTGGGTGGAGACCAGCCGGCGGATGGCTGGGCGCAGTGCTGGAGCGCAGACCAGCACGGCCGACACTCCGCTCGCTTCGACCGTGGCCACCGAGGCTCGCACCGAGGAGAGCACAGTTTCGATGCGGGCCGGGTCCATGAGTATCTGGGTTCCCTGATCGGAGGGGCGCATTCCCTCGAGCATGCTTTGCTCCAGAGTCGGCTCGATCATGATCACGCGCAGCACGGCGCCGTCGAGGTATTGCGCGGTCAGCGCCGGTCCGAGGGCCATGCGGGCGGCCTCGATCAGGCCTTCCGGGTCGTTCGAGGTTTTTGCGCGCAGGGACAGGGCCTCGTAGATGCGGGGCAGGTCGTTGATGGGGATCTGCTCGATCAGCAGTCCCTGGAGTACCCGCTGCACCTCGGCGAGGGACAGCAGGCCGGGAATCAGATCGTCGACCGATGAAGGGTTGACCTGCTTGACGCCGTCGGTGAGCACCCGTACGTCTTCGCGGGTGAGCAGCCGGGCCGCATTGATCGTGATGATCGAGGACAGGTGGGTCACCACGACGGACACCCGGTCGATCACGGTGGCGCCGGTCATCTCGGCGCTGTGCCGCATCTCGCTCGGCACCCATTTGCCGGACAGTCCGAAGACGGGCTCCACGGTTTCGACGCCGGGCAGGGTGTCGAGAAAGTCACCGAGCGCGAGCACTTTGCCGGCCGGGGCAATTCCACGGCCGTATTCGACGCCGGCGATGCGAATGACATAGGTTGACGAGGGCAGGTCGACGCTGTCCCTGGTGCGCACCGGCGGCACGACAACGCCGAGGTCCATGGCGATTTTGCGCCGCAGGCCGCGCACCCGGGCGAGCAGGTCGTCCGAGGCTCCCGAGACGATATCGACGAGGTCAGGGGCGAGCATAATCTCCAGCGCATGCACCCGCATTTGCTCGATTAAGTCCTCGGTCGTGTCGGTCTTGGCCACGCTCTTCTCTGCCGCTTCACTCGCGGCCGCAGTGGCGACGGTACTCGCCTCACGCACCTTCAGTCGCTGCGCCACCACGATGAGGGTTCCACCGACGATCAGAAACGGCAGCACCGGCATGCCGGGAATGATCGCCATCAGAATGGCAGCGCCGCCGGCGATGACCAGGGCCACGCGCGACTGTGTCAGCTGAGCGGATGCCGTCGACCCGATGTCGGTCTCTGCATTGGACCGGGTGACGATCATGCCGGTGGAGACGGCCATCAGGAGTGCGGGAATCTGGGTGACCAGGCCGTCACCGATGGTGAGCAGCGCATAGGTGTTGAGGGCGTCGCCGATTTCCATGCCGCGCTGCAGCATGCCGATAGCGATGCCACCGACCAGGTTGATGATGATGATGATGAGGCCGGCGATGGCGTCACCCTTGACGAACTTCGATGCGCCATCCATGGCGCCGTAGAAGTCGGCTTCGGCGGAGACCTCGGCGCGGCGGGCCTTGGCCTCGGCATCGGTGATCAGGCCGGCACTCAGGTCGGCGTCGATCGCCATCTGCTTGCCCGGCATGGCATCGAGGGTGAATCGGGCACCGACCTCGGCGACGCGCTCAGCACCCTTGGTGACCACGACGAACTGAATGACCACGAGGATGAGAAAGATGACCGAGCCGATGATGATCGAGCCGCCGACGGCGACGTGACCGAAGGCCTCGATAACCTGCCCGGCGTACGCGTCGCCGAGCACCAGACGGGTGGATGCGACGTTGAGACCGAGTCGAAACAGGGTCGCCACGAGCAGCAGCGACGGGAAGACCGAGAATTCCAGGGGCTTCTTGACGAACATGGTCGTGAGCAGGGTGACCAGGCCGAGCATGATGTTGACGATGATCAGAATGTCGAGCAGAATCGCCGGGATGGGGACGACCAACAGCAAAATGATGCCGACCACGCCGACTGGAACGGCGAGTTTTGCGAGGTTCTTATTCACGTCAACGGCCTCCGGCTGTCTGAGTCTGGTTGGTCTGAGTCTGGTTGGTCTGAGTCTGGTTGGTCTGAGTTTGGCTTGAGGGCATCGGGCGGGCGCCGCCGAACGGCGAGGACATGGTGTGTACGCCGGCCCCGGTACTGCCGCGGGCTTTCAGGGCCATCACGAAGGCAAGCACTCGGGCCACAGCGTTGTACATATCGGCGGGAATCTCCTCACCGATCTCGCAGGCCGCGTGCAGGGCCCTGGCCAGGGGGATGTCCTGCACGATCGGCACCCGGTCGGTGTCGGCCTGCTCACGGATGCGGGCGGCCACGTGGCCGAGTCCCTTGGCGACAACCCGCGGCGCTGACCGGCCCGGTTCGTACTTGAGCGCGACGGCAACGTGAGTCGGGTTGACCAACACGACATCAGCATCCGCTACCGCAGAAATCATACGGTTGCGGCTCATCATGATCTGACGAGACCGACGCTGGGATTTGATCAGCGGGTCGCCCTCGGCGGCCTTGCTCTCATCCTTGACCTCTTTCACGGACATACGGGTTTTCTTGCGGTTGCGCCGCATGACCACGAAGACGTCGGCGGCGGCAAGCACGAGACCGGCAACGACGGCGGCCTGCAGGAGTGCTGCCGCGCCGTCCGACGCTGCTTTCATAAGCTCCGACACGGGGAGTCCGCCCGCAGTCATCAGCACCGGCATAAGGCCCTGAATGACCATGTACAGCACGAAGCCGACGACGGCGGTCTTGGCCAGAACCTTGACGCCTTCCCACAGTGCCTGGCCGCCGAATACCCGCTTCATGCCGGTGATGACGTTGAACTGCTCGTATTTTCCCGTGAACTTCTTAAAGTGGATGCCGCCCTGCAGCGCTGCTCCGCCGAGCACGACCACCAGGACCACGACGAAGAACGGGGTCAGCACCTCGGCCATCGAGACCAGCCCGCTGCCGAGCGCCTGCACGGCCACGTCGGTGTTCGGGGTGGCCGCGAGGGTGCCGATCATGAACATCTGGTCGGTGCCCGCTGCCGCGCCCCGCTCGATCGTGGTGGGTAGCATGAGGGCGGCCGCGCCGACGCCAAGCCAAGCCGTGATGTCCTGAGATTTGGAGAGCTGCCCCTTTTCGCGCACCTCCTTCATGCGCTTGGGGGTGGCTAGTTCGGTCTTTTCGCCGGAGTCCTCAGCCATTTATTGCACCCCCATGAGTGCATCGAGCGCCTCGCCGGTGAGCGAGGACACGATCTGCGGGAGGGCAACGAACACGGTCGCCGCGAGGGTCAGGGTGATGAGAATCTTGAGCGGAAAGCCGAGGGCGAAGGCGTTGAGCGCCGGGGCGACGCGCGTGAGCAAGCCGAGGCCGGCATCCGCTAGAAAAAGCACCACGAGCAGCGGGCCGGCGATCTGCACGGACGCGAGGAACATTTGGGTGACGGCCGCGACGAGCGTCTGCGCAGGGTCGGCGAAGTCGATGCCGCCGCCGAGCGGAATAGCGGTGAAGCTGCGGGCGAGGCCGCCGATGATGAGTTGGTAGGCGCCGGAGGCGAACATGAGGGCGAGGGCGGTCATCTGAAACAGTCGGGTGAACTGGGCGCCGTTGACCATGGCCTGAGGGTCGAAGCCCTGGGCCATCTGGAATCCGCTGAACATGTCGATGAGGCCACCGGCGGACTGCACGGCGGCGAAGACGAGGTAGACCAGAAAGCCGAGCAACGCGCCAACCACGATTTCGAGCACGAGGGCGCCCATGAAGCCCGCCGTGTTCTGCGACACGTAGCCATCGGCGACGCGCGAGGACATGGCCAGGGCGAACGCGACCGCGAGCATCCCTTTAATGCGCAACGGAATCGCGTTGTAGGAGAACGGCGGCGCAATGACGATGAACGCCACCATGCGCACACCGGACAGCATGACCGCTTCGATCCAGGCGTAGTTGAGAACGAATTCCACTCAGCCACCCCCGAGGAGGGAGGGGATCTTCTCAAACATCTGGTTGGTGAAGGCTATGGACTCTGCAATCATCCAGTGCCCGCAGATCAGCAGCGCGAAGGAGACCGCGATGGCCTTGGGCACGAAGGAGAGGGTGACTTCCTGGATCTGGGTGATCGACTGCAGCAGCGAGATGGCGAAGCCGACGACCAGCGCGGTGATGAGCATCGGCGCCGATAGCTTGGCGGCGAGAATGAGGGCCTGCAGGCCGATGTCGAGAACCGCATTGGTATTCATGTGACCATCTGATAACTGCCGATGAGCGAGGTGATGATGAGCCCCCAACCGTCGACGAGAATGAACAGCAAAATTTTGAAAGGCAGCGAGATCATGACCGGTGGGAGCATCATCATGCCCATAGACATGAGAGCGGCCGAGACCACGATGTCGATGACCAGGAACGGGATGAAGATGACGAAGCCGATGATGAAGGCAGCGCGCAGCTCGGAGATCATGAACGCCGGGATGAGCGTCAACAGGGTCACGTCATCGGGGTTGTCCGGGTTCGGCTGGTCGGCCGCCCTGGTCATTAGCGCGAGGTCTTCACCGCGGGTGTTGGCCAACATGAATTGCCGCAGCGGCTCGGAGCCGAGGTTGAGGGCATCGGTGAAGGTCATGGTGCCGTCGAGGTAGGGCTGCAGGGCGACGCTGTTGATGTCGGTGAGCACCGGCGACATGATGAACAGCGACAGGAACAGAGCCAGTCCAGCGAGCACCTGGTTCGGCGGGATCGACGGCAGGGCCAGGGCGTTGCGGGTCATCGCGAGTACGACGAAGATCTTGGTGAAACTCGTCATCATGAGCAGTAACGCCGGGGCGACCGAGAGCAACGTAATTCCGAGCAGGGTGACGATGGCCGAGGACGGCGCGCCGTTGGGGCCGTTGATGTCGACGCTCAGGCCGCCGCCGCCGTTGTCGTCGGGGTTGGTCGGGTCGGTCGGGTCGGTCGGTGCGGTCGGTGCGGTCGGGTCGACCGTCACGGCGTGGGACGGGTGAGCGCCGAGCCAGAGGAAGACGGCCGTGATCACGATGGCGAAGAGAATCAGGATGCCGACGCGCGCGACGTTGCCGCGGTTGGTCGACCGCGAGAGTACGGCGCTCACCGGCCGTTCCGAAGGGCGGCGGCAGTCTGGGTCCAGGTGGCCGGGGACAGGATCGAGCCGGCCAGGCGTGAGGGAGGTGTGGTTTTCGGTGCCGGTGTTCCCGTGCGACGCGGGCGGAATGCGAGGGTCGAGGTGTCATCCGACGCGGCCGAATCGAGGGATCGGGCGAAAATGGTGGCGGAGGATTCGGCTGGTGACTGAGCTGGGACGGTAGTGGTCTCGGTGAGCGTGGCGGCGGCATCCGCTTCACTGACATCGTCGATGGAGGCGGGGCTGCCGTGCAGCACGCTGACGGCGTGCTCGGTGACGCCAAGAATGAGACGTTGGCCGTCAACGTCGACGACAACTACGGATGCCTTCTGGCCGACGTTGGCGCGGCCGACGACGGTGACGAGGTTTGCGGAGAGCTTGGCTCGACCGCCCTGGACCAGGCGACGCTGCAGGTACCAGAGCAGCCCGAACACCACGCCGAGCGAGAGGACGACCCGCAGGGCGACGATGAGGGTGTCCATGTATTACAAGCCTTCGACGACGTCGAGAATCTGGGTGATGCGTACGGCGTAGTCCTGGTCGACGACAACGATTTCGCCATGGGCGATGAGACGACCATTGAGCAGAATGTCGGCGGGGGCGCCGGCGGAACGGTCCAGTTCAATGACCGCACCGGGTTCGAGCGAGAGTACGTCACGAACGGCCATGCGGGTGCGGCCGATCTCCACGGTCAGGGTCATTTCGACGTTGTTGATGCGGCCGAGGTTGCCGAGCACGGCCTTGTTGATGGTGGCCGTTCCCCCGCCGATGGTGCCGTTGGAGCGCAGCCGAATCGCGAACCAGCCGGTCACGACGCCGCCGGCGCTGAGCTCGAATACCTGGGTGTCGTCGGCGAGGAACAGAGCGGAGGCGTCTTCGACGCGGGAATCGCCGAGCACACCGATGCCGAGCACGCTCGCCGCGCTCTCCAGCGCGGGCCGTAGCACGTCCTGGCTGGAGACGAGAGATGGAGCAGCGCCGGACGCGGCGTCGAGCGAGGACGCATCCATGAGTACGACGGCCAGGTCGGCTGAGCTGGACCCGACGAAGGAGGCCACCACACTGGAGCCGAACCTGGCGGTCAGGGCGGCGCTGCCACTGTGCACGGTGGCGTGCAGAGGCACGGCCGTGGGGAGAACGCGCAGCAGTGCGTCGACGGCGGCTTCGGAGACTGACTGGTTGGAGATCATGAGGTGCTTTCTTCGGTGTCGATGACGATGCAGGCGAGGCGGGAGCCGTTGGCTCCGACGGCGGCCCGGGCCAGGGCTTGGCCTCCGACGGCGAGATCAAGCGGGCGATGCTTAGGGTGCGGGATGGGGAGCACGTCGCCGACCATGAGGGAGAGAATTCTGCTGGGCAACACTCGAGCCGGGGTCAGCCGAAGTGCGACATCGACCGGAACGGCAGCGAGCTGTGCCTGCAGGTATTCGGCCGAGTTCGTGGTGATGCGCACCGGGTTGGCCTCCCCCATCTGCGGCATGAGTGCCGCGGCGGGGATGGCCAGTGTCGCCGTTGTCGTGTTGCGTTCGATACGAATCGAGAAGGTCGCAACGATCATCAGGTCGGCCGGGGCCGCAGCCTGGGCGAACTGCGAGTTGTACTGGATACCCTCGACGGCGAAGTCGTTGACCAGCAGCGGGCCGAATGAGTAGCGCAGATCTTCGAGCGCCTCGGTCATCATCTGGCGCATGAGTGCGAGTTCGATCGGGGTGAAGTTGCGCTCGGCCGGAATCACCTGGGAACCGTTGCCGCCAAGCATGTGGTTCACCCAGGTCAGTCCGGTCACTGTCGGCAGTTGAATGACCGACCTGGCCTCCAGCGCGGCGATCGTGCAGAGCACCATGGCCGTTTTGGACGGCAGGGATCCGGCATATTCGTCGTAGGTCTGCATCAGCACCTGATCACAGGTGATCGTGCAGAGCGCACGAACCCGTGCGGTGATCTGAGTGCCCCACTGGCGGGCAAATGTCTCGAAGGCGAGTTCAAGGACGCGGGCATGATCGCGCGCCAATGTCGTCGGCCGGCGAAAGTCATACAACTCCACCGACTTGGCCGCTCTAATAGGCGCACCTGTTTGAATCTGTTCCTGGACCGTCACGTTTGCACTATCGGTCATGGGCGTCGAAATGTTAGAAGTTGAGGAAAGGTCGTTTATGCTGCCTAATGCCCCGATGTAACTGGGGCGCTGTCTTCCGTTTCGCTGGTGTCCTGCGACAGTGTGCCATCGACGGCCGCGGGAATCAGATCTCGCACGCTATCGGGCAGGGTGGAGAGCAGCACAATATCGACGCGCCGGTTCTGGGCCATCTCCGAGAGACTGCTTCCCTGGGACACCGGCCTGGCCGATCCGTAACCGACGGCGCCGATAAGGGCGGGATTGACACCACCCTGCTCGACCAGACGCCGAAGCACCTGGGTTGCCCGCCCGGAGGAGAGCTCCCAGTCTGTGGCGAAGGTCGCCGACTGTCCGTGCTTGTCGGCATGGCCTTCAACGGATATCTGCAGTGCGGAGTGGATGATGGCCGGTGCGGCAGCATCCAGCACGGCCACGGCAACGGCGCTAAGCGCGGTGCTGTCCGGGGCGAAGAAGGAGTCTGTTCCCACCAGCCCCATAGTCAGCCCACGCTCGTCGATAAAGAATTCCACCCGCTCAGCCATACCGGCGGCCGACAGGTTGGCATTGATGCTTTCTTCGGTCGCTTTCAATGAGGCAACCTCGGCCACGGCCTGTTGGGCATCGGTGAGGGTCTTGTCGATGAACCCTTCGGCCACGTCGTCGACCATTTCGGCGGGGACGACGACGCCTTCAGCGGTGTCGATGCTGCCGACCTCGACGGCACCGAAACCGGTGGCGAGCGAATTGGCGAGCTTTTCAAACTTGCTCTGGTCGACCGTTGACATGGCAAACAGCACGATGAACATACACATCAGCACGGTGACCATGTCCATGTACGAGGCCATCCACCGCTCGTCGTGGAACTCGGGCTCGTCGTCGTGGCCCTTGCGTCTACGTCCGCGCGCGCTCATGCTGCTTCGGCGTTGTCTTCAGCCGCGGACTTCTTGCCCTTGGACTTCGTTTTGATTTTGCTGGCGGGCACCTCGCCCGCCGCTCCAGCAGCTTTCGCCTTCGCCTCACCCTTGGGCAGGTCTTCGAGCGGAACCATGGCACGCAGGCGTTCGCCGAGCAGACGCGGCTGACTGCCGGCTTGCACGGCGAGAACTCCCTCCATCAGGAGCGTGAGGCGGTCGATTTCAATGTCCGACAGGCGGCGCAACCGCGCGCCAATGGGAAGCCAGAGAAAGTTGGCCGAGAGCAGGCCCCACAGGGTGGCGACGAACGCGGTGGCGATCATTGGTCCGAGGGTCTCGGGGGTGGACAGGTTCTCCAGCACGTGAGTCAGCGACACGACGGTACCGACGATGCCGACGGTCGGGGCGTAGCCGCCGAGGCTCGTAAAGAACTTCGAGGCGCTTCGCCCCGATCTAGCCTTGGTGGCGATTTCGTCTTCGAGCTGCATGCGCAGCTCGTCACCGTCGGTGCCATCGGCAATGCTCTGCAGGGCGCCGCGCAGAAACGGGTCCGACACGTTGTCGGCTTCCTGCTCGAGGGCTAGCAGGCCCGATTTGCGGGCGGTCTCGGCGATGCCGACCACCTGGTCGATAACCTGCACCGGCGGTGTGGTCTTGCCTCGAAACGCTCCGGGGAGAGCCTTGAATGCGGTGATGCTGTCTCGCACTGTTCCGCCGGCGATACCGACGGCGATGGTCGCTCCGAAGACAAGGATCATCGGGGCGGGAAGAAGAATGGACATCACCGACGCGTGCTCGAGGGTGATCATGGCAACGAGCGAGCCGAAGGCCAGCGCGATACCGATCAGTGTTGCGGGATCCACTAGATGGCCCGTGGGCCCCGCGGCAGGTCACTGGCCGTCGGGTCATAGGCGAGGGCAATGACGTGAGCCCGATAGCTCGCGATCTTTTCGATGACTTCGTCCATGGATTCGGTCACGATGAAGTTGGCACCATCAACCATGACGAGCGTCGTGTCCGGGTTGGCGTGGATGCGTTCGATCAGGTCGGGATTGATCGCAAAGTGGCTTTCATTCAGCCGCGTGAGTACGATCATGAGCTCTTCCCTGGTTTTTGGCACCCCCAGACGAGGTGTCAACCGCTACTGTCGGTCATTGCGCGACTGGCGTTAGGTCGCTTAGGTGCCCGGATCCAGCCGCATCAGTTCAGCGGACAACTTCGGTGGGTGCGCGCCCCCGATCACCCGCCGAAGTTGTCTACTGAACGGGCCGGGCAGACCCGAGCCACCCGCGACGCTGCAGGTTGCGGGCGATCCGCGCCACGAGCGCAGCCTCGTGTCGCAGGTCCTCGGCATTGACCCGGGTGACGTGCAGTCCCTCGGACTCCAGCTCGGCAGTGCGGGTGAGATCTCGGCGCCACTGCAGCTGGTCGGTTCGGTGCTGGTCGCCCTCATACTCGAGGAGCTCGCCGTAGTCCTTGAAGTACAGGTCCGCGCGCGCCAGAAACCGTCCGGAGGCGGAGAAGACGTTCTCATTGACGAGTGGGTGCGGCAGACCGTTCGTCACCACGACGACCCGCAGCTCAGACTCCGGCGAGGATTCGGCGCGGTCGCTCAGCAGCAGGAGAGCCTTGTGCAGGAGCAGCTTTCCGCGCCGATGGCCGTCGACGGCGCGGGCGAGCTCGTCGAAGGTGGCCAGGGATGATTCCCAGTGGACCAGAAAGTCGCCCACCGCGACCAGCTGGCGCAGGTTCAGGGTGTTAGCGATATCGCACCAAGTGCGTGCCGGACTCGTGATGCTGAGGCCGAACCAGTCGATCAGATCGGTGTCGTGCACGGCCAAGGAGTGTCCGGTGACGCCATTCAGCCGCAGGGCGCGGCCGGGCAGGGGAACACCCACGTGCAGGGAAGTGGAAACGCCGGAGCGATGGAGCGGCAGCGGTGCACCCAGCAGCAGGGCTGCCGTGTCGTGACTGAAGAAGCTGCCCACCGGCATACGTGTGGCGAGGACGGAGCACCGGGTGCGCACGCTCAGCGAAACGGATGCCGGTATGCGCACGCCCCAGAATGGGCGGGCCAGGTCGCTGGCGCGCATGCGCCCGGTGGACAGCCCGTTTTCCGTGCCGCGAGCCACGGTAAAGGGGTGGGTTTGCAGGTGCGGCGGGAGGTTGCGGCGTTCGGTCACGACAAGAGGATGACGCATTCCGTGCTCGCCCGTTGAGGTTATGCACAGGCTTGGGGTGAGTGGACAACTTTGTGGGGTGCGGGCGGTCCGGAACCACCCGAAGTTGTCCACTGAGGCTGAGGGCGGGGAAAGAAAGGGGGCACCCGTCGGACTTGAAGGGTGCCCCTTTGGCCCGCCGGAGGCGGGGTTAGCGCTTCAGGTTGGTGAGCTCCTGGAGGACCTCGTCGGAGGTGGTGATGATGCGGGCGTTGGCCTGGAAGCCACGCTGCGCGACGATGAGGTTGGTGAACTCCTGCGACAGGTCGACGTTCGACATTTCGAGGGCGCCGCTCGAAAGCGAGCCGAGGCCGTTGGTGCCAGCGGTACCCACGGCAGGTTCGCCCGAGTTGAACGTGGCGCGGTAGGCGGAGCCGCCGGCCTTCTCGAGTCCGCCGGGGTTGACGAAGTTGGCGAGGGCGATGCGGCCGATGGCGAGCTGCTCACCGTTGCTGAACAGCCCGACCAGTGTTCCGTCGGCACTGAGCGTGTAGGAGTTGAGGGTTCCGGCGGCGTTGCCGTCGTCCGCAGCGCCGGAGACGCTGGTGAGTCCGGAGAAACCCTTGAGCTCGGAGAGATCGATGACAATGCCGCCAACCGTCAACGTGCCGGCCCCCGTGAAGGTGCCGGTGGCAGTACCTGTTCCGGATGTCAACGTCGTCGACGTGGTGTTCGCCTTGTCGGCAACGGTCCAGCCGTCGGGAGTCGACGTGAGGTCGCGCGTGAACGTGAGCGTCACGGTGCTCGACTCTCCGAGGTCATCGAAGACCTCGAAGTCGCGCGTCAGGACCGTGCCGTCTTCAGCATCGGAGGGCAGGTTACCGCCGAATGCCGCAGTGGTCGTGGGGGTCGCACCGATGATCGCGCCGACCGGCAGCGTGATATTGCTGGTCGGACCACCGTCGGCAACAACGCCGTTGTTGGCACCCCAGCCCTGCACGATGGCGCCGTCGGGCGTGACCAGGCGGCCGGCGGAGTCGAAGTCGAAGGAACCGGCGCGGGTGTAGAGGGTTTCGCCGCCCATTTTGGTGATGAACAGGCCGTCGCCGGAGATCAGTAGGTCGGTGGACTTGCCGGTGGCCTGCGAGGAGCCCTGTGAGAAGTTGGTGGAGATACCGGCAACCTGCACGCCGAGGCCGATCTGGGCCGGGTTGGTGCCACCGACCTCGCCCTGGGGAGCGCCGGCGCCAGAAGTCAGCTGCGAGAGCGTGTCCTGAAACTGAGCGGCCGAGGCTTTAAAGCCTGTGGTGTTGACGTTGGCGATGTTGTTGCCGGTGACGTCGAGCATGGCCTGGTGCGAGCGAAGACCAGAAATGCCGGAGTAGAGAGAACGAAGCATGAGAATGTTCCTTTCAAGAAAGCGAATGAAGGTAAAAAGTGTGGGTGTCGCGACGTTAAGAGGAGGAAGCGGCCGTGGTCACACCGGAGACGGCGTCGAGGACAATCGATTTGCCTCCGATCGTGACCTGCGGAACTGCGTCCTTGAACGAGACCGAGGAAGCGATTCCGGTCGCCTCGGTGCCGTCATCCATCGTGTAGGTGACGGTTTGGCCGACGAGCGCGGCAGCGGATGAGCGCATCTGCAGCGAAAAGCTCTCCTGGCTGGCCGTGGCCATCTCGGTGATTTTCTCCATCATCGCCAGCTGGGTGGTCTGGGCGATCATCTGGTTGGTGTCCATCGGCGAGGAGGGGTCCTGGTTCTGCAGCTGGGTAACCAGCAAGTTCATGAACACCTCCGAGTCCATCGACTGGCTCGGCGTGCGGGTGGTCGCGCCGGAATACAACCCGGCGGCCCCGGCGGCTACTGCGTCTACTGGCATGGTTGATCTCTCTTTCTAAGCCATTACGTCGATAGTCGACGCGGATCCGAATGTGAAGGGGCGAAGGGGTTGCTCGCCATTAGCAATGTCGCGCTCGCGCGCCAGCAGGTTTTCGGGCGCTTGCTCGGGCCGCGGCTGCTTGGTGCCCGCCGAGTCTCCCGCCAGATCGCCCGCCTGGTTCTGTGACGAAAGATTGAGTTGTGCGCTCAGTCCCCCGCCGGCCAGGTCGCGGCGCAGGTCGGGCATGATGGCGCGCAAGGCTTCGCGGGCCAGATCGGTGGGAGCAAACAGTTCCACCCGAATATTGTCGAGCGATACGTGAGCACGCACGGTGACCGGGCCGAGGTTGTCGGGGTTCACTGTGATGGTCAGCGTGTGCTGGCCGGGTGCCACATTGGCCAGCGAGAACAGCGGCTTGGCAATCTGCGCGGCCAAAGGCACCGGCAAAGCGGATGCGACGGGCGCGGGTGCCGCGACCGGCGTCAGGTTGGCCGTTGGTACCGCCGGCGCGGCCAGGCTGGGTGTCGGGGACGAAGCTGGAGCATCCGTCGTGACGATGCGCACGGCGCCGAGCTTCGGGCCGCGACCGGCTTCGTTCGCCATTGCTGTCAGGGTCGTGGCTGCAGCGGCCGTCGGTGCCGTGGACGGTGTCTGCGCTGCGGCCGACCCTGCTGGCGCGCCCGGCGCGGTCGGCGCGGTCGGCGCGGTCGGCGCGGTCGGCGCGATGCCGGCAACGGTCGCGCTGCCCGGCAATGCCAATGCGTCGGTGCCGGTGCCGGTAACGGACGCCGCAGCCGGGGTCGAGGCTGTGCGGGCGGCGAACCCGTTCAAGGGTGCGGACAGCGCGGCTAGTGCACCGGCCTGGCTCGAAGCTGCGCTAACGGCGGCTGCACCGGTGGTCGCGCTCGTTGCTGCGGTGTTGACGTCAAGAGCATCAACGTCGGCGGGACCGGCAGCAGTTGGTCTGGTGGCGACTTCACTGGCCACCGACACACCGGAGGTAAGGGCAGCGCCGAGCGCTCCGGCGGCAGCGTGGGCTGTTTCGAAGCCCAACTTGTCCACAGCGACAGCGCCGAGTTGCATCGGGGTAGCGCCAGCGGCTGCGGTGTCGCCGGACTTCACAGCAGATGTCGATTCGGTCGAGCTGGGATCCTGCTCGATCGACGACTGCTCATCATTCGCGCTTCGGGCGGCGGCCCGGTCAACAGCGGATTCGGCGGCGACTGAGTCGGCAGCTGCTGAATCGGTAGCCACTGAGTCGGCGGCCACTGAATCGTTGGCCGACGAATCATTGGCCGAAGACGTGATCGAGCCTGCAAAGGTAGATTCGCTCGCACGATCGGCGGTTCGCGCAGCAGCACGGTCGTCGGCGTGAGCCTCGTGGGCGGAACGGGCGCGGTCAGCATCCGCTGTGGCTGAACGGCGAGCGGCCTGGAGGTCAGCGACGGAATCGGCCATGGCCGAGGCGAAACCGTTGGCTCCGGCCGCCGGAGTGCCGGTGGCAGCGCCCGTCCCGGGGGCGCCGGTCAGG
This sequence comes from Cryobacterium sp. Y50, assembly GCF_002929805.1. Classification (GTDB taxonomy): domain Bacteria; phylum Actinomycetota; class Actinomycetes; order Actinomycetales; family Microbacteriaceae; genus Cryobacterium. Next base: position 64,182 of record NZ_PJJM01000104.1, on the reverse strand, counting down.
CCGACTGCTCCGCCGGAACGGAGGTGGTTCAGTGCGAGGCTCATGCTGCGCCGCCCTTGGCAATGGCAGCGAAGGCGGCGCTCAACATTTCTGTCGTAGGCACTGTTGCGCTGGCAGCGCCCGTGGTTCCCGCCGTGATGCTGGGAATAATGCGACGAATGGTCGTGATCTCCGAATCTGACATATAGACGTCCCGCAGGCACACGTCGCGCCCGGGGTATGGTGCGTGGATAATCTTGTTGTCGCCGGCGTAGATGAGAATGTGGTCGCCGCCGCCGGTGACGATGAGGTCGCCGGGCAGGGCTTCGGCAAGCGATGCCACCTCGGTGCCTATCTGCATCTGGCCGGAAACCAGTCGGGGCATAGCTATTCCAACATCGGAATATACCTTTTGCACGAGGCCGGAGCAGTCCATTCCGCTCGCGTCCTCACCACCGAAGACGTAGGGGACACCGAGGTACTTCTTGGCGGCGTCGACGACGTTGGTTCCGGTCGCTCCGCTCGTCGCTCCAATAGCAGATGTCCCGGCAGCGGATGCCCCGCCGGCCGTGCCCACTGCCGCAGCCATGGAAGCGGCGAAGCTGTCGGCCGAAGCTGTTGCGGCGGTCGCCGTGGCTGCCGCAGCAGTGATCGTCGCCGCGCGCGGCCCGAAGGCGAGCTGCTGCATCATCGACTGGATCTGCTCGATGCGTCCCATAGCGGCAATCATGGTCATTCTGAATCACCTTTCTGGGGCGAGGTTGGAGTGTCGGTGCGGTCTCGGTGCCAACGCGTCGAAGCGATTTCATCGAGCACGATTTGTTCGGCGCGAAGGTCTTCGGCCCGGGCGGTTTCGTGGTGACGAACCTCGAGCTTCTCCAGGGCGATCGCTTCGGCGCGAGCCGCATCGAAGGCCGCCTGCGCCTCTGCGAGCGACGCGGCGTTGTTGCGGCCCAGGGCGTCGAGGTCGGCCAGCATGCTGCGGGACGACGATCGTGCGGCGGCCATGGCGTTCATGGCTGCGACGGTGTCCGGCGTGATCGCCGTGGCACTGAGGGCCGACCGTGCCCGGCCGCGACGCGCTTCATTCGCGGCTACTCGCGCATTCGCTTCGGCAAGGTCGCTCGCCGCCTGGTCCTGCTGCAGGTGGCGCAAGCGGAGCAGGCCCGCCAACGGAAAATGACGAATCATTGCACGCCACCCAGCTTGCTGGTGAGTCCGGCGAGCTGCTGCCAGGCCGCGTCTGAGGGAGTCTGGTCATCCATCCGCTGCTGCAGGAACGACTTAATGGCGGCATCGTGCGCGACGGCAGCGTCGACCAGCGGGTTGGTGCCGGTGCGGTAGGCACCGACGTCGAGCAGGTCCTGAGCGCCCGACCGCGCGGCGAGCACCTTGCGCAGGGTGGTCGCGATGGCGTTTTGTTCCGGCGAGTTCACCCGCGACGCCACGCGCGAGATCGAGCCGAGTACGTCGACGGAGGGAAAATGGCCGGTGATGGCGAGTTTACGGTCGAGAACGACGTGGCCGTCGAGAATGGACCTGGCAGCGTCAGCGATGGGTTCGTTGTGGTCGTCACCGTCGACGAGCACGGTGTACATGCCCGTGATCGAGCCGACTTCGTCGGTGCCGGCGCGTTCGAGCAGGCGAGCCAGCACGGAGAAGGTCGACGGCGGGTAACCGCGCGTGGCCGGCGGTTCGCCGACCGACAAGCCGATTTCGCGCTGGGCCATGGCCACGCGGGTGAGCGAATCCATCATGAGCATGACGTCGGCGCCGCGCGCGCGAAACGATTCGGCAATGCGGGTGGCGGTGAAGGCCGCCCGCATCCGCATCATGGCGGGTTCGTCAGACGTGGAGACCACAACAATGGAGCGGGCCAGCCCCTCGGCCCCGAGGTCATCCTCGAGAAATTCGCGAACCTCACGGCCCCGCTCCCCTACCAGGGCGATGACTGAAACTTCGGCATCCGTTCCGCGGGCGATCATCGACAGCAGCGAGGACTTGCCGACGCCACTGCCGGCGAACAGGCCCATGCGCTGGCCGCGACCGACCGTGGTGAGGGTGTCAAGAACGCGCACTCCCAAGTGCAGCGGAGTGGTGATGCGGGCGCGGTGCATGGCCGAGGGGCTGTCGTTTTCGAGCGATACGGCACCGTCAGAGACCAGCGGGCCCTTGCCGTCGATCGGGCGACCGAGTCCGTCGATGACGCGGCCGAACAATCCAGAACCGGTAGGAACGAGAAGGGGGCTGTGCGCGGCGCGCGCGGGGGCACCGGCGCGGAGTCCGGTCATGCGTCCGAGCGGCATGCAGCGGATGATGTCCCGAGTGGTCGCGACGACCTCCGCGTCGACGCCGGGGGCATCCGTTTCACCGCCGAGAACGACGAGGTCACCGATGGCGGAACGCAGGCCCCGCACCTCGACGCCGAGGCCGACGATCGACGACACGACGCCGATACGCTCGGGGTGTGCGACACGCAGAGCCGAGGCGAAGGCGTCGGCGTGCGGGCGCCACGTTGTCGTCGCGGTCATGGGGTCTGCCCCGCGACATCGGCAAGCAGAATCTCTTTCGCGCGCGCCAGGGCGGTCTCGATACGGGCATCGAGAATTCCGTCGTTGAATTCGGCGATGGCATCCCCGCGATTGATTTCCGCGTCGGAAATGAAGGTTACGCCACTGAGGCGCACGGTCGCCGCGTCGAGAAGCGGCAGATCTTCGGGATTCATGCGGATGCTGTGGGCCGACGTGCGGTCGCCGGCATCAACGGCGCGCATGGCGCGGTCGAGGGCCCGTCGAGCGGATGGCTCGGTGCGGCTGAGCTCGTTGCCGATAATGGCCTCGGCCAGCTGCAGCGCGCAGGCCAAAAGAGTGTTTTCGGCGTCGCCCAGCACCGGCAGGCTGCGCTGGTCGAGGGCGGCTGCTGCGGCATTCAGCACGCGCACTCCGCGATCCATTTTCGCCGCTACGAGACGCGCGCCCTCTTCGCTTTCCGATTGAAGGTCGAGCTTGACGCGATCGATCTCGACCGTCGCTGCCCGCAGGCCCTCGGCGTAGCCGGCAGCGTGCCCCTGAGCGCGCGCGGTTTCGTCGGCGCGGATGCGCTCGTCGTTGTGCAGGCGGGGAAAGGAGATTCGACCGAAAACGGTGTCAGCTGACATATTCGTCGTCCGATCCGCGCTGCACAGTGATGATTCCCTGGGCTTCCATGTCGCGAATGGCGCGCACAACACTTGCACGGGCATCCTCGACCTGGCTCATGCGAACCGGGCCTAGGCTGCGGATCTCGTCGTCGAGCACGTCGCGATTGCGCTCGGACAGGTTCGCACGAATGACTTCGGAGACCGCGAGGGTGGTGCTCTTCATCGCCATCGCGAGAACCGTGGTGTCGATTCCGCGCAGAACCTGCTGCACGTCCCGGCTTTCGAGCTTGACGATGTCGTTGAAGGTCAGCATGCGCGAGCGCACTTCTTCGGCCAGAGCGGGGTCGCTCTCTTCGAGGCCTTCCAGCAAGGCGCGCTCGGTGGCGGCATCGGCTTGATTGAGAATATCGACGAGCGGCTGAATTCCGCCAACGACTTCGGTGACCTCGCGAGAGGCGAGGGAACCCGCCCGTTGTTTGAGGGACTCGGTCACGACGCGGATGGATTCGGGGGTGGCGCTGCCCATCGTGGCGATGCAGCGTGCCACATCGGTGCGCAGGGCCGGGTCCATGCCGGTGAGCACACCGGAAGCCTGGTCGCGGCGCAGGTGCGCGAGTACGAGGGCGATGGTCTGCGGCATTTCGCCGTCGAGCAGGTTGAGCACATCGGTGGGTTCGGAGGAGTCGAGAAACTCGAACGCCTTGCTGGCCATCGAGGTCGCCACGCGGGTCATCATGCCAGCCGAACGCTCGGCGCCGAAGGAGGCTTCGAGCAGGCCCATCGCGAAGTCGTGGCCACCGCGGGCGTGACGCCCACCGCGCTGGGTCATCTCGTGAAACTCGGTCAGAATCGCCTCGGCGATGCTGGAGTCGACCTTGCGTAGCTGCACGATCTCGGAGACGATATCCTCGGCCTCGACCTCGGTGAATTCCTTCATGACCTCGGTCGCGCGCTGGCGATCCATGTTCATGAGCACGACGGCGACTTTTTGGGTGCCGGTGAGGGGAGTATCCGTTCGGGCGACCGTGGGGATCGCTACGGTCTCGGTCATGCGCTCTGCCGGTCATCCATCAGGCCGCGCAGCTGCTCAGCCATGCCGCGGGGGTCGTTCTGAGCCAGTGCGTCGATTTCTCCACGACGGATGTCTGCTTCCGTCGGTTCAAAGTGAACCGTACGAATGACCTGGGTCGGCAGGTCGGTCGGGTTGAAGAACAGGGAGCCAGGACCGGCCATGGCAGAGTTCGAAGGGTTGGCGCCGGGTCCGGTGAGAGCGCCGACACCGCCAACGCCGCCGAGCATGCCCTGCGTCTCGCTGAGTTCGCCGATCTCGACCGATTCGCGGCGCTGACGGCGTGACCGCCTGGCGTAGAACACGAGGCTGACGACGATGGCGGCCACGATGCCGAGCGTGATGACGGCGACGCGAATGATTTCGGCGGTGGCCGCTGCTGAGGCGGCATCCGTCGACGCTTTGAGCGCGGCGGCCGCTGCGGTCGCGCCAGCGGTGCTGAAGGCCACGACCTCAACGGTCACGGCGTCGCCGCGCACGGCGTCGATGCCGGCCGCCGAGGTGACCAGCGAGGTGACATCGGCAACGTTGATGTCACCGGCAGCGTCGGCGTTGAGGGCGACGGATACCGTCTGCCGAGTGATCGATCCGGCCGGAATGGTGCGGTTCTCGGTGACCTTGTTCACGGCATTGTTGCGGGTCGTGGATTCGGAGGTGAAGGTACCGTCGGTTCCTTCTGTCGTGGCCGCCGTGTCGGTGCCGAGCACGCCGGCCGCCGCGCCGCCGGTGCCGGTGTAGGTCTCGGTGTCGACCGAGTCGTTCAGGGTGAGCGCTTCGGTCGGGGAGGTGAAGGACTCTTCGACGCGGGAGGCCGATTCGGTGCTCAGGTCAGCGGCGACGACGACGGTGGCGTTGCCGACACCGACGACCTTGTCGAGCATGGCCTGCACGGCGCTCTGTACGCCGAATTCATAGTCGGAAACCTGCTTGTCGGCGGAGCCGGTGGCGCCAATTCCGACAGCCGAAAGTACGGTGCCGGTCGAGTCTACGACGGCCACATCCGAGGCCTTCATGCCGTCAATGGAGGCGCTCGTCAGGTGCACAATCGCCTGAACCTGGTCGCTCGACAGGGTGACACCGTTGCGGGCCTGCACGAAAACGGATGCCGTCGGCGCGTGCTTCTCAGACACAAAGACGCTGTCTTCCGGGATTGCCAGCTGTACCGACGCGGTCTGCACGCCGTCCATCGCTCCGATGGTCTGGGCTAGTTCGCCCTCGAGGGCACGTTTGTAGGTCACCGACTGCTGAAACTCGCTCGATGTGACACCCATGGTGTCAAGCAGCGAGTATCCCCCGGTGCTCGAGGAGGGCAGGCCGGCCGCAGAAGCCTTGATGCGCTGGCTGTAGACATCCGCTTCGGGAACAAGGATACTGGCACCGCCATCGGCGAGTTCATAGCTGATGCCGTCTGCGGTGAGCTGGTCGACGATGCTGCTGGCGTCCGCGCCGCCGAGACCGGTGAATAGGGGGGTGTAGGCAGGCTTGGTGAGGAACATGCCGAGCGCGGATGCGCCGAGCACGAGTACGGCGATGCCAATGATGGCCACCGTGCGCTGGGCGACGGTGAATTCGCGAACGGCATTGCCGAAGCGGCGAAATATCGAACTTACCTGACGGGGCATTATGCCTGCATCCTCATGATCTCGTTGAATGCGTCGACGCCTTTGTTACGAATGGCAGCGACGAGTTCCATCGTGAGCTGTGCACGGGTACTGGCAATGGTGGCGGTGTGAATGTCATCGAGGCTGCCGTTGACGGCCTGGATGGAAAGTTCGTTGGATGCAGACGACAGGCCCTGCAGGTTGTCGACGGCGCCGGACAGCGCGTTGCCGAAGCCGGCCCCATCGGTCGCGGTGGTGTTCGAGGAGCCCATGACGCCGCCGGTGGTGCTGGCACCGATGATGGCGGGGGGAAAGCCGATTGCGCCAATAGGCATCAGCCACGTCCGATCTGTAATGCTGCTTCGTAAGCGGTCTTGGCCCGGTCAACCACGGCGGCGTTGGCCTGGTAACCACGCTGGGCCATGATGAGGTGTGCCATCTGCTCGGCCATGTCGATGTCGGGGTAACGCACGTAGCCGGCCTCATCAGCGAGCGGATGCGTCGGCTCATAGACGAGAGTTCCAGCCGCGTCTCCGAAAGCGGCAGACGCGGCAACCCCGGAGGTACCCTGACCTTCTTGAGCCATGATGAAGCGCTCCTGAAAGGCTGGACCGTTGGTGGCCTTGACCGTGTTCGCGTTGGCCAGGTTGTCGGCAATGGCGTCGAGCCACTTGCGGTGCATCGTCATGCCGCTGCCGGAGATGCTGATCGCGTCGGTCATCAGTTGGTCCGTAGGGCGGTGCGCATGGCCGTCGCCGGGCCTTCAACGGCCTTCGCCGCGAACTGGTAGCGCAGCAGAGCGTCGATGTTGGCGAGGGTCTCGGTGTCGAGGTTCACGTTGTTGCCGTTGAGGTTCGTCGCCTCGGTGGAACGCGTCGTAGCGGCGGTGACGTTGCCTTCGCCAGCCTGCACCGACTGGGCCAGGGCGTTCTCGAACGAGACAACCTTGGCGTGATAGTTCGGCGTATTGATGTTGGCGATGTTGTTCGCGATGGTGCGCTGGCGTAGCGCGAGGCCATCCAGTGCGCTGGTGAGTGCCACAGAGGTCACGGAATCAAGCACAACTACCCGTTTCGTCGACGAAAGACATAAACGGCCAATCCTTGGCCCGATGGTGAGCAATCCGTGCTCGATAGTACCTATCGGCTGGGGTAGATGCCGCGTTAGGAGTTTTGCAGAAAGATTTCAAAAATTGTGGCGATACAGCCGGTTGGGCGGCGTAGAGCCGAATTTAGGCCCGTTTCCCGGCCATCGCCGCAGGTTAAACCGGCAAATATATGACACGTCGTAGCGCGTGGCGTGAGGTGACCCAGAGAGACCGGTCAGCCATCAACGTCGAGATAAACGGATGCCCGCGCGTCGCGCTTCGGCGGCACCGCCCGCACCGCGGCGAGGTGCTTCGCAGTCAGATTGCGCGCCGTCTCGAGCTCGCCAATGAGCTTCTGTTGGTTCTGCAGCAGGTCCCGTACGCGTTCAGCGAGTTGCGCCGGAATGGCCCCGAGCCCCCGCGGCACCACCCACATGTCGTTGGTCGAGCCTGCCGAGACCGCCACCCCAGAAACGGAACCCGCCCGCCCGCCATCGGTGACGCCCGTAATCGACCGAGCCGCAGCATCCACTCGCAGCTCGAGGTCCTCGAGCACCGCCTCCCAAGCCGACAGGTTAGCCAATGCCGAGCACTCCGCCGACTCGAGCCGCCGGGGCCGGCGTGGCCGGCAGCATCCCGGCCGCTTCGTGCCAGGTCTGCCGCAGCGGCTCGAGCAGCGCGATGCACTCCCGCGTGCGCTCCGAATTGCGGCTCGTGTTCGCGCTCATCATGGCCGTCGACGCATACGTATACAAGGAGAACAATCCCTCGCCGCCGTCCCACGCCTCAACATTGAGCGAGGTGCTCAGCTCAGACACAATGGCCTGGGCGTGCAGCAGGTTATCCGACGCGATCTGCCAGTCCTGGCGCAGCTGCGCGGCTTCGGCCCGGTTCAGGTCGAGCAGCAGACGGTCGTACAGCATGGTTAGCAGGCGCACCGGCGTCGCCGAAAGCACCGCGTCGCGGTTGTAGCGCGAGCGCTGGGCCTGGGTCGCTGCTGTCATCGTCGTCACTTCGTCGAGTTGGTCAGTGAACTCACCTGGGCGGTGAGCCATGCGGATTGTGCGTTCATATTGCTGAGCTGTACTTCCATGGCCGAGTAGGTGCGCTCGAGGGTTGAGCGCCGCGAGGCCAGTCTCACGTCCCAGCTGTCGATCTGGGTGCCGAGGCTCTTCACGAGCGATTCCTGCCCGGTGATTCGCGAGGTGATCATGCCGTCGTACTTGTCCGACGCGTTCTCGGCGACGGCCTCGACTCGGAAGGCGATCGTGGCGAGCACGCCTTTCACATATTCCGGGTCTTCGGCCATGGCCGTGGCGAACTTGGCCGAGTCGAACTCCATCGTGCCGCTCTTGGTGATGCTGATGCCGATCTCCGACGGAGAGCGCCCGTCGATCGGCTGGCTGGCAGCGTTTAGAATCTGCTGCTTCACATCGCGCACCGTGCTGTCGCCGCTGAATACACCGGCCGACAACACGGCCTTGCCGCTCGAGTCGGTGCTGTTCACCACGGCGCTCTTGGTCGAGATCAGCGCGAACACCCCGTTGAGGGCGCTCACCAGGTCGGAGGCGATCGTGCTCACCGCGGCATCGTTGCGCGACACGCTGATGGTCACGGCTTCGGTTGCCACAGCGGATGCCGTCACCGACACTCCCGGAAGCAGGTCGCTGAAGGTGTTGGTCGACGAGGTGATGATCTGCTCGGCGTCGCTGCCGGCCCAGAGCCGCACTTTGGCGTCCTGAGCGGCCGTGATCTGCGTCATCGCGGGATCCCCCGCGTCGGCCGGGTCGAAAGAGAACGAAAATGCACTGTCGGCGCCGGTCGCTGTCGCCGTGAACTGCAGGCGATAGAGCGGGTTACCGCTCGCGTCTGTGCCAGCAGCAACCTTGACAGCCTTGACGCCGGATTCCGAGGCGTTCACCGCGGTGACGATATCGTCGAGGTTCGTTGTTCCGGCCGAAATCGTCGTTGCTACCCCCGACGCCGTGTTGGTGATCGAAAAGGTTGATCCGGGCCAGGCGGAGACCGCACTGGAAACAGAGACCTGAGCCTTGGCCAGCTGGTCGACAACAATGTCGATCGAGCCGGCCGTAGCGGATGCCCCGGCCGTCACCGATACACCGGTCGAGCTGCTCTTCGCCGAGTACAGGTCCAGCGCATCGGTCGCCGTCGCCTTGCCGGCGAGCGTCGCGAGGGACGCGATCGAGCTATTCAGTCCCTGCAGCGCGGCCATGAGCGTGTTCGTGCTCGTGACCTTGGCTTTGAGCTGGTTCTGGGGACCAGCCTCGAGGGTCATCAGGGAGTTGATGAGGGACGTCGTGTCCAGACCGCTGATGAGCCCATCGACTGCCATCGACATGGGATGCCTCTCCTGGTGCTCGATTGATCATGTAGTACGGGGTCTGTATGACGGCAGTGTTGAGCGAGGTCCAGTTCGCCGGTTCGCTACCGCCATACAAGATTGAGGGTCAGCTGCGCTAATGAGAGGGCTGAGGGTGGAGCACCGGCTGGGAGGGATGCGGCGTCGTGAACGTGGAGGCGGCATCCATTTTGATCAGGGCAACACCGCGGCTGGGGTTCGGCGAATGCCGTGCGCCCTGGCGGTAAGCGTGAGTCGCCGCACTTCGTGTGTCTGTTTGCACGCTGATGGTGTGTCCTCCATGAACAAATGATGCTGCTCCGGCCCATCCATGGGCCAGCATCATAAGCTATCGACCGCGCATGCTCGGCGGTTAGAAAACCCGGCGAGAATCTGGGCGTGAGGCCGGGGTTGCACCGGCCTCACGCCGGGTCGTGCTAGTGCTCGAAGGCGAAGGTGAATCTCAACGGAGCATGGTCGGGGATCGCCGCGATGCAGGTTCCCACCGGCAGTCGAGACAGATCCCAGTCTTCGACGACATAACCGTCGTCAGCCTTTTCGATCATGCCGGTGTTTCGCACCACAGACTCGAACCGCGAAACCTTCTTGTTCTTGCCGAACCGGTCGCGCACGAATGCCCGTGAATCGCCGTCATAGAGGCGAAATGCGAACACCGTTCCAAACGATGAGAGAACCGATGCCGCCATCTGCTCTCCGTACATGTTCTGAACCTGCTTGATATTCTGCGTCCCGACGATGAACCTGAGACCGAGCGACCTTCCGAAGTTCAACCCGTTAGACAGGTGGGTCAGCTCCGGCAGCAGAGCAAACTCATCGAGTACGAAGAACACGCGGCCGCCGGCGCGGGAACGCGACATCGCCTCTTTCATGGCCACGTCGATCATCGTCTTGTAAATTGGCGCCAGCATGGTGCCGGAGGCAATGTCGTACTCCAGAAAGAGCGCACGGGCACCCTTGGCGCGCACGAACCGGCGAATGGAGAAGTCGCCCACCCGGCCGAAGGAGGAACGGAATGACTCCTGAATCACCTGCTGCATGAAGGCCATGGTCGCCATGGTGGAGTTGGCGCCTTCCTTGGCAATGTAGTGTTTCGCTCCGCGCAGGTCGCCGTTTTCCGGCTTGTCGAGCAGCTCGTGCATTTCTGGGATCGTCATGCCGCCGACGAGCATGCGAATGTCTTGATTCGACCGATCGGCCGACTCTCGGTACATCGCGGTGACCAAAGCAACGAAGACGTCCCGTGCCGCATTGGCAAAGTAGGCGTTATCACCGGCGTTCTCCATCAGAGAGGAGAACAGTCCGTTGCACACCTCCAGAATCTCGTCATCGACCTCGCGCCCGAGTGGCACATCACGGAATTCTTCGAACAGGTTCCAGGAAACCTGGCCCTCATACTCAGCGGCCGTTGTCGCCGCGATCACGGCGTCACCCGGCTGGTGGAAGGCCTCGTAGTAATCGCCCTTGGTATCGAAGAACACCATGACGTCATCCGGCTTGAGCCCGCCACGGATCGTTTTGATCAGAGCAGAGAGCCCCACGGTCTTTCCCGTTCCGATGCCGCCGATGTAGAGAACGTGCCGTCCCATCATCGGGTCATTGAGCGCGATCCCCGTTCCACCAACGCCGTGAACGCCGAATTCGGCCGGGTTCGCACCGATGTAACCGCAGGCATCGGTCAGTACGTCGCCGCTGACCACTTCTTCAGTGAAGGCCACGGCTCACCAGTCCATTTCAGGGTCGTTGTCTGGTTCCGGGCTCGGTGTGGCGTCCTGGGGCGGCGGAGTCGGGGCCTCTACCGGGGCGGGAGTCGGTTCAGGCGCCGGTGCCTGCGTTGGCTCAGGCGAGGGTGCCTGTGTTGCGTCGGGCGTCACTGCCTGCGCTTGGTCCGGCGTCACGGCCTGCGTTGGGTCGGGCGTCACGGCCTGCGTTGGGTCCGGCGTCACGGCCTGCGTTGGGTCCGGCGTCACGGCCTGCGTTGGGTCAGGCGTCACGGCCTGCGTTGGGTCAGGCGCCGCAGCCGGTTGTGCCGGAACCGGAGTCGTTCCCGGAGCCGGCGCCTGCTGCGTCGGAGCCTGTACCGCGGCAGGACCTGGAGCCGAAGTTTGCTGCACAGGAGCCGGACCCTGTGTCTGCTGGGTCGGAGCCTGCTGGGTCGGAGCCTGCTGCGTCGGGGTCTGCTGCGTCGGGGTCTGCTGAGTCGGAGTCTGCTGGGTCGGGGCCTGCTGGGTCGGGGCCGGCGCGGCCGCGGCGGCCTCCACCGTTATGGACTGGTTATTGATGACCGAGATCGAAGCGTTGGGTGCGGACGTAGTGGTGTTGGTCACCGCGTTGCTGGTGTTGCTGGGGGCATTGACCGAATTGTTGATGGTCTGGTTGGTGTCCCCGTAGGTGACAGTGTCCCCAGTCTGGTTGACATCACCCTGTGATTGTCCGACTCCGGCCGTCGCTGACGCCGCTCCCGCAGAAGCAGCAACGGCTGCACTGGATTGCTGGCTGGAGGGCTGGCTCGATGCCTGACTAGAAGACTGACTCGACGCCTGACTGGAAGACTGACTAGAAGACTGACTCGACGGTGCACTTGAGGGCTCGGGCGCCGGGCTGTCGAAGAGCGCATCGACTCGTTCCAGCAGCCCGAGCGCCTTCTCCAGCACGTCGAGAACACCGTTGACCGTGTCGATAGCCCCATCAAGGGCGCTGAGTGGATCGAGTGCGACCACGGGCGGAACGCCGGCTGCGTCTGCCGCCTCGGCAGCTGCCGGTACGGCCGCCCCCGCCGCAGCCTCCGGTGACGCAGACGCAGCTCCCCCGAGCAGCCCGGCGAGGACCTCCGTGATGACTGCACTGGGGTTTTGCAGCGTTTCGCTGACGTTCCCCACCAACTCGGCGGTGTCCGTCACCAAGTCGGATGCCTCCTGCAGAGCTCCGGCCACGTTCGTCAACAGCTCGACCGCGCTCTCCAGGCCGCTCACCGCGTCTTTCACCGCGTCGATCACCGGGCCACGTGCCCTGGCGTCGTGGTGACGGCACGCGTCAGCGAACCGTCAGCGGGCAGGCATCCGTTCGTGAGTCGCATTATTGTGATCAGTCCCGACCGGCGAGCTTGCCGCGTGCCTGCACGTCGAGGATCAGCGCGCCGACCTCGTGCGCGATGCGGTCGATGTTGTCGGCGTCGGCGTACGACTGGGCGTCGTCGGCTTTGAACACGCCGAGTTCGCGAATGAGAGCCCAGACTACAACCGTGAAGCCGATGAAGACGCCGAAGATCAGAAAGAGCAAGATCATCATGAAAAGCTTCAGCAGGTCGGTCTCGTTGGCCAGGGTCTGCGAGTTCTGCGGTCCGACCACCTTGAGCGTGGCTGTCGACCGGCGCAGGATTGCAATCACGATTATGCCCACGACCAGGGACGCGATTGCGAGAAATGCGCCTCCGAGACCGAATTCCGCGGGGACATAGTCGCTGGTTCCCGCGAGAACCGCGAGCATGACCATTCCGAGAAAGTTGAGGACGACCCCGATGCTGACGGCGACTCCGAGGGCGTTGAGCCCACGGTGCCGGCCAATCTCGATGCCCTCGATTTTCGGAACCTGATACTCCTTGGTCTGAATCGAGGAGGAGCAGAACGTCTTGCCTTCGGCGGAGTAAACCACCCGGGAGTCGGTGACGAAGAGGTAGCTCACGAGCGAGCCGAGCGGGCGGCGCTTGCGTGTGATGGGGTAGGTGCCGAGCACGATCTCGTCGGCGAGCAGGCGGAACGGGTAGTCGACCATGGCTGCGGTGGGCGACGCGAGAGTGTCGGTCGCGGCGGTGGTGCTGGGCGGGCCGAAACCCGGGGCGGTGGTGGTTGATTCGGATTCAAACATGTGGTTGTCCTTGCGTCAGTTGGAGGTGGTGCTGCGCGGCCGGCTGGTGCCGAGCGCGTCAGAAAGGTCAAAGAGGTTGGCGCCACTCGTTCGCGGCCGTGGCGTCGCCGGCTGACTGACCAGGGACGGCAGTTTCACCGTGACCCGCTTCCCAGACTTCGCCAGGTGCATCAGGAGGCCCGGCGGCCGCAACGTATGTCGCTGCATTGGCCAGTCGAGCATGGACTGATTCGGCCGCGGCCGTAGTGCAATGGCCGGCAGACCGAAGAGCGATCCCGACCCGCTCGTGCGCGGCGGCGCAGCCGGGAACGTGGTGCCGAGCGGGCTCGGTACCCGTCCCGCGTCGAACCGCACTCGCGCGGCCTGAAACTTCGTCAGCACCAGGCGTCGATACTTCACGAGAACGATGATTCCGGCGATGACGGCGAGGGCAAGGCTGGCCAGAACAAAGAATCCGGCGACCGTGGGGCCACTGCTCTGGATCGACACGCGGGTGTCCGCGCCCGAATATTTCAGTGTCGTTCCGATGAGCCCAGTGGCCTCGTCTGGCTCTAAAGTCGCCGCAGTCATGCGCTGGCCGAACGGCAGGCTGATCGTTGTCGTTGTGCCTCCCGCGACCTCGTGGTTTCCGGTGATCTTGCCCAGGCCCGCGTCGATCGTGTAGCTATAGTCGCGAGCGAAGAAACCGGAGGCTTCGTTCTCGGTCGCCGATACCGTCGCACCCGGCGACCACTTCGAATAAGCGGATGCGAAGGCTTCGGCGTCTTTCCCGGTAATGACGGCCGTGAAGATGGTTTCGGAGTCACCCTTCTTTGACGTGAGGGAACCTGTGGCCGGGGTGAACAGCTTCGTGAAGCCGTCGCCGACGAGGGCTACGTCGGTGTTGTCGACCGTGAACGCCATGGTCGCCGTGACGGAGCCGAAGGCTGCGAAGGTGAAGTCCGCGGCAACGGACGTGATGGGTGGGGAGTTGTCGAACCGCACTGGGGTGTCGGCCGACAGGTCGACGTCGATGACCTGCGGCTGGTAGTCGGTTCCGGCGCTGACCGCGTCGTGAATGGCGCTATCGCTGCCGGTGGCACAGATGTTCGCGCAACTGGCGAACTCGGTGACCGACTTGGTTAGCGTGGCCGCGTCGTTGGTGTCGGCGCCCGATTTCACCTCGAAAGTGCTGCCGGTTGTGCCCAGCGCTTGGTCGGTGGCGCTGGCGATAACTGCCGCGTCGCCGTTGAACAGCAGGTCCCAGGTGCCGGGCGATACCATCGTCAGGTCGGCGCCGGTCGGAGTCGACTGGCTGAAGTACTTCTCGTAGACGGCCTCGTTTGCGGCGTATTGCGCCGCTGCAACCGAGAAGAAAATCCGGCGCTCGATCTGGTCGATGTCGGTGATGTCCGTGGCCATCGAGACCTCGGTGAAGCCGTTGTCGATGACGCTCGAGTAGTCGTAGGTGCTGCCCTGAGTGACGCTGGTGCCGGCAAAGTCCAGCACGGTCACGCCGACCTCGTACATGTTCGAGGAGTCGGTAGCGGCAACAACGCCGTCGGCGAGCAAGCCATCGAACATCCACTTGAGCAGGCTGTAACTCGTGAAGTCCTCATCGAGCGTGATGCCCTTAACCAGCAGGGAATCGGTCACCGAGAAGTTGACCTCCGACGTGGTGTCTCCGCCGCTCGCGAGCAGCGCCTGCGCCTTCTTCTGATAGTCCGCAGAGTCGGCAAAGGCCATCGTGAGCGAGAGCACGATGCCGCCGTCGGGCGCTACCTGAACACCGCTATAGCTCAGTTCGGTCGGCAGATACTTTTGAACGGATGCGTCAACCGCCGCCGCTCCCCCGACCAGATTGGCCGCATCGTCGGCCGCAAGCGTCAACGTCATGACCCGCGAGCCGCTGCCGTCGCTCGCGACGGTCATCGTCGTGTCGATCAGCGCGCCGCATCCGGTCAAAACGAGCGCTGTCGCAACCGCGACGATGGCGTGTAATGCTCGGCGCAGTCGTCTTCTCGGGACTTTCGCTGTGGTTTGGTTCACGTGGTCACTCCGCTGGGCAGGGCGTCGGTCACGAAAGTGGTGCTTCTCGTGGCGGCGACGCGATGAAAGATGTAGGTGGGTCTGTTACGACACCGTCGGGCGTCGGTGTGCCGGTTTAGCCAGCGAAGCTGCCGTTGCGCGCCAAGAAATTCCCCCAGTGAAATCGGCACCTGTCTGAGTGCTCACTGAAAGATAACATAAGGAATACTGTGCATTTTGCCGTGTAGTGCCCGATAGGACGCACGGTCGCTGGCCCTCTGTCGGGCCCGCTGGCCCGCTCGCTCGACCTGGAATTGCCCCGTCGCCGCGGGGCCCCCGAAGTCGGTGTCCGCTACGGTAACTGGCGTACCGCGCACCAATATCGGGCGCGGTCCCGCTCATTCGGCCGAGGAGAGCCAGCGCGACCCGTCTCGATATTACGGCCCGCACCGTTGATCGAGCACGCCGAGATCTCCGTCGTCCAACGCGACCATGTCGGCGAAACGGCGGTGACGGCATGAAAAAAGCCCGGCCACAGCCGAAGAGCGACGTCCAATTCGCTCTTTGACTGCGGCCAGGCTCAGGTCAGGATCGACCTGTCTATTCGGCTGTACCAGTGTTACTGGAGCAGCTGCAGCACGCCCGAGTTGCTCTGGTTCGCCTGCGCGAGCATGGCGGTGCCGGCCTGCGACAGGATGTTCGCACGGGTGTACTTGACCATTTCCTCAGCCATGTCGGTGTCGCGAATACGCGAACCGGCAGCGGTGAGGTTCTCCTTCGAGACGGCCAGGTTCCTGATGACACTCTCGAACCGGTTCTGGTTGGCACCGAGCTCGGCGCGGGCGCTCGACACCTGCGTGATCTGGGCGTCAATTTCCGTCAGCGCCAGTGCCGCGCTGGCCGCAGACGAGAAGTCCAAGGCCGCTACGACGGTCGTAACGTTGGCCGTCGTAGACACCTGCTCATAGACGTTGGCACCCGCGGTCACACCGGTCGAGTCGACCTCGGGGCCGGTGGAGCCCACTGCAGTGCCTGCCGCGCTGAAAGCGGTGGATGAGGCCGTGGAGGTTCCCGTAATGCTGGCCACAGCATCTTCACTGACGGTGATCTTGTTGTCGACCGCATTGTTCAATCCCGAGGCTTTCGACGTGATCGTCAAGACACCCGAAACGTCGGAAGCTGTGAAGCTTGCGTTGAAAGTTGTGGCAAGGTTCAACGCAGACACGAGGTTGGTGATGTTATTTTCCGCCGCGGTTAGGGTGAATGTTCCCGTATCACCACCGGCCTGTACGAATTGAAGCGCCTTGCCCGACGTGTACGTGTAGCTCTCACCCTTTGTCGACACGGCACCGGCATTGTTTCCAGAAACCGTGATGCCATCGGTCTTCGGGTCCGTGAGACTCGTGTTCGCCGAGGCGATGGTGAACTGGCCAGCGGTTGCGCCCTTACTCACCGTGAACTTGCCATTGTTAGACGAGTCGGTGTTGAACTCAGTCACGATTTGATCATCAGTGAGCGTGCTAGTTGCCTCGCCAAAGTTATGAGAAATCGTAGCGCCGTTTGCCTGCGTAATTGTCACAATGCCGGCTACGGTGGCTCTGTCGATGGCCACGCCCGAGGTCGACACCGTGCCGGCGCTCGTGGTGGAGACCGTGATCGCGTTCGTCGTGCTGCTGACAAGCGAGGCATCCTGAGACTGGATGGTGTACTTGCTGGCGTCGGTGGCATCCGCCGTCACGGTGAATTTGCCCCCGGTCGCCGCTGCAGCGGACTGCAGCTTGGCGAGCACATCGGCATCCGTACGAGTACCATCGGCCGCACCAAAGCTCACGGTGAAGTCTTGGCCGCCGGCCTGCTTAATGTTGACGTCGCCGGTCACAGTCGTGGCGTCAAAGTCGACGCCGCTGAGCTGAACGGCACCATCGGCGATGGTAGTGACTGCCTCAACGTTCGTACCGCCGCCGATGGCGCTGGCAACCGTAGCAACGTTGGACTTGCCGAGGCCAACCTCAATGCGGCTGCTGGCCTCGGCGTTCGCGCCGATCTGGAAGCTCAGCACCGACTTACTGCCGTCGAGAAGCTGGGTGCCGTTGAAGTTGGTCGACTCGCTAATACGAGTCAATTCCTTGCTTAGCGCCGTAACTTCGGTCTGAATCGCCGCACGCGATTCCTCGTTGTTCGAGTCGTTACCAGCCTGAACAGCGAGGTCACGAACGCGCTGCAGAATTGACTGCACCTCGTTGAGCGAACCTTCTGCGGTCTGAAGAACGCTGACCGCGTCCTGTGCATTCCGGGCGGCGACCGTGAGGCCACCGACCTGCGACTTCAGGCCCTCCGAAATTGCCAGACCAGCTGCGTCATCCGCTGCACGGTTGATGCGCAGGCCGCTGGAAAGCTTTTCCAGCGACTTGGACAGGTCGTTCTGCGTTGTTGCGAGGTTGCGGTAAGCGTTGTTTGCCGCAATGTTTGTATTTACCTGCATGCCCATGATGAATCCTCCGTGATTGGGTCTAACTTCACCGGCCCATCCATGGGCCAGCACCCAGAGCTATCGGCGGGGGTAGACAACGGGGTTAGAAGAAATCACGAAAAACTTTGTGGCACGACGAATAAGCCCCGCGGCATCCGCTTCACGAATTTGCATTCATGAGCGGATGCCACCTGGCTTAGATCAGCGGTCGATCTCGCTGGTGACGCCTACTTCAGGTGTTACTGGAGCAGCTGCAGCACCCCCGAGTTGCTCTGGTTCGCCTGCGCGAGCATGGCGGTGCCGGCCTGCGACAGGATGTTCGCACGGGTGTACTTGACCATTTCCTCAGCCATGTCGGTGTCGCGAATACGCGAACCGGCAGCGGTGAGGTTCTCCTTCGAGACGGCCAAGTTCTTGATAACGCTCTCGAAGCGGTTCTGGTTTGCACCGAGTTCAGCTCGAGCCGTTGAAACGTTCTGAATCTGGGCGTCGATCGCCGTGATGGATGCCTGAGCAGCCGCGGACGAGTCAAATCCCAGGGTGGTTGATCCGGCAACGACCGTGACCGCCTGTGCATAGGTACCGGCAGTCGTGACGTCCTGGTCGATGGTGATGGCGGACGCGCTGCCCGACTTGGACGTTACGACCAACTTGCCGGCCTCATCGGTCGATGCGGTGAAGTTCTGAGCAAACCCGGCATCGGCGTTGAGGTTGGTGGCAACGCCCGCGTTGCTGGTCGGAGCCGTTCCCGGAGCAGCAACCGTAACAACGGTGCTTCCCTGGGTGAACTCGTAGCCCTTGGCGTAGTTGACGGTTGCTGCTGAGGCCGACTTGACCGACGTCGTGCCGAAGGTCAGCGCGGTGACAATAGAACTTACGTTCGCGCCAGCGAGGTTCACAGAAATCTTGCTGCTGGCATCGCCGTTTGCACCGACCTGAAAGGTCAACGACGTCTGATTGCCTGCCGCAACCGAATCGACGTCGCCACTGAGCAACTTCGTGCCGTTGAAGTTAGTGGCGTCTGAGATACGCGTGAGCTCTTGGCGCAGGGAGCTCACCTCAGTGCTGATCGCACCACGAGATGCCGTGTTGTTCGAGTCGTTACCGGCCTGAACAGCCAGGTCGCGCATGCGCTGGAGGATCGAGGTGACCTCGTTGAGCGAACCTTCAGCGGTCTGGATGACCGAGATGCCGTCTTGGGCGTTACGAGCGGCAACCGTGAGGCCACCGACCTGGGACTTAAGTCCTTCCGAGATTGCGAGACCAGCTGCGTCATCCGCGGCGCGGTTGATGCGCAGGCCACTGGAAAGTTTCTCCAGCGACTTCGACAAGTCGTTCTGCGTTGTTGCGAGGTTGCGGTATGCGTTGTTTGCCGCGATGTTTGTGTTGACCTGCATGCCCATGATGATTCCTCCGTGAGTGGGTGTTGTTACACTGGCCCATCCATGGACCGGTATCTACATCTATCGGTCGCCCCCCTATGGGGGTAAGGAGCGCGGCGATTAAAACTCATTAACTTCAATTTCGGCGCTTTTCGTCTATATATATGACCGCTCGCGAGTCGCACTCGACGGCATATTTACCTGTCTACCCCCTATTTAAGCCCGTATTTATGCGGATGTTACCTCTCGCGACGTACGCACCGACCCGCCTTTCCCAGGCCTTCGGCCCTGAAAACAGCCCACCCCCCGCTTGCGGGACACGTCGATTCCCCCGTAGCGCTGGTGGTTGACGTGGCCTCCCCCGAGTGGGTGCCACCCATAAAAGGCCAGATGAGGCCAGAAATCTCCGATAAACAAAACGACACGCCGCATGATCATTTACGAGCGAATTCGCGTGCCCCCACTCTGGGGTACTCACTGTCTACCCCAATATTCGAGAATCATCCGCGCGCAATGTAGCAACACGCCACATCCCCGGTTTTACGCGGTTTCGGTCGCGCCCCACTCCGGGGCACACCTTGTCTACCGTCTGGCGATGCCAACCAGGCGCGCTGAGAAGGTTCCCGGCAGCATCCGCCGGGCGCGACAAATTCTTTGGCGCAGCAACTACAGCTGAAATGCCGCGGCACGCCTTTGAAAACATGGCCCTGGTTTGATCAAGTGCCACGAGCTCAACAACGTGCCGCGACGCCAAGGCGGCCAGCCCTAGCGGCCAGCCTTGGCGGCCAGCTACGCGCGCTGGGGAGAAGCCTCAGCCACAGCCATCCGCTGCAGGGCAGCCGCGCGGTGGATGCGCCAATCACTGCGCACCGCATCGTCATCAGACCCGAGCTCCCTTGCAAAGTGCAGGTCAGCCTGCACAGCCATGACAACATCGGCGTCAGAGACGTTCACAGCGGAACAGTGTCGCGCAGAATGAAAGTCGCATCGAACTTACGAACGAGACTCATGCTCGAAAACCGAGCTATAATCTGAGTAAATCTCGCTTTTTTGTTCGATGGGTGAGATAATGAATGTATGGAGATCAACGACGATCCACCGCCGAAACCGGCGCCGGCCACGCTGGCAAGAGCGTTTCACGTCGGGCAGCAGGGTGCTGAGGAGATAGCTGCAGCGACGCATGAAGGGAACGGCCAGCGGAGGCCCAATCAACCGAAGACGAAGCGCAGATCCACAGTGGATACCTTGGACTACGTGAGCGCAGGTGCGCTGCAAGACTGGCGGACGCGGCCGGTCGACGAGGAACAGGTGCGGCTACTTGACGAGGTTCGAGAGTGCGATCTGGCCATCAACCGTGCCCACGCCGCCCGCGCGGCCGCAATCGATCGGGTCGCCGTATGGGTGGCTGGCACGGCGGAGACTGGTCGACCGCTGCCGGCAATGTTGCTGACACGCGAAGCGCAAGACGCTGGCGAGACTGGTCGCCCGTTGCAGCGCTGGTCGGAGAAGAAGGCCGCCGAGGAAGGCCTCGTCGCGGAGCTCGCTTGTCTGCTCCGGGTGCATGACAATACCGCCCGCAATCTGCTCTGCATGAGCAAGATGCTGCAGCACGAACTGCCGGCGACCCGCGCCAAGCTCGCCGACGGCACGATCAGCTACCGCCACGCGGAGATCATCGTCAACAATGCTCTGTCGCTGCCCGATGATGCCTGGGCCGCCTTCGAAGTTGAAGCCCTCACCGGGGTGGAAGACCTCACGGTCGGGCAGCTCAAGAAGCGGGCGATCACCGTGCGGGAACTTTCCCACCCCGAGTCGATCGTGAAACGCCATAAGAAGGCACTGAGCGAGCGGTGGTTCTCCGTCATTCCTGCCCAGGACGGCATGGCCTGTCTCGAGATGATCCTCACGCAAGAAGACGCCGCCGCGATCACCGACCGCGTCGACTCCCTAGCACGCAGCCTGCACAACGCCGCCGAGCAAGAACCCGTCGATACCCGCACCCTCGGCCAGCAACGCCTCGACGTCGCCGTCGACCTCCTGCTGACCGGAGTGACCGAGACGGGCCTGGGCGCCGGAGTGCAGGGCTTGGTAAACGTGACCGTGCCGGTGCTGACCCTCATGGGCCTCAGCGACGAACCCGGAACCCTCGACGGATTCGGACCCATCGACGCCGAGACCGCCCGCCGAGTCGCCGCCACAGCGAAAAGCTTCACCCGCATCCTGATCCACCCGGAGACCAGCGCAGTGCTCAGCGTCGGCAAGACCCGCTACAAGGTCCCAGCCGACCTGAAGAAGTGGCTGGAGATCCGCGACGGCACCTGCCGATTCCCCGGCTGCACCCGGCAAGCCCGACACAGCGAAGTCGACCACACCCACGACTGGCAATACAACGGCGAAACCCGCTGGGACAACCTCGCCCACCTCTGCAAACGCGGGCACCGCCTCAAAACCGAGTCCGGCTGGACCGCCGAGCAAAGCACCGACGGGGTGATGCACTGGACCAGCCCCGCCGGCAAACACTATGCGACCCACCCCGCCACCCGGCTCGGCCCGAACTCTGCTGCCGCCGCGAGCGAACGCGCACCAGCGGAGCAGATCCCGAAGCGACCGGTCGATGTCTGGGCCGAACTCGCTGACCCCAACCACGACTGGGCCAGAACACCCTTCTAGAGCGACCTTGCAAGTAACCCACCGGGGCGGCCGAACAGGAACAGCAGGTGCGCCTCTGCCGTTCCGAGGAGTTCGGGGCCGCGGCCGACGCCCCAGTCAGCATCCGTCGCCACCAGCGTGCGAACGCGGAGTATGGCCTTGATCGCTGTCGGCGCGATCAAGCTCTGACGCAGGGCTACCGCGCCGGATACCGTCGGCGCCACCGGCAGTGTGAGACCGAGCGGATGCGCCAGGTCGAGACCGTGCACTACGGCCTCGGTGAGTTCGGTAATGCCGTGGCGCCCGTAGCCGGCCGCCTTGCTTGCGGCGATCTGCCTGATCTGCGCGACGAGTTCGGCCGGCGTCGCTTCTGCTGCGGCACGACTGAGCACATCGATCGCCCGGTTGGGATTGATGAAGTGACCAAAATAAGCGCGTGTCGCAGTGCTGACCAGCTCGCGGTTGGAGCTGCCAACCCGCCACACGATGTGGCCGGCGACGTCCCGAACCCGCCAGCCCTTGCAGAGGCTCGACGACTCCCACTGCTCGGCAGTGAGCCCCGCGAGCAGATTGGCGCTCGCCGTGAGCGTGGTGGCGAGATAGTCGCGCCAGTTCGAGTTCGCGCCGGATTCGTCACCGACACGTCGCTGGCTGAGCGGAAGGTATTTCGACAGGTCGGCCATATTATTTAGCGTAGACGACAGCGATCGGTAGCACGCAGAAATACCTCGCCTAGGAACACCACTACCCCGCCGACCGAAGTCGACGGGGTAGTGGCAGGGAACACACCGCAGTCGCTGGAGCGGCTGCGACGACTACTTACGTGCGGGCTCGAGGAGCTGCAGCACGTCAGAGTTCGACTGATTGGCCTGGGCGGACATGGCGACGCCCGGCTGCGCGAGAATATTCTCCTGCGTGTGCTTGGACATCTCGGCGGCCATCTCGCTGTCGCGCAGCGGAGTGCTTGCGGCGATCTTGTTCTCGGTTGCAACTTGGGAGAGCTTGCCATCGAATTCGACGGTGTCGGCGACGACGCGGTCTCGAATTCCGCCCGAGAGGGCGACGGTTGGCTGAGCGAGACCGCTTTGCGACGCTGCCAGGTTGCGCAGGGCTGTCGAAGCGGAGTGCGAAGTGTTGACCTGAATGCTCATGATTTTTTCTTCCGTGAGATGTGATTGTCACGCCGGCCCGTCCGTGGGCCGATGCTGTTTGGTGAGGTGAAACTAGGCAGTGAATTGGTACTGCGGGGGTCAGGACGCGATGCGGGCGACCTCGGGTACGGCATCTTCTAGGAGTGGTCCTCGCACCGTGCGGGTCATACCCACGGCTGCCAGGTCGGCGAGTCGAGCGAGGTAAGCGCTGCGACGGGCTGGTGCAATGCGCGACTCCGGCTGGTACACAGCCTCGGTGTCATCGGCATAGTGGGTGCTGAGGCCATCACGCAACAAGCGGATGGCCTCGGCTCGGGTCTGAGACACGGCCGAGTGGGTGGTTCCCAGGTCGGCTGCAATCTCTTTAACCGATCGGTCGTCGAAGTAAACCTGCTTGACGATCTCGCGCATTTTCTCCGGCAGGGCCGCGATAGCAGCGCGCAGGTAGACCAGTCGCTCATCTGAGAGCAACGAAGATTCGGGCATGGCCGTGTCAGCCACGAGAAATTCGGCGGTGGTGTCGTCGAGGGTGGTCAGCGTGCGGGCGGCATCGGAGAGGCCAGCAGCGGCGGTCTCGCGATCGACACCGAGCGCGGCGGCAACTTCTTCGACGTTGGGCGTGCGACCCAGAGCTGCGGACAACGTGTCCTGCACGGAGAGCGTTTCCTTGATGCGGCGGCGCGCAGTGCGGGTGGCCCAGTCGTTGGAACGCATCTCGTCGGCAAAAGCACCGATGATGCGACGGCGGGCGAAGGCACCGAAGGGAACGCCGAGATCGGGATTGAAGGCATCCGCTGAAGTGATGAGGGCGACGGCGCCGGCGGAAGCGAGATCATCGCGAGACAGGTGACGAGCCTTGGCCCAGACCTCGGACACAAGGTATCCAACGAGCGGAAGGTTCTCGACAACGAGGGCATTGCGCTCAGTCCTATTCACAAGCCGGCCCCCCAGAATTATTTCACTACCTGTCAAAATGTGCCCGCTCATGCGCCACACGCAATAGACCCGACGGCCTGTTACCGCCAATCTACCCCAGAAAAGGGTAAATGGGTAGTATCTTTTTACCCATTTGACCAATTTCCTGTCCCTCGAAGGGGGGGATTAGCACGTTCCGGAGGTTGTTGTCTGGCATTCAGGCAACATCGCGGCGGCAAAGTGTTGGAGTTTTCGTGAATTGCGAAGTCTTTTTCTAACGCTTTTGGGTGACCGACCGAGAGTGGGATTGACGGAATCGATGCATCTACATGGGTAGCTGCCGAACTAGGCCGATAAAGGTGGTTGGAGGACTCATGGGCGCCAATGAACTCTCAGCGTTGCTCTGGCGCGAACGAGAACTCCTGGAACTGCTGGTGTTCAAGCTCGAAGAGGAGCAACTACTGCTGCAGGGCGGCAAGTCACGCTGGCTCCAGCACGCCACCCGCGAGGTCGAACAGGTCTTGAACCTGGTGCGCGAAGCTGGCCTCGGCCGCTCGGTCGAAGTGGCCGCCCTGGCTACCCTGTGGGGAACGCAGGACGATTCAACCCTGCGCGAGCTCGTCGCCAACGCCCCGACCGGTCCGTGGGGTGAAATCTTCGCCGCCCACCTCAAGGCCATGGGCGATCTCACTACACAGATCAAAGAACTGCGCGACTCCAACGAACGCTTCATCCGCAACGCCGCCCGGTCTACCCAGGAGACCATGGCCAGCGCGAACATCGGCGCCAAAACTTACGACGCGAGCGGAGCGACCGGCGCCCCGGTGACGAACGCCCGCATCTTCGACCGAAACCTGTGAGGACGTTGCGATGAGTACTTTCAGCGGCCTGAACACGGCCTACTCGGGACTCGTCGCGGCCAGAAAAGGTCTTGACGTTGTCGGACAGAACATCTCCAACGCCAACACGGTCGGTTATACCCGTCAACGGGTGACCACGTCGGCCGTGGGCAGCCTGGCCGAAACCGGCCAACTCACGAGCGGCCTGCGCGTGGGCGAGGGTGTCTCCGTCGACGGCATCGCCCGCCTCGGCAATGCCCAGCTGGATGCCCACGTGCGCAACTCCGCAGCGGCCGCCGGCTACACCGCCGTGCGCGCCAACTCCCTGAGCAGCATTGAGACCTCGCTCAACGAGCCCGGCGAGAACGGCATCTCGGCCAAGCTCGACGAGTTTTGGGCCGGCTGGCAGGAACTCTCCAACGGATCGGACTCGGCCACTCCCGCAGCATTGCTCCTCTCTACCGCCGGAGAACTCACCACCATGATCGCGCAGGGCTACCAGGCCGTCAGCAACGAGTATTCCTCGGTGCGTGGCGACCTCGGAAGCATGGTCACCGAGCTCAACACCGCGGCGAGCCAGGTGGCCGCCCTCAACGTGCAGATTCGCACGACCCTCGCCACCGGTGGCAGCGCCAACGAACTGCTCGACCAGCGCGAACTGCTAACGACGACGATTTCGGCGCTCACCGGGGCATCCGTTGTGGCGCAGAGTGACGGAACGGTCAACGTACTGATCGGCGGCAACGCGCTCGTCAGTGGCGGCACGGCTAGTGCGCTAAAATTGGTGGGCGGAACGACGCTTGACGACGCGATGGCTGGCACCAAGGTCACCTTGGCGTGGGCGGATGATTCGCGCACATCTGACGTGGTCGTCGACGGCGGCGAGATTGCCGGGGCGTTGACACTGTTGGCTCCGACAGGCGACCTCAAGCGGGCAGCGGATGGTTACAACGAGTTCGCGAAGGACCTCGCCGAAAATGTGAATACGATTTATGAGACCGGCACGAACGCTTCGGGCGATCTATCGGACCCGTTCTTTACATTCGCCCCGGGCACACAGCCTGCACTCGGCCTCAGCGTTGTTCCGGTGAAGGCTTCAGATATTATCGCCGGCGACCTCGCTGGAGGTGGCGCCTACGACGGTTCCGTAGCGGATGCCATCGCCCAGCTCGGCGCTGGCCAGGCCGTCGACGAGTTTGGCGCCGCTGTCGACTCCCCCAATACCAAGTGGTCAGACTTCGTCTCGACCATTGCCGTCGCCACCCAGTCCGAGCTGCAGCAGGCGAACCTGGCTAGCACGACGGCCACCTACGCCTCGAGCCAGCAGCTCGCCAATTCCTCGGTCGACCTCGACGAAGAGAACGTGAACCTGCTCATGTTCCAGACCGCGTACCAGGGCGCCGCCCGGGTGTTGACGGCCGTAGACGAAATGCTCGATACCCTGATCAACCGCACCGGACTGGTAGGAAGGTAAGTCATGATCACCCGTGTCACCGGCCAGACCCAGATGCGCGCGGCCCAGCGCAACCTGCAAGAAAACATGGCGCAGCTGTCCAAGCTGCAGGAACAAGCCAGCACGCTCAAGGGCATCAACCGGTCGTCCGACGACCCGACGGCTGCGGCATCCGCTATGGCGGTGCGCGCCGAGCAGGCCGCAACCGGCCAGTACAGCCGTAACGCCAACGACGGCGACAACTGG
The DNA here is from genome assembly GCF_002929805.1 of Cryobacterium sp. Y50. Lineage (GTDB taxonomy): Bacteria > Actinomycetota > Actinomycetes > Actinomycetales > Microbacteriaceae > Cryobacterium. Next base: position 37,954 of record NZ_PJJM01000104.1, on the reverse strand, counting down.
CTCACGACCATCGACTCCGCCATGTCGGCGACGAGCGACATCATGATGCGAGTGCGCAACCTCACTGTGCAGGGTGCCAACGGCGCCGTCAGCGCCACCGCCAAGGAAGCCATCGCGGTCGAGCTCGAAGGACTCAAGGCCTCGCTGCTCACCCAGGCCAACACCACCTATGTGGGACGTAGCGTGTTCGCGGGCAATTCGAATGCCGGCGTGGCATTCGAGGCCGACTATTCCTATACCGGGATTGACAGCAGCAGCGGCATTTCCAATAGCCCCGTCGAACGGCGCATCAGTGCTGACACGACAGTTCGAGTGGATGGCGATGGTGCGGCGATTTTCGGTGGCAGCGCTGGGGCATCCGTTTTCGATCTGCTCGACGATGTCATCGCGAGCCTGCGCGGCAACTCCACGGATTCAATCAGCAGCCACCTCGGGAACATTGACACCCGAATGGACAAGATGACCAGCGAGTGGGCCACCATCGGTGCCCGCCAGGTGCAGATTGAACGCGCGCAGGAGAATCTGCTGAGCAAGACCGGAGCGCTTGAGACCCAACGCGTCGGACTCGAAGACGTCGACCTCACCCAGATTGTGCTCGAACTGCAATTGCAACAGGTTTCCTACCAATCCGCCCTCGCTGTCACCGCCAAGGTGCTGCAGCCCACACTGATGGACTTTCTCCGATGAGCACTTCTCCGATGCCCCCCGTGTCGCCAAGTACAGAGTCGCCGAGCGTTGCGTTGGTCAGCCCGCTGCTGAGCTTCGTCACTCCGCCGCCCGGGCTCGATCCGCACACGGACTTTCGACTGAGCGAGATCGAGGGCGCTACCGGGCTGTACTCACTGCAGGCAGAAGCCGAGCCCGAGACGCGCATGTTCGTGCTCGACGCCGGGGTATACCTGCCCGACTACTCCCCCGTGATCTCGAGCGAGCAGTCCGACGCCCTCGCGATCGTGGCCCCGGCCGATGCGATCGTACTCGTCGTGGTCAACCCCGGTGAAGAGACGACGACGGTGAACCTCATGGCTCCGATCGTGGTCAACGCGCTGACCGGCATCTGCGCCCAGGTCATTCTCGACAGCCAGGACTGGCCCCTGCGCGCCGAGCTCGGGGCCCTCGCCGCCTAATTGCTCCGCACGCCGAGCTTTCTGCGTGAGAGGCCATCTTCTGGGTGGCGCTGTCAACTAGCGCGACTCAGCCTCGATCAGCGCAACCTCGAAGGCTACCCACGGCAGCATGGCGCACTTGACCCTGGCCGGATAGCGCGAGACTCCCCCGAACGCCGCGGCGTCGCCGAGAATCTCTTCGTCGGGCTCGATCTTGCCGCGCGAGCGCAGCATCTCACGAAAGTTGTCGAGCAGAGCGCGGGCCTCGGTCACACTGAGGCCGCGCAGCGTATCCGTCAGAATCGAAGTGGATGCCTGCGAGATCGAGCAGCCCTCCCCGGCCCAGACCAGATCGAACACCGAGGTATCCGTTGAAGCGCCAGCGGCCGAGTCAACGGCATCCGTCTTGGTAGAAGCACCAGCGCCGAGCGAGACGCGCAGCGTCACCTCGTCGCCGCAGGTCGTGTTGATCTGGTGCGATTCGGCCACGCGCAGGCCGCTCGCGGCGCCGTGGGATACGGCGTCGGCTAGCGGCGCGAGGTTGACGGCTCCGTGCCTGGCTTTGGAGTGCTCCAGAATGATGGTCTGGTAGAGAGTCTGCAGGTCGCTCATCGCTTGACTGCCCCGTTCACGCCGAAGAACGGCGCGACCTCGGCGAGGGTGGCCAGAAACAGGTCGACCTCGTCGGTCGTGTTGTACAGGTACGTGCTGGCCCGGGTCGAGGCGGTCACGCCCAGTCGGCGGTGCAGGGGTTGGGCGCAGTGGTGGCCGACGCGAACGGCGATGCCGGCGTCGTCGAGAAACTGGCCGACATCGTGGGCGTGCACACCGGCGACATCGACGGCGGTAAGTCCCAGGCGCTCCACGCCGAGTCCGGGGCCGAGCAGGCGTACGCCGTCAATCTCCGCGAGGCCGGCGACCAGGCGCTGGCCGAGCTGGGCCTCCCAGGCGGCGACCCGATCCATGCCGGTTTCGCGCAGGTAGTCGACGGCCGCCGCTAGGGCGATCGCCTGGGAGATGCGCTGGGTGCCGGCTTCGAAGCGCTGCGGCGGCGCCTGAAATTCGGCCGTCTGCATGTTCACGGTCGTGATCATCGACCCCCCGGTCAAAAACGGCGGCATGTCGGCGAGCAGGTCGGCCTTGCCATAGAGCGCGCCGATACCGGTCGGACCGAGCATCTTATGACCCGAGAAGACCGCGAAGTCCACGTCGAGCGCCTTGACGTCGACCGGCAGGTGCGGCACGGTCTGGCAGGCGTCGAGCACGACAAGCGCGCCGACCTTACGGGCCAGGGCGACGAGTTCGGCCACCGGGTTCAGGGTTCCGGTGACGTTCGAGCCATGCGTGAAGGCGAGCAGTCTGGTGTGGGGGCCGACAACATCCGCTGCGGAAAGCAGGTCGAGAGTGCCGTCATCGAGAACGGGAATGAAGCGCAGCGTGGCGCCGGTGCGCAGCGCGAGTTGCTGCCAGGGAATGAGGTTGGCGTGGTGTTCCATCTCGGTGACCACGATCTCGTCGCCAGCGCCAAGGCTGAATCGCCGGGCCGCCCGGCCGCCGAGGCCGAGCGAGGCGTTGGAGAAGCTGTAGGCCAGCAGGTTGATGCCCTCGGTGGCGTTGGAGGTCCAGACGATCTCGTCGCCCCGGGCGCCGACGAACGCGGCGACCGTCTCGCGGGCCGCTTCGAACACCTCGGTCGCGTCGACGGCCAGCGTGTGGGCTCCACGGTGCACGGCAGCGTTGCGCTGCTCGTAGTACTCCTGCTCCGCTTCCATCACGCTGATCGGGTTCTGCGAGGTCGCGCCGGAATCCAGATAGGTGAGCGGATGCCCGTTCACGCTTTGATGCAGCACCGGAAAATCGTTGCGAATGCGCTCCACTGCGGTGTTGGTCAGCGGGGCAGTTTCGCGGTGCTGTGCAGTTTCGCGGTGCTGTGCAGTGGAGCTTGCGGACGATGGAGCGATAAACGTCATACACCAAGGATATTCCCTCGACCCGAACGCGGGCGCCGCGCAGTGCGAGTATGACCAAACGGTGGAAAACGCGTTGGGAGCGTGTGAGGCTTAGCGGGTGACCAAGACTGCCGAACAAACCGAGCTGCGCGAGTCGGTCGCACTCGACCGCCCCTGGGTGACCCTGGTCTGGGACGACCCGATCAACCTCATGTCCTATGTCGCCTACGTTTTTCGCAGCTACTTCGGCGTCACGCCCGAAGAAGCCGAGCGGCTCATGCTGCAGGTACACAACAACGGGCGGGCCGTCGTGGCGACCGGCAACCGCGAATCGATGGAACGCCACGTCGAAGCCATGCACGGCTACGGCCTCTGGGCCACGCTTGCCAAGGCCGAGGAATGAACGCCGTGCGTCGGTTCACCGCGCAGGAGGACGGCGCCCTGCTTGGCCGGTTCGAACCGATCGAGGCCGACCTGCTGCGCCTGGCCACCAAACAGCTTCTGGAAATGCTCGACTCCGGCAGCGCCGACCCCGAGCTCGCCGAAAGTGACGGAATCTTCGCCCGGCTGCTGCCTGACGCCTACCGCGACGATGACGAAGCGGCGGCCGAGTTTCGCCGGTATACCTCGGTCAACCTGCTCGAGCGCAAGGCGCTCAACGCACAAATCGTGATCAACACCCTCGGCCTCAGTGCTGGCGAAGAAGATGCCGCTGCCGAAACGGATACCGCTGCTACCGACACCGAGCATCGCCAGCCGATCACGATCAGGCTCGCCCCGGACGCCGTGCAAGCCTGGCTGCGCAGCCTCACCGACCTGCGGCTGACGCTGGCCGACCGACTGCAGATCTCCCCCGATGGCGTGGTGCACCTCGCCACCGAAGACACTCCGTTCCTGCGCGAACTGTACGACTGGCTGGGCATGTTGCAGGAAGAACTGGTCTACTCGATCGACGTCTGACCGCCGAGATTTCGGCGCTTCGATGCATGTTTCATCGGCACTTCGACCGGTGCTTCGATCGGTGCTTCGATCGGCCCGAAATCTGCCTGACATCGTCGCGTTATTCTGCTGCATGGTTCGTGAGGTAGCCTCTTCTGTACATCTTTACTACTGTGCATCTTTACTTCTGTCCATCTTTGCTACTGTGCATCCCCCATTACCGTGCGCCCATGGTCGCTCGCACGGCTCGACCCGGCCACGCTCAGCCTGACACTGCTTGGCCCCTCCCGGCACTCGACGGAGCCCCATGGACTTGAGTACTGTAACCCGAATCATCCCTGCTCTGCAGCGCAGCGATCTTGACGCCCTCGGACCGACCGTCGTGCCGCTGGCCGGCGGATCCGAGCTGTTCGCCGACCCGCGCGCCCACCTCACCGGCCTGGTCGACCTGCAAACCTTCGGATGGCCGGCGCTGACGATCACGAATGATTACCTCGAGATTGCCGCGACCTGCACCTTCACCGAGCTGTCTCGGCTGCCGATGCAGAAGGGCTGGGCGGCGCATCCGCTTTTCTATCAGTGCTGCACGGCCCTGTTCGGCTCGTTTAAGGTTTGGAATGTTGCCACGATCGGCGGCAATCTGGCTACCGCGCTTCCGGCCGGGCCCATGATCACCCTGGCCGTCGCGCTCGACGCCGAGCTGCTCATCTGGCGGGGTGACGGCACCGATGAGATCGTTTCAGCCCGGTCCTTCGTGACCGGAAATATGACCAACGTGCTCGGGCCGCAAGATGTGCTGCGCTCCATTCACGTGCCGCTGGCCGCGCTGCAGGCCACGACGGCGTATCGCAAGATTGCTCTGTCACCGCTCGGGCGCTCGGGCGCGGTACTCGCCGGGCGGCTGCACGCCGACGGCTTGTTCGTGCTCACGGTCACGGCAGCGACCCTGCATCCGGTGCAGTTGCGGTATGCGCAAGTGCCCACCGCCGACGTTCTGGCCGACGATATAGGTGCGATCGACTGCTGGTTCACCGACGCCCACGGCGCCGCCGACTGGCGACGCGCGATGGGTCTGCTGCTGGGAGAAGAGATTCGCGCGGAACTCGCTGGAAGGTGCTCATGACGTTGGAACAGGCAAGAATCGAGGCCGTCGACACCGTCATTTTCGAGGTCAACGGCACCCGGGTTGAGGCGACGCCCAGACCCGGCCAGTGCCTGCGCACCGTGCTGCGCGATCACGAACACTTCGAGGTGAAGAAGGGCTGCGACACCGGCGACTGCGGCGCCTGCACGGTTCAGGTCGACGGCACGCCCGTGCACTCCTGCATTTTTCCGGCTTACCGTGCCGCCGGAAAGCAGATCACGACCGCGGCCGGCCTCGGCCAGCCCGGCAACCTCGCGCCCGTTCAGCAACGCTTCGTCGACTCCGCCGGCTTCCAATGCGGCTTCTGCACGCCCGGCATGGTCGTCACGGCCGCCGCCCTTGAAGCGGATGCCGACGCCCACCTCGACGACCTACCCCGTCTGCTTAAGGGAAACCTCTGCCGCTGCACCGGTTATCGCTCGATCAACGAGGCGATTGGTGGCCAGCACACCCCGCCGGAAGGCGTCTGCCACGCGGGGCAGCCACGTGAGCACGCCGAAGCATCAAGTCTTGGGCCGGTACGCGCGACCGGTCGGGCCGCCGGGCTCGTCGGCACCTCCCCCGGCGCCCCCGCCGGTGAGCGCGTGGTCAGCGGGCTCGAGCCGTACACCCTTGACGTTTCCGTTGCCGGGCTGCTGCACCTGGCGGTGTTGGGGAGTCCACACGCGCACGCGCGCATCCGCTCTCTTGATGCGTCAAAGGCGGCCGCGCTGCCGGGGGTGCACCGGGTGCTGACCCACGCCGACTCGCCGACGACCCTATTTTCGACCGCGCGGCACGAGAGCCGTTTCGACGACCCCGACGACACCCTCATCTTCGACCAGACGCTGCGCTTTCGCGGGCAGCGGGTCGCGGCCGTTGTCGCCGACTCGGTCGCGATCGCCGAGGCGGCCTGCCGGCTGATCGACGTCGAGTATGAGTTGCGGGGCGCCGTGTTCGACCCTCGGCTGGCTGGTATGCCGGGTGCACCACAAGTGCACGGCGACAAAGACCCGGTCGTGTCCCGCCTGGCGAACCCCGGACGCAACCTCGTCGCCGAACTGCACGGCGAATTCGGCAATGTGACAGCCGGACTCGCCGAGGCGACCACCGTCATCTCCGGCAGCTGGCAGACCCAGCGCATTTCGCACACCCACCTCGAAACCCACGGCACGATCGGCTGGATCGACGGCGACCGGCTGGTGCTGCGTACGAGCTCGCAGGTTCCGTTCCTGGTGCAGAAGGAGATCTGCCGACTGTTCGACCTCGACCCGGCCGGAGTGCGCGTGTTCACGGCCCGGGTCGGCGGCGGTTTCGGCGGCAAGCAAGAGCTGCTCACCGAAGACCTCGTCACCCTCGCCGTGCTCACTACCGGCCAGCCGGTACAGTACGAATACACCCGCACCGACGAACTCACGATCGCCCCGACCCGGCACCCGATGACTATCGACGTGACCGTCGGCGCCACCGCCGATGGCCGCCTAACCGCGCTGAAACTGGGCGTACTCGCCGACACCGGCGCCTACGGCAACCACGGCCCCGGCGTGATGTTCCACGGCACGAGCGAGTCCGTCGCGCTCTACAACGTGCCCAACAAGAGAGTGGATGCCCAGAGCGTCTATACGAATAACCCGCCGTCGGGCGCCTTCCGCGGCTACGGCCTCGGCCAGATCATCTTCGCAATCGAAAGCGCGCTCGACGAACTGGCCCGGGAACTGGCCGTGGACCCGTTCGAACTGCGCCGGCTGAACTCGGTGCAGCCTGGCGACCCGCTCGTCGCCACGCACGAGGAAGGGCCAGACCTAATCTTCGGAAGCTACGGCCTCGATCAGTGCCTCGACCTCGCCGAAGCGGCGCTCAAGCGCGGCAATCGGGCCGTCGCACCCTCCGGCGCCCAGTGGAAAGTCGGCTCCGGCATGGCATCGTCGATGATCGCGACCACTCCGCCGCGCGGCCACCGCTCCCAGGCATCCGTTCAGCTTCTCGCGAACGGACGCTACCTGGTGCGGGTCGGCACGACCGAATTCGGCAACGGCACCACGACCGTGCACGCGCAGATCGCCGCAACGGCGCTGCACACTTCTGTCGACCGCATCGATCTGGTGCACTCCGACACGGCTGCTGCCGGTTACGATTCCGGAGCGTTCGGTTCGGCCGGGGTCGTCGTGGCCGGCAAGGCCGTACTCGCCGCGGCGACCGCGCTGGCCGAGTCCCTGGTCGGTGCAGCGGCGGTGTACAGCGGGGCTGCCGATCTGACCTGGCAGCTCGAGCGGGAGGGGGTGCGCGCGAGCGCCGCGTTCGTCACCCTGAGTGAACTAGCCAGCTGGGCCGGTGCCAACGATGTCGATCTCACCGCTGTGCGGCGCGAAGACGGGGCGCTGCGCTCCCTCGCCTTCAACGTGCACGCGTTTCGCGTGGCCGTGAACACCGACACCGGCGAGGTGCGCATTCTGCAGTCGATCCAGGCCGCCGATGCCGGCTTCGTGATGAACCCCGAGCAGTGTCGCGGGCAGATCGAGGGTGGAGTCGCGCAGGCGCTCGGCACCGCCCTGTTCGAGGAGGTCGTACTCGACGACGCCGGAGCGGTGACCACGCGGGTACTGCGCAACTACCACGTTCCCCAGCTCGCGGATCTACCGGTCACCGAGGTCTACTTTGCGCAGAGTCACGACGTGCTCGGGCCCTACGGCGCCAAGTCCATGAGCGAGTCAACCTACAACCCGGTCGCGCCGGCGCTAGCCAACGCCGTGCGCGATGCGATCGGCATCCGTCCGACGGAGCTGCCCATGTCCCGCGACCGCATCTGGCGTCTGCTGCACGGCTGAGCGGATGCGCCGCCCGGTTCTCGCAGGGTGACGCTGTATCGCAGGGCGAGGCGCTGCCCGAAGCGTCTTCGTTCATCACCGAGATTCGGCTGTCGGCACCGAACAAACACCGATTTCTGCACGATCTGTCGCCGTTCAACGTACAGAACAACGGTGAAGTTTACCACACGGCCGACCGGCCTGGGACTCCTACACCGGGCTGGTTTAGGTGCGCTCCGGTACCGAACTGGGCAGATTCCCGGCCGAACGGCGCCACAACGCCGAGTTCACAGCGGGGAGACGGTAATCTCCGCTGTTGTGCACAGAACCATTTCGCCCGAGGTCTTTCGCGGCCACATTTTTCACATAACCGGCGCTCCCACAGTTGCGCAGGCCCGATCGCACCTCGTCTCGGTGCCCGACGGAGCCCTCGTCACGGCCGCCGATGGCACGATCGCCTGGGTCGGCCCCTTCAACGAGCTGCCGGCCACGTTTGCCGCACTGCCGGTGACCCAAACCGGGTTCATCTTGCCGGGTTTCGTCGACACCCACATCCATTTTCCGCAGACCTACACAACGGATGCCTACGGCGGCGGCCAACTACTCGAATGGCTCGACGAGTGCGTGTTCCCAGCCGAGGCTCGGCTGGAAGACCCGGGGTTTGCGCGACAGGTGGCGCGCGATTTCACCCGGCGTCGGGCATCCGTCGGCACGACCAGCGCTCTCGTGTTCGGCTCGGCGTTTGCGCCCGCGCAAAACGCCCTGTTCGAAGAAACCCAGGCGGCCGGCCTGCGACTGGTGAGCGGGCGCGGCATTCAGACCGTCGGCACCGACTCCGCCCGAGCGCTGGTCACGAGTGAGCAGGCAGCTCTTGAACTCACGGCGGCCGAGATCGACCACTGGCACGCCGTCGACACCGGCGACGCGCAGACCGCGCTGCTGCAGGTCGCGATCGTGCCCCGATTCAGCCTATCGGTGACGCCGACAACCCTCGCTGGGCTCGGCGAGCTTTACGACTCGGTGCGGGGCCGCGGCGTGTACTTTCATAGCCACCTCAACGAGAACGACCGGCCAGGCTCCGGGGAAATCGACGTCGTGCGCTCAGTGTTCGGCACGACGACCTATCTCGACACCTACGACGGATGCTTCCTGCCAGGCTCGGCCCACGGTGGCTCGTCGCTGCTCGGCCCCCGCAGCATCCTCGCCCACGCCGTGCACTGCCAAGATTCGGAGCTCGCCCGCCTCGCCGACACCGGCACGTCGATCGCGCACTGCCCGACCTCGCAGGCGTTCCTCGGGTCGGGCACCATGCCGTGGCGGCGCACGACCGGTTTCGGGGTGAACGTCGCGATTGGAACGGATGTCGGCGGCGGCGACGAATGGCTCGTCACGCGGGTGCTCAACGACTGCTACAAGGCGCACCTGTCCGAACCGGGAGATGCCGGCCTGGCACTCGATCCGGCCGCGCTGCTGTTCACCGGAACCCTCGCCGGGGCCCGCGCGCTCGATATGGAGGCCCGGTTCGGCAATTTCGACCTCGGCAAGGATGCGGACGTTCTGCTAATCGACCCGGACCGCTGGGAACCGCTCGCACTCGTGCTGGCGAACGCCGTGCGCGCCGACGACGCAGTGCTGGCCGCCGAGCAGACCCTATTTGCGCTGCTGCTCGCCCTGCGCGAGCCCGCGATCACCGGGGTCTACGTTCGTGGCCGCCGCGTGAACGTGGACTAGACCGGGCTTGGTTTCGCAGGCCGACAGCCCCAGGGTGCGCCGGCCTGCTGCCGTGGGCTCGCCAGGTCTGCTCACCCGTGGTGCGGCTGACTGCAGCACAGGTCGCCGCAAAACCCTACGATGGCAGGCATGTACCTTTCGCCGTCGCCCAGCCGCGTGGCTGGGCTGGTGCTCGCCGCCGGTGCCGGTTCGCGCTATGGCATGCCCAAGGCGCTCGTGCACGATGGCGCCGGGCGTTCCTGGCTGCAACGCGCTGTCGACGTACTAGCCGAAGCCGGATGCTCTCCCGTTATCGTCGTGCTCGGCGCCCGCTGGGCCGAGGCGGCGGCTCTGCTTGACGCTGGTGATGACGACCCGACCAGTGCGCCAGTTCGGGGCAAAGACCGGCCGCCGGCATCCGTTCGTATCGTGCAGGCCACCGACTGGGCTGAGGGGCTCTCCGCGTCGCTGCGCGCCGGTCTGCGCTGCGCCATCGAACAGCCCGATCTCACGGCCATCGCGGTCATTCCGGTGGACGTGCCCGATCTGAACGCTGCTACGGTTGCGCGAATGATCAGCACGAATTTCGGCACCACGGCGGTGCCGGGCGCGACCGTTCTCTCGGCCAACACTCTGCGCCAGGCGCGCTTTGCGCGCCAACCGGGGCATCCCGTTGTGATCGGCCGACAGCACTGGACGCCGCTTATCGATACCCTCGCTGGCGACACCGGTGCCCGCCCGTACCTGCGCGCGCACCCGGTCGAGCATATCGAGTGCGGTGACCTCGGAACGGGTGTCGACGTCGACCGGCCGAGCTGACTGGTTTCTCTCCTAGCCCCGGGCGGGCACCCGAGTGAGCGCCGCGTAGGCCCGCTCGGCTCCGGATTGCCGGGTCAACGACAGCGCGAGCGTATCGAGGCGGGCGCGCGGGGCGGCGCTCGAGTCAGCGCTAAGGCGCAGCATTCGCTCGCAGGCAGCCCGCAGATCCAGAACCGTGGCAGTATTGGGCGGCAAGGAGGTGCCAAAGCCCGCTGCATCGAGAGCGGCCGCGCCGGCGAACTGGTCGGTCGAGAACGGCAGTACGACGAGCGGAACTCCGGCTGTCATCGCCTCGGTGACCGAATTGTTGCCGCCGTGGGTGACGGCAAGCACGGACTGTTGCAGCAGGCGCACCTGCGGCAGGAACGCGCGCACCAGCCAGGCGGCGGGCAAGGCCCCCAACTCGGTCGGGTCGGTCGTCCCGGCGGCGATGGCGACCCGCACTGGAAGGCCGGCGAGGGCGGCGACGACGCGGGCGAGCACGTCAGCACGCACCGAGAGAAAACTTCCGAAACTGACGTAGACCACGGGCAGCGAATCCGCCGCCAGCCAGGCCTCGACCTCGGGATCGACGGACTCGGATCGCACGGCGGAGCCGAGAAACACGTGGGGCGGCAGCTGGCTCGTTCTCGCCGGCGCGTGTAATTCGGCCGGGTAGTTGAGCAACAGCACGTCTCCCGATTCCTGGAAGGCGTCCAGGCTCGGCTCGGCGTGAGGGTCGAGCTTACGCAGGGCGTCGTTCCACTGGGCTGTGAACGTGTCGCGCACGGCCGCGCACTGCAATTGGAGCAGGGCCAGTTCTGAGGCGGCAGGCGAGAACACCGCGGGCCAGGCCGGCGGGTAACCGTAGACCTCCGCGCCCACGGGCAGTGCAGACGGATGCCCCAGCACGATGTCTGCGTGCGCGACGCCGGCACTGAGCAAACCCAGCCTGGCGCTGAAGGCCAGGTGGTCGACGATGACCTGATCTGGCTGCACCCGCGCGACGATGCGCTGCACCCTGCGGGCAATCTCGACCGGGTTGTACAGCAGGTCGCTACTGCGAGCCGCGGCCTGAAATCGCAGAGTGTCGACCATTCCACGGCGGGTCGCGTCGAAGAACCCCCGCAGGGCGTCGTCTTCACCGGCGGGCTGCTGTTCGACGCGGATCGTGCCGGGGTTGGAACCGCGGCCCAGTTGAAGATGCTCACGTTCAAACCCGAACTCGGTCACGATGTCGGCCGTGGCCGGCCCGCTCGCGACCACGACGCGTTCGCCGGCTTGCGCCCAGGCGGTGCCGAGCGTCGCGAGTGGGTACAGGTGCGAGGCATAATCCGGGCTGATGATCAGCAGGGTCACGAAACGCTCAGTTCCCAGGCCGCCGGCTCGGTCGCCACGGCAACGCCGCGGTAAATCTCGCCGAGCGCCGACGCCATCGCTTCGATCGTGAACTTGTTCGCGACCATGCTGCGGGCCCGTATCGCATTGGCGCTACCCTGCGTTCCGCCAGCGAGGTCCACGGCCTCAGCAATCGAGCGAGCGAGGGCGGCACCGTCACCGGTAGCGACGAGAATGCCCGTCACTCCGTGCTCGACGTACGTGGCCGGTCCGCCGCCATTCGGCGCGACCACCGTGAGTCCGGTGGCCATCGCCTCGAGTAGCGCGATTCCAAACTCCTCTTTCATACTCGCGCAGACGTACACCCCAAACGGTGCCGACAGGCCCGGCCGGCCGTAGCGCACGGCGGCCAGCCAGCGAGCGACGGTGTCATTGGGGCGATGACCGGCCAGCAGCAGGCCTCGGTCAGCGGAATCGGCCAGGACGCCGCCGGGCAGGATGTTGGTCATGCGCTGCAACTCGATGTCTTCATCAAACGACGGATGCTCCAGGTCGCCTCCCACAATCAACAGATTGCAGCGAGCTCGCAGTTGAGTATCACCGTTCCATGCCTCGACCAGGCTGGCCATACCCTTCACGCGGTGCAGCCGACCGACGCTGATCAGCAATGGCAGGCCTCGCCGAGCGGTCGGCAGCGTTCCGAGCAGGTTGTCGAGCTGGGTAAAGGCCACTGCTGCGGGCTCCACTGCTGCGGGCTCCGCCGCTGCTCGGCTACGGGCATCGGCAGAAACCAGCAGACTTTCGCCGGTCAGTCCGAGAGACCCGAGCGCATCCGCGCGAGAGCGGTCGATCACCGCGAGGTCGATTCCCTCGGGAATGACCGAGTGCCGTTCCGGATGCGCGTCAATGTCGATGCCAGTCAGACGTTCCATATCTTGCTGCAGTCGCGGTCGCGGAAACAGCACGGTGTGCGCGGCATCTGCGGCAAGCCGCTGCACGAGGCGGGCGCGAAACCAGTAGTGCTCGACGGCATCGACGGTGCCAAAGTTGGCCCGGGTGAGCGCGCCACTCGCTTCGAGAGACTCGATCACGCCGTGCGGGTCTGGCGCGACGGTGAAGACGACCGGAATGTCCAGGTCCCGCGCTACTGTGGCCGCGGCAAGGCTGCCGACGTCGGCCATGCGCAGGTGAATCGCATCGACCACACCAGCCGAGCGGAGGATACGCCGAATGCCGCGCTGCGCGGCAACCCGCCGAGGCCACGCGTCGATCGACGGGACCGCGCCGCCGACGAACGGAATCGTCGCGAAGGAGTGTCCATGCCGGGTGCTCCCGACATCGGCCAGGCCGCCCAGCGCCGACTCGTAAGTGCCGCGCGACATGGTGATGACCCGTTCTACCGAGTCTTTTTCTGTCGCACGGCCAGCGGAAAAACGGCTGCCGACGAACGGCGCACGGAGAGCGGCCGCCGCGGCGCTTTGGGTTCTACCGCCCGGCAGGCCGGCTGGCCCGGCAACGAGGGCGTCACCGAGCCGTACCAGAAGGGTCGCGATGCCGCCGTTGTCGCCGACACCCACCTGGGAGAGTTCACCATCGATGTCGGCGTGCAGGAACAGCTGGGCGATCGTGGCGCCCCGGTTCCATTTTGGCCGCGGCGCGGCCGTCGCCGTGAGATCGAACAGTGCCAGCCGGGATACGGCTGCGAGTTCGATCCCATCACCGGCAACTGCATTGTCTTCCGAGAGAGCGCTGAGCAACGCGAGCACGGCTTCGCTCGGCGACCGGTCGCCGAGGCCGGCAATGGCGGCTGCACGAGCACCTAGGCTCTCAGCGCTGTCGGTGGCCACCCGACGCAGCAGGCGTTCGGGAACGCGGCCAGGAATCAGGCCGATGGTCTCGATAAGGCGGGCACGGGCATCCGTTTCGGAGATGCCGAGCAGCGAACCCTCCAGCAGCAGGGCCACCTGGTCCGCAGCCGAAGAGCCCCACTGTTCCAGGGTGCGCTGGGCGAGCATGCCGGAGAAGCCACCCAGCCGAACCAGGGTTACCAAGCCAGCGATCGCGTCGTAGCGCGGCAACCGGGTACCGAAGGCCCAGGCGGCATGCTCGCGCAGAAAAGCGCAGTCGTGGTACAGGAGGGCCACCAGTACCTCATCGGCGGAGTCATCGAAGACCTGGGCGAGGGCGTGCACGGCGGCGATAGCGGTGAGCTGGTCGCTCAAATCGGTCGCGGCCTGGGCCAGCAGCCGCACAGCCCGAGCGCCCCCATCGCGGCTGGCTGCCACGGTGAGGTCGTCGGCGCGTCGAATTCCCTCGAGCAGCGTTGCCGCGGATCGTTGGTCGTCGAGTGCGGTGTGCGTAGCCATTGGCTGCTCCTTCTCGTGAAACTCCTCGAATCAATCGTGGCGATTCGGGGTTGCCACGAGTGAATATTGGTGAATTTCAAAACTTCCGGTGCGAGAAACGTTGAGGATTCCGCACACGAAAGCGAACGAATCAGGTATAGCTAGCCTAGCTAGCGAATTCCCCATGCGCCATCATTGCATGAATGAGGGCACCAGGGCTGACAGACTGCCCTGATCGGTGCCGAGCGTTCAACACGCAAAATAGAGCCACGCCCCAGTGAATGGGGGCGTGGCTCTATCTGTTTATATCTGCAGATGCCGGGTTTAGCCGAACAGGGCCGTCACCTTCGCGAGTGTCTGAGAAATGCCGAACGCCAGCGGGATCCCTACCAGCGCCCAAGCCACGATGACTTTTAGAACCTTCATGCGTGCGCCTTCCAAGCTGTTGCACCGACGAGCGGCTTTTCGGGTTCGTGATAGTCGGTGTGAACCGGTCGCACGAAAAGATTCGCCACAAAGCCAACAACGAGCAGCCCAACCATGGTGAGCAGGGCCGGCTGATAGGCCGCGGCCGTCAACTCACCCGGAGCGCCCTGAGCATCGAGGAACGAGTTGACAATGAGCGGGCCAGCAATGCCGGCCGCCGACCAGGCCGTCAGCAGGCGGCCATGGATGGCCCCCACCTGAAAGGTTCCGAACAAATCCCGCAGGTAGGCCGGAGCGGTAGCGAAACCGCCACCGTAAAAAGAAATGATAATGAAGGCCAGTACAACGTAGAGCGCCGTTGTGCTTGACCCGACGAGGGCCAGCAGCAAGTACAACACCGTGCCAACGCCGAGGTACACCATGTAGATATTCTTGCGTCCGGTCTTGTCCGACGTAGCCGACCAGGCGAATCGTCCGCCCATGTTAGCGAGCGACAACAGGCCCACAAAGCCTCCGGCAACGGCGGCCGAGACCAACGAGTTGCCGCTGCTCTGCCGGAAGAAGTCCTGGATCATCGGTGCGGCCTGCTCGAGAATGCCGATACCGGCCGTGACGTTGCAGAACAAGACGACCCAGAGGAGCCAGAACTGACGCGTGCGAATGGCGTTCCTGGCTGAAACGTGGTTGCTCGTGACGAGGGCCTTGACCCGCACCTTCGACGGATCGAATCCGGCCGGCACCCAATCAGCAGCCGGAACCTTGATCGTGAAAGCGCCGAACATCATGTACGCGAGATAGATCACGGCGAGAGTGAGAAAAAGTTTGCCCACGGAATCGCCGCTCGCCACCCAGTTCGCTGCCCCGGAGCTCGGGTCATAGAAGCTGAGTAGCACCGTCGACACCGGGCTGGCGATGAGGGCGCCTCCTCCAAAGCCCATGATGGCCATGCCGGTGGCGAGGCCCGGGCGGTCCGGAAACCACTTGATGAGCGTCGAAACGGGCGATATATAGCCGATGCCGAGCCCGATACCGCCGATGAAGCCGTAGCCGACGTAGACCAGCCACAGCTGGTTCGAAAAGATTCCGAGCGAACCGATGAGGAATCCGCCCGACCAGAACAGAGCCGCGACGAACATGGCCTTGCGCGGTCCGTGGGTGTCGACCCAGGTACCCATGATGGCGGCCGACAGGCCGAGCATCACGATGGCGATTGAGAAGATCACCCCGATCTGCACCAGGCTGGCGTCGAAGTGCGCCACGAGCGCCGTCTTGTAAACACTCGTGGCGTAGGCCTGGCCAATGCAGAGGTGCACGGCCAGTGCGGCCGGCGGAATCAGCCAGCGGTTGAATCCGGGTGGGGCGATGGTGCGGTCTCGGTCGAGCCAGCTCATGGACATATCCTTGCTGCCGGTAAGGCGATAGCGACTCTGCTGTGCGTTTCGGCTGTCCACGAGGGCCGTGGACGTACTCCGCAAACGGATAGGTTGAATGGTCTGCGGAGGCAATCCTAGACGAATCATCGAGCACATTCTGTTCCAAAATCTTGCCCATTTGATAATTCGGGGGATTTTTCTTTCGAGGCAAGGCAGGATGGGTACATGACACGTTCAGCACCCATCGACGACATCAACGAAAATAATCTTGTCGTCACCGCGCCCAAGACCCACGCGGCGGGTGTGCAAGCCGTAGTGGTGGCGCTCGATCGGGGAATCGCCCAGGCTGGTGTCGTTCGCACCGCGCGGTCGCTGCTGCGCCTCAATCAGCGCGACGGCACCGACTGCCCCGGATGCGCGTGGCCGGAATCCCAGGGACATCGCAAGACCGCAGAGTTCTGCGAAAACGGCGCGAAGGCCGTCGCTGAGGAGAGCACGCTACGCACGGTGACGCCCGAGTTCTGGGCAGAGCATTCCATCGCCGAGCTCGCCACCAAGACCGAGTATTGGCTCGGAAACCAGGGCCGCATTACGCACCCCGTCGTCATTCGCCCGGGTGACACGCACTACTCGCAGATCTCCTGGGATGATGCTTTCGAGCTCATCGGTGAGCAGATTCGCGCGACCGTGCCCGAGCGCACCGTCTTCTACACGTCCGGCCGCACCGCCAACGAGTCAGCGTTCATGTACCAATTGTTCGCGCGGTCTATCGGCACTAACAACCTGCCCGACTGCTCCAATATGTGCCACGAGTCCTCCGGCTCAGCACTGAACCCCACGATCGGCATCGGCAAGGGTACGGTCTCGCTCGAAGACATCCACCAGGCCGAGCTCATTTTGGTAGTCGGCCAGAACCCGGGCACCAACCACCCGCGCATGCTATCGGCTTTGGCCGAATGCAAGGACAACGGCGGCAAGATTGTGGCCGTCAACCCTCTGCCCGAAGCCGGACTGTTCAATTTCATGGACCCGCAGACTCCGAAGGGCGTCGTCGGCAAGGGAACTAACCTGGCAGATGAGTTTCTGCAGATCAAGGTCGGCGGTGACCTGGCCTTGTTCCAGGCGCTCGGTCATCTGTTGCTCGAGGAGGAGGCCCGCGTGCCGGGGTCGGTCATCGACCACGAGTTCGTCGCGGCGAACACCGACGGTATCGAGGCCTATCGAGCAGCCCGATCGGTGATCGACTGGACCGAGACAAAGAACGCCACCGGCCTGGACCGTGCCGCAATCGAGACGGTGGCGCAACTGCTCATCGCGAGCAAGGCCACCATCATCTGCTGGGCGCTGGGACTGACCCAGCAGCCGCACTCGGTGAACACCCTCAAGGAGATCATCAACCTACTGCTCCTGCAGGGCAACTTCGGCAAGCCCGGCGCCGGTGCGTGCCCGGTGCGCGGCCACTCGAACGTGCAGGGCGACCGCACCATGGGTGTGTGGGAAAAGCCGAAAGAGCCCATGCTCGCCGCCCTCGACGCCGAGTTCGGCATCGTATCCCCGCGGGAGCATGGGCTCGACTCCGTCGACACTGTGCATGCCTTCGTGCACGACCGCGTCGACGTGTTCGTCTCCATGGGCGGCAACTTCGCCCTGGCTTGCTCCGATACCGACCTGCTCGAGAAGGCCATGCAGCGCGTCGGTCTCACCGTACACGTCTCCACCAAGCCCAATCGCTCGCACGTCATGCACGGTTTGACCTCGCTCATTCTGCCGACGCTCGGCCGAACGGATACCGATGACAAGCATCCGTCGGGCCGCCAGGTGCTCTCGGTGGAAGACTCGATGTCGGTCGTTCGCACCACTCAGGGACGCCTCGATCCGGTGTCGGAGCATTTGCTCGCCGAACCGGTGATCATTGCCCGCATGGCCCACGCCACGCTTGGAGACGACCACGCGGTCGATTGGAAGGCAATGGCTGAAGACTACGACGTCATTCGTGACCACATCTCCCGCGTCATCCCCGGCTTCGTCGATTTCAACGTTCGGCTCAAGACCAAGAATGGGTTCGTGCTGCCCAACCCGCCGCGTGATACGCGCAGCTTTGCCACCGATATTGGTCTGGCCCGGTTCACGGTGAGCCCGATCGAGTATCTGTCGGCGCCAGAGGGTCACTTGATACTGCAGACCATCCGCAGCCATGACCAGTACAACACCACGTTCTACGGGCTTGACGACCGTTACCGCGGCATCAAGAACGGGCGTCGCGTCATCCTTATTCACGAAGACGACGTCACCGAGCTGGGCTTCGCGGACCGCGATATGGTCGACGTAATCAGCACGTTCCAGGGCGTTGAGCGTCGAGCCGACACGTTCCGCCTCGTGGTCTATCCGACACCGCGCGGCTGCGCGGCTGCTTATTTTCCGGAGGCGAACGCGCTTATGCATCGCGAGCTCGTAGCCCGCGAATCGAACACCCCCGGTTACAAGGCCATGACCGTGCGCTTCGTTCCGGCCGGCGCCCCTGCCTAACCGGGGTTAGGCGGCCTGCACGTCACGCTGTGCGTCGATGATCCGGTCGCCGCCGGCGTAGACGACCATAGAGTTGCCGCGGAGAAAGCCGACCAGGGTCATGCCAACCTCGGCGGCGAACTCCGCGGCGAGTGACGAGGGTGCCGAGACTGCCGCGAGCACCGGAATGCCCGCCATCAGGGCTTTCTGGGTGAGTTCGAAACTCGCCCTGCTCGATACCATGAGCACCGTACCGGTCAGCGGCAGCCTGTTCTCTTTGACCGCCCAGCCGATGACCTTGTCGACGGCGTTGTGTCGGCCGACATCTTCGCGCAGCACGAGGAGTTCGCCGGTGGCGGCATCGAACAGTCCGGCAGCGTGGATGCCGCCAGTTTTCTCGAACACGTTCTGCCCGGCGCGCAGCTTTTCGGGAAAAGTCGTGAGCAATTCGGCAGTCACCTGTACCGCGTCATCCGCTATCTCGAAGACTGACTTGGTGCGCACGGCATCGATGCTTTCCTTGCCGCATAAGCCACAGGAGCTGTTGGTGATGAGGGAGCGCTCCAGGCTCGGTGCCGGTGGCGCGACGCCCGCGCCCAGCGTGACATCGAGCACGTTATAGGTGTTGACCCCGTCGATGGCCCCGGCGCAGTAGCGGGCCGAATTGAAATCGTCGCCCTGGGTGATGACGCCCTCCGAGACCAGAAACCCAGCCGCAAGGTCGACGTCATTGCCGGGGGTACGCATCGTGACGGCGAGGCGGCGGCCGTTCACTCGAATTTCCAGGGGTTCCTCGACGGCGAGCAGGTCTTCGCCAGCCAGGGGATGGGCACCAACGGTGATTCGGGTGATTTTGCGTCGAGCGGTAATTCTGTTCATTCTTAGAGTCTGGCACGCTGGTGCCTTTACCGCACTCCAGCCCTGCCGATTAACCGCCGATGTAGGACATTTCGATTTTCTTGGCACCGGACGCTCGCAGCTCACTGGTCTTCGCACTCCGCAGCTGCGAATAGCGGTCAGTGCGCTCCCGCCAGAGGTGTGCCATGACGGTGGAGAGTTCAGCGTCGGAGCAGCCGCCGCGCATGAGAGCCCTCAGGTCGTGACCCTCGGTGGCAAACAAGCAGGTGAACAGTTTGCCGTCGGTGGAGACGCGGGCGCGGGAGCAGGACTGGCAGAACGACTGGGTCACGCTCGAGATGACGCCGATTTCGCCGCCGCCGTCCTGGTAGCGCCAGCGTCTTGAGGTTTCGCCGCTGTAGTTCGGGGCGATCTCTTCGAGCGGCAACTCGGCATGGATGCGCGCGATGACATCCTTCGACGGCACGACAGCGCCCATCTCCCAGCCGTTGCTGGTGCCGACGTCCATGAATTCGATAAACCGCAAAATGTAAGGGGTGCCCTTGAAATGGCGGGCCATGGCAACGATGTCCTGGTCGTTCTTGCCGCGCTGCACCACCATGTTGACCTTGATCGGGCCGAGCCCGACCGCTTCGGCCACGTCGATACCGTGCAGTACCTTTGCAACGGGAAACTTCACGTCGTTCATGGTGCGAAACGTGGTGTCGTCGAGCGAGTCGAGCGACACGGTGACTCGCTTCAGGCCGGCATCCTTGAGCGCCTGCGCCTTGACGGCTAGCGCCGACCCGTTCGTGGTGAGCGCGATATCGATCTCACGGCCGTCGGGGGTACGCAGCTCGGCCAGCAGGGCAATGAGGTCTTCAAGCCCCTTACGCAGCAGTGGTTCACCGCCGGTCAGCCGAATCTTCTCAACGCCATGGGCGACGGCCACGCGCGCGAGCCGGGTGAGTTCCTCGAAGCTGAGGAGCTCGTCGTGTTCCATGAACGCGAAGTCCCGGCCGAAGATCTCCTTCGGCATGCAGTACACGCAGCGAAAGTTGCAGCGGTCGGTGACGCTGAGGCGCAGATCATGCAGCGGCCGGTTCAGCCGGTCGGTCACGGTGCCGGTGGGCGTTTCAAGGTCCACCGGAATGTCCGCGCGCTCTCGATAGAAACGCGGAGCTGGTTCTGCAAGGTCGGCGCCGGTCATGCTTCCACCCTAACCCCGCGCCCCGCACGGGGATGCCCAGAACACCGGTTCTATGCGGATGCCGCGGCTCGCGGCCTGAATCCGCGGCTAATTCAGGAAAAATTTCAATTTCTGAGCGGATCCGGCGCTATTCGCGCAGATTCGGGTCGGATTTCCTGAATAAGCCACGCGGCGAGCGGATGCTGATGGACACCGATACAGGAATGGTCTGCCCGGGAGAATTCCCGAGCAGACCATTCGCTGACCTGTTGTTAACCCTTGACGTACCCGTTGGGGTTCAGCACGTACTTCGTCGCCGCGCCGGCGTCGAATTCGGCGTAGCCACGCGGGGCGTCTTCGAGGCTGATCGCCTGGGCGTTGACGGCCTTGGCAATGTGTACCTTGTCGTACAGGATCGCCATCATCAGCTGACGATTGTACTTCATCACCGGGCACTGGCCTGTGGTGAACGACAGCGACTTGGCCCAGCCGAGCCCCAAACGAATCGACAGCGAGCCCACTTGAGCGGCCTTTTCCTTGGCTCCCGGGTCACCCGTGACGTAGAGGCCCGGAATGCCGAGGGCACCGCCGGCCGCTGTAACCGTCATGAGCGAGTTGAGCACGGTGGCCGGAGCCTCGTGGCCGGCGTCCTTACCGTGACCACGCGCCTCAAAGCCCACAGCGTCGACACCGGCGTCAACCTCTGGCACGCCGAGGATCTGTTCGATCTGCTCCCCCGGCTCGCCCTTGCTGAGGTCGATGGTCTCGCAGCCGAAGCTGCGGGCCTGCGCGAGACGTTCCACGTTCATATCACCGACGATGACGACGGCCGCGCCCAGCAGTTGCGCCGAGACGGCGGCCGCGAGGCCCACCGGGCCGGCTCCAGCCACGTAGACGGTCGATCCGATGCCCGCACCGGCAGTGTAAGCCCCGTGAAACCCGGTCGGGAAGATGTCGGACAACATGGTGAGGTCCATGATCTTTTCGAGCGCCTGGTCCCGATCGGGAAACTTCAGCAGGTTCCAGTCGGCGTAGGGAACCAGAACGTACTCGGCCTGGCCTCCCACCCAACCGCCCATGTCGACGTAACCATATGCACTACCCGGACGGTCCGGGTTGACGTTGAGGCAGATGCCGGTCTTGCGTTCCTTGCAGTTGCGACAGCGACCGCAGCTGATGTTGAACGGTACCGACACGATGTCGCCCACCTTGATGAATTCGACGTCGGGGCCAGCCTCGACCACTTCACCGGTGATTTCGTGACCCAGCACCAGGTTCGCCGGTGCGGTCGTACGGCCGCGCACCATGTGCTGGTCGGAGCCGCAGATATTGGTGGTCACGGTCTTGAGAATGACTCCGTGGGGCACCTTGCGTCCCACGTTTTCCGGGTTGACGCCCGGCCCGTCTTTCAGCTCGAAACTCGGGTAATCAATGTCGATGACCTCGACGACACCCGGGCTCTTGTAGGCAACTGCTCTGTTCCCCGTCATGAACTACCTTCCTGGTTTTACGCTGATCAGGATGATGTGTTGGCCACGGCCCGATCGGCACTGGATGTTCCTGAACGCTGCGTGTGAGGGCAGCTCTCTCACTCCATCACGGCCCGGCTGAAATTACAATCAGTCAATTGCCAGTTCGCGCCCCCCTTTCAGGACTCAGGCACGACCAGACTGGTGAGCGTCTCAGGCTTTCCAGACCTGCACAACGGATGGCCGTGGACCGGCCCAGGCACCGGCCGGCACGGGTGCACCCAGCGGAACGTAGTCGGGGAATTGGCTCGACTGGGCCGCCCAGCTGCCTCGCTCCCCCGGGTGTTGCACGGCGACGTAGACCATCGATTGCTCAGAGCGGATGACCGGACCGCAGGTTTCGGCCTCGCGTGGCACCGAGAGGAACTGTTGCACCCTGCCGCGCTCGGGGCCGGTGAGCGGTACTTTAAACAATCCGTCGCAGTATCCGATCGTGCTCGGCGCGCCGTCGGTGGAGATCCACAGGTTGCCCTCGGCGTCGAAAGCCACGTTGTCTGGACAGGAGATGGGCGATACCTTATCGCTCGGAAAACCGGCGAAGTAGGTGCTCGTGTTCGTCGCGGGGTCGCCGCAGACCAGCAACAGGTTCCAGTCAAAGGTCACCGAGGTGGCGTCGGAGCCGGTTTCGGTGATCTCGACGATGTGGCCGTCGCGGTTGGCCACCCGGGGGTTGGGCTCGGTGGCGCCTTCCTGGCCGAGCGTGCCGCGATCGGTGTTGTTGGTACAGGCGACATAGATCTTGCCGGTCACCGGGCTCGGCTCGACGTCTTCGCAACGATCCATTTTGGTGGCACCGACGGCATCCGCTACCAGGCGGGTATTCACGAGGGCATCGTCGGTGCTGAAGCCAGGTACCTGGCAGACCCCGTCGATAACGAGCGCCACCCACTGACCGGTGCCGTCGAAGAGGCCGTCGGCGGGTAGCTGGCCGGTCCCGGTGATCTCGCGCTCTGGCGAGTTTCCCGCAAAGCGGGCCACGTAGAGGGATCCCCTGGTGAGCAGGGACTTGTTGTGGGTGCGTGCCTTCGGACCCTTCTTCTTGTCGAAGCGGTCGAAGGAGACAAACTTGTAGAGATAGTCGAAGCGCTCGTCGTCGCCCATGTAAGCGGCGACGTGACCGGTCTTTCCAACGATGACATTGGCCCCCTCGTGCTTGAACCGGCCGAGAGCCGTGTGTTTGACCGGGGGCTCGTTCGGTGTCTCCGGATCGATCTCCACGATCCAGCCGAAACGGTTCGGTTCATTCTCGTTGCCGGCCACGGTGGCGTCGAACCGGTTGTCGACCTGCTCCCAGAGCCGACTGGTCGGGCGGTTGGCCAGGCCGTAGCGGGCCTCCGCTGTGCTGGTGCCCTTCGTGCGAAAGTACCCGTTGAAGTTCTCTTCACCGGAAAGCACGGTGCCCCACGGAGTGGTGCCCCCGGCACAGTTGCCGAGGGTGCCAAGCACGGTGCGGCCCGTCGGGTCCGCCGTGGTCTTCAGCAGGTCGCTGCCGGCGGCCGGGCCGGTGACGGTGAACGGTGTGCTCGCGGTAATGCGGCGGTTCAGAGGGTCACCCACGCGGTAGGTCCAGGGTTGACCGGCGCGCTTCCGTTCGAGGGCGACCACGGACATGCCGTGGGCCATCATGGCAACGCGACGATGCTCATCCGCTTCGACCGCGGTGAGGGCTGGCGAAAACATGATGCCCTCGTTGGTGTATTCATGGTTGGTGACGAGGATGCCGGAGCGTCCCTTTGGTCTCTTGCTCTCGATGATGTCGAGGTAGTCATTGTTGTAGCCGAACTGGCGGGCCTGCAATGCAGCGCTCTGATGTTCGGGGTCGAAACGATCGGTGGCGGCGAATAGCGGGTCGCCCCAGCGGATGATCGGGTTCCAGGAATAGCCCGCCGGAACCACGAAGGAGTCAACGGCGGCCGGAACTGGAGCGATGGGGGCGAACGCGAGGCCGCGGCCAGCAGGACCGGCTGGGCCGCCCGGCACGGCCAAGGCGGGAGCGGGTTCGCCGGAACCCAGCAGGATGGCGGCGGCGGCGACGCCAGCCCCCACGAGCAGGGATCGACGGCTCATGGCGGCCCCCACGATGTCGCGAAAGTAGTCGTTCGAGCTCTCATTGGGTACAGGGTGAAAGCAGGCATCCGCGCACTTGAGGTGGCAAGTGACGGCGCTGCGCTTGCCGAGGGTGTGCCCCTGCATGGGAAGAAGCGGGAGCAATGGCCGGTCACGAGCTGGGGCGTGCTGGCGGGGTGCGGTGGATTCGTTGCTCAGCATACGGGCGCTCCTCGTGGTCGTTTTGGTCCCCGAACTGGGGATAAAACTACTCTCTCGCCGTCCCCTCTCCGATTCACGACAGCCCTGTGGCCCGTTGGTGAACGGACTATGAACGCTCGGGGCCGCTAGCTCTAAAGAACGATGAGGCCGATCACCCAGACGGCGGCGAAGCCGGCGACGCCCTGGATGGCGGTGGCCGGGGTGAGCGTGCGGTACGCGGTCGCGACCGGGATGCGACTGAGCTGCGAGACGACCCAGAAGAAACTGTCGTTGGCGTGCGAAACGACCATAGCACCGGCACCGATGGCCAGCACCGAGAGTACCTTTCCCAGATCGGAGTCGAGCCCGAGGACGGGCAACAGCGGCAGGAGCAGCACCGAGGTAGTCACCATGGCGACCGTCGACGAGCCCTGGGCGGTCTTGAGTGCGGCCGAGATCAGGAACGGGACGGCCAGGCCCAGGCCGAGGGTCGAGAGCGTGTTGCCGAGAAAATCGGTGAGGTCGGACGCCGCGAGAATCGCTCCGAAGGCGGCACCGGAGGCGGTGATCAGCAAAATGGGGGCTGAGATACGGATGCCCTCATTCACGCGTTCGCCGAACATCTCCAATTTTCCCTTACCACGCAGCAGAAACAGCGCGGCAATGAGGCCAACAGCCAGGGCGATGACCGGGGTTCCGAGAAAAACGATGGCGGCGTACAGGCCGGACTCACCGAACGGCCGGGCCGGAAGGTTGGCGATTGAGGCGATGCAGATCAGTAAAATCGGGGCGAGAATCGGTAGAAAGGCCAGGAACGTGTTGGGCAACTTGCCATAGGCGGCGCGGATGGCTTCGTAGTCCGAGTCGAGGTCGCTCTCTTCGCTGGCCAGCTCTGGGATCAGCTCAATGTCTTTTTTCAGGAACCGGTTGGCCCAGAGCAGCCCGGCCAGTGCCGAAACGGCGGCGACGATCAGGCCTAACCCGATGATGAGGCCGAGCTGGTCGATGATGTTGAGGTTGCCGGCAGCCGCAAGCGGGCCGGGAGTCGGCGGCACAAAGACGTGCGTAGAGTAGAGGCCGGTCATCAGGGCAATCGTCATGGCCACGAGCGACACCTTGGCCCGGGCGGCAAGCGATTTCTTGAGCGAGTTGAGAATAACGAATCCGGAGTCGCAGAACACCGGAATCGACACGATGAAACCGATGACACTCATGGTGAGAGTCGGAAACCGGGTACCGAGCACGCGAATGAGGGCTTCGGCCATCGATATCGCCGCGCCGGTGCGTTCGAGGATCACCCCGATGATGGTGCCGAACAGAATGATCAGACCGATATTGCCCAGGGTGGCACCGAAGGCTGTCGTGATGATCGGGGCGATCTCGACGACCGGAAGGCCGAAAGCAAAACCGCCGACCAGCGCCGCAGCGAGCAGCGCGAGGAAGGGATTGATTTTCAGCTTCGCGGTAGCGAAGACGATGGCGACGACAAGAATCACCAGGATAGCGATACTCAGCATTGAGACGGCCTTTCTCTTTCAGGTTCAAGTTCAGGTGGAACGGTGGCGATTAGCGGGAGTGAAGAAAGAGTGCGACGGCGTGCGCCGTGGTTTCGCGTACCCGTGCGGCCGCATTCTGCTGCAGGTCGTCGAGCGTTGCCGGCCCACCGGCGATCGAGAACGCGGCAGTGACACCGGATGCCGCGGTGTCGGCCGCAGACAGCGCTACCCGCCCGGCGATGACGACGACCGGGCATCCTGCCGGGGCGAGACGAGCGACGGCGACGGCCACCTTGCCGCCGAGGGACTGGGAGTCGAAGCTGCCTTCACCGGTGAGCACGAGGTCGGCGTTAGCCATTTTGTGGGGCAGGCCTACGGCATCCGCTACCAGGGCGGAGCCGGGAACCAACTCGGCCCGAAGCAGCGGCACGAGAGTGGCCGGCATGCCGCCGGCCGCCCCCGCTCCGGGCCGGTCGGTCATGTCTTCGCCTGTCATGTCGAGCACGATCGCGGCGAGGTGGGCCAGGCCGGCGTCGAGCCCAGCGATATCGCGGGGCTGTGCACCCTTTTGTGGACCGAAAACGGCAGCGGCGCCAGTGGGGCCACAGAGTGGATTGTTCACGTCGACGGCGAGGCGCCAGCGCACGGTGCGGGCGCGTGGGTGCAGCTCGCTCAGGTCGATCGAGGCAATCCGGGTCAGCCCGGCGCCACCGGGAGCGACGGGGGTGCCGGCAGCATCAAGAAACCGCGCGCCTAGGCCAGCCAACAGGCCTGTTCCACCGTCGGTGCTGGCCGAGCCGCCGACGCAAACCAGAATCTCTTCGACATTTTGCTCGAGCAGCTCGAAGGCCAGCAGACCGACTCCGAAGGTGTCGGCGCGCTGGGGCTGGGGCGCGGCATCCGCGACCAGCGGCAGGCCATTAGACTCGGCTGCCTCGATCAGACCAATGAGACCATCAGCCGAGGTGGTATAGCGAGCCTGGCGGCTGCGGCCGAGCGCGTCGACAGTGAGCAGGCTGCGGGGCGTGACTCCCCAGACCATAGCGATGGCATCGAGGGTTCCCTCGCCGCCGTCGGCCATCGGGCAGATCGTCAGCTGGGCCTCCGGCAACCCGAGGGCGAGGCAAGCGTCCCGTGCCCCGGCTGCCATGGCGTCGGCCGCTTCGGCCGCGCTCAGACTTCCCTTGAACGAATCGGGTGCGATGACCAGTGTGAGCGGCTTCAGCGCCGTGCGACCATTCATTGATTCAGGCTAGAACACAATCGCACACATATTAAGGTGGAACGAACCCACATTTACCAGTGACCGATGTGGTTAGACCTGTGCATCGTGCACATACTGGGCCGAGTTTGCCGCCAGCGCGACCCGCATCGAGACGGCGCAACTGAACCGACGAATATTCAGGTCGGTGAGCAGCTCGATGCGATCGAGTCGCTGCACCACGGTATTGCGGTGCACGCCGAGCGCCGCCGCGGTGTGCGCGATCGACAATTCTTCGCGCAGAAACACGCGCGCTGTTTCGCGCAGAACCTCGCCGAGCGGGTCGAGCACCGACCCGGCCACGTCGCCCAGCAGTTCGTCTGGCAAGACGGCGATGGCCAGTTCGAGACCGAGAGAGTCGAGCGGAATTTCGGAGCACGGCTCTCCGGCTGAGGTGCCGATGAGCCCGGGCCAGGCGAGCAGCGCACTCAGGCGTTCAGCATCATCGGTGAGTTGCACCATCGTCGCGCCAACGCGCCCGGTCAAAAACCGCAAGGACTTGGAACCGGGCTGCTGCAACCGTTGCTGGAGCAGCGCGAGACTGAGAGCGGTCGACGATCCGCTCAACACCCAGACAGCACCGTAAATATCGGCGGCCACGACTCCGGACACATCGCGCAGTTGGCGCAGCAACAACACCGAACGACTGGCTCCAAGATGCAGAATGCCGGTCAGATTCCACGGCGGCTGCAGTGGAGCATCAATACCCTGCAGTGCCGCGATCAGGCGCCCCTCGGTGAGCTTGCGCAGCGACAGGCTCGAGAGGATGTCCCGGGTCGCCGATTCCCGCCACGACGCGTTGTCCCGCAGTCGTTCCTGCATGATCAGCATCTGAACGGTGAGCACGAGCACCTGCGCCACTGGCAACACTTCGGCGGGGGTTCCGGTGACCCCGACCACCGCGACGACGCGTCCATCGAGGATCAGTGGAATATTCACTCCCGGCCGGGTGCCCTGTTGCTCGTCACCGGGAGCAATCTGCACCGTCTCACCACGTCCGGCGGCGTTTCGCGCCCCGTCGTGCAGGGTGCCGATGCGCGATGCGTCCAGCGAGCCGATGATCAGACCTGCGGCATCCATGATGTTGACGTTGTGCACGAGGCTCGGAGCGACCTGCTCGACCAGGCGCTGCGCGAGCACCCGGGTGATCTGCACAGTATCGGGCAGCACGGCGTCGCTCGGAACGATGTCAGTCACCTGACCATCGTAGATCGAGGCCGGCGGATGGGTCTCACGCAATCTCTTGTGGCGCGTGTCGGTGGGTTGACCTACACTTTTCATATAGAAGATGCATTCTAGAAGAACCGGTTTTGTTCAGTATTTGTTCGAACTTGATACAGCATTTTTTATTATTGGCTCATCAGCTTTTTTATGACCAGCCGGTACGTATACACCCGAATACCAGCACCCGAAAAGGGAGGCCACCCTGCCCCAGATTATTGATACACCGGTTGACGTTGAGCTGTCCGCTGATGGCGACCCGCGCGCGTTCATTTGGAATCGATTCGAGCACACCGTCATCGGGCAACCACAGGCGGTGTTCAAGCGCACCCGCTGGTGGGAGAACGAGGGAACGCCCACCCGCATCGACACCGAGCTGTGGCGGCTCGATGCCAGCCGGGGCGGCGAAGAGCAGCACCGGTACGACCTGCGCCGCGGCACGGACGGATCCTGGACTTTAGCATTGGACTGGGGATGAACAGCGCACCGAACTTCCCGCACCTGCACGTCGCGAGTGCCTACTCGACCCACTATGGGGTGACGCTTCCCGAAGTTCTGGCCGAGCAGGCGGCCGCACAGGGTGCAACGTTTCTCGCCGTCACCGACCGTGACGGACTCTACGGCGCCGTCAAACATGTGCGCGCCTGCGTTGCCGCGGGCATCCGCCCCGGGCTCGGCGCCGAACTCGCCGTGCACGACGAGGAGTACCGCTCGCTCGGCCGGGTGGTCGTGCTCGCCCACGGCGATACCAACGGTCGCGGGTACGCCGCACTCTGCCGGGCGGTCAGTGCCGCTCACGCCGGCGATGCCGGTCACCGCTCTGCGATCACAACCGGTAGCGCCGAGCCGAGCATTTCGCGCGCCCGGCTGGCCGATCTGGCCGGCCTCGCTTCGCTTAGCGTGCTGCTCGGACCAGACTCCGACGTCGGTCTCGCAATCGGCCGGCGCGACAATTCAGATGCCGCGGCGCGGCTCGCCCTCTGGCAGGGGGCCCTGCCCACACAGGCCGTCGTACTCGAAATCGTCTGTCACCTGGCCGAAAGCGGCACCGTCGGCAGCGTGACCCCGGCCACGCGCATGCTCGCCCTCGCCGAAAACGCCGGGCTCCCTGCAGTGCTCAGCAATGCCGTGCGGTACGGCACGCCCGGCGAGGCGGTCACCGCCGATCTCGCCGACGCCGCGCGCTATCTGCTACCGCTCGCCGAACTCGAAACCCCACAAACCAACGGCCAGGCCTGGCTCAAACCGGCCGGAGCGATGCGCCAGGTGGCCCGCATGGTCGTCGATGCCGGTCTGCACGATGACGGGGCGCTCGAACGGCTGCTGCGTGACACCGAGCAGCTCGCCGACCGCTGCAGCCTCGACCCGGTTCTCGATATCGGGTTGGGGCGCCCGCGCATGCCGGAGGCGCGCATCATCGGCGTCACCGGCGACCCGGTCACCGAACTGTGGCGGCGCGCCCGTAGCGGTATCGCCGACCTGTACTCGGCGAGCGGCTCGCGCGCGGTCGAAGCGGCCCATGCCCAGCTCGCCCACGAGATGAAAACGGTCGAACACTTAGGTTTTGCCAGCTACTTTCTCACGGTGTCACGGGTGGCCGACATTATTCGTGGCATGGGCATCCGCATTCAAGCGCGCGGCTCGGGGGTCGGCTCGGTGCTCAACTATGCGCTGCGCACCTCCTCGGTCGAACCGATCGCGAACGGGCTGCTCTGGGAGCGTTTTCTCTCCCCCGAACGCCAGACGTTGCCCGATATCGACATCGACGTCGAATCGGCCAGGCGACACGACATCTACCGCGAGGTGTTTCGTGCCTTCGGCAGCGACCGGGTCTCGCTCATGTCGATGACCAACGCTTACCGCGGCCGCGGTGCCGTGCGCGACGCCGGTCTGGCCCTCGGCCTGCCCGATGCCCAGATCAACGTGATCGCCAAGCAGATGTGGCGATTCAACGCCCGCGACTTTCGCCGCGCCCTCGAGGAGAAGCCCGAACTCGAGGCCCTCGCCGCCGAGGTGCGTGAGTCGCAACAGCTCGACCTGCTCGTCGACCTCACCGCCAAGCTTGACCGGCTCCCCCGGCACATCTCGGTGCACCCCTGCGGCGTGATTCTCTCCGATGCGAGCCTGCTCGACCGCACCCCGGTGCAGGCGAGCGGCATGGGCCTGCCCATGTCGCAGTACGACAAACACGACATGGATCCGATGGGGCTGATCAAACTCGACATTCTCGGCGTGCGCATGCAATCGGCGATGGCGCACGCCGTTGAAGAGCACCACCGACTCACCGGCGAAAGTATCGACCTCGACCGGGTGCCACTCGACGATGCGAAAACCTTCGAGCTCATTCGTTCCACCCGCACCCTGGGCATCTTTCAGATCGAGTCCCCCGGCCAAATGGAGCTTGTCGGCAAGCTGCAACCCGAGGTATTCAACGACCTCACCGTGGAGATTTCGCTGTTTCGCCCCGGCCCGATGAAAAACAACATGCCGCTCAAGTATCTGCAGGCCCGGCACGGCGAGGTGATGCCCGACTACATCCACCCTCGCTTCGAACCGATTTTGCGCGAAACGAACGGCGTCGTGATCTTTCACGAACAGGTCATGCGACTGTTCGACGAACTCACCGGCTGCGGCCTCGGCAAAGCGGATGTCTTTCGCCGGCACCTGGGCAAGCCAGAGCAGCTGCCGCAAATTGAGGAATACCTGCGCGAAAAAGCGCTCGCCCGTGGGTTTAGTGAGAAGGTCATCGACCAGGTCTGGACGGTGTTGGCGGGGTTTGGCAGCTTCGGTTTCGCCAAGGCCCACGGTGCTGCCTTCGCCCTGCCCACCTACCAGTCGGCTTGGTTGAAAACCCACCACCCGGCCGCCTTCCTGGCCGGGCTGCTCACCCACGACCCGGGCATGTGGCCCAAAGACCTCATCGTCGCCGAGGCTCGGGTACTCGGGGTACCTGTGCTCCCCCTCGACGTGCAGTCCAGCGCGCTCGACTACCGGGTGGAGGATCTCGCGGACGGGAGCCAGGGCATCCGTTTGGCGCTGCCAGAACTGGTCGGCAGCACGGAGGCGGAGCGGGCGCGCATTGCACAGCATCAACCGTTTGGGTCACTGCAGGACTTTCGTGATCGAGTGCACCCCCGGCGGCGCACCTTCGAGGCGCTCGCGCGGGTGGGCGCCCTCGACACGTTCATCGGCTACGACCGCGCCCGGCGGCACGAACTGCTCGCGCACATTCAGTCGCTGCGTGGCACCGCCGTGGTCATTCGCGCCGACCAGCTCGCGTTCGAGGTGGAGTTGCCGGTGCCGCGGTACTCGGGTGACCGCGCCGGCGCTATCACCTCGCTCGAGCTGCGCGGCCGCACCCAGACCGATCTGGAACTGCTCGATCTGAATCTGGCCGTCGGGTCGCACCAGATGAAGCGGTTTCACACGCTGTTCCGCGAGTTGGGGGTGACACCGGCGAGCGAGCTCGGCAACCTGCCCGGCGGCACCGAGGTGCTGCTCGCCGGAGTGCGGCGGGCCACCAACACGCCGCCGATGCGCGGCGGGCGCCGAGTCGTGTTCATCAGTCTCGACGACGGCACCGGACCGGTCGCCAACGTCGTGTTCTTTCACGACGCGCAGGAACGGGTCGGCGGGCAGGTGTTCCAGACCAATTACATGCTCGTGCGCGGTCGCACCCGGCGCTCTGGCGCCCGAGGAGTGTCGGTGACCGGGGAGAATATCTGGAATCTGTTCGACGTGGCCAGGCAGGTGAAGGAGCGGCATGCCGTTGAGCGCGCCGCCGCCGAGGAAGCTGCCAGTGCGGCCGCGTACGCTGCGGAACTGGCCGCGCACGGCGGGCATTCAAGCGGCGGTACCCTGCACCATCTCAATGCGGCGCATAGCGCCTAGCGATGACTAACCGGCGCTACCGACCCGCCGCTGTTGCCCCGGGCTGTGGACTGACCCTGGGGGCTAGTTCCTCGAAGGCATCACCGCCGTACTTGGCGTTCGCCGCCGACATGACCACCGGCCACATGCGGTGGCGTGCCGTCGCGATCTGGTCCCGACCGAAGAATTGCCGCCGCTGGCTGAGCGCCCCGGTGAGGCTGACCACCGCGACCACGGTCGCCACCTTGGTACTCGCGCCGCTCATCCAAGTGTCTTTCGCGCCATCCGTTGTCCCGGTCTTGCCGATCATTGGCACATTCGGATTCGTATTGTAATTCGATTGCTGCCCGGTGCCGCTGACCATTACCCGGTGCATGGCGTAAGCCAGACCGGCAGCGACCGTGGCATCAACCGATTGGGTGCAGACCGACGACGGCACTGGAATCTCGACCCCGCCAGGTCCGACGATCCGGTCGATGGCGATCGGCGAACAGGTCACCCCCTTGTTCGCGATGCCGGCGAAGGCGACGGCCATACTGAGCGGGGCAATTTCGTTGGTTCCGATAATGGATGCCGCGGACTGCGAGAGCGGGTTGCCGTCGGCTCGGTGCATGCCAAACGCCTCCGCCGTCTGCCGGATACCACACAGGTCGAGCTTCTTGGCCATGCCGATAAAGCCGGTGTTGATCGAGCCGACCGTGGCCTGCAGCGCACTGTAGTTGGTGCCCGATTCGTTGGCATCGTTGCGCGGGTTGAAGCCCTCCCTGCTGTAGTTCTGAGGCCCGAAGCAGCTGTCCTGGAAGGTACCCCAATTCGCCTTGCGGCGGGAGTCGACCCTTTCGTTGAGCGAGTGGCCTTCCTTGAGCCACTCGGCCAGTGTGAAGACTTTGTAGGTCGATCCGGGTTGGAACCCGCTTGAGCCGCCCTCGGCGTAGTCGGTGGCGTAGTTGATGCCGGTGAAGTTAGCTCCGGTCGCCTGCACGGCCGGGTCCTGGCTGTAGTCCTTGTTCTGGGTCATGGCGAGTACCCGGCCGGTGCCCACCTGTACGCTCGTGATGATCGCGCCTACATCGCCACCGGCATAGACCTTGGGAACCTGCTGGTTCATGGTCGTCACGGCCGCGTTCTGCACGTCGAGGTCAAGGGTCGTGTACACGTCGTAGCCGCCCCGGCGAAAGTTGAGCATGCGCGTGGCCGCATCGGCGCCGAAGGTGGGGTCGGTCTGCAGAATCTTGGTCACATAATCGCAGAAGAAGGCGTTACCCACTGCGGTCTGGCAGCCGGTGCTCGGTTCGGTGATGATCGGTTCGACCGGCGCAGCGGCCGCGGCGTCGAAATCGGTCTGGCTGAGCTTCTTGTGGTGCAGCATTTCACGCAAAATATAGTTGCGGCGCTGTTTGTTCGCGGCATACCCGTCGGCAGCGCCGTTGGTCTCACTCGCAGGCTGATCGAGCTGAAACTTGACCGGGTTGTTCACGATCGCCACCAGGCTGGCCGCCTGCGGCAGGGTGAGCAGGGCAGCCGTCGTATTGAAGTAGTAGCTGGCGGCGGCCTCGATGCCATAAACTGTGCCGCCGAATCCGGTGATGTTGAAATATTGACGCAGAATGTCGCGCTTGCTGTATGTCTTCTCCACCCCGATGGCCAGCCGCATCTCCTTGAGCTTGCGGTCGGGAGTGGTCTCGGTCGCTGCGCGGTAGCAGGCGTCACGCGCGCGCTGGTCGGCGAGAAGCTCGCACTTCTGCACCAACACGTTCTTCACGTATTGCTGCGTAATGGATGACCCACCCTGAGTGTCTCCGCCGGCCACCGTCGTCGCCGTGGCCCGCAGCGTGCCCTGCAGGTCGACCCCGCCATGCTCATAGAACCGAGGATCCTCCCCCGACACTGCAGCGTCCTTGGCAAATTGGCTGATCGCATCCCAACTCACCTCGATACGATTTTGGTCATAGAACGAGGCAAGGAGTTCGACAGTTCCGTCGCTGCGCGTCGCCAGGATGTCGCTCTTCTGGGACAGCGGCTCGATATTCACGTAATCGGGCAGGCTCTCAAACACCGAGATCGTGTTCGTAGCGGCCAGGCCCGAGAGCGCAACCACCGGGGTCATCGATGCGGTGACGAGCACGCCGGCCGCAACGCTCATGGCCACGAAACCGAGTAGGCCACCGAGGGCACCGTGCAGTGTGCGCAGACGGGACAGAGCTGAATTGCTTGGAATCTGAGTGACCTGAACCACGTTTACTCCCAGCTGATGCCATCCAGTGCGTGAGCCAACACCTGCGCGCTGGTTCGCGAGTAAAGATCATGTTAGCCAGATGAGGTTGATTAAATGGTCGGCAGTCCGATACGCGAATGTATCGGCTTGATACCGGTTTGCCGGTACTATCCGGTGACGGTGCTGGAGGTGACGAATGCGAACGTTCGGCATTGAAGAGGAATTCAACTTTCTCAAACCGGCGACACTTCAGCCGGCAAACGTCGGCGACGCGGTACACGCGGAACTTCTCTGATCACCTCATCAACGGGCTGCACGTACACGTCGGCATTCCGAACCGCGAGGGCCGGTGTACAGGCGCTCAACCGAGTGCACGTCTGGCTGCCCACGCTGCTCGCGCTTGCGGTGAATTCGCCGTTCTGACACGGCGCCGGCGGCACCTACGACCTGCGCACGATCTGGTGGAATGCGCGGCTGCTCCTGGAACATCCGACCATGGAGATTCGCGTCTGCGACGCCCAGCTCGATGAGCCGTCAACACTGCTGCTCGCCGCCCTGACCCGTGCGCTAAGACTGCACCTTTGCCCAGAAACGAGACTGCCATCCCGTGACGCACCGCGATCTGCAGGGCCGGCCTCAAAGCACGGGCTAGCGCAACCGTCAGTTTCGGTAGTCGTCGAGTGGGTGATCCTGTCTCGAGTCGTTCCCATTGCTCTCGTCGAGCTGGTCGTGATCGGCGTCTCTTAACCGGCGGGTATCTTCGGCGCCAATTACGGGCGCAGTCGACGTCGGTATGCCGAACTGGGCGGGGTCGAGCATGAGCGGGTTCTTGCTTGGGAGGGCAATCAAAGTTTGCTCGGGGTTGATCTCGATCGGGGGTTGCAGCCAGTACAGGCCGTCGCGAAGCCAGATCTTCCAGTGTCGGTTATGGAGCAACATATGATGCAGACTGCAAAGAAGAATGGCCTGATCGATATTGGAAAGCCCATGATCAACCCAATTTTCGATGTGGTGTGCTTCGGTCCAAGACGGTGGTTTCTCGCAGCCGGGCCACCGGCAGCCGCCGTCTCGGACCGCGAGGGCGCGGCGTTGCTCACGGTTGAAGAGACGTTGGTCTCGTCCAACATTGAGGGGTTGACCGGTCTGGTCGAACAGGATGCCGAGGTAGCCGGTGTCGCAGAGGTGCCGGTCGATCGTCTCCGCCGACACCGGTGCGGGGTTGCCCACGATATATCCGAAAACCGGATGACTGATGGCCGGTTCTGTGCCGTGGATGGTCTGAGCCCCGCGCCGAGCTTCTGGCCTCCGACTTGCCTCGCCGCCCGCACCGCTGGCTGTTCCAAAGCCCGCCAGCGTGTCGCTCGGCGCCTCCGCGGTGCTCTCGACATTGTCGGTTTTCTCGGCGTTCTCGGCACTGTCGGCGTTCTCGGCATGGGCGGCGTTCTCGGCATGGCCGGCGTTCTCGGCATGGTCGGTGTTCTGGGTGTTCTGGGTGTTCTCTGTTCCGCCCGTGCGCTCGGTATTCGGGGCACCTGGCGCGATCGGCGCGACCTGTGCGGGCGGAGCAGGGAACGACCACGTTGTGTCGTCGCGGGCCTGCTTCTCCCGCGCCAGAATACCCGCAGCATCAAGGTCATCCCGCAACCGCCTCGCTCGCTTGAAGGCCTGCTCGGTGTTCATTCCCGGCGCCTCCACCAACAGCACCCGCAGCGCAGCGGCCAGCTTCTCAGCAGTGATCGCTTGATCCAGAGTACCCAGGCCCCGCAGCAGGGCGTCGCCGACGCCGGGCGAGAAAGTTCCTTGAGCGACAGCGTGCATGATCGGCGCCTGCCACGGCACCTCCACCACGACCGGCCGCGCGACCGGGCGTGCCGGAAGAACCGCGACGACCGGCACGACAGGACCAGGCCCAGCCTCGGGCAGCGGCAGATCGGGGTGCAATTCGACCCACGCTGCCGCCCGCTCCAACTCCCGGGCGGCCCACCAAGCGGCCACCCGCCCGGCATCTCGTGCGGCCGCCCGCTCGGCTTGCGCTGCAGCTTCGGCAGCGGCCTGAGCAGCCCACGCAGCTTCCCGCACGGCCTCGGCGGCTCGCCGCTCAGCAGTTTCCGTCTCGCTCATGAGTACCCCGACCGCCAGCAAGCGACCCGCTTCGATACTGCTCAGGCCGGTGGCCTCCTGCACCATCAACGTCGCATTACCAAACCCGTGCCGCGCCGCCACCCCCGACCGGCCCAGCTGGCGGCCGCGACCGCTGCGCGATCATGCCCGCCAGCAACGCTGCAACCGTAGTACTCAGCCGCAGCAGGTCGGCGATCGGACCGCGCGCCGCAAGCACCTCAGGATCGGACACGCTACTGAACTCAGCACTGGAACCACCCAGCGCGGCGACAGCGACCGCCGCCCGGGTCAGATCCACTGCCAACGTGCTCATAAATCAGCCCAACACCCCACCACCGACATTCCCGAGGAAAAATCATGCTTACAAGCGCTAAAACCGAAAAATCCGCAAAGAATACCCAAAGAAATGTTTTCAGGGATGCCTGGCCCTCAACGCGACGCGACCCTGCCGCCAGATCGAACACTCGGGGCCGAGTTCTCCCCTTTCCGTCACGCCGTGCACCTGCTACAGCCGAACAGGCCAGGCGACAGGCATAGGGAGCCCTGCCCGCCCAGCCATACCGTGATTCACAAAGAGATACCAGCCTGTGGAGAACTTAAACGGGATTGTAGCAATCCGGTCTACTGTGACCCCATGCGAAACCCGTTGCATCGCCGTTTGCTGCACACCGTTGCACTGAACACTGTCTTGCTGGTCTCCATCAGCCTGCTCAGCGGATGCATGGCCACCCCAACCCCGCACAACACGTCCGTGCCATCGGCGGCCGCGCCCACCATGATCCCCCCGGTCTTCGCCTCAAATGAAGAAGCACTGGCCGCCGCCATGGCAACGTACTCGGCTTACCTGTCGGCTGGCGATGTCGCTGGCAAAATCGGATCCGACTCCTGGAACAAGTACCTGGCATTCACAAATGGCCCAGAACACGATGCAGTCATGTCATCACGCACAGCCCTAGAAGCTGAGGGACGGTCTCTGACGGGCTCCACAACCTTTGATTCAATCAAAATTCAGATGTCCTCAGCTCTTCCGGACGCGACCTGGGAGATACGTACTTACCTGTGTCTCGACATAACACACAGTCGGTTGCTCGACTCTTCCGGGCAACCAATCGATGACTCCGAGGGCCCCTTGCGTTGGCCGATGGTGGTCCGGTTTGTCACACCGCAGAAAGATTCCCAACAACTACTGATTTCGGAGTCGACAATATGGTCCGGTTCAAATTTCTGCTAATCGTTGGAACCCTCGCCGTTCTAACGCTTAGCGCTGTTCCGAGCACGGCAGTCTTTGCGGGATCCGCGCGGTGCACTCCTGAGGAGATCAGAACGGGGAAATGTCCCTCCGAGCTTGTCTCGGGCGGTCTCACCAATGGCCACGGCGTCGATGTATTCGCCGAGGGGTCTACGAACTCGAACGGCACGGGGGCGGCGACCGGGCCCGGCGGCGAATCGGATGACGCCAACGGCACCCAAGGCGGCTCGGCGGGCAGCCAAGTACGACCGACTATGTGCGTGAGCCACAAAACGACAACAACAGCCAGCCAATGGGTTCCGT
>NZ_PJJM01000046.1 GCF_002929805.1 Cryobacterium sp. Y50 | reverse complement strand
TCAACGCGTTCGCCATCACCTTCCGTGACCGCTGGCCGAACGCAGAATCCTACTAATGAAAAACGCCGGAAACACCGTTACTGAGACACTCCCGGCGGTACCCCTGCCCCCGCGTTGTGGTGCTGGCGTCTGCTGATTTCCAGCAGTAGTGGGGCCGTCCTCCGCTGGGTTGTGAAATGGATAACCCTTTAGGATGATTCCATGGCTCGTGTGCTGATGATGATGGTCGAGGTGAGAACGATGTCACCGACGGGGCGTCCTCGGATTCGTCTTCGGAGGTTGTGTTCGTTGAGTGGGGTTACGTGGCGTGGGGTTCGTGACGTCGTCGATTGAGTAAGGCGTCGGTCACTGCGGGAGTGGGTTGGGTGAATCGTCGCGGTGTCGCGTTGATGGCAACGGCTCATGTGTTCGATGATTTCTATCAGGGTGTTGTTCCCGCCCTGTTGCCGTTTCTGGTGGCGGAGCGGCACTACAGCTATGCAGCAGTTGCCGGATTGACGTTGGCGGCGAATGTGTTGTCTTCGGTGGTGCAGCCGGCGTTTGGTTGGTGGGGTGACCGGCATCCGCGTCGCTGGTTGATTCCGGTGGGGATGCTCACGGCCGCTGTCGGTGTGGGCCTGGTGGCGTTCTCGGTTGAGTATTGGATGACGTGGTTGGTCGTCGCGTTGGCGGGGTTGGGTATCGCTGCATTCCACCCCGAGGCCGCCCGTGCAGCACGGCAGGCATCTGGTAATAGTAACCGGGCGATGAGTGTGTTTGCGCTGGGCGGGAATGTTGGTTTTGCTCTGGGCTCGTTGGTGGCCACGGCGCTTCTGTTGATGACTGGGTTGGGTGGCAGCGTGCTGCTCGTCATTCCGGCCGTTGTGATGGCGGCGGTGTTGTTTATCCGCTTGGGGACGGTGTTGGATGGCCGCACCGGTGCTCTGAAGCGGGTGCATCTGCCGGGTGTTGACGACTGGCCGGCTTTTCTGCGGCTTACCGCCGTGGTGGTGGTGCGTTCAATCGTGTTCTTTGGCGCTATCTCGTTCATCGCGCTTTATTTCATTAATGATTTCGGCACCTCCGAGGTTGTGGGTGGGTCGGCGTTGACTCTCTTCCTTGTGGCGGGTGCGTTCGGCACGATCGTCGGTGGTTGGACGGCTGATCGGTTGGGGCGCCTTGTCAGCATCCGTCTTGGATTTGCGCTGGCTGTTCCGTCCGTTTTTGGTTTGGCGTTGGCCCAGAATTGGGTGGTCGCACTGGTTTTCGTCGCGCTGGCTGGCGTGACGGTCTTTATGCCCTTTGCCGTGTTCGTTATCCTGGGCCAGGATTATCTGCCGAACCGTATTGGCATCGCTAGCGGTGTCACGGTCGGCCTCGCAGTGACGGCGGGCGGACTCTTCAGCCCGTTCCTCGGGTGGGTTGCGGATGCGACTGACCTGCGCGTGACTTTCACCATCCTCGGCGCACTCACCGTCGTCGCGTTCGCGTTGGCTTTCCTGCTGCGCGAGCCGGCCGGTGTTTCCCGCCACCCGCGCCCCGCCGGTGACGCGACGGCGGAAGCCGCCGAAGGGGGCATGCCCTAACCGGACGTTACGTTGTTGGTGGCAGACACATCCCCGTACTTACGGGGAGAGGACCGACTACGACGCCGTAATGGTGGCGTCGCACGGAAACGTCTTGCACAGTATCCGCACGTGGCGGCGCGCCAAGCCGACGTCACACAGTTTCCCTGCGATGAGGAAACTTGTGTATTTCGTTGTAAGTTTCCTGATGCTGCACCACGTTGTCGACGGGGAGAAGGCAATGCCGAGGTCACGCGTGTACTCCGGTCCGGCGGCATTGTCACCGGTTAGGCTTCACTGCCTCTCGAGCAACTGTGTGGGTGCATCTCGCCGATCGCTGCCCTGCACTTCGTGAACGCCGCTTCTTCCCAGCACTATTCATGGCGAGTCGACGTGTTCGCTATGCACTGAAGTCACCTGCGGCGCGCCCACTCTCACCAAGGCTCTGAACGTTGGGTCGCGTCACGGTCAAACCCACCAACCACGCCCTGCTGGCAGTGCCTCGAGCGGAAGCTTACTTGGCGGCAGCCTTGAGCTTGCTTCCG
The DNA here is from genome assembly GCF_002929805.1 of Cryobacterium sp. Y50. Taxonomy (GTDB): domain Bacteria; phylum Actinomycetota; class Actinomycetes; order Actinomycetales; family Microbacteriaceae; genus Cryobacterium. The sequence goes on along the minus strand of NZ_PJJM01000046.1, from coordinate 10,919 downwards.
GCAGTCAGCTTGACGCGGTGGCCGGCGGCGATAGTGATCTCTTCACCAGACTGGTTTATCCTTGACCGGGTTTAGTGAAATTTAGTTCTTGTACCGCATGCAATAAACCCGGTTCAAGTTAAATGAGACTAGGAATATCGAACGTCATCGCTTGTTGCAAACCAGTCAAACTTTTCGTCAGCAGTATTGATGATCAAGCTTTGCTGCTGGGTATAACCACGATACGCATCGAGGCCGTTTTCTGATCCAATGCCACTCGCTTTGAACCCGCCCCAAGGCGACGATGGGTCTATTCTGTGATGATCGTTGATCCATACAATGCCGCAATCGAGGGTGTTCCCCACACGGATGGCCCGACCGATGTCCCGAGTCCAGACTGATGCAGCCAAACCAAAGGGACTGTCATTCGCCTGAGCTATAGCGTCGTTTTCATCGTCGAATGGAACGATGAGCGTGACTGGCCCGAAAACTTCTTGGCACCACAAGTCGTGCTCTGGAGTTACGTCGGCGATTACGGTCGGTTCATAAAACCATCCGCTTGTGAACTGTTCACCCTCGGGAATGCGGCCTCCGCAGAGAATCGTCGCTCCGCTTTGACGTGCCCGCTCGACCGCCGCTGACACAATATTTCGTTGATTCTGGGATACCAATGGACCAACCTGCGTGTCCAGGTCGAGAGGATTCCCCAAACGCAGATCCTTGGTCCGCTTCACGAGCAGCTGAACAACTTCATCGAAAATACTTCGTGCGACCAGGATGCGCGCACCCTGGACGCACGTTTGCCCGGTTGCCACGAAGGCAGCAAAGAGAGCTCCCGCGACAGCCTGTGCAATGTTGACGTCATCAAAAATGAGAACCGGAGCTTTTCCGCCCAACTCAGCGGTGACGGGGATTAGGGATTTACCGGCGTTGGCCGCGATTACGCGCCCAGTTTCTGTGCCGCCAGTAAAATCGATTTTCGCCAAACCGCGGTGTTCTGAAAGGGCCTTTCCAGTAGTTCGCCCTAGACCTGGTACGACGTTGACCACGCCACCGGGAACTCCCGCCTCCTCCAGCAATCTGACGAGTACCATCGGAACGGCTGGCCCTAATTCGCTTGGCTTGATCACGAGGGAGTTGCCGGCGGCCAGGGCCACAGAAACCTTTTTCATCGTGATTAGCAAGGGGTGGTTCCATGGGGTTATTAAGGCGACCACGCCCAATGGCACCCGCCGAACCACATTGAGGTGGTTAGCACCAAAGTTGGGACTCGTACCCTCCTGCGTTTGGGCTACAGCCCCAAAGTATTCCAGCCATTCGGGAAGCCGACGAAGCTGTGCGCGCATTTCACGAAGAGTTCGACCGACCTGTTTTGACTCCAGCTCTGCAAACTCGTCGATCCGGTCTGTGAGAAGTGTTGCCGCTTTGTTTAGAATTCGAGCGCGATCACGAGCCGCGATGTTTCTCCACCGGCCATCGTCAAATGCATTCTGGGCTTCCACCACTGCTGCGTCGACATCGGACTCTGTTGCATGCGAAACTTCGTACAGAGTTTCGCCTGTGGCTGGATTGATGACGTCAAAGGTCCCGCCGTCACTGGCCGCGACTTCGCGCCCGCCGATGTGAAGCAGAAGTTTCTTAGGCATGGGTTACTTTCTTTGATTCGTTGGCAAAGTAAAAAGTCGTTCAGCGTTTTCGTGAGCAATTGCTGCCCAGTCGGATTCCGTTTCCAGCGAGCGGTCGAGCTGCCCTTCCAGCCCTGGTCCGGCCATGTCGAATGGCATATCAGTGCCGAGTAGCACTCGATCAGAACCCACTTGGTCAACCAGCCATCGAGTGGCCTGCACGTTGTGCGTAAGAGTGTCGTAGTGGAAACGTCGGAGGTAGCTACTCGGCAGATGTTGAGGAGCAGAAGCCTCCGGACGAACCTTGTAGCCATGGTCCAATCGACCAATTTGGAACGGAAGGTGCCCTCCGCCGTGGACAAGTATCAGGTCGAGATTCGGTAGCGCGTCGAGAGTTCCCGAGAGGATTAGTCGTGAAGCACATACTGCCGTTTGCCACGGATTTCCCTGAAGATTTGTCAGGTAGAAATCGTCTAGGCCGGCGGTGGAACCAACGTAATAGGGGTGTACGAGAAGTGGCACGCCAAGGGCGGATGCCATTTCCAATACCGGCCGGACTGATAGGTCATCTAAGGGAGTTCCCTCAATGTGGGATCCGATTTGTGCCCCTTGAAGCCCCAGGACTGATGTAGCGCGCTTGAGCTCGAGAACGCTAGCTGGTGGATCTTGCATGGGTAAAGTCGCGAGTCCTACAAACCGATCCGGGGCGACTGAGACCATTTCCGCGATGGCATCGTTCGTCGTACGGACGGCTTCAGCCGCATCCGGCTTTTCCAGGCCATACAGAAATAGCGGTGGCGCGATTGACAAGACAGCAACGTCAATATTTTGAGCATCCATCGCGGCCAGACGTGTTTTCACATCATGGAAGGACGGTTGGAGTGGATACCTATAGCCCTGCCTGTGGACTACCCAGGGTTCACCCGCCACCGTTTCAATGGTGATCCCATCTGGAGCGGTCCCTCGGTGCATGGCTGCCACCAGTGCTGGTGGAATAACGTGCGCGTGGACATCAACCTGCCTCAAAGCGCAGCCATTATCTCTTTGCTTGTGGCGACCCAGCCAAAAGCCTTTTGGATTATGTTCAGTGCAGGCTCGTGCAGCGTGCGATCCATCGTGTCTACGCAGTCTTCAAGAACGATCACCGAATAGTCACGGGCGTTGGCAGCGATTGCCGTTGCAAGAACGCAGCTGTTGGTATTTACCCCAGTGAGGAGCAGCGTATCGATGTTCCGAGAACGCAAAACATGATCGAGCTCAGTCGCCATGAACGAGTCATACCTCTTCTTGGAAGAAACGAGAACGTCATAATCGTGATCGATAACCCCCGGCATAATCTCAAGGCCCGGGCTGCCTGGCAGCTGATGACGAAGGACATTGGCGCGTGTAGCATCCGTTCCAGCAATATTCTTCCACCACGGATTTGACGATATCTCTTCGACAGCGTGATAAGACGTCATAACGTGGATCACGGGCAGCTGGCGTGCGCGCGCTGATCGGAGAAGCGAAATATTCGAGCGGGTAACCTGGGCGGCTGCGGTTACAGACAAGGGCATGGTGGCCACCGCCGGATCGAGATGTCCACGATGTAGGTCGATTGTCACGACGGCGATGCGTCGGCCAACAAGGCTTGGCAGAGCAGCGTAAAAGCTGTGTGAGCCTGAGATTTCGTCTTCAATACTCATGACCGGAACTCCTTGGGGTGCGCTCGACGTTCGATTTTCCCTGTCGGTAGGACGTAGTCGACATAGTCTTCGGCAGGGACACCGTTAACTCTGTCTAGTAACCAATCTGCCGAATACGTGAGCCAGTTAGGACCCGATGCAACAGAAGGTGTAGGCAAGGACAGTGCATGGCGACCCTGCTGGTAAACGAGCATGGGGGCCGGGCTCGGAGATCGACGGGCTAGGTCATAGGTATGTTCCATCGGTGAGAGCTCGTCCTCGTCTCCCGCAATCACCAGCCAAGGGATACTCATTGTGTCCATAGCCGGACGCAGATCGATCTTTTCGGCCATGAGATCGAAGGATTCTTCATCGTCTTCCAAACCCGACATCCACATGAATCGGGCTTTGAAGCTGGGCGATGCCATTTCAAAGATCATGTGGCCTCCCGGCTCATGGCAGACGAGTCCTACTGCTGCGCCTTTCAGTGTCGGCTGGGTGGCGGCGATTTGTGACATCCAGTAGGAACCGAAGGAAAGACCGAACCCAACGATGTTGTCGTTGTCGACCTCGTCACGTGCGCGACACCATTCCATAAGCACTTCCCCCGCAGCGATCCAAGCAGTAGGAGTGAACTTGACACCGCGAACTGGAGCCTCGCCTTGTCCGGGACCATCAAAAGAAAGAACTGCGAAACCACGCTGGAGAAGCTTGTCGCCATAAAGGTTCACGTTGAGTTCTTTTGCGGCGTCCATCCCCCCGCAAGCAAGGACAGTCGGAATCCGCCCGCCCTGGTAACCGACGGGGAGGTGGAACCAAGCGGGAATATAGGAGTCCTGAAAAGGAATTTCTACTCGCTCGACGTGGTGGTCAGCAAGCCGCGCGTAGGAGCTGTAGCAGTTATTCTTTCGGTCATCTAGGGCGACAAGTTGTGCAGTATCCTCCCAAATTGGCCACTCAGCAGACGAGAAGAGTAAGGCTGCATGAAAGTAGTGTTCTCTAGCGGTTTCTGGTCTTCCAGCCTCTTCGGCTTCGTGCGCCATCCGCTCACGTCGTTCGCCCAATGCCGTAAAAACTGGCGTGATGTCCGCGAACTTTGAAATACTCGACTTCGCGACGACAAAGTCGGGATTGGCATCAACTCCCATCGGGCGGAGCGTGTATGCCACACGAGGCTGGTCCCATTCAAGCCCATCCGTTCGCAAGACGGAGTCAATTACCCAACGCTGGTCGTGCCATCGTTTCGGACCCGTCATCTTCTTCATATTTGTGCCTTTCCGATGCTTCGAGATTTTTTTCTTAGTGGTTGAGCGGTAGCCGGGCATTTGAGAATTTGCTGGTATCGACAAAGAGGAGCGCGACGATACCAAGAAGGGGAAGGACGCTCAATTGCCAGAATCCAGCACCGCCCCACCCCGCCAAACCGACAAGGGCTGAAAAGACGTAGCCCGCAACTGAGGCAGGAATGTAGAAGCTTGAAATAAAGATGCCGGATGCGCGGCCGATTATCTGCGGCCGCACGGACCTCTGGAGGGCAGCGTAGATGCCGACAAAGCAGAATCCGCTTGCGACGGCACCCTCTGCGAAGGAAAGAAAGTACTGCCAACCAGTCGAGGTCGGTCCATTGAAGATCAAATAGCCGACCAATGACCCAATAACCAAGGCGGACATGAGCACATACCTCTGGTTCAGCTTGTCACTGAGATATCCAGCGGGAAGTCCCATCATCGCGCCTAGACCGAACATGCTCGCGGCGGTGCCGGCTTGGGGTAGCGTGAAACCCAGGTCTGTCTGCAAAAACGTGGGGTATAAGCCGATGAATCCATACATGGCAAGGCCGACAACGCCTGCTGTTATTCCAAGCATCACGACATTGCGGTTAAGAAGCCGGTCCGGAACATGATTGAAAGTTGCTTGCTGCTGTTGTTCTGCAGCGCCCTCAACCTGTTCCGTAAATTTCTTCTTGATGAACACCGCGATTAGAGCGATAAAAACAAAGCCCAAGACTCCGTAAACGTAAAACGGTAGCTGCCACCCAGAACTTGCTGCCATCTTGGCTCCAAGCAGCGGCCCGAGGAATCCGCCGAGACCGAAGGCAAAGTTCAGGCCGCCAATTGCGAGAGCGCGGTTCGCGAAGAAGTACGCGCCAACGGCGGAAAAGAGTGCTGCGTTTTGCATCGCTTCACCCACACCCGTCACGGCCCGGAATGCCAGCATGTCAAAGAAGCCAACTGAGAATGTCGTCAGCAGTGTGAATAGGGAATAGATAAAGATCCCCAGGAGCATCACTGCCTTGCGGGAAAGCTTGTCGAGGAGGAATCCGGTCGGAACGCCGGCGAGCCCAATGCCCAAGGTGAAGATTGTTGCTACCAGTCCACCTTGCGCCAAGGAGTAGCCCAGGTCTTCTCGAATGCTCGGCAACAGAACAGGAAACACTTGCCTATCCATTGCATTCAATGTGTAGGACAAGGCAACGACTACAAAGCTCACGATCGCTACGGATTTGGTGAGGCGGCTACCTCCCTCACTCAGTTTCGTAACGACCTTCTTCTCCAAGGAACTTCTGCTGCTCATTCTTCCCTCGCATCATTGTCTTTCACTTGAGATTTCCTATAAGATATCTCCTATATGATACAGAATGCAAACATTTTTGAAAAAATCTGCCGACCTGAAAGGAAGTAGCTGTGACAAAACGCGTAGCAATCGCCTCCTTGGGGGGGACGATCACAATGACGTCGGATTCCCAAGGTGCGGGAGTTTCACCCACACTCCGAGCCAGCGAAATGATCGCCGGGGTCCCCGGACTCGAAGACATTGCTATCTTGACAACAGAAACGCTGGAGACACTGCCCGGAGCTTCCCTAGATTTTGAATATGTTCACAAGGCATTGGTTTGGGCCGACAACATGATTCGGAAGGGACATGATGGCGTTGTCATATCTCAGGGGACAGACACGCTCGAAGAAACTGCGTATTTATTTGAACTTTATTGGAATCACCCCGAGCCATTAGTCGTGACAGGCGCCATGCGCGCCCCGCAAACACTGGGGTCAGACGGGCCAGCTAATCTGCTCGCAGCAGTCACAGTGGCTCGCGACCAGGAATCACGAAATCGTGGGGTTTTGGTCGTTATGAATGACGAGATTCACTCGGCGACGCGCGTGAGGAAGATTCGGTCAAGCGGCACAAATGCATTTTGTTCCCCCTCGTTTGGCGTACTCGGTTACGTGGAGGAGGGGAATGTTGTCTTTGGGAACGAAGCAAGGCGACCTGACCCGCTGGCTTACCCAGATAGTTTTCAACGTCGGCGTGTCGCCCTGTTGGAAACTCACCTCGGAGACAGAGGCGAGGTTCTGGGATTAACGCTCGATGCGGGCTTCGACGGAGTTGTGCTATCAGGATTTGGCGTTGGACATGTGTCTAACGAACTGTCCCAGGTTGTGAGTCGCGCCACTCAAGTTCTCCCGGTTGTACTCACCACGCGAACCGGTTCGGGAACGATTTACAGTAGAACCTATGCGTTCGCGGGCTCTGAGCGTGATCTCTTGGAACGAGGTGTGATCTCTGGTGGCTGGCTTGATAGCCGGAAGGCATGCATTTTACTGACGGCTCTCATCGATGGCGGTCGGGATCTAAAGGAAATTCGACAGGAGTTCAAGTTGCGCGGAAATGGCTTCGGTAGAACGGCCATTTCATGAGGATAGAACCACGCGAGGCAGACGATATGTCTCGCAATCAAAGCAAGCCATTGGGTGCAGAGCGCGTGACCGGACATGGTCGTCCCCGCACGGCTCATGAGTATGTTCTTAGTTCGTTGCGAGCGTCAATTTTGGAGGGTGAGCTCACTGGCGGAACCCGTCTGATCCAGTCAGATATAGCCAATCAGTTAGAGGTCAGCGTGACTCCGGTGCGGGAGGCATTGAGGGACCTCGTGGCAGAGGGCCTTGTCGTATTTGATCCACATCGAGGTGCTCTTGTCCGCAGCTTGAACATGGAAGAGGTCCGGGAACTTTATGAACTTCGTGTAGCTCTCGAGCCGCTCATGGTGCGGCGCACAATAGAACGCTTGACGGATCAAGAAATCACAAGAGCGCATGACCTACAGGTCCAGATTTCAACGACGAAAGATATTGCCTCGTGGGTGGAATTGAATCGGAAATTTCACGCGGTCTTTGCTATGCCGGACGAGGCAAGCAGGCTTTCCACGATATTGGCAAGCCTCCGAGACAGCGCGTCATCGTATGTCGCTATGTCGCTAGTTGTCAGCCCCCAACGGGTCGCGCAGTCCAATGAAGAGCACTCCCAACTTGTCGCTCTATATCGAAAACGAGACGTCTCCGGCGCAATCGCGCTGACTCTTCAGCACTTACAGACGACTCTCGAAACCATTGAAGAAGCAAATAACGATGGGCTCAGTTCCACTGCATAAGACCAGCAGCTAGTCAGAAACCTGGAGAGTAATGAATACCTTTGACCTCGCGATTATTGGTGGAACCGTCGTTCATTCCACCGGCCGCTCACAAGTAAACATTGGGGTGGAAGACGGGCGAATCGCTTACGTGGGTCCTCACAGTTTCAATGCTCGAGAGACCATTGATGCGACGGGACTGATCGTGCTTCCTGGCGGAGTTGACACTCATGTTCACCTTATGGATCCATCAGCGACGGATCGGGAGGATTTTCCGGCAGGCACCAGAGCTGCTGCCGGAGCGGGTGTAACCACCATCATTGAACACACTCATTCAGGTCCAATTCGTTCCGGACAAGGGCTCTTGGAAAAAGTTGAGTATCTAAAAGGGCGATCCAACGTGGACTTCGGTCTCGCAGCGCACGCGTGGACGGGCGAATCAAATGCTGTCCGAAGTCTGTGGGAAGCCGGGGTTGCCTACTTTAAGGTTTTCACGTGTACGACACATGGCGTCCCAGGGCACAACGCCGGGGCACTTCTCGCCCATTTGAAAGCGACCTCTGATATCGGTGCACGAAGCCTGATCCATTGCGAAGACGAATCCATTGCAGGTGACGCTCAGCTCGCCCTGATTGAAGCGGGGCGGTTAGATGGTGGTGTGCTGCCTGAATGGAGAAGTCGTGACGCTGAAGTTTCTGCCGCCGCCGTTGCCGCGCTGCTCGTGCGTCGAACTCAGGCTAAGGCTACGATTGCGCACGTGTCGCACCCAGAGGTAGCCGGCTACGTCCTGAGAGAACGCCAAGCGGGAGGCGACCTAGCCGCAGAGTGCTGTCCGCAATACTTCGTCCTCCGGGAGGAAGAAGCGAATACCCAAGGAGCGCTAAGAAAGTTCACGCCACCCGCGCGAGCGCGCCACGATTCCGATGAAACAGATATGTGGCGGCTCCTCCGTGAGGGGACGCTGACGCACATCTCAAGCGACCATGCTCCTTCCACCTTGGAGCAGAAGGCTGCCGGAGACATCTGGCACTCACAGTTTGGGCTCCCAGGACTCGACACGACAATGCCCACTTTGGTCGATGCTGTCTTCCGCGGCCACCTCGCTTGGGAAGACATAGCGCGGGTCTATGGCGAGACACCTGCACGCCTTTACGGATTCTGGGGAAAAAAGGGCGCCATTCGCGTTGGGTTCGACGCGGATTTTGCTATCTTTGACCCGGCCGCAGCGTGGGTACTCGAGAACGCATCCATTCAGTCCAAAGCGAGCTGGTCGCCATATTCCGGCAAAACATTCCATGGAAAACTGTCTCGAACAATTCTGCGAGGGATAACCATCGCCGACGGTGATCAGGTTATGGATTCGCGGACAGGTAAATGGCTTCCCGGTGCGGGAGCTTCGAATACGCCTCAGTAGTGCTGCCCAGACTCTTGCGTTATGCGAGCGTAGAAAGAACCAGGCCCGCCGTGAAGTGGCTCGGGTCCAGTGCCGTTGGATACTGCCAATTTCGTGGAATAAAGGGGTCAGAGTGTCTGCCGAAGACTGAATTCCATCGCGGGGATTCCTGCTCGGCGGTAATCACGGGGTGCTCGCGAAGTTCGGCTATTTTGGCGATCCAATCGGGCCGGTACCCTGATCAGGACACCCCTTGGGTGATGACGACAGGCGTTTCGGTGTAGCCGAACTGCCTCATCATGTCCCTGGCGTGCTTGTCGATTCTGAGGTCGATCACGGTTTACGGCAGATTGACGGTGTCGAGCGTCTGTGTGGTCTTCGCGCACTGCACGCAGTCCGGCAGCGTGAGCCGCGACGCTAGACGCGGCACGCGCACGCTTCCCCCAGCGATTCAGCACAACCCAGGCACCGCAGATCCTGTCCATTCCCGCAACGGCATGGATCAACAAACCCACCGAGAATGAAGGGCTCGAACTAGTACTACAGTCGCGTTTGTGGGGTGTGACCGCGGGCTTTGTAATGGCTTTGTTGGGCGCGGCGTTGGTGTTTTCGTCGCCAGAGGGAGCAGCGGATCACGTGGCGTGGGTCTGATTCCCGGTGCCAGACGATCCGTGTGATGAGGTGCCTAATTTCGGGCAGTGAGAGTCTTACCAGCTGGTCGGAGCCTGGATGTGGGCTCCCTTTTTTGAGCGGATGACACTGAGGAAGGCGTGGGCGAACATGGAGAGGGTGATGTGCCGGTACCAGCCGCCATATTGCCGTACTTGGTAGTGGTCGAGTCCGGTTTCGCCTTTGGAGGTTTGGAAGGTTTCCTCGATGGCCCAGCGGGCCCCGGCGACACGGGCCAGCTGGGCGCCGTAGCTCCCGGCTCCCTCGATTGGATGTGGCACTCTGAAATGGCCCCAGTTTTGAAGTTTGTTGCATGGCGTTTTCTAGCCATCGTCGCAACACACGGTCAAATGTGGGCTAGTTCTTTGAGCCTATCGAAGTGTGTTTGCGATGGCTCCCAATTACGCGATTCGCGGGGGCGAGCGTTGATCTTGGCGGCGACCTCAGCCAAGCGTTCGGGGCTGTGGAGGTTCAGGTTGGTGCCCTTGGGGAAGTACTGGCGAATGAGTCCGTTGGTGTTCTCATTGGAGCCTCGTTGCCACGGTGAATGTGCGTCGCAGAAGTAGACGGGGATCGTCGTTTTTTCCTGGAACTACCGATACTCGGCCATCTCCGATCCTTGATCCCAGGTCAGCGTTTTCCTGAGGTGCGCTGGTAGGGCGGACATCGCCGTGCCGACCCGTTCGCGGACGGTTGCTGCGTCGTGCTTGCCGCCCAGGTGCACGAGCATGAGGAAGCCGCTGGTGCGTTCCACGAGTGTGGCAATGGCCGAGCGGTTGAACGCCCCGCAGACTAGGTCNTGCCCGCAGATGACTGGACCGCTGATTGAGAATTGCGACATTGATCGCTGGGTAAGGACGTGCCGGCGTGGTTATCGACAGGGAAACTGCTATCAACGAGACGGAAGGAACCTTCAGATGCCAGCAGTATGGGCGGGAATTGATTCAGGAAAGCGGGCGCATCACTGCGTCGTGATCGACCAGACCGGGGAGATACTTCTCTCCCAACGGATAGATAACGACGAGACCGTGCTGCTCGAGATCATCGCCACGGTCACCGAGATTGCCGATGGACACGAGGTCGTATGGGCGACGGATCTGATGTTAACGCCGACTGAAAACAGGGCCACTTCTGCCAACTGAAAACAGGGCCACTCTCGTGTGGTTCTAGTGTGCCGTAGT
>NZ_PJJM01000037.1 GCF_002929805.1 Cryobacterium sp. Y50 | reverse complement strand
CGACCACACCCTCTACCAGGAACCAGCCGAGATCCCGATGCTCAAAACCGCTTGACAAAGACATTGAGATTCCCAATGCCCAGGCACGGCGCGGCCCTCAACCTCTGGCNTTCCCAATGCCCAGGCACGGCGCGGCCCTCAACCTCTGGCGGTCGCTCGCTGATCATGGTCATGTCCGGGATCTTGCCCGAGTTCTTCGCAGCAGGCCGTCTCGGACGCCGGATGGCGCGGCCGGTGCGCAAATGCTGATGCAGATCACCACGCAAGCCACCCCGACCGCCCCCATAAAGCGCCTGGTAGATCGCCTCCGGGCTGACCCGCATCTCCTGCCGATCGGGAAACACCGCAGCCAAATGATCACTGATCTGTTCCGGACTCCATTTCAGGCACAATTTTTTCTGTACCAAGAGCGCCAGCTCCAGATGGTCGAATTTGCTGGCCTTCGGGCGACGTCCACGAAGTTCGGCCTGCCTCTGCGCCGCATACGGGGCATACTTCGTCCGTGCCTGCGGGCCAGTCTTGGACCCGCCTCGAGCCAGCTCCCGACTGATCGTGGCAGCAGACCGGCCCACCAGAGCAGCGATCGCCCGCACGCCGGTGCCAGCCAGGTGCAAGTCCGCGATCTGCAGTCGTTCCTCCAAGGACAAGTACCGCCCAGACTTCTCTGCCTCAGGAAGAGGGATCCGCCCACCCGTTGCTTGACGCCAACGCCGTCCAGTTCGTCGATTCACCCCGACAGCATCGCACGATGCGGTCAGCGTCGAGCCTTGAGTGATCAACACCCAAAACCGCGCCTGTTTCTCAACGAGCTCATTCTTCGACCACACGTACAACACCTCACAAAAATAGAGTGTTGCGACGACCGGTTGAATCCGCCAACCCCTTACGGGACGAATCGACGTCCGTCGGTGGCGCGCTGCGGACTGCAAGGACAGCCCTGCTACGCCTGCCGGGAATTGAAGTGGGCGCCGGCTCCCGGGATCTTCTGCAATTCAGCGACCGTTTCAAGCGGTAGCTGTGTCGCTGCGGCAATCTGGTCGGCTGAATACCCCTCTAGACCCCACTTCTCGATCAATGCGTCCATCTCCCGGCCCGCGCTCTCGGGAAAGCGTTTCTCTCGCTGAACTATTTCCCACAGACGCTTCAGCCGTTGGATGTCCACGGCCGGAATCTCTGCGCGGGTCCCATGATTTGGCTTACGCAGCTCGAACTGCCAGCCAGGGTGGCGAGCATCGTCTTCTATGTCTTCTATGTCGTCTCTGTTGTCCGAAATCATTGCCCCCTCGACAGTTCCGACACGGATCTGGAGCCAGTGATGCACACAGCTGGCATTCCGCGACCGTGGATGTCGTCAGGCTCGATCTCGTCGCGGAGTGGTCCTAGAAATCCGAACTCCCTGAGGGAAGGCGCGTGAATGTTCATCATCACCCAGTCTCTCGCATCGACCGAGGCGACTGTCAAGTGATCGACGCTCCCAGCGCAGCGTGATCCCGCAAGTGGAATCCCCTTCGGGACAAGTTGGAGGACGGGCATTCGCGTCGACACGGAACGACCTCCGTCAGACCTGCGCCCGACTCGCCCGTAGCATCGCTGGTCGTAGGGTGAAGGCATGGCTCGCATCCGAAGCATCGCGCTCGCTCTCTCGATGGTCTTGCTTTTCTTGTTAGGCGTCACCGGCTGTGGTTCCCAGTCCACGGATGCCAACGTGTCGCCGGCCGCTGCGTCCGGCGGCGCGCTCACCGAGTGGTCGAGCATCACCCAAACGATCGCGGGCTCCATCCGTCCCACCTTCGATGCGTTCGAGGGCACGTGGACTACCGCTGAGCGCTACGCGCAGGTTTGGACGTCAACCTTTCCGGCCACCAGCTTCGACCCGGATCATGACTCGTTCGCCTACGGGGCCCAGCTTGCTGGACTGGTTGACAGCGACCAGCTGCGAGTGACGGGCGGGTTCGACGGTGACAACTGGATATACCTCGTCGAGGTGTCTTGCGATACCCCAGGGTTCCGGGCTCCAGCGCCGGGGGTATCGATCGAGCCCTTCGCGCACGCGTAGGCAGCTGCGTCAGGTCAGACCGTGGATGGCAACGGGATCGCTATTGGAGCTGAACACCGTCGGGATGGGGTGCTGCCACGGGCGATTCCTGTTCCTTGCCTGGGTACTCGACCAGTGTCACCGACGACTTCGATTCATCTGGGATCGCAGCGACAAGCTTGTCCCGCAGGGATCGATTCTTTTGGTCGGTTTGCGATCCAAATTTGTCGCCTCGAAACTCTCTTAGCCACAGCCAAAGTATCGCCCCAAATATTGGGACGACTTCGGATGAGGAGACGCCTCGCGATCCATAGCCTTCGAGGCATTTCTTTGGGCGATGTGCTCTGATTCCAGCGCTCAACGCCGGCGTTCGTTTCCCGTAAGGGGAACCCCCTACGGGACGCCGAATTCGGAGAACCAGAGGAGCGCACGGGCAAACGCCTTCATCGGCGTCCGCCGGACGTCGAAATGATGCCTACTGTTGCTTTCGCGTGGCATAGCTGTTCGCTGCAGCCCAAGACCCGAACAGGGCGACGAATTGCACGAGCGCGATGAACTCGTCACTGAGGGCATCTGTGAAGAGTGTGACGAGAACCGTGACGACCGCCATCACTAATGCAACGATCCCATTATCCGCATTCCACTCTGCAGAGGTCTCGAAAAGGCCTACGCAGTGACGTCGATGCCTGTTCGGGGTGATTGTTCCGCAAGGTAGCTCAATGCGTTACCGATGGCGACACCGAATGATTGCGAGTACTCGTCGCCGGCATACTTTGTCGCCATCAGGTGAAGGTACGCCGGCGAAATTTCCTGACCAGCCGAAAGATATCCCGACTGACGGTCTAGCGCAATTTCGACTGCAAACATGGAAACTATATTTGAATTTTCATCGACTCGTCGCCCAGTCGCTTGATACACGATCTCGCGATCAGATGCCGTCAAAGCGGACATGAGTTTGTCGCCCGAAAGTCCTTCGATAGGACGAGTGGCAGAAGTTCGACTCGGGGTGAGCCCCGCGACCGACGAGGCTGAGCTGATGCTGAATGACATACGAATCTCGCTTCTAGTAGGTGTAGTTAATCTGGGTGTTGAGTTCCACGGGATATAGAAATGGACTCAGCGCATAAGCGGGGCCTGTGGGGATGTGGACGCCAGCGGACACGGCGAACGTGTCCGCTGGCGTTCACACCCGCGTCACCAGTCCCACAACGATCTCCTGATAGGTGAGCCCCGGGACGGCGGCTTCTGGATCCCACACCGCAAGCGTCAGCACCATCACCGCCGCATACACGCCCGCGACAACCGGCCCCGCCCACAATGAAATATGATTCCCCATTCCTGCACACTAGCGCGAGACCGCACCACGCTGCCGAGCGCTTCTCGCGCCGAGCGCCCTCATCGCGCAGGGGCCCGTAACTGGGACGCCCACCGGGCGCGTTGAAGCGTGATTCCTCAAGTCGATTCGCTGAGCGAGTTGCCCGTATGGGGAACCCGCTACGGGTCGATTCGGATTGGTGTCAGCGGTTGACCGTGCGGCTGCGCAATTGAGCTGACTGAACCATCGCCAGGGCAGTCAGGACGAACAGCCCCAAGAGCGCTGTCAGGCTTCCGATGGCCAGTCCAGAGATGAACCAGCCGGGTGACACGATCAGCTCCGTGCCGTCTTCGCTTAGATAACGGCATTCAAGTCCGACAGGCCAGACGGAAAAGGTGCCCGTGGCCCCACGCTCGAGCACGGCCTCAGCGGGTGCCTGTTGGGAAATAGCACATTGATACCCAGGAGCTCGTGCTTCATAGGCGGCAGCGGCAACAGGAACGCCGCACAGCAAGGCCACGAGAATGAGGATCGCTGTCAGACCAGTCTGAAAACTTCGGCTCATATCTGATCAAACCACAGACCGGGCGCACACGGTGCAGCGGTAGTCCGAGTAGACAAAGTGGCCGATTTGTGTTCGTGAGCGCGAACCGCTCATGCGACCGGGAGAGTGGGAAGAGCGTCGTCACGTCGGGGCCCGGTCATCCAGACAGAGTCACCACGGTTCGGGTCGGGGTCGTTCCGGCCGCTGCTGGTGAAACCGATCTTGTCCAGCACTCGAAAAGAAGCGGCATTCCACGAACGGACCGTGGCCCAGAATCTTGTTTCTTAGGCGATTTCCGGCTCCTGCAGGGTTGACCCGCCGATGATCAGATCACAATAGCAAATGAAGTGGCCGTCAACTTTTGTCTCGATGGCCAGAAGGGCCAAACCGGTCTGAGTCGACTCCTCGAGTTTTTATTCGCCCGGATGATACGTTTTTAACGTGCCAAAGATGGCATGAAATAAGATTCAAACGAGAATTCCTATGAAGAAGACCACACGAATCACGATGGGTCTCATTACCTCAACCGTCATCGTGCTATCCGGAGCCACAGCAGCCATGGCAGGAACCGACAACGAGCCGTACAACACCACGGTCGGCAAGTTCAACGGCAGTGGATACACCGGTTATCAGGTCAAGGACATTTACGGTGCCACGGGTCGCCTCGAATCGGCCACAGTCGGGGGGGACTATCTCGTGGACGCACGGATGCAGTCCAGCAATGGCGCCACCGGCAGTTGGGCACGCAACGTCAGTGACGGAACCAATCATGATCTAGTCAACGGTATAGCAAACGGTCAATACGTCCGCGTGCAGTTCAGCAATGACGCCTTCACCCCGGTCGATGTCCAGGTCACGGGGGACTGGAGGAGCAACTAATAACAAATCGCTAGCTATAGAGAGAATGCGGTCGGTCCCATGGACCGACCGCATTCTCTTGGGAAGTTCACTAAATTGCTGAAAACCGTTCGTTCTGACCTGAAAAAAACTTTTCTTTCCTGGAAAGTGACGTTATTGCTGCTGGCGCTACTAGCCCTCCCCAGCGTCTACGCAACAGCGATCAGCGACGGATATGCCCTCTTCGGTCCGGCGGATTTTTTCACTTTGATCATACCCTTCGCTCTGCCCCTGGTCTTCCCGCTGATCGCTGTAGCTCTCTATGCGCTACCGTTCTCCAATGAGTTAAGCCATCGCTACATCGTCTACACAAGGACCCGCTCAAACATTAGGCGATATTTGACAAGCAAAGCGCTTGCCAACATTGTCGTCGCCTTCGTTGCTTTCTTCTTAGCAGCGTTCATTCCGTTCTTATGGGCGTTCGTCGTTGAACCATCTGTCGGTGTGATTAACCCGTACCGTCAAACTATGGTGGGGCTCTCGCCGGCAGAGCTCGAAGCGTACCCAGCCACCGTTAACACGTTCTCCCAGCTACTCAGCATCGGCCCGTGGGCCTATGGCCTGGGATACTCCTTGTGGCTGGGGATGAATGGTGCTCTCTATGCGTCCATCGGTTTTCTATTGCTCTTGGTGGTCCCGAACCGGTTTGTCGCGCTGTCCATCCCATTCATTGGCTACCACATTGCTAATTTCGTCTTTGCTGTCCTGACCATCCCGCAATACTCCCCGGCAATCGTCTTTCCGTTCAACCTCACCCAATTTCCACTCTGGGTCCCGTTCGTACCGTTTACGGTTCTGGCTGTCTTGGCGCTTTCTCTTGCTCTCTACGTGCGGCGACGTACTAGAGAGCTGGACGTCCTCTTGTGACACACCGCATCGTAAGAAGCCTCAATTTCGCTCCCTGGCACGTGGCCCTGTTGGCCCTCAGCATGGTCTACGGCCTCTACCTACGACAGCAGTTACAGGTTATTTCACATGAGCTGATGGTGCCCCTAAACATGTGGGATCAAATCCTCACGTTCTTGCTGGATCCGTACTACATCAGCTACCTCTTCGTGCCAATCTGGCTCTACTCCTCCTGCGTTTCCATCCAGCGGCACTTTAGCGTGCCGGCTTTGATCAGGCTCGGCAGCTACCGCTCATGGCTGTATCGCTCGACCCTGCACGCCCTGGCGAGGTTGATACCGCTGCTGCTGATCTGGCTGGTCTCAGCCACGGTCACGGCAGCAGGTCTACCACTGTCCATAGACTGGAGCGCTACCAGCACCGTTGGGAATCCGCTCAATCAGGTGCTGGGATTCGTGTCGAACCACGGCATCCCTCCCCTGCTCGTACTTGCCCTGCAGCTTATGCTTGTGGGTCTGACACTGCTATGCCTGCATATGGTGCTGGCCCTGGTACATCTACTCTCGTCAAAGCAGGTCGTCATCTACGCCGCCGCTGCAGCGCTATTCTTCGCGCAACTGATTTCCTTTCGCAGCCGGATCGAGGCCGCCCCGTTCCTAGATTTGGCGAACTTTTTCCTGCTTCACCGGAGTTTCACCGCGTATGACCCCGTCGCGCTAGTGTTCTTACCCGTCATAGCTGTGATCGGACTCTGCGTCGCCGGGGTGCAATACCAGGACCGCCGTCACCGTAGCACTCCCTTGCGATTGCCGGGATCATTGTCGACACTGCTCTACGTCGGGCTGTGCGCTCTGGGCCTTATATATGCGCTGGCCTTCGAGCTCAGGAACGAGGTCGGCACCCCAACCGATGTCCTCTTCGTCGCGTTCTATGGAGTATCCGCTGAGGGGTTTGAATGGAACCTCTACCTTTACCACAGCATTGTCTTCTTGGGCTTTGCGTACCTGTTCTTGCTGGTGCTAGAGAACGAATTGAAGGCACGTATCTACTACGTGGCCCTGCGCCACGGCTCACCCACCAGGTGGTTTTCCCGTTTCATCCTCCCCGTCGCGGCGCGCGTACCGTTGCTTCTCGGTGCCCTATTTGCCGGTGCACTGCTCATCGGGTTGGCCGGTGGCCCCAGCGCGGATGGTAATGCGCTTGCTGATCTCAGACTTGGTCAAGGCTGGGTGCTCTATCAGTTCTTCATCAACGGAACGCTGCAAGTACTGTGTTACATCCTTGTGGTCTTCGTCATCGGATGGCTCAACGGCCGGCCGATGGCGGGCCTATTTGCCCTCGGCTGCCTACTCGTGGCAGGTCTGCCCGCCGTCAATAGTGCCCGGGTGCTGCCAGCGGCCCTGAACAGCCTTGGGTACGTTGGGCTCGGTGGACAAGAACTCCTCCGCATCACAGCTGTTCTGAGTGTCTACTGTCTTGCCCTTCTGCTGGGTGCACTTCTGATCGTCAAGAGTCCGAAACTATTTTTCAACGAAAGGGTTTGATATGGCTGTCATCCAACTTGAGAAAATCACCAAATCGTTCAAAGGAACCACGCTGTTCGAGAACGTGAACGCTACCTTTGATGCCGGCAAGATCTACGGAATCGTCGGGCACAACGGGTCCGGGAAATCGGTTCTGTTCAAACTGATCTGTGGTTTCATCGTCCCCGACTCGGGCACAGTAACCATTGATCCCACCTATATGTCGAAAAATCGCACCTTTCCCGAGAACTTCGGCGTCATCATCGACCGGCCAGGTTACCTTCCACAGAAAACCGGGTTGGACAATCTCCGTGACTTGGCTAGAATCCGGGCAGTCATCGGGGATGACGAGATCAGGACCGCCATGAAGTCTGTCGGGCTGGCACCTGATACTAAACAGGCCGTCAGAAATTACTCCCTTGGCATGAAACAAAAACTAGCCCTCACCCAGGCCATCATGGAAGAACCGCAAGTGCTGCTGCTCGATGAGCCGTTCAATGCCCTCGACGTGGACAGCGTCGAACTCGTCCGGAATCTTCTCGCCAGCTACCGAGACAAGGGCCGAACTGTAATCTTCACTAGCCACAACCGCGAAGACATGGATCTCCTCGCAGATCACGTCTTCCGAATTCGGGCAAACTCCCTAGAACAGACCGCCTGACCGCTGCGTAGAGGGGCAAATTATTAACTGGCTCTCGTGTCGTAACCGTGGGTCAATTCCGGGGAATGTCATCAATAGTCGACCGACCCTGGGCATCAATGACGCGAGTCGATCGTGGATCTCGTTCGAGCCACAGCCCTCGTACGGCCGCACTATCTGAAGGCCGCCAAGGCCTAATCCGCAGTCGCGGCGTCTCAATTGCTTGAACAAGGCTGTGGAATAGCTGCACGTCTTCACCCTAGCCCGGGGCAGAACCAGATTCTCTGGTGCCCATTTGAGGGGCCTTGAACGCGATAGATTTGCGGCCACCCACCGAGGGACGAAGGGTGGCCGATGCTGTTCCAATATGTGTCCCGTGGCGATGATTCTTACGTGTCGGTTCGCTACTCGCCGACTGTGCCGTCGATCGCTTCGCGCAGAAAGTCGGCGTGGCCGGCGTGACGGGCGGTCTCCTCAACAAGGTGTAGCAGCACCCATCGGAGCGAGAAGTTGCGACCATCGCCCAGCGCCTTGACCGATAGTTGATCCAAGCCTGTCGATGTGAGCACGACTTCCCGGCTCCGATTACAGGCTTCGCGGTAGCGGCTGCGCAACTGCACCGGCTCAAGGAGGGCCGCAGTGCGGAACTCCCAGTTCGGATCGGCGTCCCTGTCGACGCTGGCCCATGGCTCTCGATCAGGGAGGCCAGCAAAGCGAACCTCCATCCAGACTTCTTCCGTCAGCGCCAGATGGAACAGCAGACCCGCGAGGGTGAGTTCGGATGGGGAGTGCTTCTGTGTCAGCTGCTCACGGGTCAGTCCGTCGGTCTTCGAAAGCAACGTCTCACGCTGGTAATCGAGGTACTGCGAGAGCATGCCGAACTCCGCACCATTGGGATCAGGGTCGATTCGCATTCGCTCATCCTCCCAGGAGGCGAAGACGCGTCGCAAGGGAACTCGACGATGGCATGCCCGTAAGCCGAACGGCGGATTTAACCGGTCGTCGCAACACTCGATTTTTGTGAGGTGTTGTACGTGTGGTTGAAGAATGAGCTGGTTGAGAAACAGGCGCGGTTTTGGGTGTTGATCACTCAAGGCTCGACGCTGACCGCATCGTGCGATGCTGTCGGGGTGAATCGACGAACTGGACGGCGTTGGCGTCAAGCAACGGGTGGGCGGATCCCTCTTCCTGAGGCAGAGAAGTCTGGGCGGTACTTGTCCTTGGAGGAACGACTGCAGATCGCGGACTTGCACCTGGCTGGCACCGGCGTGCGGGCGATCGCTGCTCTGGTGGGCCGGTCTGCTGCCACGATCAGTCGGGAGCTGGCTCGAGGCGGGTCCAAGACTGGCCCGCAGGCACGGACGAAGTATGCCCCGTATGCGGCGCAGAGGCAGGCCGAACTTCGTGGACGTCGCCCGAAGGCCAGCAAATTCGACCATCTGGAGCTGGCGCTTTTGGTGCAGAAAAAATTGTGCCTGAAATGGAGTCCGGAACAGATCAGTGATTATTTGGCTGCGGTGTTTCCCGATCGGCAGGAGATGCGGGTCAGCCCG
>NZ_PJJM01000094.1 GCF_002929805.1 Cryobacterium sp. Y50 | reverse complement strand
CGCACCACCGCTGGCTCTCTTCGGCACGAACGGTGGCTCTGAACCGCACGATCGGGTGGCTCTCACCGCATCAAATACTCACCAGCCTCGGTTCCGGCGTTTCTGGATCGAAGACGCACCCCAGAAGCGGTCCACCACGCCGGACGAGGTCAGCCCTGAGGTTGTGTTTCTCGCTTCTGACGCAGCAAGCTTCATGTCTGACACGGTCATCATCGTCGACGGCGGCGGCGGATACACACTGTTCTGACGGTGGTCTCGGACGTCTCGAAAAAGCTAATGATTTCCAAGGTACGAAACAGGGCGGGCATGCAAGAATTTTCAACGGTGAGATTCTGCCGATCAGGTTTGACTCGGTAAGCCGTCTCAACGGACAGCGTATCAACGTGGATTCGGCGGGAGAACTCAGCGAGGCGGAGGTCCTGCGAGGAATCTCACATGCCCGCTCACTCGGGCAGCGAAGATCGGGCAGCCCGCATCGATGAGCGCGCCGGGCAATGGTTTGACGCTGTGCCCGCGGGCACGTTTGGCGTTCCAGTACTTCAGCTGTGCCATCGTGACTCGGCGGACGCAGTCCTGAGCTCCGTCGTCAACGAGGAGGAAAAACTCGTCGGGCGTGTAGATCTCGTAAGGGAGAAGATCGGGATCGCCGAAATCGCCGCCATTACTGGTAACCAGGATGTTGGAGCCGCCTGCGATAGCGGCGGCATGGACGTGCCGGTCATCCGGGTCAGAGCCGTGGAACTCGACGGAACCGTCGAAGTCAGCAACGATCTCATCGAGGTTCTCGATGAGATCGTCGTGCAGACGACGGGTTATATTTCCGTCGAGTTCGGGCTGCAGACGCCGACGGGCTCGAACCGTTTCAGTGACGACATCAATCGTTGAGTGGAGCTGGAACATCTGCTGCGTCTCGTTGCGCAGCAGGAAGAGCCAGTCGCGCGTCGTCCGACTAAGCAAGACGTTGGCGTCGACGAAGACTCTCTGAAGCATGAGTCTCAGGGTATCGGTTCAGCCGCACCAACTATTTGTGGTGAGTGAACAGTTCGTCGATTTCGTCGTCCAAACCCCGCAGCGAAGCGAACGCGGCGTTTCTTTTCTCGTCACGTGCACTGCGGAAGGCGAGCACGTCAGTGGTGACGAGGCGCGTGTGCGAGCCAACCTTCTTCGAAGGAATCGTGTCGGAGTTGACAAGCTTCATCAGTGTCGGACGTGACACCCCGAGCAACTCGGCGGCCGTCGTAGTGGTGAGTTCATCGGGGAGCGTCATCACGGAAACTGCACCGTGGGCTACCCGCTCGAGCACACGGGCGACGAAGATCCCGAGGCCCGGACTCAACCGAATCTCGCGGCCATCTTCGACGGTCACAGTAACGCCACTGAAGGCGTTATCGTGTGCTTCGTTGACAAGAGCAGCCGCTTGCGCGCGCAACTCCTCGTCGATAACAACGGTGCCGTTGGATAGGACGGTGGCCGTCATGTGTCCACTCTCCAAACAGTTCTCGCGTGTGGAACGCCGAATTAGACCACTCTAAGACGTTGCACTTATAAGTGCAACTGCTGAAGTCCTTGCTCCGCACCTCATATCATTGTGCATACTCGTCTGCACAAATGTCACAGTTCGCGACTGCACAACAACGCGATCGCCTCTGTGGTCTACGTGGACCTTGGTGGAAGGTATTTGTAGCCGGTTGGGCGGCTGATGCCGAAGTCGCGGGCAAGTACTGCTTTCGCGTTGCCAGCGGCGGCGCGCCGGATGAGTTCGGCCATCCTGTCGGCATTCAACGTCTTTCCTCTCCCTGTATGTACGCCGGCCTTTGGCGAGGGAGATACCTTCTCGTTACCGTGCCCGGATGAGCGCTCGTTCGAATTCGGCGAACGCCCCTATCACGGACAGCATGAACGTGGCCATCGCCGTGTCGTCTCCCGTGAAGATGAGGTTTTCCTGCACGAAGCGGGCCTGCACCTTCAGATCCGTGATCCGGCGGACGGGCCAACGCTGACGTCGTGATCACCTCCATGCTCACGCTCGGCACGCCTCGCGGCGAGGTTGCCGATCGTCTCTGAAGGGACGATTACGCGCGTCAAGCGGTCCTAGTGGACTGACATCGACCTCGACACGGTCTGCGCTCACGCCCTCATGTACGGCACTCCTCCGCCGATTGGACCGTACCGCACCTATCAAGTACCCATCATCGACCTCACCGGGCTCAACCTGACCGCCCTATCCGAGGCAGACGCCTACGCCCCGGCCTCCACGATCCGGGAAGACACCGACCCTCGAACGCGTTGGACCGAACTGATCGACACAGCAGGCATCCACCTCTCAACACACTGAATCGTCTATAGCCAGCTCAGTCCCCGGCGCGGAGGTAGACGTAGACAGTTTCTCGGCTGATCCCAAACTCTCGAGCAAGCACAGACTTCGGCACGCCAGCGGCAGCCTTCCCCCGCAGTTCGGCCGCGCGGGCCGTGTCCAGTGACGGGGTACGGCCACGGTAGACGCCACGCTTCTTGGCCAAGGCAATGCCCTCACGTTGACGTTCACGAATCAAAGACCGCTCAAACTCAGCAAACGCACCCATGACGTTCAGGAGCAGGTTCGCCATCGCGTTGTCGTCGCCCGTGAAGGAGAGCTGCTCTTTCACGAACTCGACCCGGACCTTCTTCGCGGTGAGCCGGCGCACAATTAGGCGTAGATCATCTAGGTTGCGGGCCAGGCGATCCATGGAATGCACGAGAACAGTATCGCCATCTCGAACGAACTTGATCATCTCCTCCAGCTCGGGCCGGTTCTGATCCTTCCCCGACGCCTTATCCTCAAACACCCGATCGACGTCGACGCCAGCAAGCTGACGGACAGTGTTCTGATCGAGAGTACTCACCCGCACATATCCAACTCGTTGACCCGCCATGCGACTTTCTCCCCTGTTCCGTCAGATTGAAGTCTAAGACCCCGCCGCGAGGGGTGTCCACCAATCAAAATATGACCCTACCCTGACAATATTTGATAAAGACGCCTGACGCCTAGCTGGGGTACACGCCAAATTGACAGTTCGGTGCTTGCTTCGACGCTTTCCGCTTCCCCGTTGACGCCTCTTCATATCTCGCAACCGTCCTTGCCCACAAGAATGGTAACGCCGGTAAAAACACACGTTTCGACACACGTTGACTCATCCGTCGCCCACGGACAATGATGCCCAGATCCCGGTCACTGGCCGAAATGCGTTCTGCTGCGCTCTCCACAATCGTGCATGGTTGATCTGTCTCGTCAATGTGTTTCGCAGCCCACGGGTTGTGAGACGCGTGCTCAACCACCCTCGTGGCGATTGGCCATGGGCGCGGCCATCCAACCATGTCGGGATCGCCTTCCTCACACGCGTGCATCGCCGCGCATAGCCTTTCCGCCGCATTCGTGGGGTAGCCTGCCCTTTAGAGTTTCTAAGGTAGTCTTTACAAGTAATAGGCGGCCATCTTAGGAGAACCCATGAGGACCTCCCCGACGGTCGAAACAGCGGCACTGACCCGGGTGTTCTCACGAGGAGTCGTGCGGGAGCTGGGTGAGACCGGACAGTCACCACTGTTAGCCCGTTTGCTTCAGCAGTCAGGAATTCCTGATTCCCTTCCAGCAGATGCGACATTGGCGGATGCATTTGATCTGGCGTTCTCGTCATTGCGCAGAATCGGTAATCGAGACGATTACGTCTATAGAGTCGCTGTGACTCAAAGGATCGCTCTCGGCCGCCACAACCTGCGGACTGCCACGATCGTAAATGAATTGCGTGCGAGAAAGTCTAAAGCCGATCTGGTTATCCTGAACGGGACGTCGACGGCATATGAAATCAAGTCAGAGCGAGACTCTTTTAGCCGACTGGCGGGGCAGATCGCCGACTACAGAGCAGTCTTCGCTAGCGTTTACGTGGTCACCAGTCCCATGCAGGCCTGCGCGGCCCTAAGCATTACTCCCAATGACGTGGGCGTTCTAGTATTGTCCTCAAGATTCCGACTTCAGGTCGAGCGTCAAGCGATTGATCAGCCAGAAAGGGTCGATCCACTCTCGATTCTCGACACGCTTCGCGTACAAGAAGCCATCGACGTAGCAAGTGATGCAGGGATCGATTTTCCTAACGTGCCAAATACACAGCGGTGGCACGTACTTCGGGAAATTTTCGCGAGCCTCGGCTCAAGGACAGTTCACGATGCGACGGTTCGAGTCCTACGGACTTCGAGGTCACGAGCCGAGTTGGAACCATACCTGAAAGAGCTGCCGTTGTCATTGCGTGCGGCCGCATTGGCTACCGACCTATCCGTCACTGCAAGACAGAACTTGACCGCAGCGGCGTGGCTCCCGCTCCGTACCGCCCTTGCCTGGAGTTAGGAGCAACATGTACTATCCGTTCTTTCGAGGGAAGCAGTTTGAGCTTCTTGCAATACGTGAATCGGCCGAAGTGATCTCTAACGCAGGCTTTATCCCGATAATTGAGCCCGTCCGCGAAGTCCTAAGCAGCCTAGACCGCGCGTTGCGAGAGCTCGTGTCGCGGGGGGCATCAGCAGCAGTCATTGTCAACCCCCGCTTGGGCGATCACCGGCACGACGGGGACGGGCTCGCTGCTTATTTAGAGGAAAGTTTTGGAGATAACGATGCTGTTCTCCCGGCCTTGCTCCTCACTAACCTTATGACGGTTGAGGACGCCATGAGAGCGATCTCGCCTTACGAAGATCGACCGTTGATGCTTGTCCACGCGGGATTTACAGATGGCAAAGGTCTTGCGGCCCAACTGACGGCGACTCAGCTGACGCATGTATTTTTGGATGCTCGCAACACTCTCTATCGTCGACCTTTTATAGGCGGCCACCGCATCTTGATCGAGGACGGTTTCGAGCGCAAGAAGAACGCTGATTACTCCCTCGTCGACCGATTCTCGGACCTTCACATAACCTATAGCGAGCTCGGTGCAAACGGTTACGGGGACTTTCTGACTGTCGGTGACTATTACGCGGAAGGTGGTGGACCCGCTTACGCAGTTGCTATCCACCTAACGTATATCGACACGGACCAAGACGATGCCATGTTCGTTTATCATTTTATTTCCGACTCGAACGACACACCAGTCGATCCGGCAGGCAAGTTTTCCCAAGCCCTCTCCAAGCTGATTGCACAGCTGGATAGCGCAGGGTCGTGTATTGAAGATACTTCGGCTGTCCAAGAGTTCCGCGAACTGCACGCGCGCGGCCATTTCCCTGGTCTCGGATACGTAAAAAAAACTCTCCATCAAGCACCATCTAGAGACCCTCGCTGCTTTTCAATCCCGTGGCTGAGCGACGGTGCTGCGCCGCGTGTTTCGGTGATATTCAGATTCGTAACGAATACATCCCTCAGTGCGATCCTGTTCGGGCGACCTGCGGCTATTGCGGCGCTCCAAATGCGGAAAGCGTGCTTCCGGAACGCCTCGCACAGTGGTTCGAGGCGCTCATGGCCTCCTACGAAATCGTCGATGACGGGGAGTCAATCATCAAGTTGCTAACTGATGAGTGGAACTTCTTCGACGGCTCAGGATTGAAGCCAGCCAGCGCAAAGGAATTACTCGCTGACGTATTAGACGATGGCGAGCTGGTGAGAAAGTCATTCGCCCCGATTCAATACTCGGCGGGTGGGAATCTCCGTCGCTGGGAAGACCTGCGTGATGAGATGATGCACCGCAACCGTTGGTTCCTTGATGACCCAATGGATATGGATCGAATAGCCGAGCTCCTCGGCCAGCTGATCGCAAGTTCGAAATCATTCGATCAGTCGACCTGGTACCGGGCGCGACTAATGAGCAGTGACGATCCATATCCGCTCAGCGAGATGAATGCACCTCCTCGGCATCTTGCTGGCCACGGACGAGCAAATCCTGCCGGAATTCCGTATCTTTACCTCGGCTCTACGCCAACGACGGCTGTCGCTGAACTACGTCCTCATACGGGGGAAAAAGCGTGCATTGCGGAGTTTGAATTGCCGGAGCTGAAGTTTGCCGATCTAAGGAATCCGCGAAAGCTAACGTCCCCTTTAGTCGGAGACGAGTCCGAAATTATTCGGCTGCGCGCCGACCTCCCCCTGCTAGAACGACTCGCCGACGAGCTCACCCGTCCTGTCCACCCGCGGGGCGCGCCCTATGAGTACATTCCCACTCAATACCTTTGCGAGTTCATCAAGTCGTGCGGATTCGACGGAGTCGTCTACCGCAGTTCCGTCAGCAGTGACAACGGGATCAATTTGGCCCTGTTCAACCCAGAAGCATTCGAAGCGTTGCGCGTCAGTCAGGTTTTAGTCGAGCGAGTAAGCGTTCAAATTGGCAATTAGCTCGCCGTCGCTCTGCCCCCACCTTGGACTTCGCAGGTTGCACTACCCAACGGGTCAAAAGCTCCTTGGATTGAGTTGGGCCATCGCCGGGAGCCGAACGTACTCGGCCAGAGGGGAGGAGCCGACCATCCGTCTTGTCGTTCTCTCGTGACACAATCACGTTATGAGTTCCGAGCGATTCCTCCCCTTAGCGCTCAAGCACCTCGCGCTCATCGCCTCACTCGCGGCAGTCGCCCTTGCAGTCTTGCGTGTGTTCTTCTTTTCTGGGTTTAGCGTTCCCGTTGGCCTCGCGGTCTTGGGCGTTGCTGATCGCACTTCAATTCTCGCCTCCACCCTGCTACTCGTTGCGGTCGCATTCGTTCCGGCGTTTATGGGCTTGGAACAACCTCGAGCATGGGTCTTGGCGGGAAATGCAGATGGCGCGTCTCTTGCCGTTAAGTTTCGAACGGCTTTAATCTGGCTCCCACTCTCTCTTTTCATCATGAGTGTCGCTCCGGTGTTAGTATTCGCCGGAGTCTTGCTGGGCACCATCCTTGGCCATCTTCTTAGTCGTTGGTTGCGAAGCGCGAAGAAGCAGGATCAGGCTCAGCGGCGGGCACAAGCTGTGGCCAGGCGAGCTGGATGGGCTTGGGCAACGTTCACGGGTTTGCTCCTGACTCTCGTGCTCCAGCAGCCTTGGACGCCGGTCGAACGCATTCAGCTGTCAGGCTCGAGCACTGATTTTGTGGGCTACGTGGTGGGCGAACAACTCCAGTTCACCCTTTTACTAGACCAGAAAAAGAGACCGGAATGGACCGAGTCCGAAGACATTCTCAGGCGCGAGATCTGTATTCCGGGCTCTAGGAATTGGACCTCAATGACAGTCGTCGAATTGCTGAAATCTTCTGCTGGGCTGCGGCTGCCGACGTGCCCATCTGATGCACCCTAGGACCTGAGTGTTAAGGACCATAAGGATCTGCCCAATGGCGGCCACGGCAAATTCCCGCTGGTGGCTATGAAAACTGCCCGCTCATGGCCGACAGATCTGCCCACCAGGAGTTCGGCCGCGTTGGCCATTCTTGGAGCGAGTGTTAGCTCATAGGTGTCACGCCTTGCCCGGCTAGGGCCTCCGTGAGGTGGATCGATTCGCCCGACGCCTGAGACGTAAGCGTGGTGCAGGAGCACGTCGACGGTCGCTCTGGCGAGGGTTTTGGGCATGAGCTCGTCGAATCCGGCAGGATGCAGATTCGACAAGACGGCGATAGTCCAGTTTTCATCGGCTGCGTCAATGAGGCGATAGGGTCCCTCGGCCGCGTCCGTCCCGACGGCGAGCAGCCCGATGTCACGATCACGATGAGGTCGGAGCGGAGGATGCGCGGACGACTCAGGTGATGCTGTCGTCCGCGCGGTGGGCGCGCATGAGTGCACCGAGGTCCTCGAGGCGGAACCACGCCACGCGCATGCCGGCCTCGACGACTTGCTGGCCGAGGGCTTCGAAGAAGAACGTTTTTCCGGTGCCGGAGTGCCCGTAAAAGACAAGGTTCTCTTTCCGGCTGATCTGGGCCGCTGTCGTTAGCTGGCCACTGCGGCGCTTCATCGCCAGGGCCTGACGTTGTCTACGGTCGGAACGCCCTGACCGACAGTGTCTCGCGCAGGATCTCTGGGAGCTCGGTGTCATCGACCGTGCCGCCAAGAAGTAAGGGTACGAATCGGGATAGGGCGTCGAAGCCGCCTTCCAGCGAAACCTCCGCAATGGGGGTGTGTGAGGGAGATGTTCCCCTCACCGCGTGAGGTCGCCACCTGGCGGCGGCCGCACCCGGTGTTGGCGGCTCGGTGGCATCGTCTCGGAGGGCCTTGGGGCGACCTGTTGGGATGAGAACTATCAGCGCCACCAGCGGTGAACAGGACGAATGGGTGCCCCCGGCTCATTTCGCCAGCGTCGGCCAACAATCAGTTCATGCAGCTCCTTTCCGTCACCACCCTTCGAAACGACTCGCCGTTCGCCTGCCGGAGGCAGCGGAGGCACGTGCAACTTGCTCGTCAAGGTCATGCTTGGTCGTTCGAAGGCGTACCGGAACGCATTTCCGAGAATCGCTTGATTGAGGTCAAGAACCTCCGCAACAGTTAGCTCCTCAGATGCGTCCAAAAGAACTGGGACATCATGCCGGAACATTGCAAGAACAGCTGTCGGGGCTAAAGGCAGAACGATTATCGGAGCGTTGGCCGCTCCGAAGCTACCTGTATCTGCTCCGAGATAAGTGTCGAGGGCGACCACCGGCTCGTCGCACGTCACTAGCCTTGCAGGAGTGCGGTAGACGACCAGCTTTCGAGTGGCTAGATACGGGATCAACGATGACGCCATACTCGCCGAGTGCTTCACCTTCAACGCCGTGAGCATCGGTAGTTTCTGGGGGTCGTGCTGCATGTCCGTTAGCTGCGACCGCATCGTCGCAACTCGCTCTGCGGTCGCTTCAAGTCCACTCCGCTCGAGCCGTCGACTTAGAGATGCGTCACCTCCCCACTCGTATTTGATGACGTGGGTTTGCAATTGATTCCATTGCAACCCGCGCCGGAAATTCACTCCTCGGGTCATCTGAAGCGCGGCGTACCAAAGGAGCTCACCTTCAGACTCAACATCAAGTTCGGAGGGTTGGAGCGAGTCGTCGAGCAAACGCCGCGTAATTCCCGCGACCTTGCCTTCAAGAACGCTCAGAAAGACTTCAAAATCAATCGCGGTACCCCACTTGAAGGTGCCCTCTTCCACCCGGTAGAAGTCCGTCCGTTTCGCCGCTTTTTCGGGTGGGGATGTAAAGGTGTACTTAGCGTCGATGTCCGTACTCCGGATCATGCCGCCTTCGCTCCAACGCTCGAGATAGAAACGCGGCACAAGATGGTGTTTTCTAGGCTCCCTACCGCCTGCCACCATTGCCGCAGCCATATGTTCGATCTCCAGAAGTACCGGATGATTCCGAATTACTCGGTTTCCCCTACGTTTTGCCATGACTCGAACGTATCGGGCTCACTTGATATGTGGAGTCGACGCGAGACGAAGATGGATTCGTGATGCAGACGAGCGTGTAGGGACTCGACCATGGCTTTCCCGAGGAATACGAGAAGCGAGTCCCTGCCCATTCAACGTGGCTGGGCTCCTGCACGCTGGGCTCATCGCCTTGGAGGCGGACCCATCTTGAAACGCGAATGCGCAATGATGGACACCGAGTCCGGCACTGGCGCCGACCGCAACAAAGGAGGATTCCCGTGCCAAGCTTCAACGAGCGAGACAGCAGCTACTCCAACGTCAACAGGATCGCAGATGAGCAGGGGTTGATTTGGAATGGACAGTACGGCTCACCGTACGGGATCGAAGGGCTGATCTCACCTGACAAGCTCGACGCCGAATTTATCGGCCGCTTCTCACACCTGTTCGACCACACTCAGCGGTTCAAGCCCCGTGGCTCTGGAGCAAAAAAACCGATTTTAGCCATCACGTCGCCCTACCAAGAAGACAACGACCAGCTCAGAGCAGAGGCCCAACAGTTTGCAGACAAGTTCGATCTCGGTGTGCGCGTCAACGACCCTCGGGACCGCGTCTACAACGTCGAGAGCACAATTCCAATACTTTTCTGGCGCACCGACCTACACGACCTGGTTTGACAGCAGCTGCGCGCACGGGGACGGCGCAGGCTCGGCAGCTACACGGAACGGTGTCGTCTCGAATTTAGCTCGATGCGCCAACTAGCGTCTTACGGATGGACACCAAAGAGCACAAAGTGTCACAGCCACATGCCCGCGGCGCTCACGCGTCCATCGGGGTGAGCCCAATTGAGCAGGTCAGGAATCCGCCAGGATCTCTGCGAGCTGGGTGTCGTCGTCGCTGTCGCCGAGGAGCAGGGGTAAGAATCGGGTGAGGGCGGCGAAGCCGCTGGCCTGGTCTGGGTACACGCCGAGCGACACCAGGTGTGTGCTCCCGTTCGCGGTGGTCAGCTCCACGCACGGGTAGTGCTCTTCCGGCGCGATTCCTTCTCGCACAGCGTCTGCGAAGGCGTTGCTGTCGAGTTGCTCTTCGATCGAGACGACCTGGTCGAGGTTGATCCAGACATCGTCGGCGCCAATGACCGGACGGGAGCGGTCGTGTCCGTAGGTGGTGACGGCCAGTTTTAGAAAACGCATGAGGGTCCTTTCGCGACGGTTGGCCTTGACGCTAATTCGCCAACGCTGGCGGTCGCCGCCGATCAGGCCAGTCTGTGGATAACGTCGCGCGGTGGGGGTGAGTGAGGGGGAGGTTCCCCCTCACCGGGTGAGACCGCCGCCTCGCGGCGGTCTCACCCGGTGTTAGTGGCTGGTGTTGTCGAGGGCGGCGAGGGCGATTTCCAGTGCACGGTCGTAGCTGATTCCGGCGGGTCGGATCGAGCCGGGCACGAATCGTTGCGCCTTGGGCAGTCGAAGCGTCCCGGAGTATCCTTCAGGCGCGTCCTGCAGGGGCCCGTAGCCGGGGCGCAGGAGCAACCACTGGCTGAAGGGCTGGTCGGCGTCGTGGAGGACGGCGGCACGAAACTTGGCAGTCGGGTTCAGGCACTGCGTCCAGAAGCGGTCGGCTTGGCCTCGGGCTGTGAGGCGTTCACTCACCGGGCGGGGCGTCACACCGGGGGCCGGCAGGCGCTTCATAGTCGCGGCGTGCACGTAGGGACGGAGCCGGGAATCGGCGCGAGCGGGAATGTCGTTGAGGGCTGCTTGGGCGGCGCGTTCAGCTCGTCGTGCGGCGCGGTGCGCGGCGGTGTCGTCGGCATGAATTCGTGACCACTCGCTGGCTTCTATGACGCAGCAAATGAGGTTCCAGTCGAAGCTGTAGAACCGGAGGAGGGCGTCTCGGTCGCGCTGAGTTCTGGGGCTGTCGGTGGTCGTGTATCGGGCAAAGAATGCGTTGGCTGCTTTTCGGTCTGCTGCTATGTCGTCGCTGGTGCGTTCGGGACGGGTGGTGACGGGGAACTGGGGCATGATTCTCTCCGCTCAACTGATTTTTTTTGCCTGGCTGGCAAGAGAATCGATAGAGAGCGGGAGTGCCGAAGTGCACGGCTGGTCGGGGGAAATAAGGGAGCGTGCGACCGCGCCCGAGCAGGTGGGCACGTAGGCACGGAAGCGAACTACGATGACCGGCCAGACAGACAAAAGAACGAAAAGGACGTCCGCGCAGCGGTCCAGGACCCGCAGGGTCTCCCCTGGGTGCCCCCGGGGTTGCGTCTCGTGTTAGGCAGGGTCTCCGAAGTGCGGCCACCGATTCACGGGGTTGAGCACGCCGCGGTTTACGAGCGTCCGCGCCGAGCGGCGCTAACCGCGCTGGCCGCTCCACGCCCCGCTCCTGCTTCCCTGCCAGACAGGTGGCCCTGCTGCCGGGGCCTCATCGATCGGCCCGGTGGCTAGTGGCCGATTTTGGCGATGAGGTCGGGGCGGAAGCCGGCCCAATGGTTGTGGTCGTCAATGACGACGATGGGAGCGCTGCTGTAGCCGAGTTCGTCTTGCACGTAGGTGAGGGCTGCGGGTGTTTCGGTGAGGTCGACGTCGGTGTAGTTGATGCCCTGCTTGTCGAGGGCGAGTTTGGTCATCCGGCAGGGCTGGCAGTTCGGTTTCGTGTAGACGATGACGCCGACTGTTTCGTTCATCGCGGGGCTCCTTTCACTCACGCCTTGGGGGTGGTGCTGTTCGGTAGCGGAGGTTCGCTGTGCCCGGGAGGAAGTGACCATAAGTGCGGGACCGATTGGTGGGGCCAGTGGGTGAGGAAATAAGCGACCGGAGGGAACGCCGAGCCCAGTTGTCCCACCGGTCGGCACCTCGTGCGCACGTTGGTCAGCGCCCGCCCGGGCCAGCATGCTCCTTGAACGAACAGATACCGCCCTTGACGTGGGTGGGGCTGCGCGGTTATCCAACGGTCATCGGATCGTCGGTGAACGCGACGTCGAGGTGCAGGTGATTGCAGGTGTCGTTGAACTGGGTGAAGTGCACCAGCGCCAGGCTGATGCCGGCCTCCCGCCGGCAGTCTGCCTGCCCGATCCGCGCCCCGGTGGGCATGACCGGGTCGAGCAGTCCGATTAGGCGTAGGGACTGGCCGTCGGCGCCGGTGAGGCTGCGTCCGCCGAGGGAGTAGAAGTCGACGGCTCCGTCTCCGCCGTTGATCCAGTGTGACGATTGGGTGCCGGCGCCGAGGAGTTGCCCGGTGCATTTGCGGTTGATGTCGCTGACGCCGACCTGGTGGAACTGGTTGACGGCCAGGACCATCACCTGCAGGATGCGGGTGTCGATCCCGCAGTCCGGGACGGTCTGCCCGGTGGCGATCCACCGGATCTCCTTCAGATGGTCCGGGACCAGGCCGCGCAGCTGCCCGTTGTCGGCGGCGGTGACGAGCTGCTGAGCCAGCCCGACCGCATTCCTTCCACCGACACCACACGTCCCGCCGGCGCTGGCGGTCAGCGCGGTGACGACGTCGGTCGCCGGCGCGAAGAACGGTGCGTAGTGTTTCGGGTCGGCGTTGATCTGCACAGCGGATGCTGCCGTCGACGGCGTCATTGTCTCCCACCCTGATAGCGCCACTAGGCGTTGGAAGAACAGCCGTGCCGCGGTGGCGGGGTCCATCCGCTCCGCGAGGGATCCCCAGGTGGCCCGTTGTTGGAACAGGCCACGACTGTCGGGGCCGGCGGTGTCGCCGTGGTCGAGGTTAACCAGGCTCGACTCCCCAATCGCCGTCATCACCCCGAGCGATTGAGCCTGCACACTGAGTCCGAGTTGGGCGCCGGCGTTGATGATGTCGGCGGCGTTGGCGAGCTGGTCGCCGCTATACCCGGCGACAGCCGGGTGCTCGGCGGCGTCCGCTCGGCTGACCATGGCCAGGCCACAGGTGGTGCCGGTGCCGGAGGAGAGGGCGACGGTGCTGCCGACGGTCAGGAGCAGGCCGGTGAGGCTGGCGGCGAGCAGTTTGACCAGGCCCATGATGTTAGAAGATGGTGCCGACGGATAGGCCCTCGTCGGTGTTGGTCAGCTGCCGCTCCCACTCGGAGCGGATGTGCTCCACGTGCGCTTCCGGGTGCGACCCGAACTTGAAAATGTAATGCCCATCCGCCAGCGTCTCGATGGTTCGTGCCGTCTCCGGAGCGAACCCGAACGTTTGCTGGCACCAGAGGGCGTCTTCGGGGCGGGACTGCCGGTAGACGATGACGGTTTGGGCTTCCTGGATGATGGCCATGCCGGGTGAGTCCTTGGGGATGTCGGTGCCTTTGTGCATGACGAACACGTTCGAGATGCCCAGGCCGCGGGAGAGTTTTTGGTTGGCTTTGATCAGCTGCGCTGACGGCCCGCCGATCATGTGCCAGCCCTCCTCATAAACAACGGTGGTCGCGGAGTCTCGTTCGCTGCGCAGCCGGCCCAGCATCCACATGTTTCCAATCGCCATCACCACCGGCACCGCCGGGCCGTCATCGGGCAGCTGCGAAATATCAAACGAGGTGAGCTTGCCACTGAGGTCCACCGCTGCAGATGTTTCTCCGTCGAGGAGGCCGGCGTATTCATCGAGCAGCCCGTTCAAAGTCCACTTCACGGACAGGCCTGCCTTGTGCAGGTCGTCGCGGGCGGTGACCGACAGGGTGCGGTAGTCGTCATCGTCGACGACGAGGCCGAGGTTCGGCAGCACGTCGGCGAGCACCGGCGCCCGCCCGTGGGTTTGGCCGACGGTGCGGCGCAGCGCCGCGCGGAGGGCTTCTTCTTCCCATTCGCTGAGGGGCTGATCGCCGCGAGCGATTCGGGTGACGATGTTCAGCAGTCGTGTCTGCCCTTTGACTCCGGTGCCGCGGGCGATCATCGGATCGAGCAAGTTTAGGGTGGTGCCGGTGCCGTCGGTGGTGAACCGGATCGGTTCAAAGCCATAATGCCGCACCACGTTGGAGTACTCGCCCTCCCCATTCTGATCCTTCTTGTCAAACACCACCCCACGCCGCCCCTGCAGCAGAAGCGGGCGGACAACGTAATTGCACTTTGTGTGCGAGCTCTTCCCGGCGCCGACGTCGCCCATCACGATCACGTTCGGACTCGACACCTCCCGCGGCTCGGAGTTGTAGGCGGTGACGGGGTCGTGGGAGATCGTCGTCCGCGACAACACGTCCCGCCCGTTGACGACACCGCGGGTGCCGGTCGGCGGGCCGATTAGCGCGGTGTTCAGGATCTCGGCCTGCCGCGTCGTCGTCGGCGCACCGGCCAGGGCGGGCGCATAGAAGCCGCGGCGCGCCGCCGCAGCTTGCGTGCGCAGCGGCGTGCCCGGCAGCGCCCACGGCACAATCTCCACTGCAGCCCGACTACCGGCTGCGTCGAGCCCGCCGGCTTCGTCGGCGGGCACCTCGACGGGCGGCGCGAAGCGGCGCAGCACGGGCAGTGCCCACAACCTTGAGCGCGAGCTGAGGGGGTCGGGTGTGGTCATGTGAGGGCTTCCTTGTCGGATTTGCCGGCCAGGCGGCTGTAGACGCGGGCGGAGAACGACGGCGCGGACGCGACCAGGCCGCGGCCAATCGGCCACGTCGTGCCCGATGCCGCGGCCTGATACGAGTCGAGCCAGTCCAGGCTTTCAATGCCGAGGCCGGTGGAGCAGGTCTCCTCGAGCTGCCGCGACGCCCGCGCCAGCTCTTCCCGGGAGCGGACGGAGATTGTCACGAAGCCGATCCAGAGAGCACCGTGGTGCTGCGACCCGGACACGAGGTCTTGCCGGCGACGGCGGGCGGCCGTCATGTGCACGTCGGTGTCGTCCGTGTCGAGCTGCCCGGCCTCCCTGCGGGAGAGGGCTTCGGCGGTGTCGCGGACCAGGTCTTGCCGGGCGGCGACTTTCGCCTCCGACGCCGGCACCAGGTGAAGGTGAAAGCTGACCGAGCGGATGAACTGGATGTCCTTTCCGATGAGCAGATCCAACACCCACAGCTGAGTGCGAGCGGCGGTCGCGAGCGCTTCGGCGCGGATCGCGGCGGTGCGATGCCACCACCGCACCGGCAGCCCGGTGAGCGGGTCGATGCTGTCGACGATGTGCGCGGAGAACTCTTCCTCCGCGGGTTCGCCGACCCGGTTCGGGTGCACATCAGCGACGAAGTCGATCGGCCGGGACGGGTTTTGCTGATGACGCACCACCGCCGCCACCTGCCGCGCCGTCAGCACCTCCACTCGGCCGATCTTCGACTCCGTCAAACCACGTTTGGTGGAGGCTATCTCCTGCCGCATCAACGCCCGCCATCCGTCTCGGCCGTCGCCATACTTGGCAGCGGCGTCAAAAAATGACGGTGTGAGGGGCCAGTTGACGGTGACGAAGTGGCGTTGCACCATCGCGTCGTTCCCGGTCAGCCGCAACACCTCCTCGTAGGAGGCGACCGCATCGACCGGCGCCGCCGGGTCGAGGTTGTTGAGCACCCAGAATTCCTGCAACGCAGTATCGGCCGGCAGCACCCGGGTAGTGATCTGCACGTCCTGAACGAGGACGGAGGGGACGGCGCAGGCAGCGAGGAACGCTCCCCAGCCATGGGCGGCGCGCGCCATGACGCTGGCCGATTCAATCCCGCGCAGCTGACCGCTGACAGTGAAGGCCACCGACAGGTAGCTTTGCTCCCCGACCGGGGCATGCCAGGCAATGCCGGGCTCGCCCCTGCCGTATTGCAGCCAGCCGAGTCTGTCCGACCCGTCCGGGTTCGCCCGCATCGCCACCACGGCCCGGCCCGCCTCCGCAGCCGCCTCCCGGGCTGCCGGGCCTTTCGCTGCACGGGCGTCGGTGAGGGCTTGCTGGAGCTGGTCCCACGCGCCGACTTCGTAGGGCTCAAACCTGGTCGTGCCCGCCCAGGTGCGTTTCTTCCAGCGGGCTCGTTTACGCCGCCGGTCGACGATTGACCCGCGGTGTGTTTTCGCTGTGACGAGGAACGTCACCCCGCAACTGACTGCTGCCGCTGCGAGTGCGGGCCAGCCGATCAGTGGGGTGAACACCATCCCGAACACGAGCGAGCAGGCCAGGAAGATGATCCGAGCGCGGGAGTGCGTGCCGCCGAAGAAGGAGCGGTGCCCGCTCTCCCCACCCAAATAGCGAATAACCGTGCGGTTTCGCAGGTCCGTCATCATGTGTGATCTCCTCCCAGGGTCGGGGTGTCATCCATCGACTCCGTCGCCTGCTCTCCGGCGGTCTGGACCATGTCCATGCCTTTGCCGACGGCCTCGACGCTCTTGTGCGCCGCCGCGATCCCCGCCGCCGCGATCAGCGTCGGGACGCCGACGACCGCGCCCGCGCCGGTCGCTGATTCCGCCGTCCCGGCGGCGGCGAGCCCGGTCTCAGCCGCGGTAGCCGCTCCGCCAGCGGCCGCACTTGCCCCGGCCGCTCCCGCGGTGGCCGTCGCTGCCCGGCCGGCGCCGATCGGCGCGCCGTCCCCGGAGCTGTCGAGGACTCTGAGACGCGCTCGGTCGTGGAGTCCGTGGACTCTTTCGTCGTCGTCGAGGAGGTCCGATCCTGGCTGGAGGGTTGGCCGTAGCGTTCGGTGGCTTCGGTCATGTTCTGCGCCCCGATGTGTTTCCCGACGTCCACGGATGGACCGGTGGTGCCGCCGAAGGCCATCGGAATGATCGGGGCGAACTTCATCAGCAGCAATGGCGAGAGCGCGGCCATCAGCAGCCCGATGATCGCGACCATCAGGGACACCATCGATTGCAGGCCGAAGTTGTTGCCGAACGCGCTGATCTGGTTCGCCGTCATCGAAAAGGCTAAACCCAGCAGCAAGAACAGCAGCGGGTGGGCTGCGAGAATCCCTATCCACAACGCGGCGATCTTCAAGCCGAAGGAGCGCTTGTTTTTGTCGATGATCCACACCAACCCAAGCGGAAGCAACACGCCGGTGAAGTAGAGGGTCACCAGCTGAACGAGCAACATGAGCAGCACCAGGAAGAGGGCGAGGATCATGCAGATCATCAGGATGACGCCCATGACGATTCCGCCGGTGATGCCGACTGGGTCGGCCTGCTCAATCATGGTGGTGAACTGCCCGGTGACGGTATTCGCTGTGCCGGTCAGGCCGGCCGCGACGAAGACGTCCGTGAGGGAGTGAAAGAAGTTGATCAGCATGATCCCGAACATTGGGCCGAACATGGCCCCGAGAAGGAACGTTCCAAAGTACAGTCCGACGGACTCGACCAGATCGCGGCCGGCCTGGGCGCCGCGCGCCGTTCGTACAGCTTGCGGGATCAGCAGCAGTACGGCGACGAAGATCGCCGTAGCAAAGCTAATCTTGTAGGCGCTGATGAACCAGTCCGCCGTCAAATCCGGCAGCGTTGCACTGGTCAGCGCCGGCATGATGTCACGGCTCATCCCCTGCGCCGTGTCGCGGAGCATCTTGAATGTGTTTCCCCACGGGTCCGACCAGTAAGACACCACTCCGGCGGCACCGTTGATGGCATTACCTATGCC
Source organism: Cryobacterium sp. Y50 (assembly GCF_002929805.1). GTDB lineage: Bacteria > Actinomycetota > Actinomycetes > Actinomycetales > Microbacteriaceae > Cryobacterium. The sequence goes on along the minus strand of NZ_PJJM01000094.1, from coordinate 96,196 downwards.
GCCCACGAGATCTCCGAAAAATCCTGGGTCATCGCCGGGCGTGGTCGCCATGCCTAGCATCGTCAGCACCCGCTCGTGAAGGGTTCACCGATCGAAAACAAGTCCTCCGTCGTGCGTGTCCCTTCAGACTTCGCAAATTTCCACGCGCCGTTTTCCCACCGGGCGGTCACGGTAATCGATCCTTTTAACGTTGGGCTCATGGCCCCTTGTATGACGAGCCCCGTACCGATCGTGGCGACGACTTCGTCGTTCGACGCCGATTCGATGTGCCACACACCAGGAATGGTCGACAGGTAGTATTCCGTCGCGTCCGGCACGAGCCCGCCTGAGACGTTCGGATTGTTCGCGAAAAACTCTCGCAAATCCTTCGTCGGAACATCAGTGGCGAGAGCGCTTGCCGCGACAGAGTCTGCATCGTCTGACGACGGGTAGGGGTACTGGTGTAGCCACCGTACGAAGGCGGCGGCGTACTCGACGGCCCCGCTGCTCGTGTGCGACGCGGCTTTCTGGGCGGCGAGGACCATGGCTGCGTCTCGTGTTTCGCCGCCGAGGCATCCGGTCGGCTCCGTTTCGACCGGTGCAGTGCTCGGCGACGGCGTGCTGCTCGCTATCGGCATTGTCGGCTCGGCAGTAGGTGCGGCGGTGTCGGCTTGGCTGCCGAAGTAGACGGCGCCAGCGATGATGAGTGCGCCGATGAGGATGGCGGCGCCGACGATCACGGGCCAGGTGCGGCGGGTGGGTGGTGCGGTCGCGTGCACGAGTGCTCCTATCCGAAGACGGCGAGGATGGCGCCGACGATCACGGCGAGGGCGGCGAGCACCCCGAGGGAGATCCCGGCCCACATGGCTTGGTTGCGGGCGGTTTTGTATTCGTTGGGGTTGCCACCGCTGGAGGCGCTGGCCATTTTGATGATGCCGATGATTAGGAACACGATCGCCAGGATGATGCCGATCCCCCATACCCCGGCGAGGAGCTTCTGCCAGAGCAGGGTGAATTCCGCCCCGAAGATGGTGAAGTCCGGCAGGATGCCGTCGAGCGGGTTGTCGATTGTGCGCACCACGGTGCCCACGAGGGTCTGCAGGGGTTCTGTGAGCATGACGGTTCGCCTTTCGCGGCTATCGGACGGTGGCTTGCAGGGTGCGCACGACGCCCGCGGCCGCTGCGGCGAACGCCCGCCGCGTCTGTGGAGCGAGGTGATCGAGGGTGATCTGCCCGCGCTCGGCAATGTGCGGGTCATACGGGATGGTGAACACCTGCTCGACGCCAGCGTCGGCGATGATCTGGTCGACGCGGTCGACGACCTGCCGGTTCTCCGGTCGGCCGTCGGTCAGCCGCAGGATCGTGGCGTGGTCGGCCAAGCTCGCCGCCTTGCCGCCGGCCGACCGCAGTACATCGAGCAGCGCAACCGCCTCCAACACCGCGTCCCCGGCGTTGAACACCGGAATCACCAACGCATCGGCGGTATCGACGGCGCCCTGGAACGCTGAGGAGGAGGGCTGGTTGCCGCTGTCCATAATGCGGATGCCGTAGTACTGGTCGACGACCGCCGCGACGGCCATCACATCCTCATGGGTGAGGCGCGGCCGGCGACGGACGGTACCGATCACGGACGCAAAGGAGGTTTGCGGGGCTGTGTAGCCGGCGAGTTGCCCGGCGCTAGTGATGGTGTCGACGTCGCGGACGAGTTCGCCCATGCCGCGGGCCGGGTTCCCTTCCGCGCGGAACGACAGTGCGCCGGGGTCGTCGGATACCTCGAGGATGCAGACTGATCCTCCGCGCGCGGCGGCGAGGACTCCGCCGGCGATGATCGCCGACGGCGTTTTCCCGACGCCGCCCTTCTGGTTGGCGACCAACACGCTCACCGCGCGAGTCCATGTTGCCTGCCGGATCGTTTCCTCATCGCGGCGCAACGCTTCGGTCTGTTCGCGCTCGGCCAGCTCTGTCGGCCCCGGCGTCATCGAGAACCCGAGGCGGGAGAGCATGCCGCGCAGGCCGCGCTGCGCGCCCTGCGCCTGCGGTGCGGTGGAGAGCAGTCCGAGGTCGTGATCGGAACCGCCAAACAGGTCGGCCAGAGCCGGCTCCGACGGGTTTCCTGCCGGCCGCTGCGGCGTCGCGGTGGACGGTGCAACACTCTCGTCGACGGCTTGGCGTTCCGGAAGCGGGGCGACCGGACGTTCGGGGGTGGGGGCATCCGCTTCGATGTAGCCCTGGGCACGTGAAGCGCCGCGAAATGCGGTACTTACGGGTGGGTCAGTGTGCTGGTTCGTGGTCTGTGTTGTTGCCTGATTCTGACTGGACACAAGCAAATTTCCCTCTCTAGGACCCCATACGGTGCTCGTCAATCACCACGACGACACAGCGATTGGAATCAGTCATGGGGCTAGCCGGGCGTCGGCGGATTATGGCAACAACCGGGCATATTCCTGCCAGCCATGCTGTCGTATCCGTTCGAGCGGACCGGGTGTGCACCGTCACGATTCCCTTTCTGTGCAGCGTCGTTGCCGTCTAAGTCGAGAGTAATGCTCACCTCTGACATTGGTGGTGACACACCCCCAGAAGACAAAAAATACCTTCAAAAATCTCGGCCACAACGACCGCCCAGTGCGCTTGGTTGTTCAACCTCTGTGCCGGCACGCGCGGATCGCCGGACCGCGCAAGGACCTATGTGGAAGCGGCTGGCGCCGCTGCGAACCTCATATTTTGATCCGCGTTCGCGGCCTGTTTTTCAAGGGCTTGTTTGACCTTTCCGGCCGGTCATCGTAGCTCGCTTCGCGCTTGCGTTCCCAGATTCTCAGACGCGGTCGCACGCTCCCTTATTTCGCCTGAGATTCTGGGCACTACAGCTCTCCCGCTCGCTATCGATTTCTCTCGCCGGAAGGCAAACAAAATATTCGGTCCAGGAGAGGGAACCACCATCATGACCATCGCTGCGGTTATCGACACCATCAGCACCGACACCACCGTGAGCAGTCCCATCAGCCACGACACCATCGCACGCACCGCCTGGGCCACCATCGCCGAACCCGGCGACTCCCACGTTTGTGCACTCATCGCACGGTATGGGGCCGACGCAGCCCTGACCGCCCTCCTCAGCCTCAACGGCGATACTGCGGCCAGCCAAGACGGGACCCTCGCGCAGCTGCGCGCATCAGTCTTGCCTCGATACTCGGTTGACCGGGTCGTCGACACGATCCGCCTCACCGTCGCAGGCGGGTACGAGTTGCTCACGCCATCACACCCGAACTGGCCGGCGTCCGTTGCCGATCTCGGAGAGACAGGACCGTTTGCTCTCTGGGTGCGCGGGGACGCTTTGCTTCTGAGCGCGCCGAGCGTGGCGCTGACGGGCACGCAGTTCGCGACTCCGTACGGCAAGCACGTCTGCGTGGACCTGGCCTCCGGTTTAATCGAGCGCGGCTGGGCGATTGCCTCCGGCGCCGCTCGCGGCATCGACGCTGCCGTCCTCTCCACCGGTCGGGCATTCGCGGGCCGCAACGTGGTTGTTCTCCCCATGGGCATGGACGACACCTTCCCTGCGGAAAACGCGGAGCTGGTCGACGGGGTCGCGACGCGCGGTGTCGTCGTGAGTGAGATCCCACCGGGATGCACGCCCTCGGCGTGGCGGTTCCAACGTGGCAACCGACTCCTTGCGGCGCTCACAACCAAGACCGTCATCGTCGAAGCGGAGTACGAGTCCGGGCACCTCCACACCGCGGAGACCGCCATGAAACTCGGCCGACCGTGCGGCGCCGTGCCCGGGAGGACTTCGACCGCGTCCAATGCGGGATGCGACCGGCTCATCCGTCACTACGGCGCCCAACTTGTCGCCACCATCGACGACGCCGACCGACTCTGACCCTGGCGGGAGCGCCGCCCGCATCGGTCAGGCGGCGCTCCCGGATTCATCCGTCTCGACGACGTCGAGCCGCACAACCCTCTCGTCAGGACCACGCTCGACATCAGCCGGCACCGGCACCGGCGTGACTGGAACGGATACTGGTGTCTGCAGTTGCCGGTTGGGCAGCGCTCGGAACGGAGCGATCGCGCCGCCCTGCACGATCCAGAACGCTCCGTCCGCCGCTTCCCGTACATCTTGCGGCGGTATGACGTAGGTGTGTTGGGCGCGGGCGCTGCCAAGCTCCTCGCCGGTGGCGCGGCCGGCGGATTCCATCCGCATCACCGTCCCGGCATACTTCACCACATCTTCCGGGTCTTTGGACCGGCCAAAGATCAGCGCCGCGCCACTGGTGAGTGCACGGCGACGGCGGACCTCATCGTTAGATAGGCCCGCCGGGCTCTGCGTCGCGAGGACTAGGCCGACGCCGGCGCTGCGCGCCGTCTCAAACAGGCTCCCCGCGGTATCACCCGGGTCCTGCGCACCGGTCACCAGCTGGGGGAACTCGTCAACGATAACGACCACCGGGGATTTGTCGCGCCGCTCCAACCGGGTGGCGAGAAAGTTCCGCAAGTCCAGCAGGAGCAGATCACCCAGCCGCGCCTGGGCATCGTCGACCGGCGACAGCGGAATGACCGTCACGTCAGCTTTCGGCGCGTCGTAGGACCAGCCGTCCTGGCCGATCCAGCGTTGCATCGGCCGCAGCGCCACAAGTAGGCTCTGCAACGCTCGTGCTCCCGCGGTCGACCCGTCGCGCTCCACGCGCTTGTTGATCAGCGGCAGGTCGTCTGTGTTGTCGACGAACCGGGCTGGGTAGGTTAGCCGCTCGCGCAGGTCATCGATGCTGCGCAGCGGAGACCCGCCTTGAACCATTTGCAGCACCCCACGAATCTCATCGAGATAATGCTGGTTTGCACCGTCAGGGACAGGCATCAGCCGCATCAGCTTCGCCGTGACCTGGTCGCCGGTGCCGTTGAACAGGTTCCACGTACCGCCGGTTGTCGCGGTGCGGTCGTAGGTCTCGGCGACAGCGACCAGATTCTCGGCGTCAGCCGGGTCACCTTTCGCGTCTATAACGAACACGGGCCACCCGTATTCCAATGCACACAGCACGAGCCCGTTGATGAGGACGGTTTTGCCGCTGCCGGACTCAGCGATGATCAGTGCCCGAACCGACGATGCCGTCGGCGGCAGTACCAGGTATTTTCCGGTGGCATCGACCCAGTCGCGCACCCGGCGCATGTCATAGAAGCGGTCAGCGAGGGTCCGAACCGTCACGCGGCTCGTCACCCCGAACGCCTGCCGCTGATCTCCCACGGCCAGCGGCACGGTGACCGCTTGGCGGGTGGTGCCGACGATGCGGCCTGTCTCGGCCTCGAGGCGCACGCCGATGCGGCGGGCCACGCTGCTGTCGGCGGCACGCTTGCGTGCGGTCTCAATCTTCTCCTGCCGCACCACGTTCGATACCCGCCGGGACCGCACCTGCTCGGCGATCTTCCGCCGCCGCAACGACCACGCCGCCGGCAGCAACAGCACCCCGGCAAAGAAATTCGCCACCACCCACGGACCAAACATCGGCCAAAGCCGCCTCCACCACTCAGCGCCATCAAAGAATTCGGTCGCGGCCCCGGAGCGGATCCAGTCCGCCAGCAGGATTGCCTCCCAAGTGAGGAGCGCGGCTACGAGGAGGATGCCGCCGGTGTTGACTGTCCACTGCCACCGCCACACCACCCAGAACCGGGTCTTCGTCGCGATAACGTCGCCGGCAATCCGGCTCACCACGACCGGCACGACCAGAGGCAACGCAATCAACACCATGACGACCGCGAACGCGGCGCCGAGCAGCCGCGCGATCGTGTCGCTGGTGACGTCCGTCTCAACCGGAGCGGCCGTGTCGCTCATGCGTGGGCCTGCGTCGATTCGCCCCACCCGCTGCTGCTCTCGAGCTCCGCCACGAGGGCGGCTCGTCCGTGCGCTGTCGCGTAGGCGCCGGCGCCCAGCTCGGCGCCGGTCCAGTACCCGCGTGCGTCGAGGGAGTGTTGGGAAACGAAACGGGGTCGGTCGGTGCGGACCAGGTGCTTGTCAGCCTCCCGTGTTACCGCCCGATCAGCGTCCGCCGTGCAGAAATACGCGATCCGATCAATCCCCTCATGCGCCAAGCGATACGCGTGGCTCTGACAAATCGACTGATACCGCTGCCACGTCTTCGGCGTCAACTCCACCTCCACCAACTCGACAACCCCGTCCCGCTCGGCCAGCCCATCGGCCTGATGCTCGCGCACGCTGTTCGGTTTGCGATCCCGCCGCCACGTGAACCCCTGCGCCAGATAGCGCGCCGAAACCGTCGCGACCGCTACCTCGTGCCGCGTCGTCTGCCGAAACAGGTTCGGCGCCGGCTTCCCAATCGCCAGATACGTGGCCCACACTATCGACCCGTCCCGATACGCAACCCGGCCCCGGTCGAGCAATCCAGTCCCGATCATCCGCGCGGCCCACTGCTGCGCCCGCCGCAACGACACCGGCTCCCCGGCACCAGACAGGGCGCCCAACGCCCACCGCACGGCGTCCATATCGGCTAGCCGAACAACGTCCAACCACGCCAAAAGTGCCTCGTCGCGCTCCGTCACCTGCACCATCACTCAGCTCCAAACTGACAACGCTTCAGCTTTCCACCACGATTCTGCACCCAGCTACCGACACAGCCCCGCATGCCACACCGCACATCATCGATTTCACCTCGACGGCGTTATCGCGTCTGCTCGTCACTTTTTCTTACCCGATTGCCTTCTATTTTTCTGCCGTCAGCTCCCACATCTTCGGCCCGCCCTCGCTATCTTTTCCTGTTCCCTTTTCTCACCTTTTCTCATTTCTTCTCTGTCTTTTGTTCTTGGTCTTTCTCTTTTTTCTTTTCAGTTTTTTTCTTTTTTGTTTTTGTACTTCTGTTTTTTCCTTCTTTTTTTTTCTTCTCTTTCCCTGTCCCACCACCTCCCCTTTACTTCCCAACCTCCTACACACTGAGGAACGATGGGTGTGGGAGGTTGGGAAGTAAGCGCAGCGAGGGGGTGGCGGTGGGACAGGGAAAGAGACCCCCTACTTATTCGTTTACCTATTCGCTACCAGTGAATAGGTAAACGAATAGGCGAGCACCCTTGCATCGCTTGTAATCAAGACTGACTACTCGCATGTCACCACTACCGGGGGTGCCCGTGAACTGGTCAAGCGTGTGTCTATCTTCTCAATGTCTCAGACGATGCAGCGCACTTCAGCTCAACGGTAGGGATATCAGGAACGACCAAAACACTCCGACACGAATCGCGCCACATGACCCCAGACAGAGGGTGTTTCCTGGTATCGCCAGTCCAGACGTACGGTCTGCTATCAAGCCAGCAGAGGAAGTGCTTTGGCGCTTCCTGGCGGGCTGTCCTCCCCCGCTCCCTAACCCGGCCTAGGATTTGCTCATGGTTCTTTTGAGCGAGGTCTTCGGAATTAGTGCGCATGTCGACAGTCAGTCATACGTCGACCGCGGCGGTTTGGACGCCACGTTCACCCGCGCATTAAACGCTGACAAGCATGTCGCAGTTCACGGCGGTAGCAAACAGGGCAAGTCATGGCTGCGAACTAAACGACTTCCCGACAGCTCATCCTTGCTCGTTCAGTGCACTCCGGCCTCGTCGGCGGCCTCGCTTCTACAAGAGGCCTTGGGTCGACTTGGCGTAAACGCGACCTTGACCATGTCGAAGACGCGCGACATTGGAGGCACTCTTGATTTCTCCGCAGCTGCGGAACTCGGAAAGATTCTCGCGAAGCTCAAGGTCGATGGATCTCTCGGAGGATCGGTGTCCACCAGCACCACGACTGAACTTGCACCTATTGGGCGAACTGCCGCCGACCTCCTCTGGGTGTCGACGACAATCGCCGCGTCAAAGAAGCGACTTGTGCTCGAGGATTTCCATTACTTGAGCGAGGACGTGCAGCGTGAACTCGCATTCCTGTTCAAGGCGATGGGGGAATACGGCTTGTTTGTGGTTGTGGTTGTGGTTGGCGTCTGGCCGCAGGATCACATGTTGTCATATTTCAACGGTGATCTCGATGGGCGCATAGAAGACATCAAGCTCACTTGGGCTGATATCGAACTGGCGAGCGTTCTAAGTCAAGGCGCGACCGCCCTGAATATTGAGTTCGACAAAATCCTTTCGGATGAAATAGTGCGGGAGGCCTCGGGCAGTGTCGGCCTCCTGCAACGCCTCGCGGAACAAGTCTGTATTGCAGAGTCGATATTTGCGACCGTGCCAGGGCGGCGTCGGCATGTTGCGGCTGGGGCTAGCTATTTGTTGGCTCGATCTGCGGTGGCAGCCCAGATGCAAGGTAGATTCCAAACTTTCGCAGACAACTTTGTCCGGGGAATGCGCAGATTGCCAGAAGGGCTGGAGGTCTACAGGCATCTCCTCCAAGCGTCGACCGACGCGACAGATCCTGAACTGACAGACGGGCTCGACTCTGCGATTCTGCTGCAGCGCATCCTCGTGCAAAGTGGCGGCGAAGCGATTCGAGCTTCCGACTTAACGCAGGCACTCGATCGCATCGATAAACTCCAAGTCAAGATTGGCGTCAACCCTCTCGTCTTGACCTACAGCCGCCCGAACCGCAGCTTGTTTCTCGCTGACCGATCATTTCTGTTCTTTCGTCGTCACGGGGCTTCAAATTGGCCGTGGTCAGAGGGGGAACCAGAGATATTTAATGATCTCTACGTGAGCCAACCACTCGACATGGACTTTGGTCCTGAGGCGGCGCCCACTTCATAAACCCCGTCTCATGCAGTTGCACTCAGACGACCTGAGAAATGGGCCACTACACACCTTCGAGTCAGGCACTAGCTCCGGCGGCATTCTTAGATTTGTCGAACCAGCGGACGACGCTGTTGGCGTTGTGGGCTTGCAGGAGGGCATCTTCGACGATGCCGGCGAATTGGGCGGCATCTCGGAGGCCGAGTTCGGCACGGGCGACTCCGGGTGCGCAGCCGGCGCCGCAACCGTCTTCACCGTTGTACTCGACGCCATCGACGACATTGCTGTGCCAATTCGCGAGCTGGTCGTAAACCTGGCCGAGGGAGCGTTGGGTGGCCGTCAGGCATCCGAGCAGCAGGTATGAGTCGTAGGGCCGGTCGATCGCGCGCGTCGCGTGTGCCAGGCTGCGTGCGGTGTCAGCCAGCTCGTTCGCCCGGGTGATCAGCTCGCTGTCGTGGTCGTTCATTGTGGTGCTCCTTTCAAGATGTGTGCGGCCCACCCGAGATGCCTATTCGGTGTCGGGCTTGGAGTTGCGGCGCACGGTGGCGACGGCCCGGTTGAGGTCGGGTCCGACGTTGTCGGCGTCAATGACCCGTCCGTATTGGCGTGCCTGATCGTCGCCCCAGCTGTCGGTGTGCTCGCGACCGACGACGATGACGGGGTCGCCCTTGTGCAGAGTGGCGGCGACGTTCTGGCCGAGCTCGAACTTGGCTTCCACGAAGTGCGTGGTTGCGGCGTCGTGGGCGAGCCATTTGCCGCCGCGGTATTCGCCGGTGTTTTCGATGACGCGCAGTTTGGTGATTTGGATGCTGCCTGCTGTGACGACCTCGGGGTCGAGAGCCAGGTTGCCGATGATGGTGCGTGTGGTCATGAGTTCTTCTCCTTCGATGGGTGGTTCGCTGACTTGCTATGGGATGTCGTTGGCCTTGGGTTCTTCGACCAACTGTTTTTTGTGCCTTCCGGCGAGAGAAATCGATAGCGAGCGGGAGCGCCGCTGGTGCCCGGAATCTCAGGCGAAGTGAGGGAGCCTGCGACCGCGTTTGAGATTCTGGGAACGGTAGGCGCGCAGCGAGCTACGCTGATCGGCCGGACAGGTCACAAATTGTGTTTTACGCGGTGTCGCATCGAGCCATTTGTGGCTGCGATCGAGTGTCAATCGGGCGGCGTATTTGGCAAGTTATCCACAGGCGTTTTTCGCGCGCGCGTACTGTTAATATTTTGTTTGTCCTGTTAGTACTGTTAGGGGGGCCGGTCAGCGGCCCCCCTATAGGGCCAGATCTGGCCCCCTATCGGTACGCTAAACGGCCCCCTACGGGGGCCGTTCACCGGCCCCCAAACTTCCGCGCCGAAGCATCGGAATGACGTTAGTTTCATACCCTCGGTGACCGCCCGGTTTTCTGCTATCGACGAGCAGATTGAACTCGGCGTTGTGGCCCCGATGGCCTGAGCTGACTCTCTCGATAGCGCCGCTGGCGACGAGTTCTGCAATCGCCCGTTTGACCGAGTGATATGCAGACTCTGATCCGTTGTCAGGAGCCAGATAGCCCAGGGCGATCGCCGATGATTCGCGGGATGCGAAGTACCGGCGTGGCGGTTGATTGCCGGGGTTGTCGGTGTCGTCCCAGCTTTCCAGCGCCATGTGCAGCAGCAGACGGGTCGCCGCGTGCCCCAGACCCAATCGTGCAGCCACGAGAACGGCACCCTTCGCCGCATAGAGGCCCACAGCGCTTTCACCCACCAGGTCGGGTGCGAAGCGTTGCGAGTTGGCAGAATTTCAGTACTCTGGTCATAGATCAGATCCTTTGCGGGTGTTCGATCTCTGCCCCGGGGTGCAACCCGGGGCTTTTCCTTTGGCCTGCCACCGGCCCGCCTTTTTGGCGCTGGCAGCAGGAAGAGCGGCCTCACCGTGCCACGAGGGCGGGTTCGCCGGTCTGCACTTGGGCGCTCGCCTCGACCCAGGCGATGATCTCGGACCTCTTATAGAGAACCTTCTTCGGGGTCGGCTTGTAGAACCGGGGACCGCGGCCGTTATAGCGCAGCTGAGCCAGGCCGCCGACAGTCAGACCGGTCAGTTCCGCCGCGACAATCGGGAGAACGAATTCTTCACTCATCACTATTTCCCTTCGTTGACACGAGACACTTATTATCTCGTGTTGCGATCACAATAAAACGCTTCTGACTGTTTGACAAGGGTCAATCCCTGTACGGTGTCGACATGACAGGTTTTGTGAGGCAGTCCGGAATTGGCGAGCGGATCCAAGCCATCCGGAAACGGCACGGCATCCGCTCCGCCAAGGACCTCGCCGACCTCATGCCCGGCGGCAACGTCACCGAGGCGATCCTGCAAAATCTCGAGGCCGGCCGCAAACAGGACCTCTCGGTCAGTCAGCTCCTGAACATCTCCCACGCCCTACGAGTTCCACCGGTCTTTCTCCTGGCACCGATCGGACGCCCACAGGACCCGCTCGACCTGGTCAACCTCAGCGATACCTTCGCGGGCATGACCGTCGCTGAATTCGATGCCTGGATCTCCGGGGAAACGAATGGCACCTACCGGTGGCGTGACCTCACCGAACGCACCGAACGCTCCCAACTCGAGGCCATGCGCGAACTCCTCGCCAGCCTGCGCGAGCGCCACCGTCTCACCACCAACATGGTCATCGAGGCAGAACTTACCCCGCCCGGCGAGGTCAACACCGGTCCTGCGATCTGGGACACCACCCAGGAACGACTTGCCGAGGCAAACCGGCGCATCGACCAGATCAGCAGCTATCTCACCGACGCGGGCTGGGACCTCGAAGGATGGGTCAAGTAGACCGATAAGTCCGGGCCGAATGACTGCCGGCTGGGACCTCGAAGGTTGGGGCGGCTAAGCGCACCATCGAGATGTCGGTGGGTGCGAGGAGAGTGAGTCTAGAATCACGATCATTGAGGATCCCGAGGTGAGGTCATGGGAACGATTTCGGCGTACGAGACAGCCTCCGGCAAGCGTTACCGTGTGCGGTATCGCAAACCTGATCGTTCGCAAACCGATAAGCGAGGCTTCAGAACCAAACTTGAGGCTGAGCGTTTTCTCGCGTCGACGGAGGTATCGAAGTCGCGTGGCGAGTTTGTCGACGTCTCGACCGGGCGCATCACAATTGGGCGGCTGGGTGACGATTGGCTGACGCACCGGGGTCATCTGAAGGCATCTTCTGCTCGGCCTCTTGAAATTGCTTGGCGCCTGCACGTAGCGCCGCGGTGGGCGGCAATACCGGTCGCAGACGTGCGCTACAGCGACGTGCAAACGTGGGTCACGGATATGCATCTCGTGCGAAAGATGAGCCCTACATCTGTGCTGCGCGCCTATGGAGTCTTGGCCTCGATCCTCGACGTAGCGGTACGTGACCGCCGCGTGCTGTCCAACGCTGCGCGCGGCGTGAAGCTCCCTCGAAAAGTGGGCAAGGAACATATTTACCTATCCCACCAACAGGTTGCTCTCTTGGCCAGCCACTGTCCAAGGAACAGCACAATGGTCGAATTCCTCGCGTATACCGGCCTCCGCTGGGGTGAGATGACAGCACTTCGAGTCAAAGACCTCGACTTTACCCGCCGACGAGCAAACGTGCATCTGAATGCTGTGGGTGTGGGCGGGGCCTTCGTGCTCGGCACACCCAAGTCGCACGAGTCCCGCAGCGTCCCCTTTCCAGGATTTCTCTCGGCCCCACTGAAGGAATTATGTACCGGCAAAGCGGCAAACAGCCTGGTCTTCGGCACTGGCATCGCGTTCGTTCGACCGCCAGATAGCCGCCGCGGCTGGTGGATGGCGGCGCTCAAGAAGTGTCAGATCGACGATCCCAATTTTCCGTCGATCACCCGTCATGACCTCCGGCACACGGCGGCAAGTCTGGCGATTTCGGCCGGCGCAAACGTGAAAGCCGTTCAGCGAATGTTGGGGCACTCGTCCGCCGCGATGACACTGGATACCTATGCCGACCTCTTCGACGATGACCTGGATCGCGTCGGCAACGCCCTCGACGAAGCGCGCACGCGTTCCACGACGACGTTTGGTTCGACTTCCGTCTAGTTTCAACCAGCTCACCAGCAACGCGGGGAACGACCGCTCTGCCGATCCGGGATGCCGAAAGAAACCGAATTCTCGAGCATTCACTGGCGCAATCGACGCGAACTGGACCGGCCCGAAACCTCCTTGTGATCACGATGCAGAGTGTTTTCTATGTCCAAAACTTTTTGAAGTGTGGGCAAAATGTGGGCAAAACGACCATCCGGGCAAAACGAAACCCCCTACTCCCCAGTGAAACACTGGGATGTAGGGGGTTTTTCGTGGCGGTACCGGTGGGATTTGAACCCACGGTGGAGTCTCCCCCACACGACTTTTCGAGAGTCGCACCTTCGGCCGCTCGGACACGGTACCGCCGTCGATCTTAGTAGAGACTGAGGTCCGACGCGAATCGGCAAACATGCAGCAGACACACGGATGCCGCGGAGTAGCCTCAGCGGGTGACCTCACCGACCCAACGCATCCGCTCTGCCATGGCTACCGCCGTCGCTGTATTCGCGGGCGGCATCGTGCTGGCCACGACCTGGTGGCGCCGCGACTTGGAACAGCAGAGGGCCATTCTCAACGAGACCCTGCCGGGACACTCAGCCTGGTGGCGTGACCACGCAAAGCAGTCGGGCGAGCTGCTCTACGTCGCGATCGGCGACAGTGCCGCCCAGGGTATCGGGGCGTCGAGCCCGAACAAGAGCTACGTCGGCGTGCTCGCCGATCACGTGCGCCTGGCGACCGGCCAGACGGTACGCGTTGTCAATCTCAGCGTTTCAGGCGCAACCGTGGCTTTGGCCGTACGCGACCAGCTTCCCCGCTTCGCCAAGCTGGAGGCCGACCTCGTTACGGTCGCGATCGGCGCCAACGATATCGCCCTGTGGAACTCCGTGGCGTTTGAAGCCGGCATCCGAACAGTGTTCGCCGCACTGCCGCCGCATGCCCTCGTCGCCGACCTGCCCTGCTTTCATCTGCCGCACAACGAGGTCAAAGTCGCCGTTGCCAACGAGATCATTCGCCGCGTTGCCGCCGAGCACGAACTGGCGGTGGTTCCGCTGCACTCTACGACCAAACGGGCCGGCTTTCGCAGCATTCTGACCCACGTCGCCAAGGATCTGTTCCACCCCAACGACCGCGGTTACCGCTCCTGGGCCGAGGCGTTCCTCCCGGCGGTCAGCGCCAATGCCGCCCACCGGTTATCGGCCGCCGACCCGCGGCACCAGGACGCTGACTAGAGCCAGCGTCCCGCGCAGAGTCGACTGTCGGTGGCCGCGGCTAGGCTCAAAATATGGCAAAATCCGTATCTTCTTTCCGCTGCTCCGAGTGCGGCTGGACCACCCTGAAATGGGCGGGCCGCTGCGGCGAATGCCAGCAGTGGGGCACCGTCGTCGATGCCGGCCAGACCGCTGGCAGCACTCGTAAGCTCAAGGCGATCACGCTCGTCGGCGATGGTGTCGCCCGTCCCATCACCCACGTTGAAACCGATGCCGCCGCTCACTGGCCGACCGGAATCAACGAGTTCGACCGGGTGCTCGGCGGCGGCATCGTGCCCGGCTCGGTGATTCTGCTCAGCGGTGAGCCCGGCGTCGGCAAGTCCACGCTGCTGCTCGAGGTCGCGTCGAAAGCCGCCGCTGCCAAGAGCCGCGTGCTCTACGTCAGCGCCGAAGAATCGGTGAGCCAGGTGCGGCTGCGCGCCGAACGCACCAATGCACTCGAACCCGAGCTCTATATCGCGGCCGAAACCGACCTCGGGGTCATCCTCGGCCAGATCGACGCGGTGAAGCCCGAACTCATCATAATTGACTCGGTGCAAACCGTCTCGAGCGCACTTTCCGACGGCTCACCGGGCATGCCCAGCCAGGTGCGGGAAGTCGCATCCACTCTCATTCGGGTGGCGAAAGACCGCAACCTTCCGGTGCTGCTCGTCGGTCACGTCACCAAGGACGGCTCGATTGCGGGGCCACGCGTGCTTGAGCATCTGGTCGACGTGGTCTGCCAGTTCGAGGGCGACCGACAGACCTCGCTGCGGTTCATTCGCGCGCTCAAGAACCGATTTGGGCCCACCGACGAGGTCGGCTGCTTCGAAATGACCGGCGACGGCATCGCAGAGGTGCCCGATCCGAGCGGCCTGTTCCTCAGTCGGGCCACCGATCCGGTCGACGGCACCTGCGTGACCGTCGCGTTGGAGGGCCGACGGGCCATGCCGGTCGAGGTGCAGGCGCTTGTAACCGACACTCAGGCGCCGAACCCACGTCGGGTCACGAGCGGCGTCGACTCAGCCCGCGTCGCCATGTTGCTCGCCGTGCTGCAGGAGCGCGCCGGCATGAAGCTCTCCACCAAGGATGTCTACGTGTCGACGGTCGGCGGAATCCGTCTCACCGAACCGGCCGCCGACCTCGCGATTGCGCTAGCCATCGCGTCGGCGTTCACCGGACTCGCAGTCGCTCACAATGTGGTTGCCTTCGGTGAGATCAGCCTCGCGGGCGAAGTGCGCGGGGCGCTCATGTCGAAGCAACGCGTGAACGAAGCCGTGCGCCTCGGGTTCACCACCCAAATCGACGCCGCCTGCGGGTCGATCCACGCGGCGGTTGCTCTCGCGCTCGGAACCAGCCGCAGCCCACGCGACGCCGAACTCGATCGGGCGTTCTAGACTCGGCCAACCACCCCGCCCATACGCGACCGTAGATGAGCGCTGCCCGAAAAGAGGGTGCAGGCTCGGTGCGCTGTGCTTGCGCCTGAACACCAGGCGGTTCAACTGACGCCTGCCTGATGCGCTGCCGCGTGCCCGGGCGAGGCCTCAGTCGGCGTCGCTCTGGCCGAGTTCGGGGCTCAGCGCCTTGAGCAGATCGGCCGGAGCGGCCTGCATCACGTTCGGCCCGGCGATGTCGAAGAACACCATTTCCAGGGTAGCGGCATGCACGGTGAGAAATTCCCGCAGCCACTGGCCGTCGCAGACCATGACCCGCGGATTCGGATCGTCGGGCACCACACGCGCGTAGTTGTCGGCGGCCGAGAAGAGCAGCAGCATCCGCTTGTCGGAGCCTTCGCGGCCGAAGACCCGCACCTGCGCTGCCTCCCCGTTGACGACGAGTTGCGGCACGATCATGTAATCGTTGCGCAGCGCATAGGCGACAGCGACGACGTCTTGCGCCGCCAGAGCGGCGGCGAGCGCCTCGGAACGGGTGTTGGCAGTCGTATCGGTCACCCATTCATTCAATCAGGCACAGCCGAACACGCCCAGCTGGCAGCGCATGCCACGAGCGAACGGATACCCGCCCCACGCTCGGCCCGGTGCGGCGCGGCCTTCGGAACGCTGCGCCGGAAACCCCGGGTCACCTTGAAGCAGTGGGGACGACGTGGCGCAGTCCTTCCGGCGTTACGTACTGTTCCGCCGACTCCTAGTTCAGAATCATCAACGCCGGGTCGGCCGCTTCGATGCCGTCCACGGTCACGTGCAGGTAGTATGACGCCCCGCCGGCCGGAACCGCGGTGCGGGTCTCGGTCTGGCAGGTGTCAACGGCCGAGCGGGTGCGATCCCAGCTGATCGGGGTTGCGAGCGGCATGACCACACCGGGCTTGAGTGTCACCTCGGCGTCGATCGGATTAGTCTGGCAATCGGTCGAGGTCCAATAGACGTCTTCACCACTCATCACGGTGAACACCTGCTGGGCGTTGCCGGCGTTGATAACGCAAGCAGTGGTGCCAATGTTGGTCAGACTCAGCGACAGCTGCGGCAACACGCCGGTCGCGTAATTCGTGGCGTCGGTGATGGCCGCGACCGCAACCGCGGACGGGTCGCAGGCCGAGCCATCGACGGCGGTGGTGACCTCGGGAATGGCGGTGGCGGCATCCGTTGGTGTGGCCGTCTCGGTCGTGGCTGCGCCTGGCTTTTTCGGGGAGTCGGCGTCGCTCTTGCTCACCCCCGGTTGCACGATGATAAGAAAGAGGATCACGAGCACGGCAAGCACGCCGAGCCCCACTACGAAACGTCGGCGCCGGTAGACTTTGCTGGACTGGCGGCCGACCGGTTGCTTGATCGACGACATGCCCCAAGGTTATTGATGTTCGGAGCCGGAAGCTGGCAATGGCGTGCGTGTCGGCAGCAATTGCCGCCGGAACACGCAGGGGCTCGCCCGCAACCGAAACGGTGCGAGCGGGCCCCTGCGATAACCGTGCCCTAGCGGTGCCCTGGTTTCGGCGGCTTCGGGGCCTTCTTGGCGTGTTCAACAGTGACGTCGGTCCAGCCGATTAGGTCACCGTTAGCATTCTGCGCGGAGACGCTGTACTTGCCGTGCTTGAGGCCGTCGGCGAGCGTGACGCTCACCGTGCCCTCTGCGCTGACGAGTAACCAGCCGCCGAGGTTGGCGGCCTTTTTCTTGTCATAGGCCCACACCGACACGTACTCTCCGGCGTGCTGCACTCCGACCTCGACAACGACCATGTCACCGGCCCGATAGGAGTTTTGGTCGGTGTCGATCGCGTTCCGCAGCTTCTTGGTGAGCTCCTTCTCCAGGGCTGCGGTGGGCGCATCTCCCGGTTCGGCGCTCACGGCAACCGCGATGGCGAGGCGCACAATGGTGCCCGATTCAACCGCGGTCATCTCGAGAACGCTGTTCTCCACGGCGTCGGCCGGCACCGTCACGGTGACCGTGGCCGTGCCCGTCGAATCAACGGATGCCGTACCCACGTCGGTGCCCGACCAGCTCAGCGCGAGCTGGGTGTTCTTCGGGGCGCCGAGCGAGGTGATATTGAGGCTGCCCACCGTGAAGGTGATCGTATCACCCAGGTTGACTGCGGCCGTGGGGGCGCCGGTGATCGAAGCCTGGTTGGCCTTGAACGACGGTGACAACGGGCTGTTGGCCTGGATGTAGGAGATCCAGGCATCACGGTCGACGAGGCCGGAATCACGGGTGTTCGTTCCGTTCTTGAACTCACGGAAGTTGTCGCCTCCGGTGAGCAGGAAGTTGAACGAACCGATGCGGTAGGACTGCGCCGGATCGATCTGGGCGCCGTCGATCCAGATGCCCGTGATGCGGCTTCCGGTATCTCTTGACGCGTTAAACGTGTAGTTCACGTTGTCGCTCAGACCGAGTTGCAAAAACGGACGGCTGGGAATGGTGCCATCGGCGTTGGTCTGCCACTGCTGCTCGAGCACAGTCTTGAACTGCGCGCCGGTAAGACTCGTCGTCCAGAGGTTGTTCAGGAATGGCAGCACCCCGTTCGCCTCGGCGTAGGTGACGACACCATCGGGTGCGAGCGAGAGGTCTGCGCGCATCCCACCGGGGTTGACGACACCGATCTGGGCGCCGCCGATGGTGGGGTCGGCCAGCGATGCGCGAAGCGAGTTTGCCACGAGCGTCCCCAGAGCGGATGGCGCCATGCGGTTTTCGGCGCACGGCGCGACTCCGCCGAGGCACGCCCTAGTGATGTCGGCGGTGACCGAACCCACGGGCACATTGCCCTGGATCGCGGCCTCGGCCAACGCGGCATTGGTGATGGTCTGAACCTCGGTGACGCGCGGGTACGCGGCCACGAGGTCGGCATCGGCAACGATCGAGCGGGCCACGTTGCGGTTCTTCACCGTGGTGGTGTCGCCGGAGGCCACGTCATAGCTGAGCACGACTTGGCCGATGTTCTCGCCGTAGCTGCCCGTCTGCAGCACCGGGCGCGTGACGCCGGTGGCCGCTCCGGGTACCTGGGCGTCCCACGCATACTGCTTGTGCGTGTGACCAGTGAAGATCGCATCGACCTCGGCCGAGGTCTCATTCACGATGCTCGCGAAGGCCCCGCCGGCTGCGAGTTCCTGCTCGAGCGTTGCGCCGTCGGGAGTCCCAGCGCCGGCACCCTCGTGGTACTCAGCGATCAGGACATCCGCTTCGCCGTTCGTCAGGTCGCCGTCGGTGAGCTGGGCCGCAACGCGGTTGACCGCTTCGACGGGGTCGCCGAAGCTGAGGCTGGCGATACCATTGGGCGAGACCAGGGTGGGGGTCTCCTCCGTCACTGCGCCGATCACTCCCACGGTGATGCCCGCCACGTCGAGGAGGGCGTACTCCTGCATCGCGGGAGTCTCTGTTCCCACGTTGTAGACGTTGGCCCCGAGATAGTCGAAGTTGGCAGCATCGGCCACTCGACCGGTGAGGTCGGAAAAGCCTTGATCGAACTCGTGGTTGCCCACGCCCGAGGCTGCGAGACCGAGGGCGTTGAGCACGTCAATGGTGGGCTGATCGTTCTGCGACGCCGACGCGAAGAGCGACGCGCCGATGTTGTCACCGTCCGAGAGGAACAGCGAGTTCGCGTCGCCGTACTCGGCCCGCAACTGCTCGACGGTTCCGGCGAACTTGACGGTGTTGGCGTCGATGCGTCCGTGGAAGTCGTTGATGTTGAGCAGGTTGAGCTCCACCGCGGTGGGCGTGGCCAGGTTGAGTCCGAGCACGACCGGGTCGTGGTCGGAGGAACGGAACGCGTCGGCAACGTAGAAGTCGGTCACGTTGTTGTTATAGCGGCTGTATTCAAGGGCCACCGATTCAACGGAGTTGATGTTCCAAATGTCGACGTCGTTCACCGTGGCATCCGCTTCGGGCGAAGCGAACACGTGGTCGAGCGAACCGACCGTACCGCCGAAGGCATAGCTGTACTCGCCAGTCTTGGCACCCTGGTTGATATACCCGGCGTCGGTGATCACCCTGATCGGGTCTTCCAGGTCGTAAGCATTGAAGTCACCCGTGAGAAACACCCGGTCGATGCCCGTGCTGGTTTTCAGCCCGCTGGCAAAGTCAACGAGGGCGATGGCCTGGTTCACCCGGGAGGCGTTCGAGGCACCCTGACCGTCATTCATGTCGGCGTCGACGCCGGTACCTGAGCCCTTCGACTTGAAGTGGTTGACGATGGCGAGGAACGAGCTGTCCGTGTCACCGACCAGCGCGAAGGCCTGGGCGAGTGGCTGGCGAGCGTTGCTGAAGGCCGCGGAACCGGTGAGGATCTTGGATCCTCCCACGGTTTCGACCGTACCGGCCTTGTAGATGAAGGCGGTGCGGATGACGTCTTCGTTGGCGGGAAGCTCAGTGGGAGAGGCCGCAAAAGCCCAGACCGTGCTGCCGACCGCTACGTTGAGGGCGTTTACCAGGTTGGCGAGGGCGTCGTCGCGGTCCTTGCCGAAAGCGGCCGAGTTCTCGATCTCCTCAAGCGAGACAACGTCGGCGTCGAGGGCGTTGATGGCCGAGACTATCTTGGCCTGCTGCCGTTCGAAGTTGACGGTGTTCGCGGCGCCGCGGGCGTCGCATCCGCTTCGCACGGTGATCGGGTTCCCGGCCCGGTCGTTGTAATACGAGCAACCGGAAAGGGAATCACCGACGGTGGAGAAGTAGTTCAAGACGTTGAAGCTCGCGAGACGGATGTCCCCGCCCACGTCTTCGGGAGCATCCGTTCGCGTATTGGCGAACGTAGCCGGTTGAACCGTGGCGGCGTTTGCGGCGGTCAGCGCCGCGGTGGGCTGGAATTTCCACGCGGCGTTGCGGTAGTCGAAGATCACGGGCTTGCTGAAGGTCACGGCCGCACCGATGCGCAGGGGATCGGCGACGGTGAGGTACGGCACCGGGGTTCCCTGGTTGGTACTGGAGAGGAAGTTCGTGCTCGCACCGTCATCGAGGGTCACTGCACGTGCGGCGTTGGCCGCGATGGCCGCCGTGTACTCGGCCGAGCCGGGCAGTGCCGCCACAGTCGGGTTCACCAGGGGTGTCGTTCCGGCGGCGAGGCCGATCTCGGCGTACTGGTTGGTCGTGTAGTTGTTGGTGACGGTGAAGTCGCCCTGGGGCGCGATCAGCATGCCCTCGAGGGTTTCGCGCTGTTGCATACTGGTGGGCAACGAGACCGTAGCCGGTGTCACCGACACAGCGGGGTCGGTGAGTTGGACGACATCATCAACGGTGCCGAAGGTCACCTCGGTCATGCCGAAGAATTCGACGACGGTGCCCACGACCTGTACGTGGTCGCCGATCTGCACGTTCGCGGTTGCCGAGTTGGAGTACGCGAAAACACCATGCGATGCGGTATGGCTTGCAAAGTCAACGTCGCCACCGGTCCCAGCGGTCTGCAGGTAGAACCCGTCGAAGCCGCCGGTCGGGTAGGCGGCCGTGACGACACCCGACGTCTTGATGACGGTTCCGGCCAGCGGGCTCGCGTCGGTCGTGCCTTGGATCGCGTTGATCGCGGTCAATTGGTCGGGTACCGGAGTCGGTTCGGGGTCTGGTACGACCGGGCTGCCGGTCTCGCCGGCCGTGTTCGTCGGCGTGGGCTCGCCCGAGCTGAAGTCGGCGGCGTTGACGTCGGTGTCAGAGAAGTTAGTGCGGTTCACCGACGTCGTAACGGATGCGTTGGCTGCTACCGTTCCCTCAAACGTGTTCGAGCTGCCGTAGCCGATTAGGTCCAGAATTTCGGCCTGCCCGGTGAGCGAGCCCGTGGCTGGTGCGGTCAGCGCCGTGGACTGGTTGGCGAAGAAGATCGTGCCGGAGCCAGCGGCAAAGGAGGTGCCGAAGGAGTCATCCGGTGTCGGCAGTACCGCGCCATTGGCGGCGTTCGAGCTTCCCTGTACGAGGTAGTAGCCGCCGGCGGCAATGGTGCCGGTGAGGGCGACGACCCCGGTCGGGTTCGACGTTCCGGTGGCCGAGCGATACTGAACCGACGTGCCGACAAGCGAGACGTCGGCATCGGTTGGGTTGTACAGCTCGACGAACTTGTTCAGATAGGTCGCGCCCGAGCTGCCCCCGTTGAAGTAGGCCTCGTTGATGACGACTCCGGTGCCGGCGGTATTGGCGCTGGCCGGTACGGCAATGATCGGAGCGGCCGCGAGGCTTACCCCCAGAAGTGTGGCTAAAACCAGCCTCGAGCGGCTGCGAACGGCGGATGACATGGATCTCCTCATTCATTGAACGATGGTGGTCTCATTGCACCCGGGGGTTTGCTCCCGTGATGTGGTGCCGGTCGGTGCAATAGTTCGCAGCCTAGTGACGGCCCATGACCGGGGGGTAAACTCCGCTCATTTTGCTCGTATGCGCAGCTGAAATCGGCGCCACGCAGCACAGATAGCCACGATCGGGCCGGTCACGCAGAATTCCGCCGGTTCAGGAACGAGTCAGGCGTTTCACCATGCGGGTGTTGCCGAGCGTGTTCGGCTTCACCCGAGCCAGGTCGAGAAACTCGGCGACGCCCTCATCGGACGACCGCACGAGTTCGGCGTAGACGGTCGGATCAACGGTTTCGGTACCCATGTCGCTGAAGCCGTTGCGGGTGAAGAAGCCGACCTCGAAGGTGAGGCAGAACAGTCGGCTCAGGCCGAGGCCCTGGGCATCCGCTTCGAGGCGTTGCATCATCGTGTAGCCGACGCCGCGGCCAAGCCATGTCGCGTCGACGGCCAGGGTGCGCACCTCGCCGAGGTCTTCCCACATGACGTGCAGCGCGCCGCAACCGATCAGGGTACCGGACGAGTCGACGGCGACCCGAAACTCCTGCACCGCCTCGTAGAACACGACCCGGTCCTTGCCGAGGAGAATGCGCTGCTGTACGAGCGGCTCGACCAGCGCTTCGATGCCGGGAACGTCACTCGTGCGAGCGCGGCGCACCGAATACTCCAGTTCGGGTTGTTCAGGTGCGGTCTGCTGCACTACGGTCACGCCGATCGGCCCTCTCATGTGGCTGTTTCAGGATCAAACCACCAGTCTAGTG
Organism: Cryobacterium sp. Y50; assembly: GCF_002929805.1. Lineage (GTDB taxonomy): Bacteria > Actinomycetota > Actinomycetes > Actinomycetales > Microbacteriaceae > Cryobacterium. The sequence continues at coordinate 73,758 of NZ_PJJM01000094.1, read as the reverse complement.
AGGGCACAGAAAAAGCCCGGCAGACGCATCTGCCGGGCCCTTCTGTTGAAACTAGCGCTGGAACTGCTAGTCGCTAGTGATAGCCAGGTCGGGGGTGGCCGGACCGGTGCCGACTGCGGCTGCAGTGTTCACTCCGACGCCGACCGACTCTGCCCGGGTCGTCGTGGTGAAGACAAGCTTGCCCTCGACGAAGTCCACGTGCACGTGGTCACCGGCGTTGAGCTCGCCCTGCAGGATCTTCTCCGACAGGCGGTCTTCCACCTCGCGCTGGATGGCGCGACGCAGCGGACGAGCACCGAGCGTCGGGTCGAATCCGACCTCGATCAGGTGTTCCTTGGCCGGGACGGTGACCTCGACGGTCATGTCGCGGTCGAGCAGACGCACGCCGAGACGCTTGATGAACAGGTCGACGATCTGCAGCAGCTCAGGCTTGGTCAGCTGCGGGAACACGATGACCTCGTCCACGCGGTTGAGAAACTCGGGCTTGAAGTGCTTCTTCAGCTCGTCCTTGACCTTGCCGGCCATACGCTCGTACCCGGTGGTGCTGTCGCCTTCCAGCTGGAAGCCGACCGGTCCGCCCGAGATGTCCTTGGTGCCGAGGTTGGTAGTCATGATGATGACGGTGTTCTTGAAGTCGACCACGCGACCCTGACCATCCGTCAACCGACCCTCTTCCAGAATCTGGAGCAGGGAGTTAAAGATGTCGGGGTGAGCCTTTTCGATCTCATCGAACAGCACCACGGAGAACGGCTTGCGCCGCACCTTCTCGGTGAGCTGACCGCCCTCTTCGAAGCCGACGAATCCGGGAGGCGCACCGAACAGGCGCGACACGGTGTGCTTCTCGCCGTACTCACTCATGTCGAGCGAGATCATGGCGGCCTCGTCGTCGAACAAGAACTCGGCGAGTGCCTTGGCGAGCTCCGTCTTGCCGACACCGGTGGGGCCGGCGAAGACGAAGGAACCAGAGGGACGCTTCGGGTCCTTCAGGCCGGCCCGGGTGCGACGGATGGTCTTGGCGAGCGCCGAGATGGCCTCTTCCTGACCGATGACGCGCTGGTGCAAAGCCTTCTCCATGAAGACCAGCCGCGAGGACTCTTCCTCGGTGAGCTTGAACACCGGAATGCCGGTGGCCTGGGCCAGAACCTCGGCGATCAAGCCTTCGTCGACCACCGCGGTGGTCTTGACGTCGCCGGACTTCCACTTCTTCTCCAAGCGCAGACGCTCGCCAAGAAGGTTCTTCTCCTCGTCGCGCAGTCCGGCGGCCTTCTCGAAGTCCTGCTCTTCAATGGCGAGTTCCTTGGCGGCACGAACTACGGCGATCTTCTCGTCGAATTCGCGCAGCTCCGGGGGGCTCGACAGGATCGATAGGCGCAGGCGGGCGCCGGCCTCATCGATCAGGTCGATGGCCTTGTCCGGCAGGAACCGGTCGGAGACGTAGCGGTCAGCAAGGTTCGCCGCGGCTACGAGGGCACCGTCGGTGATCGAAACCTTGTGGTGCGCTTCGTAGCGGTCGCGCAGTCCCTTGAGGATGTTGATGGTGTGCGGCAGCGACGGTTCGTTCACCTGGATCGGCTGGAAGCGGCGCTCGAGCGCAGCATCTTTTTCGAAGTGCTTGCGGTACTCGTCAAGGGTGGTCGCACCGATGGTCTGGAGCTCACCGCGAGCGAGCAACGGCTTGAGGATCGACGCGGCGTCGATGGCTCCCTCGGCGGCGCCCGCACCGACCAGGGTGTGGATCTCGTCGATGAAGACGATGATATCGCCGCGGGTGCGGATCTCCTTGGTGACCTTCTTCAGTCGCTCTTCGAAGTCACCGCGGTAGCGGCTGCCGGCGATGAGAGAGCCGAGGTCGAGCGAGTAGAGTTGCTTGTCCTTGAGCGTCTCGGGCACATCGCCCTTGACGATCGCCTGGGCGAGCCCCTCGACGACGGCGGTCTTGCCGACGCCGGGCTCACCGATCAGCACGGGGTTGTTCTTGGTGCGACGCGAGAGGATCTGCATGACCCGCTCGATTTCTTTCTCGCGCCCGATGACCGGGTCGAGTTTGTTGTCGCGGGCCATCTGGGTGAGGTTGCGACCGAACTGGTCGAGCACCTGACTGCCGGCCGTGTTGGCCGCCTGCTCGTTAGCGCCGACGGCGACCTGCTCCTTGCCCTGGTAACCGGAGAGGAGCTGGATGACCTGCTGGCGCACGCGGTTGAGGTCGGCGCCGAGCTTCACCAGAACCTGAGCGGCGACGCCCTCGCCCTCGCGAATAAGGCCGAGCAGAATGTGCTCGGTGCCGATGTAGTTGTGACCGAGCTGCAGCGCTTCGCGCAGGCTTAGCTCGAGAACCTTCTTCGCCCGAGGCGTGAAGGGGATGTGACCGGTGGGCTGCTGCTGCCCCTGGCCGATGATGTCCTGAACCTGCTCGCGCACGGCGTCCAGCGAGATGCCGAGGCTCTCCAGAGCCTTCGCGGCGACGCCTTCACCCTCGTGGATCAGCCCGAGCAGAATGTGCTCGGTGCCGATGTAGTTGTGGTTGAGCATCTTGGCCTCTTCCTGGGCCAAAACGACGACGCGACGAGCTCGGTCGGTAAATCTTTCAAACATGTGATCGCTCCCTTGGCGCCAGGGCAGTTGGTGCCGTTACATCGAGAGTAGCCAGCCTGCGCCGCTCGCGCGTGTTTGTTCGCCGTAGGCGTGATGATGCAGACAGAGTGACGGATGCTGCGCGCACGCCCTGCGCGCAGCATCCGTTTTGCTACCGGCGCTACTGCACCGCGGAGGTCAGCCGGGCGAGGTTGTCGAGGATGGTCGAGCGCAGCGGCTGCTTGCGCCACTCCTCGAGGGTGAGTTCGCGGCTGTTGCGTCGGTTCTCGTCTTCCATGGTGCGCAGGTTGCGCACGAACGACGGGCCGCGCACCATGAGCGACACCTCCATGTTGAGGCTGAAGGAACGCTGGTCCATGTTGCTCGAGCCGACGACTGCGACCTCATCATCGATCGTGAAGTGCTTGGCGTGCAGAATGTACGGCGCCTTGTACATGTAGATATGCACGCCGGCGGTCAGCAGTTCCTCGTAATACGAGCGCTGGGCGTGATAGACCACGGCCTGGTCGCCGATCTCGGAGACGAACAGCTCCACGTGCAGTCCGCGCTGCACCGCGGTCGTGATGGCGTACATGACCGACTCATCCGGCACGAAGTACGGGCTGGTGATGATGATGCGATCCTGCGCGTAGTACAACAGTGCCAGGAACAGGCGTAGGTTATTCTCGCCGCGAAACCCGGGGCCGCTCGGAACGACCTGGCAGTCGAGGGCATCCGTCACCGGCCGCGGATGCACCGGCTCGATATCGCGGGTGAGCAGCTCGTTGGTCTCGCTGTACCAGTCGGTGATGAAGATCGCGTTGAGCCCAGACACGATCGGGCCCTCCAGCCGGGTCATGAAGTCTTTCCACTGCAGGCCACGACGGATGTTTCGGCGCATGTTGTACGAGCGGTCGATGATGTTCTGCGACCCCATGAAGCCGACCAGGCCGTCCACCACGAGCAGTTTGCGGTGATTGCGCAGATCAGGCCGTTGCCATTTGCCCTTGAACGGCTGTACGGGCAGCATGAGGTGCCAGGCGATACCGTCATCCGTCAGCCGCCGTTTGGTCTGCGTGAAACCGGGCTTGCGCATGGACTGGATGTGATCAAGCAGAACCCTCACGCTGACCCCACGCCGGTGGGCGCGCTCGAGCGCGTCGAAGAACGGCGCCGTGGTGTGATCGAGCGAGAGAATGTAGAACTCAACGTGCACGTATTTCTGAGCCCGGTCGATGTCGGCGATCATGGTGTCAAAAGACAGTTGATAGTCGTTGATCAGGCTCGCCGTGTTATCGCCGACGAGCGGCATCGCCCCGAGGTTGCGGTTGAGTTCGACGACCGATTCGAGCCAGCTCGGCCACGGGCGGTCGTGCTGCACCAAATCCATTCCGTCGGTGCTGTCGAGAATGAACCTATTGATTTCATCCTGCATCAACCGGCGCTTCTTCGGCAGTGTGCGATAACCGATCAGCAGGAACAACAGCACGCCGAGGTACGGAATGAAGAAAATGGTCAGCAGCCAGGCCATGCCCGACATCGGGCGTCGATTCCGTGGCACGACAATGATTGCTACGATGCGAATGGAAAAATCGACTATCAGGGCCAGCAGAACAGTGATGGTCACGCCATCAATGCCGAACATCGAACTTAGGTGACCGGTTTGTCGAGACCGAGCCGGGCGCGTTCTTCGGCTTCGATTTGGGCGTATACCTTACGTTCGGTGCGGTCAGCGCGCAGGATTGAGCGCATCATCAGCCAGAAAATGAGGCCAAGCGCAATGGTGGGTACGACCGAAAAGAGCGCGTTACCCCAGAAGTTCTCAATCACACCTCCAGACTACGCGTAAAGGCTGGGATACCCGCTACCTGGTGAGCAGTCCAAAGATGCCGCTGCCCAGAAAATAGACGCCGATGCCACCGACGATCACCCAGATCGCGATGCGGTTCATCGACGGCGGTTTGCGCCCGCCCTTGTCGGGCTCTAATTCATCTTTGGGAAGATAGCTCATTATTTCACCAGTGGGAAGAGGATCGTCTCGCGGATGCCGAGACCGGTCAGTGCCATCAGCATACGATCGATGCCCATGCCCATGCCACCGGTCGGTGGCATGCCATACTCAAGCGCGCGCAAAAATTCTTCATCAAGGTGCATGGCCTCGAGGTCTCCCCCTGCGGCCAGGCTGGCCTGTTCGATGAATCGTTCACGCTGCACGACTGGGTCGACGAGCTCGGAGTAGCCGGTCGCCAGTTCGAAGCCGCGCACGTAGAGGTCCCACTTTTCGACCACGCCGGCCACCGAACGGTGGCCGCGCACGAGCGGGCTCGTGTCGATGGGAAAGTCCATCACGAAGGTCGGACGCACGAGGTCGCCCTTGACGAAGTGCTCCCAGAGCTCTTCGACATACTTGCCGTGAATCGGGTGGTCGATCTCGATGCCTTCGCGATCGGCGAGCGCGACGAGGTCGGCAAGCGGCGTCTCGGGCGTGATCGTGATGCCGGCCGCCGTGGACAGGCTGTCGTACATGCCGATGCGGTCCCAGTCGCCGCCGAGGTCGAACAGTGTGCCGTCGGCCCAGGTGACCACGTGCGATCCAGCGATCGCGAACGCGGCATCCTGAATCAGCTTTTGGGTGAGGTCGGCGATGGAGTTGTAATCGCCGTACGCCTCATAGGCCTCGAGCATCGCGAACTCGGGCGAGTGGGTGGAGTCGGCGCCCTCATTGCGAAAGTTGCGATTGATTTCGTAGACCCGGTCGATGCCGCCGACCACGGCCCGCTTCAAAAACAACTCGGGTGCGATACGCAGAAACAGTTCGGTGTCGAAGGCGTTGCTGTGGGTCTGAAATGGGCGAGCGGATGCCCCGCCGTGCATGACCTGCAGCATCGGGGTCTCGATCTCGATGAACTCCAGATCGGTGAACGTCTTGCGCAGACTCGTGACGGCCTTCGACCGGGAGCGCACGTTGGTTCGGGCCTGCTCGCGGCTGATCAGGTCGAGGTAGCGGCTGCGCACCCGCGTCTCTTCGCTGAGCTCGGAGTGCAGGTTGGGCAGCGGCAGCAGCGCCTTCGCGGCGACCTGCCAGTCGGTGACCATGATCGACAGCTCGCCGCGGCGGCTGGAGATGACCTCACCGGTGACGAACAGGTGGTCACCGAGGTCGACCAGGTCTTTCCAGGCGGCAAGCGACTCATCCCCGACGGCCGCGAGCGAGACCATGGCCTGAATGCGGGTGCCGTCACCGCTCTGCAGGCTGGCGAAGCACAGCTTGCCGGTGTTGCGCAGGTGCACGATGCGACCGGCCAGGCCGACGATGACGCCGGTGGTGGCATCCGTTTCGAGCTGGCCGAATTCGGCGCGCACGGCCGGAATGGTGTGGGTCACCGGAACCGACACCGGGTAAGCACCGCCGGCCGGGCTCTGAGCTTGCGCGTTCAGGCGGTCGCGTTTGCCGAGGCGCACGGCCTTCTGCTCGTTCATTTCCACGTCGGAAAAGCCCTCGGCATCGTCGTGTGCGGCGGGCGGGGTGTTCTGGCTCATGCGGTTCTCCGTTGGTGCTGTCAGGTCAGAAATAAGCGGATGCTGCTGCGCCTACCCGAGGGCAAGCGGCACGTTGTCGATCAGCCGGGTGGTGCCGACCCGCGCGGCCACGAGCATCCTGGCCGGCCCGCGATAGGCGTCGTCGACCGGAAGAAAGGTCTGCGGGTGCACGATCACGAGATAGTCCAGTTTAACCAGCGGCTGGGCGGCAATGCGTGCGTGTGCGGCGGCGACGGCGACGACGGGTCCGGCCAACGCGGCCAACGCGGCCGCGTTCAGTCCGGCGAACAGAGCTTGCGCCGCCGTATTCTCGGCGTCGTCGAGGTAGCGGTTGCGGCTCGAGAGGGCCAGCCCGCTCGGCTCACGCACGGTCTCGACGACCTCGATCGCACTGCGCAGGTTGAGGTCAGCAACCATGCTCTGCACGAGAAAAACCTGCTGGCCGTCTTTTTGACCGAACACCGCCGTATCCGGTGCCACGATGCCCAGCAGTTTCGCGACGACCGTGAGCATTCCATCGAAGTGGCCGGGGCGCGCTGCACCCTCGTAGGCGCTGCCGATCGGGCCAGCGGTAACCCGCGTGCCGTTCGCGCTGTCTGGATACATTTCGCCGGCACTGGGCGCGAACACGAACGGCACCTTCTCGTCGGCGAGGGTGGCCAGGTCGGCGTCGAGGGTGCGCGGATACCGCTCGAGGTCTTCACCGGCGCCGAACTGCAGCGGATTCACGAAGATCGACACCACCACGATCTCGCCGAGCGCGTGCGCCCGTCGAACCAGGGCGAGGTGCCCGGCGTGCAGGGCGCCCATGGTCGGCACGAGCACGATGCGGGTGTCTCCGCCGACCAACGCCGAGCGGCGCTGGGCCTGGCCGAGCCTGTGCTGCAGGGCGGTGATGGTGCTGATTACTTCTGGTGTGCTCATTCGATTGTCCGGTCGTCGTCAAGCGGATGCTGCCTGGGCGCGATTTCGTCCAGCCCGGCCAGGTCGAGGCGTTCCGGGCTCGTGTGCCCGAGGGCATTCTCCATCGCGGAGCGCAGCAGCGGGCCCAGAACGGCTCCCGGCTGCTCCATCCCGATTCCAGCGAGTAGCCGCGTGGCCTGCTCGACGATCGACGTGGAAAACGCGGTGGCGATCTCGATCGCCTCGGCGTAGCTGGCGCGGTCGCCCTCGGCGACGATGACCGGTTCGCCGCCCATCTCTACCGCGAGGGCCTGCCCGATCGGCAGCACCGGGCCGGGCGCGGTCACCGCGAAATAGCTGTCAGTGAGCCGGGCCAGGTCGAGGCTCGTGCCGGTGAAGGCCATGGCCGGGTGGATGGCGAGCGGGATCGCCCCGGCCGTCAGGGCGGGCGCGAGCACCGCGGTGCCATAGCGGGCAGAGGTGTGCAGCACGATCTGGCCGGGGTGCCACGTGTTCGTGACGGCGAGACCCTGCACCAGACTCTCCAGCTGCGCATCGGGCACCGCGATGATGACCAGCTCACTGCGCTCGACTACCTCGGGCACGGTTAGAATCGGCACGAGCGGCAGAATGGCTTCGGCCCGATCGCGGCTGGCCTGCGAGATCGCCGAGATGCCCACGATCGCGTGGCCGGCACCCGCGAGTGCCGCGCCGAGAATGGGGCCGACGTGGCCGGCTCCGATGATTCCGACGCCGAGGCGGCCAGGCTTTCCGGTCATTCTGTCGCTCCGTACTGGTCGGCTGCCGGCTGCGGGGCCTCCTCGGCCCGGCTCCAGCGGTGGCTGGTGTCGGCCAGCGCTGAGCTGACCGCGCAGGTGGACATCCATTTGAAAAGCACGAGCGCTTCATCGACGTCGATGACGCTGAGCGACGCCGTGACCGGGCCAGCAACCGCGAGCAGGTCGGCCGAGGCGAGGCGTAGCCGACGCTTGATCGGGCCCTGCTTCACGCTCACACCCTGCATACGGGCGAGCGGTATGAGGATCAGGTCGCGGGACAGCACCCCGCGGCGGATCAGGGCGACATTGCCCGAGACGGCCCAGCCGGTGCGCCACCAGGAGAAGGGTCGCAGCCAGACCGCTCGCGGTGGCGCGTTGCTGTAGAAATCGGCCACGCCGACATCAACCCTGCGGCCGCCGAGCATGCCGTTTTCGACCAGCGCCCCGTGGGTATCGGTGGTGAAGCCCGGGAGAGCCAGTTCGAGCACCTTCTCGACATCGGCGAAGGTGCCGACCGGCAGGAGTACCGTGCTCGTAGGATTGTTCGCGCTGGCCCCGGCAGCGTGCCCTGCCGTGTTAATGCTGATCTGCCACCAGCCGAGCCGACGCCAGAGAATGGGTTGAGACACCTTGATGGCGTGGATGCGCCCCGGAGGCAGGGTCTGGCTGCTCGTGGAAAGCAGCCCAAAGCCGACCCGCACGCCGTCAGCCGTGCCCGCAATCGTGAACCGCAGCTGCTTGGTGATACGGGAGAAGTAGTAGCCGACGCTGCCGATCAGGCCGGGAAGAACGGCCACGAGCACCCAGCCGCTACTGCCGGCGATCACGCTGACGATCAGTCCGATGCCGGCCAGAAGTAGAAAAACGGTGAACCCGCTGAGCACGACCGACCCGATCAGCCGTCCGGGCGGAATGCGCACGACCGACTCCGGCGGGGCGGCGTCGGGGTCAAGCTCCGAGGCCACAAACTCGTTACAGCGCGCCGCGGCGAAGTTGCCGAGGGTCGAGTGCGCGGTGGGTGGGCCGATCAGGGTGGGGGCTGCGTCGTCGCCGGTCAAGGCCGGGTCGTTTGGTGGTGCAACGGCGTCCGCAGCGACCACCGGCGCTCTGGCCTGCCGCAGGCCGGAGGCGAGGTGCAGGATGTCGCGGCGCAGGTCATCCGCTAATTTCGAGCCGAGGTAGGACAGCTGTACGTTGCCGTCCTGGCCGGCCACGGCGATGTCGAGCCTGGCGGCTCCGAACAGTCGGGGGATCAACGGCCGAGCCAGGTTCACTCCCTGCACCCGGTCGAGGCGCGCCTTGCGGTTGCTGCGAAAGATGAGGCCGCTGCGCACCTCGACGACTTCCCCGTTGATGCGAAAGGTGTGCATGCGCCAAGACAGGTAGAACGCGACGATAATGACCAGCAGCACACCGGCGATGATGAGCAGCGCCCACCCGGTGCCGCCCCGCTGGTAGATCTCATCAATCGGGTCGCCGCCATAGTTCTCCTCGCCCAGGAACAGGTCGATGAGCCGTTCGCGCAGGTTTGCGATCACGAATCCGAGCACTGCGACCATGAAAATGCCGCCGCGCAGCAGCGGTGTCGCGGGGTGCAAACGGTGCCACTGCCCGTCGGTGTGGTCGGTACGCGGTGCCGCTAGCGGTGCCGGAACGGCGGGCTCGCTCACAGTCCCGCCCGGCGGATCTCGGCGAGCTCCACCAAACGGTCGCGCAGGCTTTCGGCATCTGCTTCGGGCAGCCCGGGGATCGAGACCCCGGCGGTTGCCGCAGCGGTCACAAACTTGAGGTCGGCCAGACCGAGCCAGCGAGCCACCGGGCCGCGGGTGATATCGATGAGCTGCATCCGTCCGTAGGGCACCGCTACAAAGCGTTGAAAGAGGATGCCGCGGCGAAAGAGCAAATCATCCTCGCGCAGCAGATAGCCGATGGAGCGCACCCGGCGAGGTTCGAACACCAGGTTGATGATCGTCATCAGGAGCACCGCGATGCCGACCCACAGCGCCCAGGTCGCATCGAGCAGCAGCCAGAGCAGGCTGGCGCCACCGCAGACCACGACCCCGAACAGAATAGTGCCGACGATCTCGACCAGCACGTATTTCGGGGAAACCCGCTTCCACTCACCTACGCCGACCAAGTCAAGCCGTTCCGACGGTTCGACTTGCGCGTGTTCGGGTGGGTTCAAATCGTCGGGATCAGGCACACGTACCTCCGGGCTCGTCGGTGTTGGTGTCGTCGTCGGGCGGCAAGATGCAGAAGTGTTCGGCCACGAGGCCGGCCGCCAGCATGACGGCCGCGCCGATCGCCGTGCCGATCGCGAGCCAGAGCGAGGTGACCGCTGGCACCACCGATCGGGTCAGGATGTACAGCACAATGCCGAGAGAACCGCCGAGCAGCACCGACGCCGCTAGTGAGGTCGCCTTCGACAGCACGGCCACGCGCATCGCCCAGAACGGGTCGATGCGGCGCAGCGCCTTACGCCGGCTACCCTGACGCACCCGCCAGGCCAGGCTCACGACGACGGCCGCCAACAGCATGAGCGTCAGCGACAGCGTAACCGGTGGAACGACGATGGGGGCACCGGATGCCGCAAACGCAATCTCGAGCAGAAAGCCGATCACGAGACCGATGAGCAACACCGCGAGCAGCCCGGTCGCGTGCGAGCGCTTCATCGCGGTGCTCCCGGTGCCGGGCAGAGGGCGGCGGCATCCGCTGATCGCCGCACGGTATTACCGGTCGCGGCGAGGAGGTCGCGCACCAGACCCCGTCCAGGAACGGTGGCTTGCTCATCGAGGTCGTGCCAGGGGGCGAGCACGAAGTCGCGCTCCGCTGCGCGCGGGTGCGGCACGATGAGGCGCGCGTCGTCGATGCTCAGCTGTCCGAAGGCGATGATGTCGATGTCGAGTGTGCGATCGCCCCAGCGCTCGGCGCGCACCCGGCCGTGCTCAGCCTCGATGGCGTTGACGGCGTCGAGCAGCTCGTAGGCGTCGCCGCTGTAATCGATCGTGAGTACCGCGTTGAGATAGCGCGGGGCGCGCTCGTCAACACCGTCGAGTTTCACGGCTGCCGATTCGTAGCCCGGCGACACCGCGACCAGCGTAGCCCCAGGCAGGTTGGCGAGATCCCGCACGGCGCTCGCGAGCGTCGCTGCCCGGTCGCCGAGGTTGCTCCCGAGGGCCAGAACGACTCGATCGCCTGTCATGGACGCACCCGGGTGATCTGCACGGCCACGTCGGTGAAGGGCACCAAAATGGGAGCCTGCGGCTTGTGCACCGTGACCTGCACCCTGAGTGCCGGTGGGTGGGCCAGCACGACGGCGGCGATGCGTTCGGCGACGGTTTCGATGAGGTCGACCGGGTTGTACTTGGCTGCGTCGGTGACTTCCTCGGCAAGTTCGCCATAGTGGATGGTTTGGCTCACGTCATCGCTCGCCGCCGCCCGCAGCAGATCGAGCCAGACGGTCACGTCGATGACGAAGTCCTGGCCGTTTTCCTTCTCGAAGTCGTAGACACCGTGGTGGGCGTTCACCCGCAGGCCAGTGAGGGTGATCGAATCAGTCATGGTTCCATTGTGTCGGACGGGGCGCCCCGCCCGACAACTCATTGGCGGCCAAGGGCGTCGACTGCAGCGCGCAGGACAGCACGTTGAGTGCCGCGCGGGTGCCGGCGACGTCGTGGACGCGCACCGCCCAGACGCCCGCCTGTGCGGCCAACACGCTCACCACGGCTGTCGGTAGGTCGCGGTCCAGCACCGGAGTACCGACCGGCAGAACGTCCGCCAGAAAGCGTTTGCGCGAGGCACCGACGAGGATCGGCAGCCCGAGTGCTACAAAGGCATCCAGCCGGTTGATCAACTGCCAGTTGTGCTCGGCCTTCTTGGAGAAGCCGAGACCAGGGTCGAGCACAATGCGCTCGCGAGCGACGCCGGCGGCGGTCAACACGTCCACCCGGGCGCTCAGCGCGGCCATGACATCAGTGACGACGTTGTCATACTCGGTGACGGTGTCCATCAGCTGGGCATGGGCACGCCAGTGCATGACCACAAAGTTCAGGCCCGTGTCGTCGACGACAGCGGCCATATCGGGGTCGGCCAACCCACCGGAAACATCGTTGATGATGCTCGCTCCGGCTTTCGCAGCCGCGCGGGCCGTCGCGGCGTTGAGCGTGTCGATGCTCAGGCATAGTCCCTGCCGGGCGAGCTCGGTGACGACCGGAATGACCCGGTTTTGTTCCTCGGCCGGCGTGATACGCGTGGCACCCGGACGAGTGGATTCACCACCCACGTCGATCAGGTCGGCGCCCTGGGCGTGCAACAGCAGACCGTGCTCGATGGCGGCATCCGTTGCTGCCCACCGTCCGCCATCGCTGAAGGAGTCCGGTGTGACGTTGAGCACCCCCATGATGAGTGTCACTGGCCGGCGGCGATCAGGGCAATGATCTCGGCCCGGGCGGTCGGCTCGGTCAGCGTGCCGCGCGAGGCCATGGTGACGGTCGAACTGGCGCTTTGACGTGGACCGCGAGTGCCGACACAGCCGTGCACAGCATCGAGCACGACGAGCACGCCGAGCGGGTCGAGGCCGTCCTGAAAAGCATCAGCGATTTCCTCGGTGAGACGCTCCTGGAGTTGCGGCCGGGCGGCGATGGTTTCGACAACGGCGGGCAACCGTCCGAGGCCAACGACCCGGTCGCGCGGCAGGTAGGCCACGTGAGCGGTGCCGAGGAACGGCAGCAGGTGATGCTCACAGATGGATCGGAAGGCGATGTCGCGCAGCAGCACGAGTTCACCGGTTCTGCCATCGACCGGCACGAAATCTTGCAGGAGCTTCTGCGGGTCCTGGTCCAGGCCGGCGAAGAACTCGGCGTAGGCATCCGCTACTCGTCGCGGCGTGCTTTCCAAGCCGACCCGTTCCGTATCCTCGCCGATTGCAGCGAGAATCTCTGAAACAGCCGCCTCGATGCGTGCCCTGTCCACTGCCACGGGCGCCTAAGCGGTCGCGGGGCGGGGGTTGCGGGCCGGCGCGCGTTTCGGTTTGGCGGGGGCGGCGTCACCGCTCGTGATGCCACCGTCGACGGCGGCGCCGTCGATGGGAGCCTTCGGAGCTGGCATCGCGATCGGCGGCACGTCAGAGACGGGGCGCTTGTCGCTCGAGAGCCACTGCGGGCGCTGCGGGAGCTTTTCGACGTTGGTGAAGATCTCCGCGAGAGCGCTCTGGTCGAGCGTTTCGTGCTCGAGCAGTGCGGTGGCGAGGTCGTCCAGGATCACGCGGTTCTTGATCAAAACTTCATAGGCCTCGTCGTGGGCGTCCTCGAGCAGCTGGCGCACCTCGCGGTCAACGCTCTCGGCCACGCGCTCCGAGTAATCACGCTGATGGCCCATGTCGCGGCCGAGAAATACCTCGCCGGAACCCTGGCCAAGCTTGAGCGGACCGACGACCGCGCTCATACCGAACTCGGTGACCATCTTGCGTGCGGTGGCCGTGGCCTTCTCGATGTCGTTGGAGGCGCCGCTGGTCGGGTCGTGGAAGATGATCTCCTCGGCGACACGGCCACCCATGGCGTAGGCCAACTGGTCGAGCAGCTCGTTGCGGGTGACCGAGTAGCGGTCTTCAAGCGGCATGACCATGGTGTAACCGAGGGCCCGGCCACGCGGCAGAATGGTGATCTTGGTGACCGGGTCGGTGAAGTTCATGGCGGTCGCGACAAGGGCGTGCCCACCCTCGTGGTACGCCGTGATGAGCTTTTCCTTGTCACGCATCACGCGAGTGCGGCGTTGGGGTCCGGCCATGACCCGGTCGACGGCCTCGTCCAGCGCTCGGTTGTCGATGAGCTGGGCGTTCGAACGAGCGGTCAGCAAAGCGGCCTCATTGAGCACGTTGGCCAGGTCGGCACCGGTGAAGCCGGGCGTCTTGCGGGCGAGAACCTCGAGGTCGACACCCTCGGCCATTGGCTTGCCCTTGGAATGCACCTCGAGGATGCGCTTGCGGCCGAGCATGTCGGGCGCGTCAACGCCGATCTGCCGGTCGAACCGGCCCGGGCGCAGCAGAGCCGGGTCAAGAATATCTGGTCGGTTGGTGGCGGCGATCAGAATGACGTTCGCCTTCACGTCGAAGCCGTCCATCTCCACCAGCAGCTGGTTCAGGGTCTGCTCACGTTCGTCGTGGCCGCCGCCCATTCCGGCACCACGGTGACGACCGACGGCGTCGATCTCGTCGATGAAGATGATGGCCGGGGCATTTTCCTTGGCCTGGCTGAACAAGTCACGCACACGGCTGGCGCCGACGCCGACGAACATTTCGACGAAGTCCGAGCCGCTGATGGCATAGAACGGCACGTTGGCCTCGCCGGCCACGGCGCGGGCCAGCAGAGTTTTTCCGGTTCCGGGAGGGCCGTACAGCAGCACGCCCTTCGGAATACGGGCTCCGACCGCCTGGAATTTAGCCGGCTCCTTGAGGAAGTCCTTGATTTCTTCGAGCTCTTCGATGGCTTCATCGGCGCCGGCAACATCGGCGAAGGTGACCTGTGGGCTTTCCTTGGAGACGAGCTTGGCTTTGGACTTACCGAACTTCATGACCTTGCTGCCACCGCCCTGCATCGAGATCATGAGCCAGAAGAAAGCACCGATGAGCAACACGGGCAGCAGAAAGCTGAGTACGGAGAGCACCCAGTTGGGCTGCGGTACCTCGTCGGTGAAGCCGTCCTTCGGGTTCGCTGCGGTCACCGCGGTGATGATTTCTTCGCCGCGCGGAGCGACGTAATAGAACTGCACCTGGGTGCCGAGGTCCCCGCTGGCCTTGGTCAGCGTGAGATCGACGCGCTGTTCACCGTCGACGATGGTCGCCTCGGCTACATTGCCCGATTTGAGAAAACTCAGGCCCTCTTGTGTACTGACCTCACGGAATCCGGACATGGTGATGAGGCTCGACCCCACCCAGACTGCGATGACGGCGAGCACAATATACAGAATGGGGCCGCGGAGAAGCTTCTTGACGTTCATGGTGACCTCAGGCTAGCGCGCGTTTACAAGGGAATGTCGTGTGTTCGCCCAAAGGAAAACTTGGCGTGGTGCGCACGCTGAGGCTAGAACGCGGCAGCCGCGACGGTGGAGTAGACGTGTGGGGCGAGAATTCCGACCGAGCGCAGGTTGCGGTACTTCTCGTCGTAGTCGAGGCCATAGCCAACCACGAACTTGTTCGGAATGTTGAATCCGACATATTTCACGTCGATATCGACGCGCGCGGCATCCGGCTTGCGAAGCAACGCACAGATTTCGATGGATGCCGGACCGCGAGTTTTCAGGTTCGCCAGCAGCCACGAGAGGGTCAGGCCAGAGTCGATGATGTCCTCGACGATGAGCACGTTGCGCCCGGACAGGTCGGTGTCGAGGTCCTTGAGAATGCGCACGACGCCGCTGGACTGCGTGCCCGAGCCGTAGGAGCTGACCGCCATCCAGTCCATGGTGATCGGGTGGTGCAGTTCGCGAGCCAGATCGGCCATGACCATGACCGCGCCCTTGAGCACGCCGACCAGCAGCAGATCGGTGCCGGCGTAGTCGGTTTCGATCTGGCGACTCATCTCGGCCAGGCGATCGCGGATCTGCTCCTCGCTGATCAGGATCTCGGTGAGGTCGCCGTCAATGTCGCGAGGTTCCATATGAAAGATGCAGTCCATTTCTTCAGATTTACGCTGGCACGGAGAAAATCAGCAATCCGTCCTGCCGTATAACTCTAATGCCTGGCAGGCTGAGCGCCCCCTGTCCGTGCCAATCCGTCGCCAGCGCCGCCACGGCCAGGGTCTGCGCACGGTCCAGCCACACCCCACACTCCTGCTCGACTCCCAACCTAAGCACGCGCTGCCGCACCGCGGCCGGCTGGGCGGCGAGAGCGGCCGCGTCAATCGTGCCATTGACCCAGTGCGTGCGTACTGCAGCCGCTGCCAGCTCATCGAGCGCGTCGGAATCTTCGCGCAGCGCCTGGGCGGTGCGGGCAAGCGCTACTGCTACGCCGGGACCGAGCTCGCTTTCCAGCAGCGGCAGCACGGTCTCGCGCGCCCGCACCCGGGCGTAACGCGGGTCGAAATTCTGCGGGTCGGTCCACGGCGTAAGGCCGGTATCGGCGCAGAATTGCCGGGTATCGGCGCGGCGGATGCCCAGCAATGGTCGCAAAATCGACCCGGTTCGCGCCGCCATTCCGCGCAGGCTGGTCGGCCCGGAGCCCCGGGCCAGCCCGAGCAGCACGGTTTCGGCCTGGTCGTCGAGGGTATGACCGAGCAGCACGCCGCTCGCCCCGGTCTGCTCGAGCGCCGCGGTGAACGCCGCATAGCGAGCCGTGCGGGCGGCCGCCTCCGGGCCTGTTCCGTCGCTACCGACCGTCACGCTCAGCACGAGCACGGGGTCGAGTCCGAGTCGGCGGGCGGTCTCGGCGGCCCGGCCTACGACATCCGCTGAACCGGTTTGCAGGTTGTGGTCGACGATGACGGCGCCGGCCCGGATGCCCGCCCGTTCGGCTTCGAAGGCGGTCGCAGCGGCGAGCGCGAGCGAATCCGCGCCGCCGCTGAGCCCGACCAGAACCAGGCCCTCGGCCGGGAGCAGTGTGCGCACGGCCCGCCGAATATCGGCGATGGCCGGGGTGAGACGCGGGCGGCGGGTGGATTCCATCCAGTAACGTTATCCGCAGACTTAGATCAAGGGAGAAACAAGGCCATGGCCGAATACGACGCAGTCATCGAAATCCCCCGCGGGAGCCGCAATAAGTACGAGGTAGACCACGAGACCGGCCGGGTGTATCTCGACCGCGTGCTGTACACGAGCTTCATGTACCCCACCGACTACGGCTACTTCGAGAACACCCTCGGCCTCGACGGTGATCCGGTCGACGTGCTCGTGCTGCTCGACTACCCGTTGTTTCCGGGCGTTGGCGTCTCCGTACGTCCGGTCGGCGTGTTCAACATGACCGATGACGGCGGTTCAGACGCCAAGGTCATCGCCGTTCCGGCTGGCGACCCGCGCTGGGACCACATCCAGGATGTCCTCGACATTCCGGAGTACACCCGCAAGGAAATCGAGCACTTCTTCGAGCACTACAAGGACCTCGAGCCGAACAAGTGGGTCAAAATCGAGGGCTGGGGCGATGCCGCCGAAGCCAACCAGATCGTGGTTGACGGCATCGCAAAGCTCGCCGAAGAGGGCCACTAACCCGCAAGGTAATGGGGCTTCTTCCGCTGGCAGGCCAGTGGAAGAAGCCCCATTCTGAGGTTAAGCGGCGGGGCGCCCGACGTAGGGCGCGACCGCCCAAGAGGACCAGATGCTGTGCACCCGCACGCGCGCCGAGGGATTTGGGGCTTCCAGAACCTGCCCGCTGCCGACGTAAATCGCCACGTGATAATAGTTGCCGGGGCTGCCCCAGAACACCAGGTCGCCCACCTGAACCTGCGCGAAGGAGACGAGCTTGCCCTGCCGCGCCATGGTGTTGTACTGGTTCGTGGCCGAGTGGGTGCCAATGTAGATGCCCGCCGCGGCGTAGGCCGCCTTAGTCAGACCCGAGCAGTCCCAGGCGTCGGGGCCGGAGCCGCCGAAGACGTACCGGTCGCCGAGCTGGTCGTTGGCAAAGGCGAGAGCGGTGTCGACCACACTCGCATTCGGCGCTAGAACGGTCGTACCGCCGCCGGCCGGAGCGCTCGGCGTGCTCGGCGTGCTCGGCGTGCTCGGCGTGCTCGGCGTGCTCNCGGCGTGCTCGGCGTGCTCGGCGTGCTCGGCGTGCTCGGCGTGCTCGGCGTGCTCGGCGTGCTCGGCAGCACGGGAGTGACGGCGCCAGACCCGGAACCGGACCCAGAACCCGAGCCCGACCCGGAACCCTCAGCTGCCGCGGCGTCCTGCGCCACTTGCGCTGCTGCGGCAGCCGCAGCATTCGCTATTGCAGCAGCAGAGCCCTGAGCCTGCGCGAACGCTTTCGCCGCAGCGGCCGCTTCTTCACCGACGTGAAAGCTGCGCTCGGCCTCGGCCGTCGTGTCCTTGAGCAGGGCGAGTTGCTCGAACAGCTCGCTCGACCGGCGTTGCTGGGTGTCGTAGGCGGCCTCGGCCGCCGCTGAGCTCTCAGCTGCCGCCTCAAAGGTGGTCTTCGACTCTATGGTGAGGCGTTCTCGTTCGTCGGTTGCCGATGCCGCCTGGTCGCCGAGCGATTCAGCCGCGTTCTGGTCCTGGCGCGCTTCGGTGTAAATCTGCTCGGACTGTTCGCTGAGCTTGCTGGCCGTACCGAGCTGGCTGAGCAGATCATCGGCGCTGTTGCCATTCAAGAACAGGTTCAGTGAGAGACCGTTGCCGCCGGACTTGGCGAGGTGGGCTGCGATCAGGCCGGCCCGCATCTTCGACGTCGCAGCACTAGCCTCGGCAGTTTTCGCCTGCTCGTTCAGGCTGGCTTCCCGCTCGGTGGCGGCAGCCAGAGAATCCTGGGTGATGCGATACTCCTCGGCCGCCATCTGTGCGGCCGTCACGGCTGTCGCCGCCTGGGCGGCCAAACCGTCCAGCAGCTCGCCCAGCGTGGCAATTTCGGCCAGCTTGGTCGACTCGTTCTGCTTGGCCTTCTCGACGTCGTTCCAGCTCGGGTAGTCCGGCGCGGCAAACGCCGCCCCGCCCGCCGCGGCAACGGATGCCGTCACAGCCGATACTGCGCCGATCGCGACGGCCGAGAACAGACGCTTCGATCGTTCGTGAACTCGTACACGAGCCGTGGTGCTCGGTACCGCTGCGGTGCCCCGTGCGGGTGTAGTGCTGTCAGCCAAGTGTTGCTCCCCGGTCGGCCATGAATGGAACGGGATTGATGCGATTTCCACCAATCCAAACTTCGAAGTGCAGGTGGCAGCCGTTGGCGGCACCGGTCCGTCCGGAGGTGGCAATGAGCTGCCCCGCCGATACCGACTGGCCGGATTGGACGTTGTAGCCGCCATCGCGAATGTGGGCGTAGCCGGTCGAGACATTGTCGCCGTGGCTGATCTTCACGAAGTTGCCATAGGTGCCGAGGCGCCCGGCCCAGGTGACGACGCCGGCGTGGGCGGCGTAGAGGGGGGCGCCACAACCGGTGCCGAGGTCGGTAGCGTAGTGAAAGCTTCCGCTGCACTGTCCGCCGTCGCCGCAAATGGTCGAGCGCGGGCCATAGCCACCGGTGATGCGTCCGCTGGCCGGAACGCCCCAGCCGGACATGCTCACGGTTCCGCCGGAGCCGCCGCTGGCGCTCGCTGCAGCCGCGGCCGCGGCCGCGGCCACCCGAGCTGCCTCAGCCTCGGCCGCCACCCGAATTGCTTCGAGGCGGGCGCGTTCGGCGACTCCAGCTTCATACCCGGCCGTCGTCGTGGCCTGGGTGTCACGCATGAACTGGAGCTGCTGCTCCAGCTCGATGCTCTTGGCTTCGGATTCGGCGAGGGCATTGGCCGCAGCCTGGGCCGCAGCCTGGGCCGCAATGAGAGCGGCCTCGGCGGCGACGCGCAGCACTTCGCGTTCCGCCTGGGCGACCTTGGCCTGGTCCCCGAGCGACTGGGCGTTGTTCATGGCGGACTGAGCGTCGTCGTACACGTCCGAACTGCGCTCGACCAGCTTGCTCATGTTGCCGAGTTTCGCCAGCAGCAGGTCGGCATCGGCCCCGTCCCCCTCGCCTTCCAGGAACAGGTTGACGCTCAGATTCGTGCCACCGGTGCGGTAGAGCTGGGCGGCGAGCTGGCCAGCCTGCTTGGTGGCGGCATCCGCTGTGGTCTTGCTTTCGTCGGCCTGCTTCTGGATGTCCTCGGCCCGACGGGTGGCATCGTCAAATTCTCGCTGCGCGTCTTCGAGTTCGATGGCGCTCTTCTCGGCGGCGGCCTGCGTCTCCTGCACCTGTACCTGCAGACCGGCAATGAGATTTTCGATCGCGGTCACCTGCACGGCGGCGGCGTTGGTGTTCGCCTTGGCGTTCTCCAGATCCTGCCACGAGGGGTAGTCGACGGCTCGCGCCGGGGCAACCGGGGCAACCAACGTGACCAGAAGGGTCATGGCTGCCACGACGCTGGTCAGCGCCAGGCCGTGCCGCGGCCACCGACGACTCACTCGAAAACGGCTGGCCGGAGAGTTTCTGGTGCGGCCGATCACGGCTGTAGAACGAATCATTGCTTCCCAACGGGCTTGACCGTCGCAGCTTGCGCCGCGGCAGACTCTTTAGAGTAACAAATTGGGCAAGTTTCGCCCAGTTTCAACGCCGAATCTAACTCGCGAAGAGGCCTGTGGCCCGCACATTTGTGGGCGCGGTGCGAATTGGCGTCACAAAAGGGCCAGCTTTCAAGCGGATGCTGCGCGCGTCGATTTGGCCTTCACCCCACAAGACCGTATGCTTACTCTTCGGCAGCCATGAACCTTATGGCTCACGGCCCCATCGTTTAGCGGCCTAGGACGGCGCCCTTTCACGGCGTTAACACGGGTTCGAATCCCGTTGGGGCTACGCAAACCGCACGTGTACACGGTAGTAAATAAAAAACGAGAAATAGAATAGTCTTACCAAGTGCCTCGCACACAGATTCACAATTTTCACATCGAGGCCCTGTAGCGCAGTTGGTTAGCGCGCCGCCCTGTCACGGCGGAGGTCGCCGGTTCAAGTCCGGTCAGGGTCGCAAAGGAAATCTAGCTCTTTCGAAAGGAAGGGCTTTTTTCCTTAGAAGACGCGTTTTTGACGTGTCTTTGGGGCCCTGTAGCTCAGTTGGTAGAGCGTTCGACTGAAAATTGAAAGGTCACCGGATCGACGCCGGTCGGGGCCACCATCGCCACTCCCTAGAAAACTCATTTGTGAGGAAATCGGGGAGTGGCTTTTTTTATGCCCATTTCGAGGCTCGGGCAACTGGTCCAGCAAGCACCGTCAAAGGGCCCTCGACAGTACGGTTTAGGAGCTGCAGCTCAGTCGAATCGTCGTCGTCGGGTGCCCGCGGTCCGGCTAGCGTGACTAAAAATGCCGTGTCGAAATCGGTATCTCCGCGCCGTTTGTCGATGAGAGTGTCTGCATCCGCCGGCTCGTTCACCAGGCACGCTGAAGATCCAGACCAATAGGCTGATGAAATGCCAGAACCGATCGAAAATTTGTGGCCGCCGTTTGGGCTCATGATCACCTGTGGCCCGCTGAGCTTGACGCCCGTTCGCGACTCCGACCTGCCGAGCCTGGTAGCGCTCGCCCAGTCCGGGATCCATTCGCCGACCGAGATGCCCTTCGGTTTTCCGTGGACCCTGGGATCCACCGAGGAGGTCAAACTAAGGCTCCTGCAGTATCACTGGGCGCAGCGAGCGACAATGCAGCCAGCATCCTGGACATTGGAGACCACGGTCCGATTCAACGGCGACGTTGTTGGTTGCCAGAGCATCTCCACCAGGGATTATCTGGTCACTCGAACGGGTGAAACGGGTTCCTGGCTGGGCGCGAAACATCAGGGGCGAGGTATTGGAACCCTGATGCGTCAGGCCATTGCGGCCTTCATGTTCGATCATCTCGATGCCGCCGAGGTCACCTCGGCCGCCTTTGTCGACAATCCGGCGTCGCTGGCGGTATCGCGCAAAGTGGGCTACCGGGAAAACGGCGTCGACCGCCTCAAAAGGCGCGACGGCGAAGTAGCCCAGAGTCAGAAACTGGTTGTGACTGCAGAAACATTGAACCGGCCCAGGCATGCGTTCACGGTCGACGGCACCAGCCCACTCCGGAAATTCCTCGGACTGACTCCTTGACGGTCTCCACATCACTAAAAGTGGCCTTATGACGGATGCCCTCCCGATGCCCATCGGCGATGGTGCCGCCGATCACCTGATCGGATTGCACCTGCCTGACATCGCCCTTGAATCGACATCGGGTGGTGAGGTGAGCATCAAGAATGTCTCGTCCGGGCGGTGGATCATGTTTATCTATCCACGAACGGGTGTCCCGGGCGAGGCCGAGCCAATCGGATGGACAGACATTGCTGGAGCAAAAGGGTGCACCGCCGAAGCCTGCAGTTTTCGCGACAACTTGGGTGAGCTCCATGAGTCCGGTGCCCAAAGCGTGACCGGGCTCTCCGTGCAGAGCAGCGCTTACCAACGCGAGGCCGTCGGGCGCTTGCACCTGACCTACCCGCTCTTCTCGGACGAGAATGGGCGATTGGCCGGAGCGCTCAAACTCCCGACCTTCACGGTCGCAAGCTTGACGCTTCTCAAGCGGATGACTCTCGTCGTCGACGGGTATGTCATCCGGCACGTGTTTTATCCCGTATTCCCGGCGGAAGGTCATGCGAACCAAGTCCGTGACTGGCTGCGAGCAAATCCCGCGGGACTGCTGGCCCGAGACGAATCGCTGTCGGATCGGATATTCCGACAAGTGGACGCCGCAGGACAAATCGACCCAGAGCTAGATTTTCGATAACGCAGTAAAGTCGCGAGGACGGCCGCGGGCAGGCCTCCCAAGCAAGGATCGGTGCGATCGGTGCGATGAAGGGGACGGGCTACCTCGACTATCTGACGGCGATGGCCGAAGACGATGCCGAGCGTCAACTTGCGGCGGAGGCCATGCTGACGACCCGGTCCACCAGTGAGTTCTACCTGGCAACTGGTCCGAACCAAGGCTGGCTGGCGTTTTGGACCCTGTTGGCTTCGGTAACTCGTCCGGCGTCGTCCGGGATCAGCCCCAGTCCTGCTCTCAGACGGTAATCATCAACGTCCGCCGACAGTCCGCGACCAGCCGCAGCGACAGCTGTGAAAGCTGGCAGTAGCGACATCATCCGAAACGAACATCTAGGCTCAAATGGTGATCACGCGCACCGTTCTTATCCTGCTCGACGTCGATGGAGTGCTGAACCCGCGCGTCGTCAACCAGCGACTTAAGCTGGATCCACCCCGCGCAGAGCTCATCCGTCAGCTCGCCGAGCTCGGATCCATCGTCTGGGCGACCACCTGGTCGCCCACGCACACCTTTCACCTGACCAAAGACCTCGGTCTTTCCGCAGAAACGGAGGGCATCGCCTTTCCGCGCAAACTGCACGCTGATCCGTCAGCGCCGGCACCCACCGCCAAACTTTACTGGGTCGACCGCTGGCTGGCCCGGCAGGATCCTGAACCCGAGGCGGTGATCTGGATCGATGATATCCTGCGCCAGGATGCCGTCGACTGGGCCTCGGCGCAGACGCGGCCCACACTTCTGGTGCAGCCCGATAGGAACAAGGGTCTCACGGAGGCCCAGGTCGAAGACGCGCGCCTCTTCATCGGAAGCCTAAAACCGACCGACACACCCACCAACCCACGGAGCGAGCCATGACCAGCACACCATCAGTGATCGTATTCGATGTCAACGAGACTCTCTCCGACATGTCCCCGCTGAGCGCCCGATTCGTAGAGATCGGCGCCCCGGCCGACCTGGCCCGAATCTGGTTCGCGGCGCTTCTGCGGGATGGATTCGCCCTCGCTGCCGCGGGTGGAACTGCCAAATTCTCGGCGATCGGTTCGGAGCTTCTGCGCGGACTGCTCCGCGACGTCGCCCCGACGCGCAGTCTCGACGATGCCGTGACCCACATCATGCACGGCTTCGAATCATTGACCCTGCACCCGGACATCGCTGACGGAATCCAAGCCCTGAAAAGCGCGGGGATGCGCCTCGTGACGTTGTCCAACGGATCGGATCAGGTAGCCGAGTCCCTGCTGACCCGGGCCGGGCTGCGGAGCGACTTCGAGGCCGTACTCACGGTAGAAGATGCACCGGCGTGGAAGCCGGTTCAGGCTGCGTACGACTATGCCGTGGCTGCGTGCGGGGTCAAAGCGGCCGACCTGCTGCTGGTGGCTGTGCACCCCTGGGACATCCACGGGGCAGCCAGGGCAGGCCTGGGCACCGCGTGGTTGAACCGCACCGACGAAGCCTACCCGAGCTACTTTGCGGCACCGGACTACACGATCACCGCTTTGAGCGACCTCGTCCCCAAACTCAAATAAGGTACGAATGTGACCGCTGAACGGCGGTTTGTGCCCGTCTGCATCCAGAATGGGTACATGAGGACAATGACGCTACCGAATACACACTTCCCGGTCTCCGATGTCATTCTCGGGCTGATGCGAATTGTTCCGCTCGCCGACCAGGAAATTCGATTTTTGGTTGGGGCCGCCCGAGACGCCGGCATGAATTTCTTCGATCACGCCGATGTGTATGGCGGCGAGCCCCACGAATGCGAGCGGCGTTTCGGCGACGCGGTCACGTTTTCCGCCGAGGAACGGGCCAACGTCGCCATCCAGTCCAAGGTCGGCATTCGATCGGGCTTCTGGGACTTCTCCAAGGAGCACATCCTGCGGTCCGTCGACGAATCACTCGCGGCGTTGAGAACCGATTACCTCGACCTGCTGCTGCTGCACCGTCCCGACGCCCTCGTGGAACCCGATGAGGTCGCCGAGGCCTTCGAGATTCTGCACGATGCGGGAAAAGTGCTTAATTTCGGCGTCTCCAATCACACTCCGGGGCAGGTCGAGCTGCTGAAACGATCAGTGACCCAGCCACTAATCGTCAACCAGGTGCAATTGAGCATCACGCATGCGCCGCTGATCGCCGCCGGGGTTTCGGCTAATATGGCCGGCCTGGACCAGTCAATCGACCGGGACAACGGCATCCTCGACTACTGCCGACTCAACAACATCACGCTCCAGGCCTGGTCGCCTTTTCAGAAGGGTTTCTTCGACGGTATTTTTCTGAACGATCGAGAAAACTACGCCGCGTTGAACGAGGTCATCGATGACCTCGCGCGAGCGTATGATGCTCCCCCGGCTGCCATTGCCGTGGCCTGGATCACACGTCATCCTGCCCATATGCAGGTCGTGCTCGGAACGACCAACGTTCAGCACCTCGTCGATTCGGCCGCGGGGTCTGATATCACCCTCACCAGGGAAGAGTGGTATCGACTCTTCACTGCCGCCGGACACATCTTGCCGTAGTCAGTCCTCTGCAACTCGTGGCGGTAAAAAATGGATGTCGCACTCGTTCTGCTCACTCTCGTCGCCGTCGTCTGCGCGGCCAGCGCTCTTGCTAAGCGCCTGAACCTGTCCGGTCCACTGCTACTGGTGGTCGTTGGCGTTATCGGTTCATACCTGCCGTTCATTCCAGCGGTCAAGCTGGATCCGGAACTGGTATTGGTGGGCATCCTGCCTCCGTTGCTCTACGCGGCCGCCATCCGCACCTCATTGGTCGAGTTCCGCACAAACCTGCGTTCTATCGCTCTGCTGTCGGTCGGCTACGTTATTTTCGGAACTGTAGCCATCGGCCTCACCGTCTGGTGGCTGATCCCGGAGATTCCGCTGGCTGCGGCGTTCGCCCTGGGCGCGGTGGTGGCTCCGCCGGATGCGGTAGCGGCGACCACGATTGCCCGTCGAGTTGGGCTACCGCGCCGGGTAGTGAGTCTTTTGGAGGGCGAGTCGTTGGTCAACGATGCGACCGCACTGGTGCTTCTTCGCACGGCGATCGTTGCTATTGGCGGCAGCGTCACCGTCTGGCAGGTGGCGTCTGGCATCGCTTTGGCCGCCGGTGGAGGTGTCGTGATCGGACTGATCGCGGCGTGGCTCCTATTGCAGATCCGAAAACGGGTGCGCAACGTCGCCATAAACACGTCCATGTCTCTCGCAGCCCCGTTCGTGGCCTATATCCCGGCGGAGGAGATCAACGCATCGGGCGTGTTGGCTGTCGTCGTGGCCGGCCTCGTGATCGGCACCAAGACGCCAGCTATGCCCGGCGGCGCGTCCCGATTGAGCCAGCGGAGCAACTGGGCCACCGTCCAGTTTTTGCTCGAGAACTCCGTCTTTCTACTGATCGGGTTACAGGTGCGCTCAATCATTGAGGCGACCTCCGGCGATTCGCTTGGCGCCGCGCGAATCTGGGGCACCTGTATTGTCGTTTTTGTTGCGGTTCTCCTGTTGCGCCCGGTCTGGGTGTTTCCGGCGATTTATCTGCCTCGCCTGATACCCAAAATTCGCGCGACTGACCCGGCACCACCCTGGCAGTTGCCCACCATCGTGTCCTGGGCGGGTATGCGCGGTGTGGTCACCCTCGCTGCCGTGTTCGCCCTGCCAGAAGACGTCGCACACCGCCCCGTCCTCGTTCTCGCAGCTTTGGGAGTAGTGGCGGGAAGGCTGGTTGTGCAAGGCCTAACCTTGCCATGGCTGGTAAGGGTCCTCGGCGTGCATGGCCCAGATACCCACGCGGATGCGCTCAGCCAAGCCGCGCTGATGGACCAAGCCACCGCCGCGGGAATCGACAACCTGCGCCAGCACACCCGACCCGACGATTCTCCGGAGGTGGTGGCCATGCTTGAACGCCGCACGCAGGAACGCAACAGGGCAGCATGGGAACGCCTCGGACGTTCAGAGCTCGCATTCCGCACTCCCAGCAAGCGCTACGTGCAACTGCGGCTGGCCATGCTCGATGCGGAGCGCGCCAGAGTTCTGAAGCTGCGCCGCACCGGCGATTACGCACACGAGGTGATCAGTGAAGTGCTGGAGATGCTCGACGTGGAGGAATCCATGTTGGATTCCTCGCCCGAGGGTGCGGACATCGACGCGCGCACCCCAGCTCGACCCGCCAACCGGCGCGACAACGGCGAAGCCCGCCTGGGCGCGGGCGGCTGCGAGCACCTACGGGTCGTGGGCGAGCATTCAGTGCCGCAGGTCCCAGAGTGTACCGACTGCATGCGCGAAGGCACAGCCCCGGTACACCTTCGAATGTGCCTGGTCTGCGGAAATGTGGGGTGCTGCGATTCATCCGTGGGTCAGTATGCGACCAAGCATTTCCAACAGTCCGGCCACGCCGTCATGTGCAGCGCTGAGCCGCGGGAATCATGGCGCTGGTGTTACATTGACGAACTCCTCGGTTAGCGCGTGCTCGTCGACACGTTCGAAGAACCGTCCCCGAGAGCTGCAGCTTTTGGGTGGGGTATCGACGAGTTTGAGTCCGACGATGCAACAGATCAGGCCGAGCAGCAGCGTGATTCTCAGCCAGGAAACGCTGTTATCACCGGTGACCATCGACCAGGTCACCGTCAGCGCGGCACCGATTCCCACCCATACGGTATAAGCCGTTCAGATCAAAATCTTCCTCATGGCCTAAGGCCAGCCATGCTGAGCACGAGCGCCCCGCTATAGATGACGCTCGGCCACAATCAAAACAATCCACGACATGGTTGATCCTCCTCGGCCAGCGGCTACGCGACGAACGCGCGGTAAGCGGGGTCATTGGCGCGCAGCACGCGCAGCACGTTCTGGTAACCGAGCTTGGCGAGGTCGGCGTCGCTCCAGCCCCTAAGGGCCAGCTCCGCGAACAGGTTCGGGTATTCCGACACGTCCGCCAGGCCGACCGGCATATCGGGGCAACCGTCGAAGTCGCCGCCGAGACCGATGTGATCGGCGCCGGCGACCCGCCGGGCATGCTCAACGTGGTCGGCAACGTGCACGACCGTCACGAGCGGCTTGTCCCCCACCGAGCCCTCGTCTTCCCAGCGTCGGTAGTCTGCCGAGATGAACGCTGGCACGAAGGTAATCATCTGCACACCGTCGTTGGCCTTGAGCTGGGTAAGAATCTCATCCGGCACGTTCCGAGGGTGGGGGTTGAGGGCAAAGCACGACGAGTGGCTGAAGATGAGCGGCAACTCGGTCGCGTCGAGCGCGTCCTGCATGGTCGCGGCCGAGACGTGCGAGAGGTCGATCATCATGCCGATGCGGTTCATCTCCGCGATAACAGCCCGCCCTCGATCATTTATCCCGTCGTGGGTCACATCGCCCACGGCTGCATCAGCCCATTCGGTCGAGGAGTTCCAGGTCAGCGTCATATAGCGCACACCCAGGCGGGCATACCCGCGCAGCACGGCGAGCGAGTTGTTGATCTGATTGCCACCTTCGACTCCCAACAGCGACGCGATTCTTCCATTCAACTGGGCGCGCTCGACGTCGGCGGCCGTGACGGCCCGCTCGAAGTCATCGGGATACGCCGCAATCAGGCGGTGAATGAAGTCAATCTGCTCGAGGGTTGCCTGCACTGAATCCGTCCCCTCCAGATCGGTGTGCACCCAGACCGACCAGAACTGGCCGTGCACGCCTCCGCGACGCAACTTGGGGACATCCGTTTGAAGCGCGCTGCGTCCGGAATCCCGCTCGGAATCGAGTCCGCTGACGGAATACTCACGATGTGCGCGGCTGGCCCAGGCAAGATCGTTGTGCCCGTCGATGACGGGCAATCTCGTAAATCTTTCAGTCATGTGAATTCTCCCCGGCAATGCGTTGGCTCCGATCAGCCTACGACCCGCACCGTGCGAGTGCGCGGCCGCCAATAATGCGCAAGTGCGCCGCAATATCGGACATGAATGAGGCTCCGAACCATCCGTGGCGGTACCGGGACAGTCCGCGACGGACTGCTGCACGCAGCACGCGGAATGTGTCCCCCGTTGAGGTCACAGCGCGGCCGACGTGAATCGGGGTAGTCTCTGCCAGTAAGTTACTGAGAAAGAATCAGTTTCACTGCCGCGCTCCACCGAAAGACAAGTGCCAGCATCGTCACCTAAGACCACCTGTTCCTGTAAACCCGACTGCAGGGAATGCAACGTGACACACACCCCGACCCACCACTTCACCGTCAGCGCCACCTGCGCCAGGCCGGTGTCGAGCGCACCCCTGTGTCCCTATCTGGCAGCACCCTGGCGTTCGATCACACCGGGAAGAACGCATGATTGAGCCAGACTCCCCCGCGCCACTTCCGGCAGGCAATTCCCTTCCCCGCGTGCCGAAGCTCCGTCTCGTCGGCCAGGCCACGTCAGCGCCCCTCGACATTGCCCTCGACACCCCGTCGTCGGGACTTATCTGGGCGCGCCGCTACCGCACGAAGCTGCGCCTGACCGATGTCACCGTCATCGTGCTGGCCGTGGCTGTTGCACTGGTCTTCCAGTTCGGCGTGCGCGGCATTCCGGCCGTTCCCGGATCGTTCAGCGCCAACTATTGGCTGGTGTCCCTGCTGATCGTGGTGACCTGGCTCGTCGCTCTCGAGCTGTTCCATACCCGCGATTCGCGTGTAGTGGGCGTGGGAGCGCACGAGTACAAACAGGTTGTCAACGCGAGTGCCGTGACGTTCGGTATGCTCGCCATCGCCTTTCTCATTCTGCAGGTTGACATCGCGCGCCTCTTTTTCATTCTCGCGCTGCCCCTCGGCGTTATCGCTCTCGTATTCGAACGGTGGTTGTGGCGCAAATGGCTGCTGCACCAACGCACGTTCGGCCATTATCTCGCCCGGGTCATCGTGGTGGGAAACCGGGAGGACGTTGAGTATGTCGTCAGCCAGATCGACACCAAGTCCGGCGCCGCATACTACATCGTCGGGGCCGCACTCGAAGAGAGCGATGGCGCTGAGATAGCCGCTGGCGACCGTATTGTGCCGATCGTGTCCGATCTCGAACATGTCGCCGCGGCCGCATCGGCCATGGGCGTCGACACGGTCATCGTAGCCGGGCAGCCCAGCGGTGGCAGTTCCTACATTCGTAACCTCGGCTGGGACCTCGAGGGCACGTCTGCCGAGCTCGTCCTATCCAGCCGGCTGACGGACGTCGCTGGTCCCCGCATCCACTTCCGTCCCGTTGACGGCCTCCCGCTGATCCACGTCGAAATCCCCCGGTTCGAAGGGGGCCGTCATGCCCTCAAACGCACCCTGGACATCGTGACGACCGGACTCGCCATCGTGTTTCTGCTGCCCGTCCTGGCCGCTATCGCTGTGCTAATCAAGCTCGACAGCCCCGGCCCTGTGCTGTTTCGCCAGGAGCGTTGCGGCCGCAATGGCCAGACCTTCCGCATGATCAAGTTCCGTTCTATGGTGCAGACGGCAGAAGACGACCTGGCGGGCCTCCTCGACCAGAACGAGGCCGCCGGGGTGCTGTTCAAGATTCGCAATGACCCCCGCATCACCAAGATCGGCCGGGTGCTGCGCAAGTATTCGCTCGACGAGTTGCCCCAGCTCTGGAACATCTTTGTGGGTGAAATGAGTCTGGTCGGCCCCCGTCCGCCGCTTCCGGAGGAAGTACGGGGCTACGAGACCCACGTGCACCGACGCCTTTACATCAAGCCAGGTCTGACCGGCATGTGGCAGGTCAACGGACGTTCCAACCTGAGTTGGGAAGACAGCGTACGGCTCGACCTGTACTACGTCGAGAACTGGTCGCTGGCCGGCGATCTGATGATCATCTGGCGCACCTTCAAGACCGTCATTCAACCAGTAGGGGCATATTGACATGACCGCGGGGACCGAACACACTGCGCCCACCAGCCAACGACGCCTGCACATCGCAATGATCGGCACCCGCGGCGTACCCGCCACCTACGGTGGTTTCGAAACGGCCGTCGAGGAAATCGGCCGACGAATGGTCGACCGCGGCCACGACGTAACCGTGTACTGTCGCCACACAGTGGAGCCGGCACCGAAAGAATATCTCGGCATGACGCTGGTTGAGCTGCCAGCCATGCGGCACAAGATTCTCGAAACACTCAGCCACACCGGGCTCTCGGTGCTGCACGCGAGCGTGCATCACCGCCCCGATGTCGCGTTCGTCTTCAACGCCGCCAATGCACCGTTCGTCCCCCTGTTGCGCCTGCGCGGAATTCCGAGCGTGGTGCATGTGGACGGACTCGAGTGGAAGCGCGACAAGTGGGGCCCAACCGGCCGACGCTACTATCGGTGGGCCGAAGAGGTAGCTGTTCGTGAAGCGGATGCCCTCATCGCCGACGCGCAGGGAATCGTCGATTACTACCAGGATGAGTTCGAGGTGCCCACCGAGCTGATCTCCTACGGCACCAAGATTCTGCGAGACACCCCGTGCGACCGGCTCGCCGAACTCGGACTCCGACCCGGTGGCTACCACCTCGTCGTCGCGCGGTTCGAGCCGGAGAACCATGTCGATGTGATCGTCGAAGGGTACCGGGCCAGCGGCGCGTTGCTGCCGCTCGTGGTGGTCGGCTCTGCGCCCTACGCGGTCGATCACATCAATCGTATTGCCGACCTCGCCGCCAGCGATTCGCGCATCCGCATGATCGGAAGCGTGTGGGATCAGAGCCAACTCGATCAGCTGTACGCGCACGCACACACCTACCTGCACGGCCACTCGGTCGGCGGAACCAACCCCTCGCTTCTGCGGGCGATGGGCGCTGGCACCAAGGTCATCGCCTGGGATGTCGTCTTCAACCGGGAGGTGCTCAGCACCCACGGTGCCTACTTCAGCCGGGCGGAATCGCTCGGCGCCCTGATCGAAGACTCCGAGCTCAGCCCCGATAGCGCCGCCGAGGTCGGAACCGCGCTGCAGGAGCGGGCGGCGAAGTTATACAACTGGGACAGCGTCACGGCAAGCTATGAGGGCCTTGCCCGACGCGTGGCCGCCGGCTACACCACACACCGCCAAAGCAACGGCCGTGCCGAGGAGTCGACCTGGAGCCTTCCCGAGACCATGAGCCGGCAACCGTCAACCGCACCGTCCAGGGGAATCACACTATGACCAGCACTCCGGCCCCGGCCGCGCAGCCCGCGGAAAGCTATTTCGACATTGTGCGCCGGTTGTCGTGCGCCCAAAAAACCGCCACCCGCGGGGCACCGGTCTACTCGGTATACGTGAACCGACGAGTCGGCCGTTACCTCGCGGCCGGCGCCTATCAGCTAGGGCTCAGCCCCAATAACGTAACGGCGATCAGCGCCGGCTTCACTTTCTGCGCGATCGGGCTGCTCGCGATCGGCGAACCGAGTTGGCTCCTCGGTATCGCTGTCTGGCTGCTGCTAGCCGTCGGTTACGCCTTCGACTCGGCCGATGGCCAGGTCGCACGATTACGTGGAGGCGGTTCAGCCTCCGGCGAATGGCTTGACCATGTCATCGACGCCATCAAGATTTCTACGCTCCACCTGGCCGTGCTGATCACTGCGTTCACACATTTTGCCTTTAACGATCCGGCCTGGCTGCTGGTTCCGATCGGGTTTACGGTGGTGGCGGCCGTGTCTTTCTTCGCGATGATCCTGAACGATCTGCTCAAGGCCAAGCACGATCCCCTGGCCGCGCCATCGACCGCTCGCCGCACGGTGCTGCGCTCATTCCTGGGGGCGCCGACCGATTACGGCGTGCTCTGCCTCGCCTTTGTGCTGCTCGGCGCTCCCCAGCTGTTCTTCGGGGTGTACGCCGTGCTCTTTGTCGCTAATGCGCTGTATCTGGCGCTCGCTTTGACCAAGTGGTTTCGAGACATGACCGCGCTGGGAGGCGTCGGAGTGCCCCGGCCGTAGCTGGAAATCCGCTCGTATCTGGACGGAATATTCCAACGTCCCTGAACTATTCGGCGACGTACCCCCCTACTGGGGGATGTACTGCAAACTGACAATTGTGAGTTTTGATCAGCTTGATTGTAGTGTGGGCGCAACTGAACGGAGAATGCTGTGGAACCGATCGACTATTTGAGGACAATCACGAGGCGATGGCTGATCATCCTTATTGTCGGGCTGCTCGGCGGTGCGGCAGCGTGGGGCTATGCGGCCGGCCAGCCCCCGCAGTTCCAGGCCACCAATAGTGTTTTTGTTACCAGCGACCGCGGTGAGACCACCAGCGAACTCCTGCAGACCTCCACCTTCACGCAGAATCTCGTGCAGTCGTATGCGCAGCTCGCGACGACACCGACCGTTCTCGGCCCGGTGATCACCCGATTAGGGCTTGATACGACCACCCAGAACCTCGCCGCCCAGGTGTCCGCCGTCACACCGCTCAATACCGTCTTTATCAATATCACCGCCTTCAGCGGGTCAGCGGAGCAGGCCGTCGATCTGGCCGACGCTGTTTCACTGTCGCTCGCCACGACGGTCGAGAATCTGGCGCCCAAGGGCCCCGACAATTTGCCGTCGATCTCGGTGAAGACCGTGTCGCCCGCGCAACTTCCCGGTGCACCGTTTTCTCCGAATACCAAGCTCATCGTGCTGACCGGTCTGCTGCTCGGTCTGATGGTCGGCGTACTCTATGCTCTGGCCCGGGAGGTCCTCGATACCCGGGTGAGTACGCAGAAGGACCTCGACCGAGTCTCGTCGGACCCACTGCTCGGCATGGTCGGCCGTAAACGGCGCTCCGACCCCGCGGGTCTGGCCATGCGGGTAATGCCCCACAGTGCTCTGGCCGAGGCCTACCGCCGGGTGCGCGCCAATCTCGAATTCATCGACGTTGACAGCCCGCCGCACAGTGCAGTTATCACCTCCGCCGTCGCTCGCGACGGAAAATCCACGACCGCCATCAACCTTGCGTTAGCCATGGCCGAGCGCTCCGCGAAGGTGCTGCTGATCGATGCCGACCTGCGACGCCCGTCTATCGCCGAACTGTGCGATCTTGAGGGCGACGTCGGCCTCACCACAATTTTGCTCGGCGACGTCGGACCCGAAGATGCTATCGTGCGCTGGTCCGATGGGCTCGATGTACTGCCGTCCGGCGCCGTGCCACCCAATCCCGGACGACTGCTCGGTTCGGCGGCGATGAAAACGCTGATGAAACGCCTGCTCGAAGACTATGACTTCATCGTCGTCGACTCCCCTCCCCTGCTTCCGGCGACCGACGCCCTCGGATTATCCCACCTCACCGACGGTGCCATCGTTGTAGCTCGCTACAAAACGACCACCCGCCAGCAGCTCACGACCACTCTCGAGTCCCTCGAAGCGGTCAACGCCCGCATTCTCGGCATCGTGCTGAACCAAGTGCGCGAACATCGCGCCGAGGTCTATTACGGACCGCTCGCACCCGTGAAGGGAGTGTCTGCACCAATGACCGGACCGGCCAACCGGGTCACGGCCACCCGAGCACCCAAAGCCGCGTTCGATGACTCCGGCCGCCGAGACTCGGAACCGGCGCGGACCAAATAGTGCGCGTCCTCCAGTCGTTTCCGGAGGGCCGCGCCACGACCAACCCCTACCTCGTTCAACTCGACCGAGGGCTGCGGGAACACCTACAGGTTGACGGATTCTCCTGGTGGCGGGCGTTGACGGCACCATATGATGTGTTCCATGTGCACTGGCCTGAGATTTTGTTGCAAGGGCGCACCCCGGCGCGAGCTTTGGTGCGGCGCCTGCTGTTCGCACTTCTGCTTTCGCGACTGCGTTTCCGCCACACGGCCGTAGTGCGTACGCTGCACAACCTGCGCAGCCACGAAGAGAAGTCACCGACCGAGCGGCGCTTGCTGCATGCGTTCGACCGCCAGACCACCCTGTGGATCAGGCTCAATCCATTCACTCCCCTGCCGGTGGGTGCGCTCGAACGCACGATTGCACACGGCGATTACCGCGAGTCGTATGCCGGCCACACCTGCCCGTCGACAGTTCCCGGTCGCCTGCTCTACTTCGGCCTGATTCGCCCCTATAAGGGCATCGACACACTGATCAACTCCTTCACCGCACTAACGGATGCTACGGAATCGTCCGCAACGCTGCGAATCGTCGGTCAGCCCCACACTCCAGAGCTGGCCCGAACGCTGGGAGCTCTGGCGGCCGGAGACCCGCGCATCGAATGCAGCCTGGGCTATGCCAGCGACGAGACGCTTGCCCACGAGATCGGCGAGGCCGAGCTGGTCGTCCTCCCTTATCAGGAGATGCACAATTCCGGTGCCGCACTGTTGGCCTTGTCTCTCGGCCGCCCCGTTTTGGTGCCGCGGAACACTGTAACCGAGGCGCTAGCGAACGAGGTAGGCGGCGACTGGGTAATGACCTACCCCGATGCACTCTCGCCCCGGGCCCTCACCGATGCGCTCGCCGCCGCGCGGTTCTCGTGCCACACGGCCCGTCCCAATCTTTCGGCCCGCACTTGGGAGACCGGCGTGGCCGGGCACTTGGAGGCGTACGAGTGCGCGGTGCGCGCCGTTCGAGCGCGCTGAGCACCCACCCACCGAACAGGCCGTTCTAGCGCGCCCCGACGAACATCCAGGCGTCGGCGGCTAAGCGCCCGTCGACCGCCGGCAGATCGGCAACGATTGCCGCGCCGGTTCCAACCCGCTTCTGCAGGGCGTGCATGACCGCGTTTGCCAAGGCCGGAACCCCTGCCCCGGGGGCAACGACATCGTGGCCGTGCTCGGTGAGCCAGTCCGCGAGGCCGGTCTCCGACGTTGTGACGATATTACACCCGTGGGCCAGGCCCTCAACTATGGGCAGACCAATTTGCTCGCGCCACGTTGCCGTGGGCTGAGACGGCAGGGCGAGCACTCCCGCGCGCCGCAGGTGAGCGTGAATTTCACTTCGCGGCGGGTCGATGATGAGCTCTATCGTCGGGTCCTGCTCGGCCGCCTGACGGGCCCGGCCTTCGAGGGTCCCCTTGCCGATGATGGTCAGCCGAGCTGCAGGAATGAGAGCGGTGACGTTCGGCCAGGCCGCAAGCAATTCAGGAAAACCCTTCCGGGCCACGAGGGCTCCGAGAAAGACCACGCGCGGCTCACCAGGGCCGAAATCGACCGGGCAGGCACACGGGGCCGGCAAGGCCGGGATGACGGTGCTCGTGGTTCCGACCGATGGCCAACGCAGGGCACTGCCGTAGGTTATTCTCGCGGCATCAGTGCCGAACGCGATGCGATCGGTGTGCCGCCAGACAAACCGCGATAGGTGGCTGTTGGCGAAGCGCCGCAGTCGACCCTCCTCGCCGACGGGGCGAACCAGGGGATTTGAGTTTTCCATGGCGTAGCTGACGATCGTCGCGCGCGGGCCACCGAACAGCAACCGCACTCGCAAGCCGCTGATGGCCAGCGCACTGCCCCACACGCTCGAGAGCATGAGCGGTTCGTTGATTTCGAGCGTGATCACCTTCGACCGGGCCAGCAGCCAGGCGGCGCGCACCGGCCCGGCCTGCACAACGTTAAGCCCCTCAAC
Organism: Cryobacterium sp. Y50; assembly: GCF_002929805.1. GTDB lineage: Bacteria > Actinomycetota > Actinomycetes > Actinomycetales > Microbacteriaceae > Cryobacterium. Next base: position 38,100 of record NZ_PJJM01000094.1, on the reverse strand, counting down.
CAGGGATTCGTGAAAGTCGTATCGTTTCGCTCGATAGAGAATGGTCGCCTCCGGCAACACGTGGGCACGCTCGAGATAAGCGCTGCGCAGGGTTCGGTACAACCTCGCCCTCGTGGTTACGATCCGCATCCGGCGCGGTCCCTCTCATCTTCGTTGCCTGTCATCGGATGGCTCCTTGCATGTACAAATTACTGGGGCGCCACTGCGATCAGGTCGTCAAAGGTCGCCGTCATCGGGCTCACCGTGGCCGAGCCACTGACGTAGAACGCTACCCCGATCGAACCGGCCTGCTGCAGGGCGGCCGTCGAATCCGTCGCGCTGACCTGCCACGTATCGGGAGCAGGCTCACCCAGCTTCCACGCCATCGCCTTGAGCGTGGTCGGTGCGGTGCCGGTGACCTGCACCCGCAGCTGCAGCTGATCCCCCGCCGCGTAGCTGAGGCCGGGGATGGTCAAGGACTTGAGACTCGTCGCATAACGTAGGAGCTGCACCTGCACTGCCCCGGACGCCAACAACTTGACGCGTGCCCGATAATCGTCCGTACCCACCCGACGCCCGATCGCCGTGAGGTAAACGCCGCCGCCGGTCACTGCCTGCTGTACGCCCGTTGTCACGGTCAAGTCGGTTTCAGTGGATAACACCGCGCTCAGATAGCCGTTGAGCATCCTGCCCGGCACGGCATGAAGCGTGGCCACGCCGTCACCTACTGAGTAGTTGGCCGCTGATCCGGTCGTGGTCCATGACCCGCCGAGGTCGGCTGTGCCGAAGCCGGTGCTCATGGCTCGACTGAAGGCATCCGCTGCGAAGGCCGTCGCGGGCGCTGGCGCCGGGTCGGTGACCACAACGCGCTGGGAAGCGCTGGCCGTTGCACCGGCATCGTCGGTGACCGTGAGCACGATTTCATAAGTTCCGGCCACAGCGTAGCCGTGGGTTGCCGTTGCCACAGCGGCGGATTCGGTCGCGCCGTCCCCCCAGGTCCAGGTGTAGCCCGCGATCGTGCCGTCCGCGTCACTCGAGCCGACGCCGTCGACGGCGACCGCAAGATCGGTGGCCGTCGCCGTGAAGGCCGCAACCGGGGGTGCATTCTCCTCAACTGGCGGCTCAACGGCGGTGACCGTAACCGACTCAGTGGCGGCCGCGGTAGCCCCGGCATCGTCGGTCACGATCAAGGTGACCTCATATGTTCCCGATTCAGCATACGTGTGGCTCGCCTGAACGGCGGTGCCGGTGGCGCCGTCGCCGAACGTCCACGCGTAGCCTGTAATCTGTCCGTCGGAATCCGACGACGACGACGCGTCAACCTGCAGGGCCAGGCCGTCGACCGAGGAGACGAAAGCTGCCGTCGGTGGCAGATTGGCCGCGCTTCCTCCCGATCCGAGCGCGAAGTGCTGGCCGATGACCGCGGCTTCCAAGGCTGTGGGATAGACCGCAACCTCGTCGAGGGTGCCAGCTAGCGCCGGGCTGCTCGAGCCCCAGGTGGGGTCGCTGCCAATGCGCCAGTACCCCGAGTAGGCCTGCGCCGCCGGTTGCGGATTCGTGCCCACCAGTGCGCCATCGACGTAGAGCTGCATGCCGGCGGGAGACTGCACGGCCACCACGTGGTGACTCACGCCATCGTTGTAGGACGCGGCCGAGGTCACCAGGTTTGCTTTGCCGGTCCAGGTTCCGAAGACGAGACGCCCGTCATCCTGCAGGTAGACGTGACGGTCATAGTTGGTCGACAGCCCGGTCTGACGGTTGCCGAAGCCGATGATTTTTCCGCCCTGGGTCGTGGTCGTGTTGAACCAGGCCTCGAGCGAGTAGGTGGTCGGATTCACGAATTGCGTGTCGCTGCTGACAGTTCCGTCGTTGAAGGTCACCGCGGTACTGTTCGTCCCGGTGATCAGCGCGTCCGCACCCTTCGTGACGGCGCCGGAGTATGTTCCGGAATTGCCCAACTGACCAGCATCGAGGGCTGTCGTGCCGGCGGCTTCGCCCAGGCGCCAATACAGGTCGGGTTCGGCGCCGTACACGGCGGCACCGTAGGAATCGGCGGGCGCGGCCGGTACCGGTGAGGTGCGACCGGACGCGACGTAGTGGTCGAGCACCTGCTGGCGACTCAGCGGCCCGCTGTACAGCGCGACCTCGTCGATATCGGCCGCAATGTACCCACTCGTCGGCTGGCTGGTCCAGCTGCTGAGTGTATCTCCACCGATTCGCCAGAACCCCTGGTAAACCTGCCCGGTCGTCACGTCGGAGCGATGCGCCGCGCGCTTGCCGTCGATGTACAGCGTCATGCCCGCCGGACTGAGGCTGGCCACAATGTGGTGCCATTGCCCATCGTTATAGCTGTCGCTCGTGTTAATGGTGCGAATCGCGCTGGGGTAGGCGCCGAACCAGATCTTGCCGCTGTTGTCCATATAAACGTGGCGGTCGTATCCGGTCGAGTTGCCGGTGTCTTTGTCGCCGAATCCGACGATTTTGCCGCCTCGGGTGGTGGTGGTTTTCACCCACGCCTCGACGCTGAAGTTGTTCGACGATCCTTCCGCCGTTGCGGTCGAGGCCAGCCCGTTTGCCGTGCCGTCGAAGCGCGAGGCGGCCTGCTCAGCGATGGCGCCCGAGACATCTCTGGTCACGCCCGACCGCACGGCCAGGTCGGCTCCGCCGGACCAGTCGAAGGCCGTTGTGCCTTCCTGCTCACCGAGCGGCCAGTAGGACCGCGGTGAGTCACCCAAAACGGATGCCGCGTAGTCACTCAGCCCCGCACCCTCGGCTACTGTGACCGACGCCACGGCGCCGGTGCGACTGTTGCCGAATGGGTCGGTCACGCGGATGCGATAGTCGTAGCTTTGTCCCGGCGTCAGCCCGGCGTCACTCCAACTGAGCATCGGCCGGTTCCAATCGGTAGAGTCGGCCAGGATTGTCGCGACGCTCGCACCGTCCCTGAGCACCTCGTAGCTGAGATTTTCGTTGTCACGGTCGTAGGCACTCATCCAGCTCAGCCGGGTTCCCCCCGGCACAAAGGACGCGACGGACGGCACGAAGTCTGCGGCCACAAAGGAGGTATTTGTGACCCGCGGGCCTTCCTTATTTGGGGCGATGGTGCGAGCCGCGAACCGCGCCAGCCCCTGCTGCCCCTTGTTGTTGACGATCGTGAACTCGCCGCCGTAGAGCAGATAGTCCTCATTCGCGGCAATGTTCCACGGTCCCTGACCCTGGCCGGTGTACGTGCCGGAATTTATATCGGGGTAGAAGGTCAGCAGGTCAGGCCGGGGGGTTCCCTCAAAGTTGTAATACGAACCGCCCGTGCGGTTTCTGGTGATGATTCCTTTCGCCTCCGACGTGAACGTCAGGGTGCGGTGGAAGGTCCATGGGTCGGTCTGTGGCGGGCCGGCAATGTTGCCACAAAAGTGAGCGTGCGAAGTGGTGTAGACGACGTCGCCGACTGGCACTGCGGAGTAGGTATCGCCGTGGCAGTCCTCGACCCAGATCAGTGCACCCTCGTCCCAGCTGGCGCGAAAAGCACCCTCGAGAGTTCCGCCGGTTCCGAAGACATAGCCGGTTCCGATGACGCCCTGTTCCGACGAGGTCAGGCTCAGGATGGCGGCGTCTTTGCCGCCGTTGCGAATGATCGAGTTGATCTTCCACGGCAGGGATGCGCCGGTGGCGGCATCCGTTGCAGCCATGCCGTAGCCGGGGTTGGAGTTGCCGTTGTACGAGGTGAACGCGCCGCCGATGATGACTCTGCCCCCGTCAGGGGAGATGGTCAGTGCGTTGACCCCGCCGCCCGCAGGTTCACCGGTCCAGGTGCCGAGGGCACCGTTGGACGCAGCGAATGAAGCCGTCATGGTGCGAGCCTGTCCGCCGGCGGTGGAAAAGGTTCCTCCGGCATAGACCGTGTTGCCGAAGATTCCCAGCGCCTTCACGGAGGCGTTCACGACCGGCTTCCAGGTGGAGACTAGGGCGCCCGTACCCGTGTCAAAGGCCGCCAGGCGGTACCGAGTGTCCGAACCGACCTTGGTGAAAGACCCGCCGGCGTAGACCCGGGTACCGTCGGCCGAGGCGACCAGAGCACGAACGGCTCCGTTGAGGTTGGGGTTGAACGCGGACATGAGTTGTCCGGTGGTGAGGTTGTAGGCGAGCAGGTTGTTGCGCACCACCTCGTTGACACCGCGGGCCGAGCCGGCCGGGCGGGCGCGGGTGAATTCCCCTCCCACGTACACCGTGTTCCCCACGATCAGCTGAGTCCAGACGACACCGTTGATCTGTGTCGTCGGCAGCGAATCCGCGGCGACCGTGACCGGAGTGCTGACATCGACCGGCGCGGAATCCGCCAGCGCCACGGCTGGGGCGCTCAGCACTCCGGCGATCACGGCGACCGCCGTCGCCAGAGCGAGCCAGCCTGCCCGTGCCAATTTGGCCAGGCGCGGGGTTCCGCTGGGTGTTGGAGCGACAAGACTGCGCGAAGCGACGAGCAGAGGAACAGCCACCAGAAGGCCTCACTTAGGGTTTGGACCGTAGCCTTCGAGTAGCCACCGCACTAGTTCGCAGTATATTGAGTCTTTGTCAGTTATCAATGCCCCCCATACGGGGTATTGGTGCTGGGCTAGCGCTTGTACTCGTGATAAATCGACCCCACGGAGCCGCTCAGCATGCCGGCACCGCGGGCGGCGGTGCGCAGTCCCCGGGCCCGATGGGGCAATTGTCCGATGATCAATCCGGTCAGGTAGCGGGCGAGGCCGCCCAGTACCCGTGCGGTGCCGCGGGCGACCATTGTGGCTCGCACGAGCATCCGCTCGCCGTGCGCAGTATCGTCGAGGTTGATTCGACTCCAGGTATTTCCCATGCGGAAAGCGCGCTGCAGCACCCATTCTCGAGTGAGTCGGCTGGCCGGGACCACGTCGATGACGATGGCCTCGTCGCACCAGATCATTTGCCCACCGAGGCGATGCAGCTGCCGGGTGAACAGCGAATCCGAACCACCGGAGATGCCGAACCGTTCGTCAAAGTTCAGGCCGAGGCGGCGCACCTGAACGAGATCAAGGAGGAGGTTGTTGGTGGCGGCGAGCGAAACCGGCGTCCCCGTGGCGAATCGGCGACGTTCAAAGAAACCGCCAGCCCGAATCCACGGTTCGGGTTCCGTGGCGTATCGCGAGAGCACCGGACCGACGACGGCGGCCGGTCGAAAAGTCGCGTAGGTGTCGAGAAGCTGCATGAGCCACTGGGCAGTAGGCCGCTCATCATCGTCGATGAAGATCAGCACGTGGGCATGATCTGCTTCCGTCAAGGCCCGATTGCGACCGGCCGCAATCCCAGGAATCGGTTCATGCACGTACCGCACTGGAACGAAGCTACTCGACGCGGCGACCGCAGCCACCTGGTCACGTGCACCGCCGTGCGGATCGTTGTCCACGACGAGAATCTCGATCGACCGAGAGACTGTGGCGGCCTGGCCAAGGAGCTCTGGCAGCAACTCCGCCAGGTCATGGGCGCGACAATAGGTGAGGACCGCGATCACGACGCTGGCCTCACCACGCGGATATTCGTTGGTCACGACTCCCCCTCTTTGGCATTGCGCCATCACAAATTCTGCACAAGCAGCGGCGCTGCTGACATCCGGTCAGCCACGCTGATCGGCCGCTGCCGGCATCGGTCAATTTGCATGCGTAGCGACGAAATCGTCCAAGATCGTCGTGACCGGAGTCACAGTAGCCGTTGACCCGAGGTAGAGGGCCAGTCCGACAGAGCCAGGCGCCTGCATGGCGGGTGTGGCATCCGTCGTGCTGAGCTGCCAGGCCGCCGGCTCAGTGCCACCGGCGCTCCAGACCTTAGCCCGGATGGTCGTCGGCACGGTGCCGAAAACCTGCAGCCGGACGCGAAGCTGGGTTCCTGTCGTGTAGGTCAGCCCGGCGATGTTTTGCACCATCAAAGTTGTCGCACCGTGCATGAGTTGCAGCTGTACGACACCCGTGGCCAGGAACTTGACCCTGGCCCGGTAATCATCGGTGCCGACTCGCCGGCCGATGACCGACGCATACGCTCCCGAGCCAGTGGCCGCCTGCTGAAGTGCTAACGTCACACTCACGTCACTGTCAGCCGCGGACACACCCGACAGATATCCGTTGACTGTGGCCCCGGCCGCGGCTTTGAACCACCCGGCACCGTCGCTGACCGAGTAATTCACCGACGATCCGGTCGTGGTCCACGCGCCTCCGCTATCGGCCGTGCCGAGCCCGCTGCTCAAGACGCGGGAAAACGTGTCGGTTGCCATGGGGAGATTGGGATCAGCGGCCGGCACGAGCACGTTCTGCGACGTCACGGCCGTTGCGGCAGAATTATCGGTAACCGTGAGGGAGACGGGATAACTGCCGGCGGCGGTGTAGCTGTGCGTGGCTGTCTTGCCGGTCGAATTTGTCCCGTCACCCCACGACCAGGCGTAGCCAGCAACGGTGCCATCAGCATCCGTCGAAGCGGATGCGTCCACCGAAACGGCGAATGGTGACGTCTGGTAGCTAAAAGCCGCGGTCGGCGGCACATTGGCCTGAGGACCGGCGCTGCCTATAAAGTAGTGGTTCGCGATGGATTCCGCCCCGAGCGCGTTTGGATACACGGCGACGTCATCGATGTCAGCGGCGATATAGTCGCTCAGGGGCCGGCTGGTCCAGCCACTCAGATTGTCGCCGCCGATGCGCCAGTAGCCTTGAATCGGGGCCGCGGAGGTCGTGTCGGTGCGTTGGACGGCGAGTACTCCGTCAATGTACAGCGACATACCGTTTGCGCCGACAGTGGCAACGACGTGGTGCCACTGTCCATCATTATAGGACCCCGTCGTATTGATCGTGCGGAGAACACCCGGCTTGACTCCGAACCAGATTCGGCCGGCATTGTCCATATAAACGTGACGGTCGTAGGCAGTGGAGTTGGCGGTGGTGCTGTTGCCGAGGCCGATAATTTTTCCGCCACGCTTGGTCGTGGTCTTGACCCAGGACTCGACGCTGAAGGCGCCGCGCGGTGTTTCAAACGCGCTGGACGCGGCGAACCCGGTCGTGGTGCCGCTGAACCGCGAAGCAGAGCCGCTGTCACCGGTGAGGGCACCCGCGACGTCCCTGGTCACGCCAGAGGCGGTTTGTGCATTGGCGGCGGCGACCCAGTCGAAGGCCGTCGTTCCGCTGGCTTCGCCGAGCGGCCAGTAGGACGTCGGCGAGTCTGCACGAACCGCCAACGCGTATGCGCTGTAGCTCCCGACACTTGCGACGTTAACGGATGCCGGACTTCCGGTCTTCACGTTGCCAAATGGATCGCTCACCCTGACTTGATAGGAATACGTTTGACTGGGGGTCAGCCCGCTGTCCGTCCAACCCATGCTGGGTCGGGACCAGTCGACGGACAGGCCCGATACGGTACCGACCGACACTCCATCACGCAGAACTTCGTATTTGAGTCGCTCGTTGTCACGATCGTAGGCCGACTTCCAGCCAATGCGCACCGTGCCGTTCGAGAGCGATTGCAGGTCAGGAACGAAAGCAGACGCCACGAAGGCTGCGTTAGCCACGCGGGGCCCTTCCTTATTGGTTGCGGTCGTGGAGCTGGCGAATCGAGCCAGCCCCTGCTGCCCCTTGTTGTTGACGTTGGTGAACTCGCCGGCGTACAGCAGGTATTGACCGTTGGTCACGACGTTCCAGGGCCCCTGCCCTTGCCCGGTATAGATGCCCGTGTTGATGTCCGGGTAGAAGCTCAACAGGCTCGGGCGAGGTTTGCCGACGAAGTTGTCGTAGTTGCCCACGGCGTTCGGCGTAATGAATCCGGTGGTAGCCATCGTGAACGACAGGGTTCGGTGGTAGGAGCGCGGCGCCGTCTCGACCGGTCCGCCGATATTGCCGCAGTAGTGGGCGTGACCGGTGGTGTATACGACGTTCTGGGTCGGGGCCGCGGAGTAGGTGTCTCCGTGGCAGTCTTCCATCCAGATGATTGAACCGTCCGACCAGCTGGCGCGGAAGGTGCCCTCGAAGTTGGCGCCAGCGCCGTAGTCGTATCCCGTGCCGAAGACACCATCGAGCGAGGAGGTCAGGCTTGTGATTCCGCCGTTGATTCCGCCGTTGCGGAGCAGCGAGTTGACCGCCCAGGGCAGGGATGCACCGGTGACGGCGTCGACGGCCGCCATCCCGTAGCCGGGGGTGCTGGCGCCGTTGTACGAGGTGAAGGCGCCGCCGATAATGACTTTGGCACCATCGGGCGAGACGGTGAGGGCGTTGACGGCACCGCCACTCGGGGTTCCTGACCAGGCCTTCAACGCACCGTTGGAGGCGTCAAACGACGCAATTTGGGGGCGCGGCTGACCACCGGCAGTACTAAAGCTCCCACCAGCAAACAACGCGCCACCCGAAAATCCGAGCGCTTTGACCTGCGCGTTCAGGACTGGAGCAAACGACGCGACGAGCGCGCCCGTGCCGGTGTCAAAGGCCGCCAGGCGGTACCGATTCGCTCCGCTCACGGAGGTGAACGAGCCGCCGGCATAGATTCTGCTGCCATCAGCAGAGGCGACGAGTGCTCGAACTGCACCGTTGGGGTTGGGGCTGAACGTCGGGATCAACACACCGGTCGTCAGGTTGTAGGCGAGCAGATTGGTGCGCACCACCTCATTCACACCGACGCCGGAACCAGCCGGGCGGGCTCTGGTGAATTCGCCCCCCACATAGACGGTATTGCCAACAATCAACTGGGCCCACACCACACCGTTGATCTGAGCGGTGGGAAGGGAATCCGCGGCCATCGTCACCGGCGTGGCTGGATCGGTAGGAGCTGTGTCGGCTACGGCCTGGAGTGGAACCGTGATGGCGGCGGCGACTACCGCGAGAGCGGTCATCAACCCGAACGCACCGGCGCGTGCTGACCGATTATGAAACGAAGTCAGGCGTGCGCGGTTCAGTCGAGACGCGTAGAGAGATCCCACGGTGCTTCCTTACTCGGAGGAGGAGCGAGGCCGTCGGGTGGCCGTCGCATTCAACGGAGTCTAGTGAGGTTTTCTCATTATAGAATACCCTCTATGGGGGGGCAGTCACGTGCAAGGCTTGGTCAGCGTGGCGCCGCGCCCTCAAAGAGCACGATCGGCACGCCGGCCGAGTAGTCGACGGCGATCTGCACTTCGTCTCGCTCATCAGCGGGGACAGTGAAAACGAACACGCCCTGCGCGGTCGCGCCAACGGCGACCTCATCGGGAAATGGGACTCCGCCCGGCGCGGCAAGTTCGGTGGCCGGCGACTGAACAGCCCCAAAAAAGAAGTTGACGACGGTTGACGTCAACGAGACGGGCGCCGCAGTGTCGTTGCGAACGGAGACGGCGAACCGGAGCGACGGACCGGCAATCTCGCCCGGTCCCCGCGCCACACCCTCGACCGCCTCGAGTTCGCTGATACGGAACACGACCCCGGGCACGGCCACGGCGGGGTCCGTCAGTGGAACCGGTTCCTGAACCTGTGGTGGAGCGACCTCGCTCGATGGAACGCCGACTCCAGCGTTCGGGTCAGGGATAATTGGCACAGGCGGCGCCGGTTCGGCCGACCCGGGGCTGGGCGACGGGGACGGCGAACGGCCGGGCGACCGGGTGGGAGTCGGGGACGGGCTCGTCACGGACTGCGTCGCGGCGACATCGGCCGAACCGGCACGCTGCGACGCCCAAACGTTTGTCACGAGCAGGATAACCACGAGCAGGACCAAGAGTCCAGCCCCGGCAATCCACCATAGCCGACGCCTTCCTCCCGCGGTGTCGAGGCCGGTATCGGCGGAATGGTGCACGGCCATGATCAAACTCCAGGCTGAGGACCCGCTCAAAAATGAATCGGGTGAGAACGTCGTTGAGTTATTAATACACGCGTGGGGTTTTCTTTCCAAGGGGGCACCTGAGCCCACTTTGGGGGTACACGCCCACACTGTACAGTGTGTGAAAAGCTGCCGACCACTGATGAGGCCAACACATGCGCATCGCAATCTTGCACGGGAACAATGACGTCTACGGTGCCTCTCGTGTGCTCATTCAGGAAATTTCCTGTCTCCTCAGCCTCGGCCACACCGTGGCCGTCATCGTGCCCAACCCCGGACCACTGGCAGAAGAGCTGGCTCAGTCCGGCCTCTCTGCAACCGTCATCGTTGACCCAGGGCTGTCGGTCCTGAGGCTCAGCAAAATCTCAGACCTACTGCATCCAATTCGTCTTCGGCCAGAAATTACCGATGCTGACGTCGTGGTCTTGTGGACGCTCGCCCTCGCCGCGTACATTCCGCTCCTGCGCCTAAAACGCAAGAGTTTTTACCTGTCGGTGCACGAACTTCTCCCCAACCGCTTGGGAAACCTCTTGGTTCGGGCGCTCCTGGCCCCCGGCCGCTTTCCGATCTGCGCCTGCAGCGAAGCCACGGCAGCGTGGCTGGAGCGCAACGGGGTCTCCCGCACGCGGTTGACCGTGACGTCGCCCGTGTTCGACCCGGTCCTGATGGTCAGCGCACCGACGCTCCACGACCCGTTCACCCTCGCCGTCATCGGCCGCGTCAATGGTCGCCGGGGACACCTCGAGGTGGCTCACGCGCTCCAATCCCTGTGGCCGGTAACGAGCTCCCATCTTCCGGCGACCGGCTTTTCCTGGCGACTGCTTCTGTTCGGTGCGCCATTCCCCGGCCAGGAGTCCGCTCTCGCCGCGGTGTTGCACCTGATCGAGGGCGATCCACGTATCGAATACCGCGGGGAGACAAAATCCGTGGAAGCCATCGCCAGCGAGATCGATGCTGTTGCCTGCTTTCCCTCCATGCCCGAGTCGTTTGGTCTCGTACCCGTTGAAGCATGGCGGGCGGGGGTTCGGGCTGCGGGATTCGCCGACGGAGGGGCCGGCGAGGTGTTGCCCCTCGTCGGCGGTATCGGCGTGGCACGCACCGGTGCACCCCTCGCTGATATTTCGTCGGCACTCCGCACTCTGGAGCGGTCCATCCGAGCACGGGAAGCCTTGCCCGAACCGTCGACGGTCAACCCGCATTTTACGGAGGAACGCCGACTGAGGGCGCTGACCCAGGTTCTCAGCCGGGCCATTGCCAAGCCAGCCCGCGGCGCTGTCCGCTAGCGCTAATCCTGCCCGGCTAATCTTGCCCCTACGGCTCAGGCACCACCTTCGGGTCGGGAACCACCTCAGGTGCCGGCAACAAATTCACGTCGGGTGCGGTTTTCGGCTCGGTGGGTGCAGTCGGATCCGGTGTCTGCGTGAGGGTAGCGGCGCTGGCAGCTCTCACGCTGACGGCATCACCGGTGACGGCATTGCCGAACGGGTCACTCACCCGAATTTGGTAGGAGTACGTCGTTTCGGACGTACGGCCGGCGTCTGTCCAGCTGATCGTGGGGCGGCTCCAATCTACGGAGAGCCCGGTTTGCGTGCGCACGACAGCGCCGTTTCGCAAGATCTGATAAGTGAGCAATTCGTTGTCGCGGTCGTGGTTCGACTTCCACGTGACACTGACCGTTCCGGCGCTTGGTGTGGTGAGCGTTGGCTTGAAACTGGCACCGGTCACGCGCGGCCCTTCTTTGTTTGGCGCGATAGACGACACCGCGAAGCGCACTAGTCCCTGCTGCCTTTTGTTGTTGACGAGCGTGAACTCGCCGCCGTAGAGCACGTAATGGGAGTTGGCGGCTACATTCCACGGTCCCTGATTTTGACCGGTAAAGTTACCGGCATTGATGTCGGGGTAGAAGGTCAGCAGCGACGGCCGGGGGCTCCCTTCAAAGTTGAAGTAGCTACCACCCGTGCGGTTCCGAGTGATGGTGCCTGTTGCATTCTTCGTAAAGGCCAGAGTCCGATGAAAGGTTCGCGGACTGGTTTCCGAGAAACCACCGATGTTTCCACAAAAGTGGGCGTGCGCGGTCGTATACACGACGTCGCCGACCGGAACTGCCGAGTAGGTGTCACCATGGCAGTCCTCGATCCAGACGGTGTTGCCGCTGCTCCAGCTGGCCCGGAACGTTCCCTCGAACATTGCCCCGGGGCCATAGTCGTAGCCAGTGCCGTAGACGCCGCCGGAATCCGAGGTGAGCGACAGAATAGAACCGTTAGGGCCCGCATTCTTGATGAGCTTGCCAATGTTCCAGGTCATTCCGGCGCCAGAGCTGGAATCCGTTGCCGCCATTCCATAGCCAGGAGTCGTCGCGCCGTTGTACGAGGTGAACGAACCGCCGATGACGACCCGGTCACCGGTCGGCGAAACTGTTAGTGCGTTCACTGCTCCGTCGGGCACCATGCCCTTCCAGGTACCGAGCGATCCGGCGGAACCGGTGAACGACGCGATCCGCTGTCGTCCTTGAGAGTTAGCCGAGGTGAAGCTTCCCCCCGCGAAGACGGTGCTCCCAAACGCGCTGAGCGCCCGAACGGTGTTGTTTGCCGTGGGCTTCCAGGTGGAATCGAGCGCCCCGGTGGCCGTACTGAAGGACGCCAGCCGAGTTCGCGTCACGGACCCGACTGTGGTGAAAGCTCCGCCGACATAGATGCGTGATCCGTCTGGCGAGGCGGTAATCGCCCGCACTGCACCATTGAGGTTGGGGTTGAATGACGTCATGACACCAGTCGACAGATTGTACGCCATGAGATTGTTGCGCGTCACCTCGCTCGTTCCGGCCGAGGCTCCAGCGGGGCGTGCGCGAGTGAACTGGCCACCGACGTAGACGGTGTTTCCGACGATCGCCTGGGTCCACACCACTCCGTTGATTTGGGCGGTCGGCAGCGCATCGGCTGCGACAGTTTTGGGGGTGGAAGAACTCGGCGGTGCCGTGTCCGCTTGCGCGCCGCCGGTACCAAAAAAAATCGACGCCACCAAAACTGCCGCAGCAATCATTGCCACCATCGGAGACCGAACGCTCCGCGCCATAAGGAAACCTCAACTTCAAATCGGACGGCGACCTTCGGGCGGCCCCGTGGTGCAGGAATCATACTCGACTTCACGAATTTCGAGCTCTCACCACGAAAAAAACTGCGTGCCCGACCCTCGTCGGTCGGCCGGAGCGTGCACGGGCGGAACGACGATGGTCAGTGTTCACCCCTAGTCAGGCTGAAGGATAAAGGTTAGGATTCCTCACTACCTCTCTTACCCGAATCCTGTTGCAGCTCACGCTGCAGCCTGAGAGAAATCTGAGCAATCTGTGACCTACAAGCACCCGACCACCCGGCACCCGACCTCAGCGATCCCTCCAGAAACGAAACCGAACCGCGCGAACCTGCTGAAGCCTGCTGGCGACGAGTCCCCCGGGTGCCTTGCTGCCCGGAAAAACGGGCTGCGCATCGGCTACGCTGCTGGCGGGTTTGACCTCTTTCACGTTGGACACCTCAATATTCTCAAGCACGCCAAAAGCCAGTGTGACTTCCTGATCGCCGGCGTTGTGTCCGACGAGATGCTCCAACTCACCAAGGGCATCACCCCCGTCGTGCCACTGGTCGAACGTCTCGAAATTGTTCGTCACATTTCCTTCGTGGACGAGGCCGTCGCCGAAGTCGTCGAGGACAAACTCGACACGTGGCGCGACCTCCGCTTTGACCTGTTCTTCAAGGGCGACGACTGGAGAGGCACCCCCCGCGGGGTACACCTCGAAAACGAGTTCGCTGCCGTCGGCGTTGAGGTCGTGTACTTCCCTTACACGGTCAATACCTCCAGCACGATTTTGCGTCGAGCGCTCGACGCTCTCACGCGCCCAGATGCGGCCGGTCTCAGGCAACCACGCACGAGCACTCCCTAACTGTTGGCGCGCAGCCAAGCCACTCAAGAACGGGTTTCTCGGCCAAGAAACCCGTTCTTTTCGTGTTATTCCCCTAACTGACGCGTACTTCGGGCGCAATCACGCGAATGGTTCAGAATGCTCCTCCCGCACGGCTTTGCGCGGCGGTGCTGCCCAAGAGGCAACGGGCACGGTAAACACCCCCGGCACGGCCGCTAATCGTCGATAGGTGGCCAGAGCCAGCCCGATTGCCGCGCCGCACAGCAGCAGCGGAACCGCCGTTGCTGCATTCGTCGGTAACGTCGCGCCGCTGGCCATGACGATCGCAGCGAGCGCCGCCATGGGAAAGGTATGCACCAGATAGATGGGCAACGTGCGACTACCCAGCACGCGCATGAAATCAAATACCGGAGCGCGCGACAGCACGACAGCTGCGCTGATGCCCACCAGAACTGCCAGGACGCTCACGGCGAGGAGCACGAACGGTACCTTTGTCAACGACAGCTTCACCATGATGAGCACAACGCCGGCGTACACGCCACACAGCCCGGCCATGTGCCACCACCGCACCCGCGGAATCAGGTGTCGCACACGCGGGCCCAGCCAGATCGCCGCCAAAAAGAAGACCAGGTAGCGCCCCATCTTGTCCCACGGTGTGGCGGTGTGCAGAATCTGCGCGCCGAACAGCACGGCGAGCGCCCCCGTTACAGACACGGCAATGAGCGGATGCCAGCGCCGAGTCAGCCAGGCCACGGTGAGAAAAATGGGCAGGGCGTAGATGAACCAGAGATTTATATTCGGCCGGATGAACAGGGTAACCAGGTCGGACCACCTGGCGACGGGCCCGTCTGGGCCGATCGGCGGCAGGGCCAGCAGGAACAGGGTTTGGACGGCAACCCAGGCGGTATAGAGATACAGCAGCAGGGACATCCGCTGACGAAACAGCTGCCAGTACGGCAACCGGATGGCCTTGGCCGCAAGGATTCCAGACATGAAAAAGAATAGCGGCAAACGGAAGGTGTCGAGCAGAGGGTTGAGCGGCGCCATGGTACCGGCCAGGCCTACCCGGTCGAGATACATAACCGAGTGATAGAGCACAACGAGGGTGATCGCGATGCCCTTTGCCACGTCGATCCAGGCCTCGCGTGGCGTGCCGCGAATGACGAACGACGCGGTGTCAGTCACGGGTCGCGGTCTTGGGAGACTTGCCGAAGGGGAACAGTGCTGCCACCCGGCGATGGGCGGGTCTAGGCAGAACCGGACCCTTGCGAATCAGAGTCAGTGCGAGCACCAGGATGAGCAGTCGCGCCGCGGTGTACAGCGGGCCGAAGAAGAACACCCACACGGTGTTCACAACCAAAAACAGCAGAATTCCACTGGCGCGGTTCGCGGCAACCGCAGCTCCAACCCCGCGCAGAACCAGAAAAAGAATAACGACGGCCAGCAGGAAACCGGGAATGCCGAACCGTGCCCAGAGGTCGCCGAGCACCGAGTGCAGTTCGATATTGCCGCCGAACATGTAGTTTTCGACGTACCCGTTGTCGGGGTCGTAGCTGATCGATGCCATTCCCGTCTTCGCCGCGAGCAGATCGGTCGGATTCAGCAGCGTGCCGGCCCCGAACCCGTATGACTGGTGTGCCATCAGGGACGCCGTCGCGGCCAGTTCCGGTCGCCCGCCCAGAATGAGCGACCCGGCAGTGTTAAGCTGGTCGATGGTGCGAGCCCGCGTCGCCTCGCCCAACAGCCCCGCGACGATGGCCGCCTGCCCCAGGTTGTATACGACGATGGCGAGCACCCCGATGGCGACGACGACCCCGGCGCCCGACCTCACGCGCAGGGAGCGGAGGCGGCTGGTCGGGCGCATCTGCCAAGCCACGAGAATGAGGGTCAGAAGCAAGATCGCGAAGGACGAGCGCGCATCGGTGATCATTGACAAGACTGTCAGCCCGAGCACCGCGAACAGGTCGAACCAGCGACGATCAAGAATATGAGCGATGGCGAGGATGACCACCGTCAGTGCAAAGGAGAATCCGAAGCGCCAGGGATTGTCGAAGAACCGGGCGTTGTCGGTGGTTACGCTCCCGAGCAGACCGAGCCCAAACCACAGGGCCACCCACGAGTCGGGCAGGACGCTGCGGGTCCAAAGCACAAAGCCGAAGGAGCACAACAGGCCAGCCAGTCCGATGGAGTTGCCGGCCAGTTCACTCGTCACGATGACGTGGGTGGGCGCAGCGAGTACGGACAGCCAGATGCCGGAACCGACGGCGACGAAGCCGACCAGCACGAGGGTGAGCGCGCCCGGATAGCGGCCGAGCGTCGGCAGCCAGAGCGGAATCAGCGCGGCGGCCGCCAGGTAGCCGACGGTAATGCCGAGCGGCAGGTCGAGTCGCAGACCGATCAGCACCAGCACCAGCACGGCAATGATCTTGGTCGAGCGCGGAACCGCTACCTCGGTCGAGGGAACCCGATCATGGCCGGGATTCACGGCGAGCGGTACGGGCCGCTCGCGCGTCTGGCGTGCGCTCGAGCGCTGCTTTGTCACGGCCTGTTTTGTCGTCTCACGCATGTAGGTCGTTCGGCCCCGCACCGGGCCGCGCCCGAAACAATTCGGGTATTGTTCCTGCCGCGCGACCGCATCGGCATAACAGTAGGTCCATGTGGGCAGGGGATCAAGGCCGGGGCCGAGTGAATTCCTCCTGCGATTCCCCCCCGATCGGGGGTCGCACCCTGCTGGCAGGCTGCGTGTACAGTGGCGTTTTCAGCTTGATCCACGCCCTGAGCCAATGGGAGCCACCGCCTTGCCCGAGGACGCCTCACCCGCAGCTCCAACGAAACGTAAGCCCGATCTACTGCCTAATCGGACGGGCACAGTTTCGCGCAATATGACGGTCGCATTGCTGGGCAACGCGTTTCCCCCGCTCGTCGCACTTTTCTCCGGCCCCATCCTGGCGCAGGCCCTGGGGGTTGACGGGCGTGGCGCAGTGGCAGCGGCAACAGCACCATTGGCACTGGTCGTCACTATAGCCACGTTTGGAATTCCCGAAGCTGTCACGTGGATTATCGCGAAAAAGCCCGCGTTGGCGCGAAATGCAGCGAGTCGGGGCATGCTGATTCTGGGCTTCGCCGGATTATTCGCGATGGCCGCCATTGTCTTTTCACCACCTTTGTTGAGTGGTGGTGACCCGAGCGTTCAGCTCCTGATCGTGTTCGCCAGTCTGGCCATTGTGCCCAACCTTCTCGTGGGAATACTCCGCGGTGTCGCCTCGGCCACGAGCAGCTGGCGGCTCGTATCCATGGAACGCAGCATCTCGTCGGTCCTGCGCCTCGCGGTCCTCATCCCGTTCTGGCTGACGGGAACGCTCACCCCTCTCGTGGCCACGATCACGGTCGCTGCCATGCCCGTGGTCGGCGCGTTCGTCTACATCGGGCGCATGCGAAGCCTCGACCCGCGCGCGCTTGAAGTTCCGCCCGAAGCACGCATGCTCGGGCTCCTCAGCTATGGCAGCCGGATGTGGGTGGGTTCGCTGTCGGGCGTGCTCCTGACGCGTCTCGATCAGGTACTGCTGACGCCGCTCTCCGGCACCTACCAGCTCGGACTCTACGTTGTGGCGGTGAGCATCAGCGAGTTGCCGTTGATCATTCACCATGCGGTTCGTGACGTCTCGTTCGTCAACGAAGCGGCCAAGTCTGAGGATGAACGTCTGAGCTCGTCTGCCCGAATCTCGACGGCACTATCGGCACTGGCCGCACTGGCACTCGGAGTGTCCATGCTGTGGTGGCTGCCGTTTCTGTTCGGGGAAGGCTTTCGCGAATCGATTCCGATAGCCGCGGTACTCCTCGTAGCCGTTGTACTTCTCACACCGGGTTCCATTGCCGGCGCCGGGCTGAGCGCGCGCGGCCGCCCCGGGCTGCGCAGCATCGCGTTAACTATTTCGTGCGTCATCAACATTGTGCTGCTCATCATCCTCGCGCCGCTGCTGGGAGCCATGGGTGCGGCGCTCACGACGCTCGCCGGCAACATCATCACGAGCAACCTCAACCTGCTGTTCCTGTCGAGGGTGTTTGGAATCGGCATGCTGCAGTTCTATGGTCTGCGCCGTTCAGACATCGCCACCATCAGCCGCTACGGCAAGCGGATACTGCGGCGCAAGACGCGCTGACCGGCATCCGCTTCGACCTGGCCGGTGCATTCACTGCGGCGCCTGATCCGGCGAAATTCGCCAGCGTTCTAGGCCCCGCCAAATAACCAGGCGCCAGTGGCGAGGTGGCCGCCGACGGTTGGCAGGTCTGCCGCCAGACAAATCGGGCAGCGATACCGGTACTGGCTCGGCGCAGTCGTGCTTTCACGCCCAGCTTGCGTTCGAACGCGCTGTCGTTTTTCAAGGCGTAGCTCACAATGAGCGCTCGGCGCCCACCCAGGAGCGTCCAAAGACAAAGCGCACTGATCGAGAGGGCGATCACACACACTCGACAGCATGAGCGGTTCAGTGATTTCGAACGTTGTGACCCTGGAACAAGGCAACAAGGCAACAAGGCAACAACCATGTGGAGTGCACCGAACGAGTCTGCACGACGACGAGGCCTGGTCGGGAGCCGGGCGGTAGGCGGAGCCGTCGCGGAGCCCCTGAGCCGCAGCCAGGAATGGCAGCAGTGATGTGAGCAACTGGCGGCGACCGCCGCGGGTGACTACTTCTCAGGCCGCATCCAGGCTGGGGCGGCGCCAGCGGAGGTAGTCGCCTGGGGCCGACATGACCATTGCTCAGCGTTAGCTGGCGAAGCGGTCGGTGGCCTCGATGATGGCGTCCAGGATGCCGGGTTGGTCGAAGGCATGGCCAGCGTCGGGGATCAGCTTGAATTCAGCCTCCGGCCAGTTCTTGTGCAGGTCCCAGGCGGTGAAGGCCGGCGTGCATATGTCGTACCGGCCCTGCACGATGACACCGGGGATCTCGGCGAGCCTGGAGGCGTTGTCGATCAGCTGGTTCGGCGTGAACCAGCCCTTATTGGCGAAGAAATGGTTCTCGATGCGGGCAAAGGCTACAGCGAACGCTGGGTCAGAGAAATGCGCGATCTTGTTTGGCTCCTGCAGCAGGGTGATCGTCGAAGATTCCCAGGTGGCCCAGGCCACGCCGGCGCGTTCGCGCACGAACTGGTCCGGGGCGTGCAGCAGCCGGCCATAGGCCTCGATCAAGTGACCGCGTTCGTTTTCGGGAACGGGAGCGAGAAAGGACTCCCACAGGTCGGGGTAGATCGCGGCGGCGCCGCCCTCGTAGAACCAGTCGAGTTCGACCGGGCGCAGGGTGAAGATGCCGCGGACGACGAGTTCAGTGACTTGAGCGGGGTGGGTCTCGGCGTAGGCGAGGGCGAGGGTACTGCCCCATGATCCGCCGCAGACCAGCCAGCGGTCGATACCGAGGTGCTCGCGCAGTTTTTCCAGGTCGGCGACGAGAGTCCAGGTGGTGTTCACGCTCAGGTCAATGTCGGGCTCGCTCGCGTGCGGCGTGCTGAGGCCGCAGCCACGCTGGTCGAACAGAATGATGCGGTACTTCGCGGGATCGAATACCCGACGCTGGTCCGGGCCTGACGCGCCACCCGGGCCGCCGTGCAGATACACCGCGGGCTTGCCGTCGGGGTTGCCCGAGGCCTCCCAGTAGATGGTCTGGTTGTCACCGACATCGAGCATGCCGGTTTCGTAGGGTTCAAGCTCGGGGTAGAAGGTTCGCATGCTTCGAGCCTATGCCCCTCGTGTGCGCTGCCCCGGGTCAGCTGCCGACGAGTCCCACTTCGTAGGCCAGAATGACCGCCTGCACCCGGTCGCGCAGCCCGAGCTTGTGCAGGATTCGCCCGACGTGAGTTTTCACCGTCGATTCGGAGAGAAAGAAGCGTTCGGCCAGTTCGGTGTTGGAGAGCCCCTCGGCGATGGCCAGGAAAACCTCGGTTTCACGGTCGGTGAGCGCCGCGAGCGCCGTTGCACTGGAGGCCACTCCCGTCTCGGGCTGCGGCAATTTGGTGCCGAACAGGTCGAGCAGGCGTCGGGTCACCCGCGGTGAAACGGATGCCTCACCCGAGACCACCGTGCGTATCGCGGCGATCAGCTCCCCGGGTTCGGCGTTTTTCAGCAGGAAGCCGCTGGCACCAGCGCGCAGACCACCGAACGCGTACTCGTCGAGGTCGAAGGTGGTGAGGATGATGATGCGGGTCTCCGGCTGGGCGGCCATGATCTGCCGGGTCGCCTCGATGCCGTCGACGCCGGGCATGCGCACGTCCATCAAAACCACGTCGGGATTCAGCCTGGCGGCGAGGGCGATCGCCTGCGCGCCGTCGCTCGCTTCGCCGACGACGGTGAAGTCATCTTCCGCCTCCAGCACCATGCGAAAACCCACCCGCAACAAAGCCTGATCGTCGACCAGCAGGATGCTAATCAGTGCGGAACGGGGGGTCATTGTTCGTCCTCAAAGTTCAGGGTCGCGTCTACGCGCCAGCCGTCACGGAATCCCGGCGCCGCCTCAAAGGTTCCGCCGTAGATCGCCACACGTTCCTGCATTCCGATCAGGCCGCGCCCGAAGCCGCGTTCGCTCGCCACTGCCATATGTCGCCCATTGTCGCTAATCGTGACCTGGGCAGCACCGGGCGAACACTGCAGGCGCACGACCACCCGGGTCGGAGTGTCTGCATAGCGCAGCACGTTGGTCAGCGACTCCTGGATGAGCCGAAAAATGGTCAGCTGCACGCTCGCATTGCTCGGCTCACGCCCGCTGCGCTCCAACACAACGGGAAGACCGGTCGACCGAAACGATTCCACGAGGTCGGCGAGCTGGTCAATGCCTGGCTGCGGAGCACGCGGGGCCGGGTCCGTGTCCACCTCGAGCACTCCGAGCAGCCGGCGCATCTCGGACATGGACCGGCGCCCAGTGGCTGCGACGTCGAGCATCGCCGCGCGGGATCGCTCCACGTCTTTGGGGGCGATGGCGTGGGCACCGTCGGCGAGCGCCACCATGACCGAGAGGCTATGGGCGACGACATCGTGCATTTCGCCGGCGATTCGGGCACGCTCGGAGACGCGGGAGAGCTGCGCCTGCTGGTCGCGTTCGCGGGTGAGCTGCGCGGCCAGGTCCAGCAGCGACGAGACGTAGCGCTTGCTGTTGCCCATATTGACGCCGACCAGGGTCGCGGCGAGCAGCATGATCGCCACCTGGACGGCGACCGGAATCCATGGAACTTCGTCGGGATTGTCGGTGAGCCAGGCGGCCAGTCCGGCCAGCAGAACGGATGCGCTGAAACCGCTCCAGGCGCTGCGCACGTCCGAATAGACCGCGACCGCGTAGAGCGCCAGGAGCTGGGCGATGAGGTGCACTTCGCCGTAGTCGGCGAAGGTGAGCAGGCCGATCCAGGTCAGAACCAGGACGAGCCGCGGCATCCGTCGGCGAAAGAACAGGGCGACGGCCAGCAGCAGCATGATGCCGGCATTGAGCAACACATCCGGGACCGGAGCGGGGGCATCGTCGAGCAAGTTGAGCACTAGGGTGAGCACCATCGGCACGACGTAAATCGCCGCGACGAGGCCGTCGGCCAGGTAGGGATGTCTGGTCCAAAACCGCCGCACTACTCCGGGCGGGGTGGGCAGGAGCAGTTCTCCCCCCGGCGCCAGAGCGCGCCCGGGGGGAGAACTGTTGGTGCTCATCTATCGACTCTACGGGTCGTGGTGGGTCAGGCGTCCCGGCGCTTGAGCAGCAGCGCGGCAACGCCGAGGCTCACGACCACCCAGACGAGCACGATCAGGAAGCCCTGCCAGGACTCCATGGTGTTCGGTGTGATCATCGTCGTACCGGCCACGGTGAAGAGGTAAGGCATGATGTCGGCGATCCACTCAATGAAGATCGACAGCACGGCCAACACCGTCGGCAGCAGCAGGGTGATTCCGAGCACCGTCGCAATACCGCCGGCGCTGCTGCGCAGAATTGTGCCGATGCCGAGGGCAAACACGGCGATGATCGCAAGGAACAGCGCGTTACCGAGCAGCGGCAAAATCACCTCGGTGTCGAACAGGCTCGCGGTCAGGTCCTTGGCGCCCAGGATGGGGAGGACCGCGAGGAACGATCCGACCACGCTGATCAGGCCGACCAGGAAGGTGAAACCGAACAGCACGACAACCTTGGCCCAGAGTGCGGGCAGACGATTGGGCACTGCGGTCAGCGTCGACTTGATCATGCCGCTTGAGTATTCACCGCTGATCGAGAGCACGCCGAGGACGGCGACAATCAACTGGCCAAGTCCGAGACCGGTCGTGGAGACGAGCACGAACATTTGCGCACTCTCCAACGCTATGGGGGCGCCGGTGGTCGGATCGAACCCGGCCGTTGACGCCGACATGGCGAACGACATCAGCACGGCTATGCCGAGCGAGACCACGACAACGAGGGAGAGCGTCCAGTAGGTGGAGCGCAGGCTCCACAGCTTGATCGTTTCGGAGCGGAGCAAGCCGGTGATGCTGAGCCCGGATCCGGTTGGCACGAAGGAGGTGCGGGCCGCGGACGGCTGGCTGGGGGTTACGGTGCTCATCGCGTGACCTCCGCTTCGGTGTGGGAGGACGCATCGCCGGTGCGATACTCCACTTCGTTCTGCGTGAGTTTCATATACGCGTCCTCGAGCGAGGCACTCACTGCAGTGAGTTCGTGCAGGGAGATCTGGGCAGCGGCGGCGCGGTCGCCGATCTCATTCACGGTCAGTCCGCTGATCTCGATCACGCCCTGCTCGATGTTGATAATGGTCACATCCGGCTGGGCCAGCAGGGTAGCGAGGGCCGCGGTGTGCGGGGTGCGTACCCGAACCGTGTTCTGCGCGGCCGAGGCGATAATGTCGGCAACCGAGGCATCCGCTATCACTCGGCCGCGACCGAGCACGATGATGTGGTCGGCCGTGAGGGCCATCTCACTCATGAGGTGCGAGGAGAGCAGCACTGTGCGGCCCTCGGCGGCGAGCTGCTTGGTGAGCTTGCGTACCCATTGCACGCCCTCGGGGTCGAGACCGTTGACCGGCTCGTCGAGAATGAGGGTGGCCGGGTCGCCGAGCAGCGCGGCGGCGATGCCGAGGCGCTGGCCCATACCGAGGGAGAATCCGCCGACCCGCTTACGGGCTACGGACTCGAGTCCGGTGAGGTTGATGACCTCGTGCACCCGGCTGGTGGGGATGCTGTGGGTTGCCGCCATGGCGCGCAGGTGGTTGTACGCGCTGCGGCCGGTGTGCACGGCCTTGGCATCGAGCAACACTCCGACCTCACGCAGCGGCGCCTTGTGCTCGTGGTACGGCTTACCGTTGACGATGACCGATCCGGCGCTGGGCCGGTCCAAACCCACGATCATGCGCATTGTGGTGGACTTGCCCGCGCCGTTCGGCCCGAGAAAACCGGTGACCTTGCCGGGCTGCACCGTGAAGTCGACCGCGTCGACCGCGGTCTTCCTTCCGTAGTGCTTGGTCAGGGACTGTGCCTGGATCACGACTGCCTCAATTCGTTGGTGGGTGAGGCCCCGATCCACTGCGCTGAAGCCCCCATACCAAACGGTATGGTTAGTTGCCCTGTGGCGCATCAATCTTGCGGATGGTTATGCGGAATCCGTGTCGTACCTGAGTACGACAGGAATGCCGCCTACTTGCGGGCGGTTTTCTCTTCCCGGGGTGCAGTTCCGGACGCACGCTGGTCGGCATAGTAATCGCGGGCCTCGGTCTGGCGCTCACGCTCGATGCCGCTAGCGATCGTGGCTCGGAGGTGGTCCTGGGAGTAGCCGAACGCATCGACGAGATCGAGGGCATGCGGACGGATGCGCGCGATCAGCCGGTCGATGTAGGCCGTGACGGCCTGGGCCCGCTGGGCCGAGAGCCGACCGTGGATGAGGTACCAGGCGAGGTTTTTCTCCACCAAGCCGAGGCCGAACAGGTCGCGCAGCCACGTCAGTACCTGCCTGGTGCTGGCATCCATCGGAGCGTCCAGCGCCCGGGTGAACGACTCCCACTGCAGCAGTTCGCCGTGGGCACGGGCCGCTTCGATGAGCTCGTTCTGGTGTGCGTTGAACAGGTCGGCAGCCTGCTTCTTTGGCAGTTTGGTGGCGCTCCGCAGCTTGCCGGCGACCTCACCGATCATGCTCTCGACCCGATCGGTGAGCAGCTCGCGCTGAACATCAGCTTCACGGAGGGCACCGACCGAGCGGGCCGTTGATCCGCGGTCGGCAACGGACTGGCCCAGGGTACGGAGGCCTGTGCCGTGGTAGGCGCGGCCAGCGGCGTGCTGCACTACGTAGCGGGCGAGGGCGCCGGCATCCGCTGTGGCGAATTTACGGCTGGAATCGGTGAGCAGACGCTTGGCGACGAGCTGCAGCAGCACGTTGTTGTCGCCCTCGAAGGTCGCGAAGACGTCGAGGTCGGCGCGCAGCCCCACGAGACGGTTCTCGGCCATGAAGCCGGCGCCGCCGCAGGCCTCACGAGCTTCCTGCAGGGTGTCGAGTGCATGCCAGGTGGAAAGCGGCTTGAGCGCGGCGGCGAGGGTTTCGAGGTCTTGCCGGTCGTCGTCGGTGTCGGCCTTGCCGCTGAACACTTCGTCGAACTTCACCAGGAGCTCATCGTGCGCGAACGTCTGGGCGTAGGTCGTGGCGAGGCGCGGAAACAGGCGGCGCTGGTGGCGCTGGTAGTCGAGGATGACCTCTTCATCGGTATCGCTACCCGCGGTGAATTGACGACGCTGGCTCCCATAGGTGATCGCGATGGTCAGCGCCAAAGCGGATGCCGCGGTGGCGGCCCCGTCGAGCGACACGCGACCCTGCACGAGCGTACCGAGCATCGTGAAGAAGCGCCGACCCGGGCTTGATATCGGGCTGGTGTACGTGCCGTCCTCGGCGACGTCGCCGTACCGGTTGAGCAGATTTTCGCGCGGGATACGCACGTTGGTGAAGTGCAATCGGCCATTGTCAATGCCGTTGAGGCCACCTTTCAGGCCGTCATCCTCGCCTCCGATACCGGGGAGGAATTCGCCATCGGCGCCCCGGATGGGCAGGTAGAAGGCGTGCACACCGTGGTTGGTTCCCCGGGTGATGAGCTGCGCGAACAGCACTGCGGCGATGCCATCTTTCGCGGCGTTGCCGAGGTAGTCCTTCCAGGCGGCGCGGAACGGAGTGTTGATGACGAACTCGCCGTTCGCGGCATCGAAGGTTGCGGTGGTGCCGATGCTCGCGACATCGGAACCGTGGCCGATCTCGGTCATGGCGAACGCACCGGGAACGGAGAGGTCCATGATGCCGGGAAGGTACTTATCGTGGTGTGGTTTGGTGCCAAGGTGCAGCACGGCGGCGCCGAACAGGCCCCACTGAACGCCGCCCTTGATCTGCAGACTCGGGTCGGCAATGACGAGTTCTTCGAAACCGGCTATGTTTCCGCCGTGGTCGTCCTGTCCGCCAAGGTGTTTGGGGAAGGCGCGCAGCACGTGGCCGTTGGCAGCAAGCACCTTGAGCTGCTCAAGTACGCGCAAGCGGTGGTCGGCCATGGAGAGGCCTTCGATGCGCTGCATTTCGGGACGTGCAGTCACTTCTCGGGCGACAAGGCGCACGTCAGCCCAGGTGCCGAGCAGCTGGCGTCCGAGCTGCTCGACATTGACCTTGAGCGCGGTCTCGTCACCGATGGTCTTGATGGGGCCGGTGTCAGTGGTGCCGGAAAGGCGGGGCTCGATCGTCGTCGATCGGACGTTGGAGCGCTGGGCCGTGTCAACCATCATTGGTCCTAACTGTTCGCGCGAAAGTGGTGATTGCCACGTTAGAACCACATCGTGTGGCCGCGAAATGCGCGGTGCGGAGGCCACAACGATATATGCCGTCCACGGCATTGGTTTTGTAGGATCAGTACAACTTCAGACGCCTCCAACCTGCGCTCCCCCACAAATAAGGTGGTCAGGCGCGGGCGGCGATGACCTCGAGCAGGGCCTCGCCGTAGGCTTCGAGCTTCTTGGCTCCGATTCCGGTGATGCCGTCGAGCCCGGCAAGGGTGGTCGGGCCGGCTGCGGCGACGGCAATCAGCGTGGCGTCACCGAAGACGATATAGGCGGGCACGCCCTGCTCCTTCGACTCGGCCGAGCGCCAGACGCGCAGCGCTTCGAACAAGGTCTCCTGCGCGGTACTGAGGTCGGCGGCAGCGACCTTGCCTGCGCTCGGGCGGCGGGCCGCGCTGGAGCGCACGGGGCGGTCGGGTTCGCGCCGCAACTGCACGTCGCGATGCCCACCCAGAACCTCCGCGGCGGCATCCGTAAGAATTAGGGTGCCGTATTCGCCGGAGGTGGCGAGCAGGCCCTGCGCCAGCATCTGGCGAACGACACCGCGCCAGGCCTGGTCGCTGAGGTCGGCGCCGACGCCCCAGGTGCTCAGTTCCGTGTGCCGGTACTGCGTTGCCCGAGGCGTTTCCTTGCCGCGGAGAATATCGATGAGGTGGCCGGCGCCGAACTTTTGGTTGCGTTCGCGGTGCAGCCGCACGATAGTGGAGAGCAGCTTTTGGGCGGGGATGGTGCCGTCCCAAGCTTCGGGGGGCTCAAGGCAGGTGTCGCAGTTACCGCAGGGTTCACTGGTCTGCCCGAAGTAGCGCAGCAGGTTGACGCGGCGGCAGTGCACTGTTTCGCACAGGGCGAGCATGGCGTCGAGGTGGGCGGACAGTTTGCGCCGATGGCTAAGGTCGCCGGGCGACTCGTCAATCATGCGGCGCTGCTGCACCACGTCTTGCAGGCCGTAGGCGAGCCAAGCCGTGGCCGGAGCCCCATCGCGGCCCGCACGACCGGTCTCCTGGTAGTAGCCCTCGACCGATTTGGGCAGGTCGATGTGGGCGACGAAGCGCACGTCGGGCTTGTCGATTCCCATGCCGAACGCGATCGTCGCGACGATGACAACGCCCTCCTCACGGAGGAACCGGGACTGGGTGCGGGCGCGCAAACCCGCGTCGAGTCCGGCGTGGTAAGGCAAGGCGTTCACGCCGTTCTGACGCAGAAACTCGGCGGTCTGGTCGACGGTCTTGCGGCTGAGCGCGTAGACGATGCCCGCATCACCAGGGTGCTCGGTCTTCAGGAAGGACAGCAGTTGCTTGCGCACCTCGGACTTGCCGACGATGCGGTACTGAATGTTGGGCCGGTCGAAGCTCGCCACGAAGTGCTTCGCGTCACCCATCTGCAGACGGGTGGTGATCTCCTGGTGCGTGGCGTCCGTCGCGGTGGCAGTGAGGGCGATGCGCGGCACGTCGGGCCAGCGGTCGGCAAGTTCGCTGAGCGCGAGGTAGTCCGGCCGAAAATCGTGTCCCCACTGCGACACGCAGTGGGCCTCATCGATGGCGAACAGGGAGATGGTACCGCGGTCGAGCAGCCGTTTGGTGGCCTCGTTCGAGAGGCGCTCGGGGGCGACGTAAAGCAGGTCCAGGTCGCCGTTGAGGTAGTCTCGCTCGACCTGGCCTCGAGTAACGGAATCCTGGCTGGAGTTGAGGAATTCGGCGCGCACACCGACGGCGGTGAGCGCGTCGACCTGGTCCTGCATCAGGGCGATGAGCGGCGAGACGACGATGCCGGTGCCGGAGCGCACGAGCGCAGGAATTTGGTAGCACAAACTCTTGCCACCGCCGGTGGGCATGAGCACGACGGCGTCCTTGCCGTCGATGACCTGTGCGATAATCTCGGCCTGGTCGCCGCGGAAGGAGTCGTAGCCGAACACGGTGTGCAGGGCTTCGGCCGCGGTCTTGAACTTGCGAGTCGCGGCGCGCACGGGTGCTGCGGGACGGGTGGCCGCGTGGCCACTGGCTTGGTTCGAAGCGGATGCTGCGCCTGAGTTGGCCGGCTGCCGCTGGAACTGCTGGTCGCCGAACTGCCGGTCGGCCTCGGGCGGCGGCGCGTCGTAGTCGTCAGGGGCGTCGAAGTCGCTGGGGCCGTCGAAATCACTCGGTGCATCAACGTCGCGGGGTGATTCAGCGTCGTCAGGATTCCAGGGCAGCTCAGCGTTCCAACTCACCTGCCTAACTGTACCCGGCCCCTCTGACACGTTCCCTCCGCAGCACCCCCTCTCCGCGAGAGCGGGAAATGTGTTGCTTCGGGGTGCTGAAGCAACGATTTTCTCGCTCTCGCGAGAAGCCTGAGGACGGAAGTTTAGGTGCGGGGCTTGCGGCGCAGGACGAGTAGGGTCGCGGTGACCGCGAGGAGCACGGCGCCGAGGGTGCCGCCGATCCAGGCGACCGTCGACGGGGAGCCGTCGGTGCCGGGATCTGAGGGCAGTGAGGTGCCGACATCCGATTTGGCAGCATCCGTTTCGGTGCCGCAGGTCGGTACGGTGGCGACGCCCTCGGCGAGCGCCTGATCGGCCGCTGGCTGCCAGTCGAAGGTGAACTCGTCGGAGATCGCGTGGCCGTCGGTCGAGACTGTCTGCCAGATGACCGTGTACTCTCCGGCGGCGCCGAGCTGCGCCGAAGTCTCGACGGTGGCGCCGGAGACTGTTCCGCACCCGTCGCCATAGAAGAGTGGCGCGTCGGCCGGGCCGGTGATGACCAAGGCGCTGCCTGCGCCGGATCCGCCGAGATCGAGGAGCAGATCGTTCGTGGTGACCGAGAACACGCCGGGCTGCTCGGTCACGACCGCGTCGGCTGCCGGCGAGGATCCGACGACGTAGTTGTGCGCGGAGGCCGGGGCCGCAGCCCCGCCGAGCGCTACGACAACGACGACGCCCGCGAATGCTGCACGCGTCGCGCCGCGAAGCAGCGACCGACTCGCCCGACCGTCCCAGGTGCGAACATTCGCGGTTGTCGCGCCGCTGGGCGTTGTGTTGCCGCGCACGCTGCTAGACCGTCTGCTTGCGGCGGGCCGTGATGGCTAGCACGATGCTGATCGCTCCGACGACGAGTCCGCCAGCCCCCAGCACACGGGCGAGCACATCATCGGATGCGGTCGTTGTGTCGGTCGCGATCGCCGTCGTGTCGTCGTGCGTGGCGACTGTTTCAGCGTCGGTGTTGCTGTGCCCGTGCTCGTCACCGGTCGCCGCGGTCAAGGTGATGAACGGCGCCGGCAGGGCGGGTTCGTCTTCGCCGTCGATGGTGGACTCACTCCAGTTGGTTTCGCCCACCTCGCACGTCTGCAGCACGGGGAATTCGAGGGTTTCACCTTCGGCCTCGGCGGGCAGTTGCAGGCTCAGCGCGAAGGTGTCGCGAAAACCGTCCGGCAGCGGCGTCGTGGCCGTGTAGCTGACCTGGCCGACGCGCGTCGTGATTTCGTTGCCGTGACCGTCATCGATCGGGGTGGCCAGGTCGACATTGATTTTCTCGACCGTCCAGCCCGGATTAATGGTCGGTGACACGCTGAGGATGCTCTCGGGGATATCGATCGTCATCTGTGTGGTCGACGAGCCCTCGCAACCGTGCGCGGTCGAGAACGTGAGCACGATCGACGAACCGGCGGCCGTGCTGGTCGGCGTCGCACTGACGTGGGCACTCGCCGCGAGCGGGGACGCGAGCGCAAGCAGGGCTCCAGCAGTCAAAGCGGTGACGGTGAGAATGGGGGTCGTGTGCTTCATGATTATCCTTCAACGTGGGGTGCCCGGAGCAAACCGAACGGGGCCGACGAAGCCTCTGCTAATCGTTCGGTGCGGTGGGAAAAATGGTCTGGTGTGTTCGTCAGGCGGCGAGCGCGAAGGCCGGCGGGCCACGATGCCGCATGGCCGACAACACCAGAAGCAGATATCGCGGTGCGACCACCGGGGCCACGTTCCCGATGCGCTGCGGGGCAACGACCGGCACGGCCAGTTGAGCCGGCGCGAACAGGGTACGGATGCCCAGGCGAACGTTTTCGACCAGACCCCAGAACGCTCGCTCGGCGAATCGCAGCGCGAGAATCGTGACGATCGCCGCACCGACGTGAGCGAACCCCATGGCCCCGCCATCGTGTAAGTCGTGCGCGCTCGCGCCCAAAATCGTGGGGTCGATCAGACCGGGTAACGCCGCATGCTGATGGGTGCCCGATGCGGCAAGGGCATCAGCCCCGAGAGCACCATTCGGTGCTCCGAGCGAAAACAGTCCGTGAAAAACGACCTGGCTGATCAAAACAGATGCAGCACCCCGCCAGAAAGACAGCGTGCGGCCGGCCAGCGCGACGCAGACCATGCCGGTGAAGGCGAGTGACACGACGACGGCGAGTAGTCCGGGCGCGAGACCACCACCGAGGGTGTGCGACAGCGCGGCGACAAAGGTAGAAAACACGGCGACGATCCAGCCGCGCGCAAAGCGGGCCCAGCGTGTGTGCATCTCGACCCCTCTCCGCTTGTTTCCAGAGTAGCCGACCGACCCTGCAAAAATACTGGCTCGGGCGCCACCCTTGGGGTGGGGGCCGAAGTGCGCGGGCTAGTAGACGAGCACCCCGATCGGGCGCGATATCGATGCGCCCAGGGCGTCGCTATCGCCATAATGCGCGGTCAATTTGTGCACGCCGCGGCTCAGCCCGGTGATGCCCGTCGTCACGACTCCGTCATGCTGCGATGTGAACAGCCTGGTCTTGACGAGCTCACCCCGGTCGTGCACCTGGATGGTTCCGGTCGGCACGGTGCCGTCGTTGTGATGCCCAGGACGACCGGCCCACCGCTGATAAGGATCGGGATCGAGAACTGCGTTCCCAAACCGCTCACATCGAACATGATCTCGTTCGTGGCGGATTCGACCTTTCCTGTGGCGGCGCCCTCGTGCAGGAACAGGATGACGACATCCGCTTCACCGTTGGCGGCATCGCCGTCGTGAAGATCAGTAAAAATCCGAAGAACAGCAGGGTGAAACTTGCGACGGCTCGATGACGACGTCGTGTGGTCGCTGGGGAGATTGCGGGGTGGACTAATCGATCGAGGTACGTTGTGCTCGGGTCAAGATCGCGCTCCTTGTTGAGAATGACTCTGCTACGGCCACAGTGAATATAGGGGCAACACGGCACGTGGCCCAGGGCAAGCACCTTTTCGCAAGCGGATGACGCAGCACCCGCTTGCGCGATCAATGAGGGTCAGGCACGGCCCGTGAAGGCGGGTTTGCGCTTCTCCTGAAAGGCAGCAAAGCCCTCGCGATAGTCGCTGGTGGCGCACAGCGCGGCCTGGGCCGCTGTCTCGTCGCTCAGGCTCTGCCAGAGTCCGAGGCGCTCGTCGCGCAGCGACTGCACGAGCGCCTTGCTTGCCAGAAATGCCTGGGTAGCACCAGCTGCCGTGCGCGTCGCCGCCTGCACGGTCGCCTCGGTCAGCTCCGCAGCTGGAAAGACCTGGCTGAACAGGCCGCCGGCGACGGCTTCAGCCCCAGACATGAGGCGTCCGCTATAGATCAGGTCGAGGGTGCGGTGTGCGCCGAGGCGTTCCAGAAACAGGGCGTGCCCGCCGGAGTCGAGGGTGGCGCCGAGATTCGCGAACGGTGAGCCGATCTTGGCGGTGTCGGCAACGTAGACGACGTCGGTGGCGATGAGCAGGCCGAGTCCGACTCCAAGGCAGGCACCGTGGGCGGCCGCGTAGGTCGGTGCCGGAAACTGGCTCATGCGCTGCAACAGCGGGGTGACGAGATCGCCAAGGTAGCCGAGCACGTCGTCGGTGCGCGGATCGACGCCTGCAATATCCCGCCCGGCGCAGAACGCCCGCCCCTCACCGCGCAGCACGAGTGCCCGCACGCCGGCCCGCTCGGCGGTCTGGTAGGCCGCGTCGAGTTCAACGATCGCGGCTTCATCGAGGGCGTTGAGCTTGTCGGGTGCGTTCAGCACCACGTGGGCGACGTCGTTGTCTATCGAGAGGTCAATCACGGCATCCGCTTTCTTGGTGTTAGCGCGTTAGACGTCATAGTCGACCACGACGGTGTCTGTGGTCGGGTGCGACTGGCAGGTCAGGACGTAGCCGCGAGCGAGTTCTTCGGGCTCGAGCGCGTAGTTCTCGGTCATGGTGACGTCTCCGCTGACCAGTTTGGCGCGGCAGGTACCGCAGACTCCGCCGGCGCAGGCGAACGGCACGTCGGGACGCACGCGAAGGGCAGCGTTCAGGATGCTCTCGTTCGCGTTGACCGGGGTGGTGACCGTGTTGCTCTGGCCGTCGAGCGTGAACTCGATCTGGAACGTCTTGTCACCCGCGCCGATGATGACCGGCCGGCCTCGATCACCACGGGCCGCCGAGGGCTCGCCGGTGGTGAACAGTTCGAAGCGCACATGCGAGCGATCGACGCCGGTGCTTTCGAGGGTGTCGCGGCAGAGCTGCACGAGTTCGAAGGGGCCGCACAGAAACCATTCATCGACCGTGGCCGGACGCAGAATGGTGTCGAGCATACGTCGAAACTTCTTCTCGTCGATGCGGCCAGACAACAGTGTTGAAGAGCGCTGCTCGCGGGAGAGCACGTGATAGAGCGCGAGGCGGGCCGGATAGCGGTCCTTCAGCTCGGCCAGTTCGTCAAGAAACATCACGTCAAGCGCGGTGCGGTTGGTGTATACGAGGGTGAACATCGACGTCGCGGAGGCGGCGAGCACTGTGTGAGCGAGCGCCATGAGCGGGGTGATTCCCGAGCCAGCGGCCACGCCGACGACGTGCTTGTAATCGAGGTCTTTCAGCGTTGTAGTGAAGCTACCCTGCGGGCTCATTACGTCGATTTCGTCGCCGGCGTGCAGTTCGCTGTTGGCCCAGGTCGAGAAAAGACCACCGAGGTCACGTTTGATCGCAACGCTGATTTCACCTGCTGTTTCCGGCCGGCAGATCGAATAGCTGCGGCGCAGTTCCTGGCCGTCGATCATTGCGCGCAAGGCGAGATGCTGGCCGGGCAGGTAGCCAAAAGCGCCTTGGAATTTGGGCGGAACGGTGAAAGTGACCTCGACGCTGTCCGCGGTGAGCGGTCGCACTTCGGCCACGGTCAGGGTGTGGAAGCGCGCGCGGTGCTTGACCGGCGCCCGGGTAGTGGCGCTCTGGTTCGTGGATTCGAGACGTGTTGCAGCCATTAGAGCACCTTGAAGTAGTCGAACGGCTCGAGGCAATCTCGGCATTCGTAGAGGGACTTGCAGGAGGTGGAGCCAAAGTGAGCGAGCTCGCGAGTGTTCAGCGAGGAACAGCGCGGGCATTTCACAGCCATTTTCAGGCGGATCGGGCCGGTCGGACCTGAGCCGCGTACGGTCGCATGCCCGGTCGGAGCCGCGATGCCATACTCACGGAGCTTGTTCTGGCCGACCTCGCTCATCCAGTCGGTGGTCCATGCCGGGCTGAGCACCAAGCGAACCGAGACGTTCTCGTACCCGGCGCTCGTGAGCGCCGTGAGAACGTCGTCGCGCATGGCGTCCATCGCGGGGCATCCGCTGTAGGTCGGGGTCAGGGTGACGGCAACCGCGTCGCTGGTGACGTTGACCGAGCGCAGCACGCCAAGATCCTCGATGGTGAGCACCGGAATCTCGGGGTCGACGACCTGGGCGGCAATCGCCCAGGCAGCCAGCGAGGCCGCATCGAAGGGACGCGGGCGCGCCAGGGATTCGTGCGCGTCGATGGTCACCAGGACGCTCCGGGGTGGGCGCGGGTGAGTACCTGCATTTCGGCCAGCAGAAAGGCCAGGTGTTCGGAGTGCCGGCCGGTGCGGCCACCGCCGGAGGCGACAAATCCGCGCGGAATTTCAAGTTCGGCTTCGGCGAGCACCGGCGCGATGGCGGAGTCGAACGCGGGGCGCAGGGTCGACGGGCGAACCGCGATTCCTTCGAGGCTGTCGATGAGTGGGTCGTCGCGAAAGATCTCTTCGACGTATGGCCAAAGATCGCTCAGGGCGGTGATCATGCGGCGGCGGGATTCGTCGGTGCCCTGCGCGAGGCGCAGTACCCACTGGGTGGAGTGGTCGCGGTGATAATCGACCTCCTTCACCGCTTTGGCGGCGATTGCGGCGAGGGTCGCGTCAGCGGATGCCCGCAGCCGACTGTACAGCTCGAATAGGTAGTGGGACACGACGAATTGGCGCGCGATCGTGTGAGCGAAGTCGCCGTTGGGCTGCTCGACGATGTGCAGGGAGCGAAAATCCGGCTCGGTGCGCCAGTAAGCGAGGTCGTCTTCGGTGCGGTTCGTGGCGGTGCCGGCGTAGTGAAGCAGCGACCGGGCGTGCCCGATCAGGTCCAGGGCGACATTGCCGAGGGCAACGTCTTCTTCAAGCTCGGGAGCGCGGGATATCCAGGCGCCGAGTTGCTGGGACAGGATAAGCGAGTCATCGCCAAGCCACAGGGCATATTCCGCGACGTCGGGGGTAGCGACGGACGGGCCCTCGATCAACTCGGCGTCGAGGGTGGTAACGTCGACGGCGACGTGGCCGTGAACATCCGCTTTACTGTCGTCATCACTCATAGGTTGGCTCGTCATAGGTGCTTCACGCCCTCGCTCTTGGAGTAGTAGCTCGCGTGGCGGTAGTTCTTACCGGCGGGCGATTCGAAGAACGCGCCCTTGGCGTCTGGGTCACTCGTGGTGATGGCGGCGGCGGGAACGACCCAGACCGAGACGCCCTCACTGCGGCGGGTGTACAGGTCGCGGGCATTGCGCACGGCGAGGGTCTCGTCGGGGGCGTGCAACGAGCCGACGTGCACGTGACTGAGCCCACGGTTGGAGCGCACGAAAACCTCCCAGAGGGGCCAGATTTCTGCTGCTGAGTCGCCAGGAGTGGTCATGAGGCTACCATTTCTTCAGTTCGTGCGGACTGTTTACGTGCATAAGCCGCGGCTGCTTCGCGCACCCACTTGCCCTCGTCGTGGGCGTCGCGACGACGCTGCAGGCGCTGGGCGTTGTTCGGGCCGCGGCCGGCGAGCACCTCGTGGAACTCGGTCCAGTCGATCACGCCGAGATCCCACTGCTGGGTTTCCTCGTTGAAGTGCAGGTCGGGGTCCGGCAATGTAATGCCGAGCACGGCCGCCTGCGGAACAAGCATGTTCACGAACCGCTGACGCAGCTCATCATTGGAGTGACGCTTGATCTTCCAGGCCATCGACTGCGCTGAGTTGGGTGAGTCATCGTCGGGCGGGCCGAACATCATCAGCGCGGGCCAGTACCAACGATCGACCGAATCTTGCGCCATTTGGCGCTGCTCATCGGTGCCCTGCATGAGCTCGAGCAGTATTTCGAAGCCCTGACGCTGGTGGAAAGATTCTTCCTTACAAATACGCACCATGGCACGGCCGTACGGGCCATAACTGGCCCGGCATAGCGGTACTTGATTGCAGATGGCAGCGCCATCGACGAGCCAGCCGATCGAGCCCATGTCAGCCCAGCTCGGGGTTGGGTAGTTGAAGATCGAGGAGTAGCGCGCCTTGCCGGCGATGAGGGCATCCGTCATGTCATCGCGGGTAGCGCCGAGGGTCTGCGCGGCGGAATAAAGATAGAGGCCGTGACCCGCCTCGTCCTGCACCTTGGCCATCAGGATGGCTTTGCGCTTGAGGCTCGGGGCGCGAGTGATCCAGTTCGACTCGGGCTGCATACCGATGATCTCGGAGTGCGCGTGCTGCGAGATCTGGCGCACGAGCGCCTTGCGGTACCCCTCGGGCATCCAGTCGCGCGGCTCAATGCGCGAATCGGCTTCAATCAAGTCGTTGAACTGCTGTTCTTCGACACTGATTGCAACGGATGCGCTCGTATCGGGCGTGATGGTGCTTGTCATCATCGGCTCCTGGTCTGCGTTGACTGCGGTGGTCGGATCTTTGTCGTGTGCAAGCTGGCGACGCTAAGGTAATGCACGTCGAGAATTTCGCGCACTGAACGGCCTTCTATTACCAACCGATCGTTCAGTTAGTATATAGTCTCATTATTGGGCGGGCAACCCCCGCTTGAACAGCAACTCAACGAGGAGATCCGAATGACGGAAGCACCGCCCGCCGGCAGCCAGGCCATGATGCAGCGCGACCGGGCATCCGCTTCTCTCGGAATGATCGTGCGCCGTAACGAGCCGGGCCACGCGGTGGTCTCGATGATGGTGCGCGACGACATGCTCAATGGTTTCGATGTCACCCACGGCGGTTTCATCTTCGCTCTCGCCGACACGGCCTTCGCCATTGCCTGCAATGACTCGCATCACGTGACGCTCGCGGCCGGCGCCGACATCACCTTTCTAAAGCCGACCACGAGCGGCCAGAACCTGACCGCAACCGCGCTGTTGCGGGTCAAGAGCGGCCGAAGCGGCATCTACGACGTGCGGGTGACCATCGACGACGACGTCACGGTCGCCGAATTTCGCGGCCGAAGCCGCACCACCAACTTGCCCGTTCCCGCTCGCAACCACCTCTAACCCTTCCGGAAGGCACCATGTCAACGCTGACCAAGACCCGTCTGCACGCACCGGCACTAGCGGAGCTCGACGCGGCAGAACGGATGTCCCGCGACGAGATCCGCGCGCTGCAACTGATTCGCCTCAAGCACACCGTGCGGCATGCATACGAGAACGTACCTCTATATACACGCAAATTTGATGCTGTCGGCGTACACCCCGACGATATCCGCACCCTCGAAGACGTGACGCTGCTGCCCTTCACAACCAAGGAAGATCTGCGCGTCTCTTACCCGTTCGGCATGTTCGCAGTACCGATGGACCAGGTCGCACGCATTCACACGTCGTCGGGCACGACCGGCCTGCCGACCGTAGTCGGTTACACCAAGAATGACCTCGCGATGTGGGCGGGGCTGGTCGCCCGCAGCCTGCGCGCCTCGGGTGTTCGCCCCGGAATGAAAGTGCACAACGCTTACGGCTACGGCCTGTTCACCGGGGGACTGGGCGCCCACGCCGGCATCGAAGCACTCGGTGCCTGCGCCATTCCCATCTCGGGCGGACAGACCAATAAGCAGGTGCAGATGATCACGGACTTCGAACCGGACGTCATCATGTCAACACCGAGCTACCTGCTCACGATCACCGACGCCATGGTGGCCGCCGGTCTCGATCCGCGCCGTTCCAGTCTCAAGGCCGGCGTGCTCGGTGCCGAACCGTGGACCAACCAGATGCGACTCGAGCTGGAAGACCGACTCGACTTCGATGCACTCGACATCTACGGCCTCAGCGAGGTTATGGGCCCCGGGGTCGGTAATGAGTGCATCGAGTCCAAAGACGGCCCGCATCTCTGGGAAGATCACTTTCTGCCGGAGATCATCAATGGTGACAGCGGACACAGCCTGCCAGACGGCGAAACGGGCGAACTCGTATTCACGTCGCTGACCAAGGAGGCGTTTCCGGTCATCCGTTATCGCACCAAGGACCTGACCCGATTGCTTCCCGGTAGCGCTCGGCCAGGTATGCGCCGCATGGAGAAGATCACCGGTCGAAACGACGACATGATCATTCTGCGCGGGGTCAACCTGTTTCCTACCCAGATCGAGGAGATCGTGCTCGGCATCGAACACCTCTCGCCGCACTTCGTGCTGGAACTGACCCGACCGTCCCGCATGGACGAGCTCACCGTGCGCATCGAACGGCACGAACACGCCGACGATGCCGCCTCCGCGGTCGCCCGCGCCCTGCTTATTGCCCTAATCAAGGACCGGATCGGGTCGAGCGTCAATGTGCTCATCGTTGAACCCGGAACCCTCGAGCGCAGCACCGGAAAGCACAAGCGCGTATACGACCTGCGCTAGTTTGTCGTAGCCGGCCCCCTGCGTGAGAGACTCAAGACCTATGTCTGACCTACACACCCCCAAGCGCGGGCGCCCCGGCTACGACCAGCGCGCCATCCTCGAGATCGCCGTTACCGCATTCAATGAATTTGGCTACGACGCCACCTCGATGGGGGTGCTCGCGACACGCCTGGCCCTATCGAAAGCAGCCATTTACCACCATTTCTCCTCGAAGGATGAAGTGCTGCAACTTGCCCTCGACGAGGCGCTCAACGGCCTCGAGGGCGTTCTGCTGGAGTCCGGTGCACTGACCGGCAGCGCGATCGACCGCCTGGCCCATGTGCTACGCGGTGCCGTGCACATTTTAACGTCTCGGCTGCCGTATGTAACCCTGCTGCTGCGTGTGCGTGGCAATACGGAGGTCGAGCGCCTGGCGCTCACCCGTCGCCGTGCCTTCGACCGAGCGGTCTCTGCGCTGGTCATCGAAGCGCGTGATGAGGGCTCATTGCGCAGCGACATCGACCCGCGCGTCGTCACGCGCCTACTCTTCGGCATGGTCAATTCGATCGCCGAGTGGTACCGCCCCGAAGGCCCCGAAGACGCCGGCCACCTCGCGGACGACGTGCTAGCCGTAGCCTTGGACGGCCTGCGCCGCCGCTAGCTCTCTGACGACGAGAGGCCATGCACAATCTGCATGGCCTCTCGCGCTCTATCTGGTTAACAGAAAAAGCCACCCGTGGGTGGTGTGTTAAAGCAGAAAGGCCATCCCGTGAGGGATGGCCTTTCTGGTGTTTCTAAGTTAAGTCCGGC
>NZ_PJJM01000099.1 GCF_002929805.1 Cryobacterium sp. Y50 | reverse complement strand
CGACCACACCCTCTACCAGGAACCAGCCGAGATCCCGATGCTCAAAACCGCTTGACAAAGACATTGAGATTCCCAATGCCCCGGCGACCAGCCTGTCGTTGGCCTCTTTGGGCCGTTCGCTCAGCATCACTTTGTCGCGAATTTTACCCGCCGCGGTCAGCTGCGTGGCCCGCGGTTTCCGCGCTGATCGGCCCCGTCGCAGGTGCCGGTGCAGGTGAACTTCAACGTAACCACGGCCTTGAACGTAGAGGCTTTGATAGATCGTCTCGTGGGATACCTGCAGTTCGTCCTGCCCGGCGAACACGACCGCGAGGTCGCCGCTGATCTGCTGCGGACTCCAGTTCTTCCGCAACCGCTCCTCCACGGCAGCGGCAAGCAGTCGGTCGTCGAGCTTGCTCGGCTTGGGCCGGCCCGCTCTGATCACGCAGCGTTTCTGCGCGGCATACGGCCGGTAGCTGCGCGTTGTCGGGTGGGAGTTGCGACGCAACTCCCGACTAATCGTCGACGCGGAGCGCCCCAGATCCCGTGCGATCGCGCGAACGCCGGCACCACCAAGCCGCAGATCTGCGATGCGCAGACGTTCCTCTTGGCCCAAATAGCGTCCCGAAGACGCAACGGCCGGAACGGGTATTCGCCCGCCAGCGGCCTTGATCCACCGATATCCCTGTCTGCGATTCACTCCTATAGATTCGCACGCGGCCGCCGCCGATATCCCCTCACGGACCCGATCCCAAAACAAGTTCTCGCGATCCTTCAACACCACTCTCGACGCCATCAACAACACCTCACTCATACGGTGTTGCTACGACCCCTTGAAGCCGCCCTAGCTTCTGGGGACGAAACGTTGGCGGATCTCTCCGAGGCCTTCGATAGAGCTGACCAGCTCATCGCCAGGGAGAAGGTACCTCTGTGGAGAACGGCCAAAACCTACCCCGTCGGGCGTCCCCGTGAAGATGAGATCCCCCGGGTAAAGCAGGACTATTGAAGATAGGTGGTGAATCAAGTAGGGAATATCGAATACCAGGTTGCTTGTGCTGCCGTGCTGAAGCACCTCGTCACCGCGTGAGAATCTCATAGTTAGATTGCCGGGGTCGGCGATCTCGTCACTGGATGTGATCCATGGACCGGTGGGCGCAAAGCCTTTATAGGATTTGGCGACGGAGAACTGGGGTGCGCCACCGCCGGCGAACTGCAGGGCACGGTCGGAAAGGTCTTGTCCCACCATGTAGCCGGCCACGTGCTCCAGCGCCGCACTTTCGGGAATATCTCGGCCTCCTATGCCGATCACTGCTACCAGCTCCACTTCCCAGTCGACAGATTCGCTGGGGAGCTCCACTGTGTCTACTGCGCCGGTGAGTGACAAGACGTACTTGGTGAACACTGCCGGTGTCGTGGGCAGTTCGAGGTTGACCTCCGCGGCGTGGTCTTTGTAGTTCATGCCAATTGCGAATACTTGCCGGGGCGAGACGATAGGAGCCTCCAATTCGTAGGCTTCGACAGTCCGTGCACCAGCCCCCTCGAAATCCAATGATCTCGCCCATTCGTGTAACAGCGCCCAGTCATCCAGCAACTTCGTGGTCTGGGAACTGAAGCGCTCCTGGCTGGTTTGTGCGATGTCGAGGCCCCGAACCTGACCTCCTGCAGTTCGGATCAAGAAGGCCCGGTTGTTGACGGTTCCTATGAGCATGATTTACCTCCGATTGTAGGGCGATGAAAGGGTCTGAGACTTAGGCACTAACGCCGTTATCAGCAGCAGCAGCCCTAGATCGCGGCAACGCTGGCTAGAACGTCCGCCGCTCTCTGGGCAAGGATTAAGACATCTGAACTAAGCAGAAAAAGATCCACATGCAGCGACGAGAACTCGACAATCTGTTCAGGCGATGCTCCTCCCCACATGCTTATGTGGCAGCGGAGCAACCCCAATCGCTTAAGTCGCGTCACCCTTTCCCCGACGGCAGGTGCAGACATCCCAACCGGTTTTGCAAGAGTTCGCTGTGACTGGCGGAATCCACCGAAAGGTGCTGCAGGACTGCAATATTGACGGCGTCAAAATGTTCAGGGTCCGGACCCGAACGGATATCCTGATTCAATCCGCCCAGCGGCGACCACATTGGCTCGGGCGCCTTTTCCACCGGCATCATCCATTTGATTTCGAATCGTCCATCTCCACCTACACAAGTTGGAATAGCATTCCACCTTGCGTAGGTGAATACGGGCAATCTGAACGCCGAGGGTGGGCACTCGCGCCTGTCTATGACTGCTAGATGCGATCCTGGGCTGTAATCAGGGCGGGTTCGATTCGACCTGGTTCGAGTGACGCGTCACTATCAAGATTCCTGAGCTCTGCCCCGTCTGGCCCCTCATAGCTTCTGCCCCATCCTGCTACCACGGAGAAGACCATGATGGCTGTTAGGACGAACGGGTAAAAGGCGCCGGTTAAGACTTGGAAAATACTCAGCTCTGGAACACCTTCATACCCTTGGGTATTGAGGCTTGCAACGAGCAGGAAAGAGCTCGCGATGGGTACTACAACGCCCACACCCATGGTGAAACAGTCCATAATGTTAGATCGACGATATGGATGCAGCTCAACCGTGGCACCGATCCTGTCCGTCACTGGCCCAGCGAACATCATTCCTGGGCCATTCAATCCTGCAAAAATGACCGTCGTAATAATCGACGTGCCGGCAATCATGCTCTCAATCCCCCGAGGGCTTCGACCGAAACGTGATCCGGCGGCCGCGGAAATGATCTTGTCAAAAATCCCTGATGCTTCGATGATTC
Source organism: Cryobacterium sp. Y50 (assembly GCF_002929805.1). Taxonomy (GTDB): domain Bacteria; phylum Actinomycetota; class Actinomycetes; order Actinomycetales; family Microbacteriaceae; genus Cryobacterium. The sequence goes on along the minus strand of NZ_PJJM01000099.1, from coordinate 140,961 downwards.
CAATCATCCCGAACACAGCAACCAGCAGGCCAATGAGTGGCAACATACCAGACAAGCCATCCACGAGATAACCGGTGGGGACACCATCTACCGCGCCCAGCACACCATTGATATCGACAAGGCCTGTGGCAAGGCTCAAGGCAGTGCCCAAGGCCATACCTACACCGACAGCAAGGTAGAGATCCCGCTTCCAAAATGCAATGGCGATAAGCACAGCAACGGGAATAAGCATGACTAGACCGAGGGGGTCACCCATGCTCTTGTCGGATGTGCTAGCGGTATTCCCCTGCGTCATCAGACCGAAAGCCAAGAACATAATTGCGCTGATCCCCGCTGCTGGTAGCGCGTAGCGTGTTCGCGCCTTTACCACTCCACCGATCTCTGCATTTCCTGCCCGGCGGCGATATTTTTGCGTCGTTGCAGAAATAACCGTAGTGTCAGAAATCGGTGCCAGGTTGTCGCCAAAAATGGCCCCTGAAAGGATGGCCCCCGCGAGCAGGACAGCATCTGCACCGATTGCCACTCCTGAAGCATACATAATGGGAAACATCGTGAACATTGTCCCTAAGGACGAGCCCGTGGCCATCGCGATTGCGCATGTAATCAGGAACGTGAGCATCACGAAAACGCCACCATTGACGTGTCCAATTTCGGCTAACCAAATAAAACCTTGTGAAACGCCGGTTGCTTTGAACATCTGACCAAGCATCCCCACCAGAAGCATCAGCAGCAACAACGTCGCAGATGTACGAGATGCAATTCCGGCGATGGCTGCGTCCCAAAAATGCTGTTGATTGCGAGCAAGCCACGAACTGGCAAACAGTCCGATGAAGCCTGCCACAGCCAGACCAGTAAGGTCGAAAACCTGGAATACCACAAAGAAAGTGATACTTGCTGCGGCAAGGATAAGTGGTCCGATAAAAGCCCCTGCTGCGCCGATATAATACCGAAGAAGTCCTCTCGGGTCATTCTTGGAATCGCGGTCAAATGATTGAGGCACAGATTTTCCTTTCCAATTGACGCTGAACAAATTTATTGCTGAACGAACGATGGTGAAACGCTTCAGGGCCGGATCACGACATGGGAGACAAACCAATTTGATGCGAGCCGCGGCTGTAGAGCCTCCTATCACGGACCTCCGCGGTGAAAGGGGCGGAGTGCCAGTCTTGTCCGTCCACGGGCACCACGTCGGTGTGGCCCGAGAGCATCACTCCACCGTGGGTAGATCCGTCCGCGGCCGAAGGCGTGGCAAAGGGGTTGGCCTTGCTCTTGTCGCTGGAGGGGACCACCAGGGGTTCAATTCCCAGGGAACGCAGGTTGGCATCGACGTCGTTGATCAAGGCTACGTTTGAGCATCGCCTGGTGGTGTCGAAACCGATGAGTGTGGAGAGCCAGTTGAGGCCGCGCGGGGCGCGGACGGAACTCATTGGCGGCCCCGTTCCATGTAGCTGCGTAGTCGGGCCACGCCGTCGTCGATGCGGGGCAGTTCGCTGGCGAAGCACCAGCGAAGATAGCCCTCGCCCTCGGGGCCGAACGCGATACCAGGGGCGAGCCCGAGGCCGGTTTCGGAGATCAGGTCGCGGCAGAATGCCAGCGAATCAGTGACGCCGGAGACTTTGAAGAAGCTGTACATGGCCCCCGGTGCGGCGGCCGCCAACTCGATGCCGGGGATGGTTAAAAGCTGGGTCTGCAGGTGGTCGCGGGCGGTCTTTAGTCTCGCGAGGGTGCGCTCGATGACTGGTTCGCCATAGTTGAGGGCATGTTCGGCGGCCGCCTGGATAAATCCAGGGGTGCAGGTAGTTGAGAATTCAAGGAGCTTTCCAATTTCGGGCAGGGTCTGCTTCGGTGCCACGATCCAGCCGATGCGCCAGCCAGTCATGAGCCAGGTCTTGGAGAATGAGTTGCAGCTGATGACTCGGTCTGCCTCATCGGCAATGTCTAAGAAGGTGGGGGCACTGACGCCCTCGAAGTAGTAGCGCTCATACACATCATCGGAGATGATCCAAATGCCATTTCGACGGCAGTGCTCCAAGATGGTGCGCTGGTCTTCCACATCGATAACCCAGCCGGTGGGATTGTTCGGGGAGTTCAGCATCAAGGCCCGGGTATCGGGGGTGAGCTTGTCAATCAACTTCTGGACATCTAGGTTCCAGCCTGTGGCTTTGAAATCCAGCGAGACTGTTTCTACCCGTGCGCCGAGCACCTTGGGAATTTCCACCAAGTTTGGCCACAATGGTGTTACGGCAACCACGTGGTCGCCGTAACCGACGACAGCCTGGACCGCCGTCATCAAAGCTGACGTTCCGGAGCTGGTGACGGCGATTTGGTCGACTGAGCCACGGCCGTGCAGGCGGGTGATGTAAGCAGCCAGTGATTCGCGTAAAGCAGGGGTTCCTAGAGTCTGGACGTAGAAGACGTTTCCGGCATTGATCTCACGAGTGGCGACGTCGCGGATGTCCTGCGGCGTGGGCTCGTCGGGTTCGCCGAACCAGAAGGGCAATACGCCCGCGGTGCCGATGGCGGCGTTGGCGACCTCGCGGATTGCCGAGGAACGGAGCTGCTGGACCTGGGTGCGAGCCCTGAGGTCCCAGCTGGTAAGAGCTACCGGGAAAGACATAGCGTTAGCTTCCTTTCGCCCGCGGTCTGGAATGGTCGCCGCAGTTATGGTTTGACGGACATTGCGAAGCCCGATCGAAATATTGTGCTTAACTGTGAATCACGTGATGATCAAATGTCAATAGAAAAGCAAATAAACCTAATTTTCGAAAAGTATTGAAATCGACTACCTTTCAAATGTAAGGTCATGTATGGAACCTCGTTGAGGCCATGAAACGAAGGAATGTAAGCATGGACGCGACAACGGAAATGGCTGAGCAGCATCAGGACGCCACGGCGAAGGGGCGGGCGCCACTAGGGAGTCTCCGGCAGGCTATTCGCCCGGTTCCCGACGAGGAGAACTATGATGCCGTGGACATTGCACTATTGCAGCTGCTTGCCACTGATGCTCGCCAATCCCAGCGCACGCTGGCCCGCCATGTTAACATGTCAGCGCCGGCCGTGGGGGAACGCATAGCCCGCCTGGAGAGGGTCGGTATTCTCCAGCAATACACCGTCCAGGTCGACTGGGCACGCTTAGGCTACCCAACGGTCGTCTATCTGCCGGTTGTTGCCGTCGCCGGCACCGACATCGGGCTACTGATGAATTCCCTCACCAAGCTTGCAGAGGTTGAGGACATCAACGTGGTTTCTGGCGCCTATGATCTCCTGGTCAGGATCCGAGTACGGAATCATAAGCACTTGACCGAGATCTTACTCGAGGCCATCTGGCAGATCCCTACCCTCCAACGCACCGAGACGCTGCTTTGCCTGGCCGAATCCAAACAGCAATCGTTCACGGAGAAATTGCTCGGCCAGCTTCATGAACGCATCACCAGCTAGCCGCCAACACAACCAAGTTTTCGAGGAGCCCACTAGTGCGTACAAACACAATCAAGCAGTCTTTGACGAGCCGAACCCCCACCACCGGCGCCTGGCTCACACTGGGTTCCCCAGCCGTGGCAGAGGTCATGGCTCATTCTGGTTTTGACTGGCTGGTCATTGACCTAGAGCACGCCCCCAATGATCCGGCCAGCGCCACCGAACAGTTACGTGCGCTAGGGGCTGCACGCGAGGCCGGGGCGCGGGCCGAGGCTCTGATCCGCATTGCCGAACTCAACCCGGTGCTAGTCAAGCGCGCCATGGACATCGGCTGCCAAAGCATCATTGTCCCGAACGTCAATACCGCAGTGCACGCCGAGCTCGCGGTTCGGGCGATGCGCTTCCCCGACGGAGGAAACGACGGTATTCGAGGGGTCGCCGGACTGGTGCGCGGCGGAAGATTCGGGCTAGATCCGGAATACGTAAATGGGGCCAACGCCCAAGCGTGCACCATTGTCCAAATCGAGTCGGCCGAAGCACTGGGCAATGTAGAGGAAATTGCTGCAGTTGAAGGTGTCGACTGCCTTTTCATCGGCACCGCAGACCTCTCGGCCAGCATGGGCCGACTCGGCCAACCGACCCACCCAGCGGTGCGGGAGGCCATTGCTCGGATCATTGCAGCGGCTCACGCGGAGAATAAGTCCGTCGGAGCATTTGCCGTGAGCGTCGAGGATGCCCGGTGGTACCGGGACGTAGGCGCTGAATTCATTGCCCTGCATTCGGATGTCGCTTGGCTCGCGCGGGGTTCCATGGGAGCACTGACTGACTTGAATGCCTGAAACCTGTCTTGGGTGACCTCCCGTTCAGGACTTCGGACGGCGCTGATGGTAGTAAGCCATAGGATCCTTAGTTCTCGGCATAGACACCTGACATGGCAGAGCTCTTCTGAAGTGCCACATCGTCCTGGCAGGGTTGAGAATGTCAATCTGATTGAGTCCCACCCTGGTTTGGTGTTGCATGGCGGCTAAAATCCGCCCTGCCAGAATCAGACGCAGACCGTCCCGCGAAGAGTTCCCCTCACGGAGAGTCGCGGCTCACCACCCGATGGTCACGCCATGGTTTAGTGGGGTCATGCCAAGGAATATCGAAATCAAAGCCCGCGTGTCCAGCCGCGGGACGCTACTTCCGGTGATTGCATCCTTGGCAGACGCAGGGCCCGAGCATGTTGCACAGGACGATACCTTTTTCGCGTGCCCCATCGGCCGACTCAAGCGTCGGGTTCTTGACGCACGGCCCGAAATCTTCCTTCTACGTCCATTCAGAAACTGCTGACCCCGACGGATTGCGTTCAGTCATGGCTCTTGCCTACGGCGAGGCTGGGGTGGCTTGTGAATTAGTCGAATATCCGACGCTAACGCGTGTGGGGTGTGGCGTTCGGTAACGATCGTTCGCAAGACACTTCGGGACAGGATCAGTACGTCGCGAAAACATGGGGCGGTTTGTGTAATGCTTGCCGTGTACGCGCCTCTATAACGCGCTACCGGGTTGGTAATATGTTGCCGGCATGCGAATTGGATATGGCCGGGTCTCTACCCGGGACCAGCACCCCGAAGCCCAACACGACGCCCTAACCGAGGTCGGCTGCAAACAGGTCTTCCTCGACACAGCCTCGGGAACACTCTCCCGCCTGCCCGCACTCGACAAGGCCCTACTCTCCGCCAACCGGGCCGGCGATCAAATCGTTGTGACCAAACTCGACCAGCTCGGCCGGTCGCTGGACAACCTCATCGAGTGATCCAACACCATCCTCCAAGAGCGCGGGGTTGATCTGGTGGTCTTGGACCAGGGCATCGACACGTCCACCATCACCGGGCGGATGTTCTTCCAGATCCTCGGCTCCATTGCCGAATTCGAACATGCCCTGATGTCCGAACGGACCCGCGACGGACTCGCCGCGGCCCGCGCCCGAGGACGGACCGGCGGACAAAAACCCAAACTCGGACCCCGCCAGGTCAGGCTAGCCCGTGAGATGTATGAAGAGAAAGACGCCACCGGCAAACGGGCTCACACCGTCGCGCACATCGCCGAAGAATTCGGCGTCACCCGGCCCACAATCTACCGAGACCTCGCCAAACCCTGATTCGCGGCCGTTCACTTCCTTCGGGCACCATCGTGTTCATGATGCTCGAGTGATCGGACTCCCACGGGCCAGTGGCCCGCTGGATGAGCACGCCCCGAGCCTTCTTGAGCAGGTTTGAGTCCCGCACCGCGGACAGCGTGCGCGCGGTGGTGGTGCAGGAAGCGAACCGAGTGGCGTCCCGATCCAACGCCGACTCGTAATTGGCGTGCGCCACGATGGAATGCCCGGTGAACGGGTGCTTCTCGCCCCTTGGAAGACGACTTTGACCCCGCCTTCCCGGTAGTGGTCGAGGTTCGCCGCGCCGATTACCACTGGGTTGCAGTCCACGATGACGTCCACACCATGGAGCAGGCTGTGTATTCCTCAAGCGACGCACTCCGGCCGCTGCCATCTTCGAGGATTTCTCCTCCACCGAGGCGTAGACGGGATGCCGAGCGTCACCGCGGTCTTGATTCGATAGTCGGACACGACGTCACTGATCATGACGAGTTCGATATTGGATTGCATACGCGCAGCATCTGCGACGTGCTTTCCTATGACACCGTATGCGTTGACGGCGACGCGCACAGTTCTAGGCTTATTGAATCCTTCCCAGGGGGACGATGCTTCTCGCACAACCGCATATGAGCGCCGTCCGAGAAAAAACAGGAAAACGCCTTCTTGGCTATCCTTTGAAGCAACGGCGCGTTGAATGAATTCATGACATGCACCGTCGCAGATCAACTCGTTGGCCAACTCCTGCAGGCCGGAGTGCGCCGCATCTACGGGATCGTCGGCGACAGCCTGAACCCGATCGTGGATGCGGTGCGGCGAACCGGCGGGTCGGCCAAGGGCGGCATCGACTGGGTGCACGTGCGCAACGAGGAGGCCGCCGCTTTCGCGGCTGGTGCGGAGGCGCAACTCACCGGAGAGATCGCTGTCTGCGCCGGAAGCTGTGGGCCGGGCAATCTGCACCTGATCAACGGTCTCTATGACGCCCACCGCAGTGGCGCCCCGGTTCTAGCGATAGCCAGCCATATCCCCAGTTTCGAGATCGGCAGCGAATACTTCCAGGAGACCCACCCCGACCGCCTCTTCGTTGGCTGTTCTAATTACCGCGAACTGATCTCCACCGCGGCGCAAGCTCCGCGGGTGGTCAACTCCGCGCTTCGGCATGCGATCAGCCTCGGGGGTGTCGCGGTGATCAGTCTCCCGGGCGACATCGCCGAACAAAGTGCCGTCGGCGTAGCGCCAGACCTGGCTCGTCCGGGTCGGCCCGCGCTGGTACCTGCCGACACCGACGTGGTGGCTCTCGCTGATGCCATCAACGAGTCAGAGCGGATAGCGATCTTCGCCGGAGCTGGGGTGGCCGGCGTCCACGATGAGGTCGTGGCGTTCGCTGACCTGCTGGCCGCTCCCGTCGGGCATACCCTACGCGGCAAGGAATGGATCCAGTACGGCAACCCCTTCGACGTGGGCATGACCGGCATGCTTGGCTACGGTGCCGCGCACGCCGGCATCCACGACGCCGACCTCCTCATTCTCCTCGGCACCGACTTCCCCTACGACCAGTTCCTGCCGGACGGTACAGCTGAACGGATCGCCCAGGTGGACGCGAGAGCCGAACACCTGGGCCGTCGCGCAAACGTGCACCTCCCAGTGCACGGCGACGTGGCATCCACCATCGCGGCCGTGACTCCTCTTGTCGCGCCGCGCAACGATCGGCGATTCCTCGACAAGACCCTGAAGCGCCACGATCGGCTACTGAACAGCGTGATCGACGCCTATGCGAAGAACGTGGACACGAAGATACCGATCCATCCGGAATTCGCAGCTTCCCTGCTCGATGACCTCGCGGCGGAAGACGCCATTTTTGCCGCAGACACCGGCATGTGCAACGTCTGGCAGGCCCGCTACATCAACCCGAACGGCTCACGGCGGCTGATCGGCTCCTTCCTGCATGGGTCGATGGCTAACGCCTTACCCCAGGCCATCGGCGCCCAGTTCAGCTACCCCGGCCGGCAGGTGATCGCCATGTGCGGCGACGGAGGACTGTCAATGCAGATGGGCGAACTGATCACCGTTGCCGCCAACGCGCTGCCAGTGAAGATCATCGTCTTCAACAACTCCACTCTCGGCATGGTCAAAGTCGAGATGCTCGTCGACGGTTTCCCTGATTTCGGCGTCGATATGCCCTCCGTCGACTACGCGGCCGTGGCCAACGCTCTCGAGATCTTCGGCCAACGCGTAGAGAAACCCACCGACATCCGTTCCGTCCTCGAAGCCGCTCTCGCGCATGACGGGCCGGCACTCGTCGACCTGGTCACCGATCCAATGGCGCTCTCGCTTCCGCCAACGATCACCGGAGAGATGGTTCGCGGTTTCGCGCTGGCTGTATCGAAGGTGGTCATGAATGGAGGAACGGGCGAGGCAGTTAAACTCGCCAAGAGCAATCTGCGACTACTTCCTGGCCGCCGTTAGATCGGCCGGTCGACCAGCCGGAGTCGCAAACGCGCTCCTCGAGTCCATGCACGGAGCCGGACCGATTCTGGACACGATCACGACAGATTCGCGTGACGTCCGGTGCAACGGGCAGTTCTACTGGCCGTCAGAGAGCAATTTTGTGGCCGCCTATGCGTAGCTTCTCATGTCTACCGACACGGGTCGCCCAGTCAATAGCTGTCAAGGACGCGCCGCAGTGCTGGTTGACGGGTCGACGTCTGGTCGCGGTCGATGAGACCTGCCTGGACCTGCCTGCGACGCCTCCGCCCATTTCAGGTAGACAACGCAGGCTTGCGTGCAGTGAATCGCAGCACTCGACCGCCGAAGGAGTACCTCAGCCCGACAGCATCGAGTCTGACTTGTCCGAGGACAGGTTCGAAGGCCCCGCGTTCGATGAGGCGATGCGGGGAGCGATCGGCGAGGTGCAGCCACGAAGCTGCTCGGGAGGCAGTGAGGTCATAACCGGTGAAAATACCGCCGGGCCGGAGCACGCGCGCGACCTCTGCGATTGCCTTCTCCCAGTCGACAACGTGGTGCAGCATCAGGAAACTTACAACGAAATCAAAAGTTTCGTCATCGAGGGGAAGCTGTGTGACGTCGGCTTGGCGCGCAGCCACGTGCGGATACTCTGCAAGACGTTTCCGTGCGGCGCCAACCATCACGGGGTCGTAGTCGATCATCGTCAGGCGCAACGACGCATTTGCCCGCGCCAACTCGGCGGCCGTCGCGCCATTACCCCCTCCGATCTCAAGAACGTCACCGGTAAGCGAAACACCCTGTATCGCCCACCGGACGACTCGACGCGCCGCAAGACGCCATGGTGCACTGCGGCAGAATGCACCTTCAAGAGCAGACATTGTCGGCATGACCACCAGCCTCCCTGACACACACTATTGCACCTTTACGTCCTGGTCGAAGTTATCAAATGCCTTCATGACGCCCCAACCGCAGTTCACTCCACAGCTGTGGGCTCCTCGGTCAAAGACGCAATTCAGCGATAGCACAGCCGCTCCGGATTCCTCAGAGATAAGGACGCCGATCACCCTAGGCAAACCTGTGGATTGGGGATTAATCAACACGACTCAGGCCGGTGGTTCCGACAGCAGCATGCGTCCGGATGTAACCCATGCGTCCATACCGCCGTCGAGTTCGACGACGTCCTTGTAGCCGAGGTGATCGGTCATTTCCTCGTTCAGCGCGGTCTCGAGAAATGTTTTCGTGAACTGACCCAGCAGCCCATTCGGCCCGTCCAGGGCCAGGCCCTGCTCCTGAGCCAGGCACACCCATTCCTTCGCGGCCACCGCCTCACGGCTGGGCTCAGATTTCATTTTCTTCGTCACAGCATCAAGTGTCGTCATCACGGCATCTTTCCCGCCAGACCCACGTTCAGCGCGTCAGGCCGGAAACACCGTTTAAGAGACAGTCCCCGCGAGCACGTTGAGTGTGGCTTCTCTCGTAGTGTCTGGGCTGATCTGCCCGATCGGTCATGTCTCGCCGTGTGGTGTAATTCATCGTCACGGTGCGGATCAGCTGACTTGAATACGCATCATCCATTCGAACTCGCCAAAGATAAGCGGGCTACGTCGGATGTAATTGAGCCAAACTCTCTGCCCTAAAATGCCAATATCGCGGATCGAGCTACATTCCCTACCTGTGGAAGGTGACGTTGAAACCTCACTGTATTTCTCGTCACAGAGATGTTTCCCCACTAAGCGATAGCCCGAGGGTGGCCCTAGCTTCGCGGATCATTTGGTGGGTGAAGCCCCATTCGTTGTCGTACCAGGCCATGATCTTGATCAGGGTGCCGTCCACCACCTGCGTCAGGTCGAGGTTCACCACGGACGCGCGTGAATCACCGATGATGTCGGAGGAGACCATCGGGTCCGCCGAAACGCCCAGGATACCCTGGTACCTGGGCGTTTTCGCCTCCTCGGTGAACACGGCGTTGATCTCCTCTGCGCTGGTCGGGCGGGAGGTGACAATGACAATGTCGGCAATGGAACCAACCTCGATCGGAGCGCGGATCGCAATCCCGTCAAAGAGCCCGGTCAGCTCCGGCAATGCCCGGATTGTCGCCTGCGCAGCACCAGTCGGCGCGGGTACCAAGTTCGCGCCACCTGCGCGGCCACGTCGGAAATTGTTGTTCGGCGAGTCGACCAAGCGCTGGGTCGCGGTGTGAGCATGAATTGTGGTCATGATCGCACGCTCCATCCCCAGCCGCCTTGTCGCGATCTCGATGACCGGTGTGATGCAGTTCGTCGTGCAACTAGCACACGAGATGATCTGCGGATGCCCGTCCGGCCGGTTCACCCCGTGCACCACCGTCGGGACGGAGTCGGACTTCGTCGGGGCAGACAAGATGACGAACGACGCGCCCGCCTGAATATGTTTGGCCAGGTCATCCGCCTGGGTGAAAGCACCAGTACATTCAAACACTAGGTCGACTGCGAGTTCCTGCCATGGCAGCGCCGCTGGGTCTCGTTCGGCAAGGACCACCACCCGGTGGCCGTCGATGACCAGCGCATCAGCCTCCACAACAATCTGACGGTGGTACCGGCCGTAGACCGTGTCGTATCGCAGCAGGTAGGCAAGATTCTCAATTGATGCCACATCGTTGACCGCAACAAGTTCCAAATCCTCCGACTCGAGCACAATTTTCAATGCCGCCCGCCCGATTCGACCCAACCCATTGATCGCAACTTTCGGCATCTGAAATCCCCTGTTTCTACTCATCGGTATTCCACTCGCCGGTTTCCACGACAAGATAGGCACCCTTTCATGCTGCCCCCCTCCATCAGCTGCCGTCAACAAGCGGAAGCACATTGCCGGGATCACTTGTCGGTAGCATGTACCGGATGTCTAATGGGGTCATGCAGCCTCGAGGCTGCATGTGCTCATTCTCGGTGGCGGTTACGTCGGCCCCTACACCGCGTGAGGGTTGCGGAAACACCTGTTCTCGATACCAATAACGATCACCCTGGTTGCGCCCAATGCGTACATGGCGCTACTTCCAGAAATGGCAAGTGGTGAAGTTGAACCGCGCAATGTGACCGTACAACTGCGCTGCGCGCGGCGTAAGGTCGAGCCTGCATTACGACCGTTTTCTGGACTGCAACCGTTTACACAAGCTGGACTGCGGCTCGAAAACAACAGCCTTAATTTCCCTCGACGGGGAGATCCGCGTCATGCATGACGAACATGTGGTCGTCGCATTGGGTGCAATTACGCGCACCTTTCCCACACCGGGCCTAGAGGAGAACGCGGTCGATTTCAAGACGATCGAGGAGACGCTGTACCTTCGCAACCGGATACTGGACAGCATTGCCCGTGCCGCCTCGGCCGATGACCCGGTCGAACGAACGAAGACACTAACCTTCGTCTTCATCGGCGGCGGATACACCCGGGTTGAGGCCATCACCCGACGAAGTATTGTCGCAACCGCAACCGCAACCGTGACCGTGACCGTGACCGTGACCGTGACAGTGACAGTGACCGTCGAGCGCGATGCGGCCCGGACCGACGCCGGGCGGGAGAGTGCGCGCGGTGATCAGCGCGTCGCCGACCCGCGCCTGACTCAACAACAGCAGCTCACCCGGCCACGAACACATCAACTTCCTCGGCCGATACCAATTCAGCATGCCCGAGCTACCGCCCAATCAACTCCGCCCGCTGCGCGATCCGAACAGCCAGGACTGAACGACCGAACCCTTAGCGGACGTTTTCGATCCATTACTACTCAGACCCCCTTCGGGAGCCTCCGCGACGATCGAATCGTGCGGACACTATCCGTGGGTTGAATGGCCAGCAGCATGCCGGCACATCATCGATTTGTTCCTCGATCAGGCGGACAAATCCGCTTAGTCTCCGCGGGTTCTTGTCCCGCACAGGGTTCTCCTATCAGGATTCGTAAATGTCGCGACGATGTCCGAGCCGGAGGACCAGCACTACCAATTGCTCGTCGTGAATTTCGTAGCTGATGCGGTAGTCGCCGGTGCGCACCCGCCACTCACCGGAGCCATCGACGAGTTGAATTGCTTTAGGCGGACGTGGATCCTGGGCCAGAAGATCGATCACTGCTTGGATCCTCCGGCGAACCGGCGGATCACATTTATGCAGCTGCCGCTGTGCGCCCGGTGCGATCCGGACGGAGTAAGTCATGCGAGGCCGAGGTCTTCCTTTACCTGGTCCCACGGAGTCGGTTCAATTTGCGTGTGGCGCATCTCCTCACGGGACTCCTCCGCGGCACGAATGTCGGCCATGTCTTCGGCCAATTCGATGAGGCGCTCCAGGTCATCGGCGTCGACGACGGCCGCCACTCGACGACCTCGGTGCGAAAGGAAAACACGCTCGTGCTCAGAACGAACCTGGTCGATGATTGATGCGAGTTGTTCACGTGCCTCAGAGACCGTGACGGGGATTGTGGTCGACATAACTCAACCGTCCAATCCTGGAGGGGGCTGTACAAGTAACGAGCATCCCACCAGGGGTTGGACATTGGAATGGTGACAGTGCAATTCCGTGCTCGTCCTTCCGGCATCATTAAGCCCGGGCAAATGAAGAACTCCGGAGCTGCCAAGACGAAGTATCGGCGTTTCCAAATCGTGGCCCGAGCAACAAGAACCGGCTGTCATCACGGGCTTGCATTTCAACTCATGGCTCGGGCTGATCTTCTTTGCTCCAAGACTCGTCGCTGACCTGAATCGTGGCGTGAAATTGATCAGAGGCGAATGCGACGGTTGATGACGTTTTCGGCGCTCTCGCGCATGGTTTGATTGCGTGCGCGGGCATCAGCTCGTAACCTCTTGAAGGCTTCGTCCATATCGACGGTGCTGAGCTGGGCGATGACCCCCTTGGCCTGTTCAATCACAATGCGGCTGTTGAGGGCACGTTGTAGCTGTTCGTTGACGATGGCGTCTTCGCGTACGGTGCGTTCCTGCAAAATACTGATCGTCGCCACGTCAGCCATGGCCTGGCCGATGGCGGCATCTTCGGGTGTGACATCGCCGGTTTCGATACGGAACAGATTGAGAGCGCCGATTGCCCGGTCACGCACTCGCATAGGAATGGCATGCACCGAGCGGAAGCCCTGGGACAGCGCGGCGGCTTTGAATTCGGGGTAGGTATCGCCGGAAGCGGCGATGTCGCCCATGGTGACGACCTTGCCGGTGAGGTAACAATCGACACATGGCCCGGCTCCGGCCTGCTGTTACAAAACTTCGACGAGATAACTTTCCTCGCTCGTCGAGGCGACGACCTGCAGCTCGCCACTCGGATCCGCCAGCAAGAGGCCGGCAGCGGAGGCGTCGAGCAACTCAACACATTCCTCGACGAGGGTGTGCAGTACGTCGAGAACGTCATATGCGCCCACCAGAGTGTCCGTCAACTTCACGAAGGCGGCGCTCACCATCGAGGCACGAGTCTGACTGACCATGGGTTGATTCTATGACTTTTCCAGCTTATTGCTCAGTATCCGGAGTGAATTGCAGCCGCCTGGCAATGACATCACCGGCGATGCTGCGAACGGTCTTACCGTGCGCAAACGCGTGTCCGCGGAGGAGGAGCAGCGCATCCGTTGGCGTGACATTCATCTGTACTATTACCATGCCGGTAGCCTGGTGAATTTCTCGTCTCGACAGGGGAGAAGCCTCAGTGATCGTCGCTGAAGCTGTGGCTTCCTTATCTCGAAGCAGCCGATCTAACAGGTTCCAGGCCGTTTGATCGGCCAGGACGAGTGCCTTCGCCCGGTCGGTTAGATCGAGCGCTCCAGAGGTGGTGCTGTAGAGCTCCACGATGCCCACATCGAGCGCGCCGAGGATAAGCGGAAAGACATAGAGCGCCTCCACCTCGGTATCCAAGAGTGCCGAGAAAAAGACCGGCCAAAGCGGATGCGCTCCCTCGCGCACACGAGGTTCGAGCACGGGACTGCGCGTGCGCGCCGCTTCCCATCGGGGACCTTCGCCCAAATCGAACTGGAGCTCGTCGAGGCGAGCGGCCAGCCCATCGGTGGCGCAGACGACCGTTTCGGGAACAGCCCCGCCAAACACCGAAACCGCGGCACCGGTTACGGGCAACGCATCGACAAAGGTGGCGCACAGGGGCACGTCTTCGACGCCACCTTCTGAGCTGAACCATTCAGGCACGATCGACCGGCCTCCAGACCTAGGGCGATAGCTTGCTAGTTTTAAGGATACGTACTCTCGGATGCGGCAACAAGGACAGCGGATGGGCAATTGCACAGCTCGCAGCATCCGCTCTTTTGCCGTGATCTGTCAACCGCAATGCAGCCAGTAGAAGCTCTGCGCCCCCAGGGTGAGCGTGAGTAAGCCCTCCTCATTGAAGCTCGGAAAGACGGATCCACCGAACAGGTCGTACAACCGCGTTCCGGCCATGTCGACGTCGTCGATCGTAAATGCGACCGGGTTGTGCGAGAAACTGAACACACACATCACGGTTTCGGGCTGGTCGCCGAACATTGAACCGGAACCGGCGTAGCTGCGCGTGAACACCAATACCGATTCATGGTTGGTTTTAAGCACGCGGATGGTGCCGAGGCCGAAGGTTTGGTGGGCTTTTCGCACGTGAATCACATTGCGAATCCAGTGCAGCAACGAACCCGATTGGGCCAGGTGTGACTCCACGTTGGTTTGGGTGAAGTTGTAGACGAGGGATTGCACAATGGGCAGAAATAGCTTGCCCGGATCGGCATCCGAAAAACCGGCATTACGGTCGGGGGTCCACTGCATCGGTGTGCGTGAGCTGTCCCGGTCGGGCAGCCAAATATTGTCGCCCATGCCGATCTCATCGCCGTAGTAAAGAAACGGACTGCCGGGAAGGGCAAACAGCAGGGCATGGGCCAGTTCCAGCTCGGCCCTCGAATTGTCAAGCAGCGGAGCGAGCCGTCTGCGGATGCCGATATTGGCGCGCATCCGCGGGTCGTAGGCGTACCAGCCATACATAGCCTGCCGATATTCCTCGCTGACCATCTCGAGGGTGAGCTCGTCGTGGTTGCGCAGGAATACGCCCCAGCCCGCCCCCTCGGGAATGTCGGTCGTTTCGGAGAGCACCCGCACCAGCTCATTGGCCTGCTGGGAACGCAACGAGTAGAAGATGCGTGGCATCACCGGAAAGTCGAAGGCCATGTGGCACTCCGGTTCTTTCTCGGTGCCGAAGAAGGCGGCGACCTCTCGGGGCCACTGGTTGGCCTCGGCGATCATGACCCGCCCCGGGTAATCGCGGTCGACCATGGCCCGCAGGCGCTTGACGAACTCGTGCGTCGGTGGCTCGCCCTCGCCGTTGCCCTCTTCAGACTCGAACAGGTAGGGGATCGCGTCGAGCCGAAAGCCGTCTACGCCAAGGTCGAGCCAGAAACGAATGACGTCGAAGATCGCCTCCTGCACGGCCGGGAGCTCGAAGTTCAGGTCGGGCTGGTGCGAGAAGAACCGGTGAAAGAAGAACTGGCGACGCACCGGGTCGAAGGCCCAGTTCGATTCCTCAGTGTCGGTGAAGATGATGCGAATGTTGGGGTAGCGCTCGTCAGTGTCGCTCCAGACATAAAAGTCACCGTAGGGTCCGTCCGGGTCTTCGCGGGATTGCTGAAACCATTCGTGCTGGTCCGAGGTGTGGTTGAGCGGAAAGTCGATCAGGATGCGCATGTTACGTTCGTGCGCCTTGGTGACGAGATCCTTGAATTCCTCGAGGGTACCGAATTCCGGCAAAATTGTGCGGTAGTCGGCCACGTCGTAGCCGCCGTCTTTCAGCGGAGAGTTGAAGAACGGCGGAATCCACAGGGCGTCGATTCCGAGCCACTGCAGGTAGTCGAGCTTCGATACCAGCCCGGCGAGATCACCGGATCCATCGGCGTTGCTGTCTACGAAGGAGCGAACCATCACCTCGTAGAAGACGGCGCGGCGATACCACAGCGGATCGAGTGCCAAACCGGGTAACTGAATGGGGGCGGTGAAACTCACGGCTGTCCTTCCGTCCCGGCAAAGGGCTCTATCTCGATCCGCGTCGTGGTTCGAGTCTAGAACGGCCGACCCAGTGCAGGTCCAGCTTCACGCAAGTCTCCCGCCTAAACTAGGGCCGGTGAACGTTTCTTCTCCCTACGACAAAGTCTTGGCTGACCTGACGGTGCGCGAGCTCACGGCATCCGTTCGCGGCGCCAACGGGCGAAGCAGCACCACCCGGTACTGGGAATACGGTGACCCCGCTGCCGCTACCACGCTCGTGCTGGTGCACGGGTTTCGGGGCGATCACCACGGATTGCAACTGGTCGTGGCCGAGTTGCTCGGTGCCGGTAAATCCTCCAGCGCCGTCGAAACGGATGCCGCAGCTCCCGCCCTGCGCATCATCGCACCGGACCTGCCCGGATTCGGCCGGTCGGAGCCGCTCCCCGACGGGGACCATTCCCTGGCCGGATACGCCCGCTGGCTGCATGAATTTCTCACTGAACTGGCCTCTACGGGGCGTCTGGTCGTGCTTGGGCACTCCTTCGGGTCGATCGTGGTCGCCGCGGCTGTCGCCGAGGGGCTGGCCGCCGCCGACGTCGTTCTGGTCAACCCGATCGCCGCTCCGGCATTGTCCGGACCACGCGGAATTCTCACCCGGCTGGCCATCTTCTATTACTGGGCCGCCGCATCCCTTCCGGAGCGGTGGGGCTACGCACTGCTGCAGAACCGAGCTATCGTGCGCGTCATGAGCGTGAGCATGGCGAAAACGCGGGACCCGGCGGTGCGCCGCTGGATCCACAATCAGCACGATCGATACTTCAGTGCCTTCGCCTCCCGGAAGGTGGTCATGGCGGCGTTCACCGCCTCGGTCAGCCATGACGTGAGCGAATTCGCGGCACGCATTCCGCAGCCGACGTTGCTGATCGCGGCCGACCGCGACGACATCACGCCGCTCGCGGCGCAACTTCGGCTGCGGAGCTTGTTTCCGAATGCGACCCTGCGCGTCATCGACAACGTGGGCCACCTTATCCACTATGAAACGCCAAAACCGGCGGCCACCTACATCCGTGAATTTCTTGCCGAGGAGCGACCGGAGTGAGAATCGTGGTCGACTGCCGGTACATCCGGCTGGATCAGCACGACGGCATCAGCCGGTACACCGCTGGCCTGGTGACCGAACTCGGCCGGCTGCATCCGCTTACCATGCTGATCAGCGACCATCGGCAATTGGCGATGCTGCCGGCCTTGCCGTGGCAGCTCGTGCGGGCACCGACCAGTTTACTTGAACCGCTGATCGCATTGTCGGTCAACCGGTTGAAGCCTGATGTGGTGTTCAGTCCAATGCAAACCATGGGCTCGTGGAGACGCAAGTATCGGCTGTTTCTGACCGTGCACGACCTCATTTATTACCATAACCGCACACCACCGCATGATCTGCCCGCGTTTATCCGGCTGCTCTGGCGGGCTTACCATCTTTCCTGGTGGCCACAACGGATGCTGCTCAACGGTGCCGACGGCGTCGTTACCGTGTCCGAAACCACCCGAGCGCTGATCACAGAGCACCGGCTCACCCGGCGACCGGTCACTGTGGTGGCCAACGCTGCCGATCCTGTTATGGGGACGTTGCGTCATCGCAGCATTCCGGAGACCACCCGGCTCGTCTATATGGGCTCGTTTATGCCGTACAAGAACCTCGATACCCTGGTTCTGGCCATGGCCGACCTGCCGGAATACGAGCTGCACCTGCTCAGCCGGGTGTCTCAGGCCGATCGTTCCCGACTGGGGCGACGTGCCCCGCAGGCGCGCTTGGTCTTTCACTACGGGGTCAGCGATGACGAATACCACCGGCTGTTGCGATCGGCGACCGCGCTGGTGACCGCCTCGCTCGATGAGGGCTTCGGAATTCCCCTGGTCGAAGCGATGAGCCTTGGAATTCCCGTCGTGGTCAGTGACATTCCCATTTTTCGGGAGATCGGCGGCTCGGCGGCCTTGTATTTCGACCCGCGCAATGCGGAAAGCATTGCCACGGCAGTTCGAAGCCTGGCAGAACCGGGGGAGTGGGCGGCCCGGTCCGCTCGGTCGGTGGAGCAGGCCGCCCGCTTTACCTGGGCCAAGTCGGCACGCACGCTGCTCGAGGTGCTGGAGGAGCGTTCGGCGTAATCAAAGCGCAGCACTTTCGCGGTGCACGGGAGTTGCGCCCAACTTCGGCGCACTGGCGTAGATCCCGCGCGACGCGTTGTGCTCGGCCGGCTCGTAGGGTGATCCGGTCGGGGTCAGAGCACCGGAGACGAGCCTCGGTCGCCCGGCTCGCGCGTCGCCGCGTCGAAGTGGGTGAGCAGCAGCTGATCGTCCGCCCAGGAGAAGTCGTGCACGGACCCATTGGCGATGTACTCGCCGTGCCGGGGACGGTCGCCGTCCGTGAGGTGACGCAGCAGCGTTCCGATGATGCCGCCGTGACTCAATACGAGAACGGATTGGCCAGTACGCCCGACGGCAAGTGCTGATAATGCCCCGAGCACCCGGTCAATGACGTCGCGGCGGGTCTCGAGTCCAGGAACGGGGACACCGTCGGGAAAACGGTGTTGACGCTCGGCGAAAGTGAGGCCTTCGATGGCGCCGTGGTGACGTTCGGTCAGGGCGGGAACCACCTCGGGTTCCTCCAACCCGAGCTCCGCGGCAATAATTCTGGCCGATTCCGCGGCGCGCAACAGCGGGCTGGTCACGATGGCATCCCACCGCCTGCTCTGCAGACGCTCAGCGGCGGCGACGGCCTCGGCGCGCCCGGTAGCGTTGAGGGGAATGTCGGTGCTGCCCTGGATTCGCTGATGTAGATTCCAGTCGGTCTGGCCATGACGCACAATGGAGAACCTGGTCACGAATGATTGCCCCGATTCATCGGTCGGTGATTGCCTGGGCCGCGCACAAGCCCGATCAGCCCAGCAGCCGGTCGGCCAGTGCGGCGAGGGTTTCACTGGTTCCGGCCTCGAGCTTGTGCAGGGCTCGTCCGTCACCCTTGGTCGCCCCACGGTTTATGACGATGATCGGTAGCTTGCGGCGTCGCGCCTGTTCGACCAGACGGATGCCCGAATTCACCGCGAGCGACGACCCGGCAACGATCAGCGCGTCCGCCGCCTGAATCAAAGCGGATGCCTCCAAAAACGTTTCCGTCGGCACGAGTTCGCCGAAAAAGACCACCCTGGGCTTGAGCATGCCGCCGCAGACCGTGCAGTCCGGCACCACGAAGTCGTCGATGTTGCCCACGTCGGCATCGCCATCCGGAGCGATTCGGATGCTGTCCGAATCACGCAGAATCGGGTTGGCGGCCTCGAGCCGGGCAGCAATGCTGTCCCGGCCGAATGCCTGCCCGCAGGCCAGGCAGATGACCCGGTCGAGGGACCCGTGCAGCTCGACCACATGGCGCGATCCCGCTCGGGTGTGAAGTCCGTCGACGTTTTGGGTGATGACGCCGGCAATGGCGCCGGCGCTTTCCAGCTGTACGAGTGAGCGGTGTCCGAGGTTGGGTTCGGCCCGTCGAAACACGCTCCAGCCCACGTGGCTGCCGGCCCAATACCTTTTGCGGGATCGTTCGTCGACGACGAAGGTCTGAAAAGTCATCGGCGTGCGCTTCGGCGCGCCTTCCCCGCGATAGTCGGGAATCCCCGAATCGGTGCTGAGGCCGGCGCCGGTGAGCACTGCGGCACGCTTGCCGCGCAGGAGCGTGGCGACGGCATCCACTGCCCGCTCGGAATCGAGGGCCACCGCTGAGGCGAGTGCGGCGGCGGCGTCGGGACCATCGGTAGGCTCAAGCGCGTCCACCAGGACCGTGTCGCTGGGCACGACCGAATCGGCAGTCATCGGCGTTCCTTTCGGGCAGAGACGGACAGCAAAAAATACTGGTCTCTTGATTCTAAACTCGTCTGTTTTCCCGTTTGACTACCCACCTGTCAGGCTTGAGCCCAATACCCCTTCTGGAAAGGCACTTTTCCGTGCAAATCACCCGCATTACCGACCTGTCCAGCCCGGGTCTGGCCGACTATTCGCGTTTGACCGACGTCGCCCTGCGACGAGTGCTGGAACCGGCCGGCGGCCTCTATATCGCCGAGTCGCCCAAGGTCATTGCTCGTGCTCTCCGGGCCGGTCATCTTCCGCGTTCCCTGCTCATTCAGGAACAGTGGATGCTCGACGCCGAGCGTTTACTCGCCGATTGGCCCGAAGTACCGGTGTATGTCGGCGAGGCGAGCGTGCTGGAACAACTCACCGGCTACAACCTGCACCGCGGTGCCCTCGCCGCGATGCACCGGCCGGTGCTCGAGCCGGTCGAGGCGCTTCTCACCCATGCCCGCCGCATCGTGATCCTCGAAGACATCGTCGACCACACCAACGTCGGGGCCATCTTTCGCTCCGTAGCCGGGCTCGGCGCCGATGCCGTGCTGATCACCCCGCGTTGCGCCGACCCGCTCTACCGGCGCAGCGTGCGGGTGAGCATGGGCACGGTGTTGCAGGTGCCGTGGACCCGCCTCCCGGAATGGAGGGTGGCCACCCCGCTGCTTCACGCTGCCGGCTTTCACCTGGCGGCGCTGGCACTGACCGACAACGCGATCTCCCTCGACGTGTTTGCCGAGGCGATGCCCGAACGGCTGGCGATCATCCTCGGTGCCGAGGGCGACGGGCTCAGCCGGCACGCACTCGAAGCTGCCGACACGGTCGTGACCATTCCGATGTTGCACGGCGTCGACTCGCTCAACGTCGCCTCCGCGAGCGCGGTCGCGCTATACGCGCTGCGTACGCGCGCGTGAGCGCGCCGACTCGCCGAGCGCGATGAAGAAGTTAGGCTGAGCGGATGTCTCCCTCCCGTCGTATCATCCTCCGACGGCGTAGACTCGCCGTCGCCAGCGTTCTGCTCGTGGTTTTGGGCGGCGTCGGCTATGTCGGCGCCACCAACCTCGCTCCGGTTCCAGAGAGCGCTGCCACGATCGTGCAGCCGGCATCGTTGACCCAGCCGGTCGCCGCACTGACTTGGCCGGCCTTTGGTAGCAGTGCGATCGGCGCGGTCGGTCTCCCCGGCGTGCTTGCTTCGAGCGGCGACCAGAACACGGTACCGATCGCAAGCATCACCAAGATGGTCACCGCCCTGGTGATTCTCGACGCGAAGCCGCTCGGCGTCGGTGAGGCCGGGCCCAATATCACCTTCACGGATGCTGATGTGGATATCTACTACGATGTGATCGCCGAGAACGGATCGGCGGCCCCCGTCGTTTCCGGCATGGTGCTCACTCAGCGTGAGGCCTTTGAGGCGATGCTGCTCCCGTCAGCCAATAACTATGCCGCCTCGCTCGCGGTCTGGGCCTACGGATCCGTCGATAATTATTTGGCGGCCGCCACCACCTGGCTAGCCGACAACGCCCTGACCCAGACCAGTGTCGCGGACACGAGCGGAATATCAACGGCCAGCGTAAGTACCCCAGCCGACCTCGTCGAGATCGGAAAGCTCGTCGTCGGCCACCCGTCCCTAGCCGAAATAGTCGCCCTGCCCTCGGCGGTGCTACCGGTCATTGGCACGATCACCAATACCAACAAACTGCTAGGCCGCGACGGCGTCGACGGCATCAAGACCGGTACAACGGATGTCGCGGGCGCCTGCCTGCTCTTTTCCACTGATTTCATCGTCGGCGACAACACTGTCACGCTCGTTGGAGTGGTGCTGGGTGGCGACACCCATTCCGAACTCAATTCGGCGATCAGCGCGCTGATCGAGAGTGTGCAGCCCGGTTTCCAGGACGTCGTACTAACCGAGGAAGGCGCCGTGTTCGGCAGTTACACGACTAAGTGGGGTGACGTGAGCGATATCGTCGCCGCGCGGGCGGTATCCGCTTTGGTCTGGTCAGACTCACCTATTTCAGGATCCGTGACGGCGACCGATTTGCAGCTGGGACGTGCCGGCGACGACGTCGGCGAGGTGTCGTTCACGATCGGAACGGGATCTCCGGTGACGGTGCCGCTCGAACTTCAGGACAGCGTCACCGATCCCGGCCCGGCCTGGCGCATGGGCCACCCGGGCGAACTCGCCGCCGGCTGACCCGCCCGGCTGACCCGCCCAGCTGCCCACCCGTGGCACGGTCCGGGCCCGGATAGAAAGACGGGTCAGACGCGCGGGAGCGTGGACGGGCCGACTTCGGGGCGCTTGGGCAGTACGTGATCACCGGAGGACTGGTGGCGCACCCGACGCAGCACCCACGGCATCAGGTATTCTCTCGCCCAGGCGAAATCTTCGGTGCGGGCCTGCCGCCAGGTTGTTCCGGGCATCGGCTCCGGCTCGCTCGGCTCCAACGAGTTCTTCACATTGAGGGTCTGCAACACCATGCGCGCCACGGTGTGGTGTCCGAGCGCGTTGAGGTGTAGCCGGTCGGGCGCCCACATGCGCGAATCCTGAATTTCGGTGAGCTGCCACATGTCGGCCACGATGCAGTCGTACTTCGTCGCGATCGCCCGGATGTTCTCGTTGTAGATCGCGACCTTGCCGCGAATGCTGCGAAACACGGGAGAGAATCCCACGTCGGCTCCGGTGAACAGCACGACCGTCGCACCGTCCCGGCGGAGCCCGGAAATCACCTCATCGCAAC
The DNA here is from genome assembly GCF_002929805.1 of Cryobacterium sp. Y50. GTDB lineage: Bacteria > Actinomycetota > Actinomycetes > Actinomycetales > Microbacteriaceae > Cryobacterium. Next base: position 118,354 of record NZ_PJJM01000099.1, on the reverse strand, counting down.
GGGCCGCGATGAAGTCCGGATCGGTTCCGGGGCGAATGACGTCGTTGCCACCGGCCGAAATCGTGATCAGGTCCGGGCGTAGAGCCAGCGCCGGCTCGATTTGTTCGTCGGCGATCTGTCGGATGAGTTTGCCGCGCACGGCCAGGTTGGCATAGGCGAAATCATCGGTCCCTTCGCTCAATACCTCGGCGACCCGGTCAGCCCAGCCCCGGTGCCCACCGGGGCTCTGATCTTCCGGGTCACCGATACCCTCGGTGAACGAATCGCCGAGCGCGACGTAGCGCGACCATGGATGCTGTTGCTTCGTCATCAAACCATTCTCTCTGAACCCGGTGTCATTAGTGCAAACAGTGCCGTCGGTTACGAAGGTCGGTGGTCTTTGGTAGCTTTATGAGAAGTGAATACTCCATCGGTTTTCGGCCCAGCACAGGGAACGAGTGCAGCCGAACACCTGTCGCCGTCTTTCCCAGAACGCGCGGCCTGGGGTACAGCCGGCAAGCTACGCGCCTGGCAGGCCGAGGCGCTCGAGGCCTACTTCGTGCACGAGCCACGCGATTTCCTCGCCGCAGCCACACCGGGAGCCGGAAAGACCACTTTCGCCCTGCGCTTGGCCGCTGAACTGCGCTCTCGCCGCACGATCGACCGCATCACCGTTGTGGCGCCGACCGAGCATCTCAAGAACCAGTGGGCGGATGCTGCGGCGCGCGCCGGCATCCGTCTCGATCCTATGTTCAAGAACGCCGACCGTAGCTACGGCAGCCATTATCACGGCGTCGTCGTCACCTACGCCCAAGTGGCAGCCCGCGCTGCCCTGCACAAACAGCTCACCGAATCCAGCCGTACCTTGGTGATCCTCGATGAAATTCACCACGGGGGAGACGCCCTCAGCTGGGGCGACGCGATTCGCGAGGCCTTCGGCCCGGCCACCCGTCGTCTCTCACTCACCGGCACCCCGTTTCGCTCGGACACCTCGCCGATCCCGTTCGTCAGCTACCTGCCAGACAAGCACGGCATCCGCATGTCGCAGAGCGACTACGCCTATGGCTACGGCCGGGCCCTCGCCGACGGTGTGGTGCGCCCGGTCATGTTCATGGTCTACGCCGGACACATGAAATGGCGAACCCGGGCCGGCGACGAGATGGAAGCCAAACTCGGCGAGGGCAACACCAAGGACATCACCAGCCAAGCCTGGCGCACCGCGCTTGAGCCCAGCGGGCATTGGATTCCATCGGTACTGCGTGCCGCGAATTCCCGCTTGACCGAGGTACGGCACGGCATCCCGGATGCCGGTGGCCTCGTCATTGCGACCGACCAGACCACCGCACGCGCCTACGCCGTCATCCTCGAGGACATCTGCGGTGAACCGGTCACGATTGTGCTCTCCGACGAGAAAGAAGCCAGCGACCGGATCGACGAGTTCTCCAAGAACACCCGTCGGTGGATGGTCGCCGTGCGCATGGTGTCTGAGGGCGTCGACGTGCCGCGCCTTGCCGTCGGCGTCTACGCGACCAGCGCGGCCACACCGCTGTACTTCGCCCAGGCGATCGGACGATTCGTGCGGGCCCGCCGACGCGGTGAAACAGCATCCATTTTTCTGCCCAACGTTCCCGGGCTGCTCAGCCTGGCCAACACGCTCGAACTGGAACGCGACCACGCCCTCGACCGCAGCAACCGTGAAGACGGCGACGACGGCATGTATAACCCCGAAGATGCCATGGTCGCTGCGGCGAACAAGGAGGACAAGGCGTCAGACGACCTCGGCCTGGACGACTTCACCTGGCAGGCCCTCGACTCGCAGGCCACCTTCGACATGGTCATGTTCGACGGTGACGAATTCGGCGAGCTCGCTGAACCAGGCACCGATGAGGAATTCGACTTCATCGGAATCCCGGGCCTGCTCGAACCGGAACAGGTGTCGGAGCTGCTGCGGCAACGCCAATCCCGTCAGTCCAAACGGTCGACCGACAAGCGCAAGGACCCGGTGACGGGGGAGATCGCCCCGCTCGAACCGCCGCCCCTCTACCGCACACTCAAAGAACAGCGCACCCTATTGTCCAGCCTCGTGGGCATGTGGTCGAAGCTCGCCAACGAACCGCACGGCATGATCCACGCGGAGATGCGTCGGATCTGTGGCGGGCCCGCCGTCGCTCAGGCCAGCGTGACTCAGCTGCAGATGCGCATCGACCTGCTGCGCCGCCGCCTCGGCCGCAGCTAGGCCGTCGCGACCGCTCCTATCGGTACCCGGGCGACCATCAGCGCGGTGAGGATGTCGTCCATGAGATCGTCGACGTGCTCGAGCCCGATCGACAGCCGCACGATGCCGGCCCCCGGCCGTGCATCAGCCGCCACAGGTCGGTGCGTGAGCGAGGCCGGATGCTGCACGAGCGAATCGACCCCGCCGAGCGACACCGCGTGGGTGATCAGTCGCAGAGCCTCGGTGAAGCGCACAGCCGCGGTAAAAGAGCCGAGATCGAGCGCGATTAGAGACCCGGCCCCGGCGCTCTGCCGGCCGATCAGTCCCTGCGGGTCCTGGCCGGGCAGCCCGGGATAGAGCACCTGGGTCAATGCCGGGTGGGCGCTGAGCCGGTCAGCGATCTCGCCAGCGCTAGCCTGCTGGGCGCGCACCCGAATCGGCAGGGTGCGCAGCCCGCGATGCAGCAGATACGCGTTGAACGGCTGCAGCAGGCCGCCGGTCAGCGCGCGCACCTGACGCAGCCGCACCATCCACTCGGCGGCGCCAGACACCGTGCCGCCCATGGCATCACCATGCCCGCCGAGAAACTTGGTCGCACTGTGCAGCACGAGCGTGGCGCCGACTCGACCGGGCGCTGCAACACGGGCGTCGCGAAGGTGTTGTCCACCAGCACGGGAACCGTCCCGGCAGCATCCGCCACCGCCTGGATGTCGGTCAATTCGAGCGTCGGGTTAGCCGGTGATTCTAGAATTACCAGGCCGGTGTTTGAGCGGATGGCCGCACCAACGCCGGCCAGGTCGGTGAAGGTGACCGTCGTGCCGAGCAGCCCGCTCGCGAGAACATGATCGGTTCCACCGTACACGGGACGCAGCGCCACAATGTGTGGCTTGCCGGCCGTGACTGTGGCGATCAGGGTCGCGGTCAGGGCCGCCATTCCGGTGGCGAAGGCAACGGTGCCCTCGGTCCGTTCCAGGGCAGACAGTGCGTTCTCAAACCGGGCGACGCCCGGCTGCCACAATCGCTGGTAGACCGCGGAATCGCTGGGTCCCGGCGTGCCGCCGGTGGCGAGATTTTCGTATGAATCCCCGCCAGACTCCACTCCGCGTAGCGGGTTCGTGGTCGACAAATCAATCCCCGGAACGTGGGTATCAGCCTCGGTAAGACCATCCATTCCGGCGTGCACGGCAACTGTTTCGATATGTGACAGCGGTGGCAACATGAGCCAACAGAAACAGGTTCTGCCCCTGAACACAAGTGACTTTGCAGACCCTTGCAAATCACTGAGCCGAATCGCATAAACTTGCTAGAAATAAGGGAGTCTGTTGATGGAATCGAAGAAGCCGGAACTCGACCGGGTCGACCGTGCACTACTGCGCGCGCTGTCGGTCAACGCTAGAGCTTCGGGAGCGGCGCTCGCGAGCGAAATCGGAGTCGCCGAGTCCACCGTATCCCTGCGCCTGCGTCGGCTGCAGCAGCTGGGCCACATTCGCGGGTATCGGGCCAATATCGACCTGGCCGCGCTCGGGGCCAGCCTGCAGGCGCTCATCTCGGTGCGGCTGGCCAAGCATGCCCGGGTGCAGATCGATGACTTTCGCAACGCCGCCCCGCACTGGCCCGGCGTGATCGGGCTATTCCACACCGCTGGTGCCGACGATTACCTGCTGCACGTGGCCGCAGCGGATGCCTCGCACCTGCGCGACTTTGTGCTCGAGCATCTTGCGGAGCATCCGGCCGTCGCCCACACCGAGACCAACCTGATCTTTGAGTACGTCGACGGTGATGGCTGGCAGGACCTGGTCAAATAGGGCAATTCACCGGAACGGTTAAAGCGAGAACGCCCCCCGCCGAAGCGGGGAGCGTTCTTCGCAAGCTCTATTTAGAGGGCGCGGATGTTCTCGGCCTGAGGACCCTTGGGGCCCTGGGTTACCTCGAACTCGACCTTCTGGTTCTCATCGAGGGACTTGTAGCCATTCGACGCGATCGCGGAGTAGTGCGCGAAAACATCGGCGCTTCCGTCGTCGGGTGCGATAAAGCCGAAGCCCTTTTCAGCGTTGAACCATTTCACGGTACCTGTTGCCATTTGTAAAACTCCTCCAGGAGTGTTAGACCGGCCCCGACTGTCGGGACCGTTCGTCGCGGTATTCGTCGTCCGCTTCCGAAAGGAATGTGGCGCACTAACTATGATCCAGATGAATCACAATCAGTGCGTTTAAGACGTGCAAGCACTACAACTTCGAATCCAACACTAGCCCACAAGTCTGGATGGTTTCGGAATTCAGCGTATTTTTTACCGGATAGCGTGTCATTTGCTGTGGAAAAGGGGTGAACTGCGGGTCTACCACTGGGAATGACTGCGATTGCGAGATCACCGAAAACGACGAGCAAACCGTCATTGCGCTGTCACAAAGTCGATCAGGTGTTCCACCCGGCCAAGAATTTGCGGCTCCAGGTCGGCAAAAGTGCCCACCTGGCCGAGGATACGCTGCCACGCCCGGGCGATATCGGCCTGCTCCTCGTGTGGCCAGCCGAGCGCCGCGCAGATTCCGTGCTTCCACTCGATGCTCCGCGTTATCTCGGGCCACGCGGCGAGGCCAACGCGAGCCGGTTTCACCGACTGCCAGACGTCGACAAAGGGATGCCCCACCACCAGCACGTTCGCCGCAAACGGGCCGCGCGCCACGGCCTTGGCAATGCGACTCTCCTTGGACCCCGGCACGAGGTGGTCAACGAGCACGCCGACCCGGCGTTCAGGGCCAGGCCGGAACTCGCGCAGAATCTCATCCAGGTTGTCTACGCCCTCGATGTACTCGACGATGACGCCCTCGATACGCAGGTCGGCACCCCAGACTTTCTCGACGAGTTCGGCGTCGTGCCGGCCCTCGACGAAGATCCGGCTAGCCCGCGCGACGCGCGCCGGGGCATTCGGAACCGCGGTTGAGCCCGAAGCGGTGCGCACCCGGCCGAGGGCTGCCGCCATGGTCGGAGCTATCAGCGTGACCGGTTTGCCGTCGATGAGAAACCCGGAGCCGAGCGGAAACAAGCGCAGCTTGCCGTGCCGGTCCTCCAGCGTGACGATCTTCTTCTCGACCCCAATGATTGCGCCGCAGAACCCGGTTGCGATCTCTTCCACCACGAGGTCCCTGGTCGCTTCCTGGATGGGGATAATGATGCGACCGGCCTCGCGCCAGCCGGGGGAGAGTACGTCTTCGCTATATCGATCGTCCATTGCACCGACGCTAGTCGATTGTCGTCTCGTGCACTCCGCGCCGTGCTCGGGCGGGCCGCGGTATTCTGGAGACATGTGTGGTCGATTCATCATTACCGATACGGCGCCCGATCTGGCCGCCATGTTCGACGTCGAGCATGAGGGGGAGAACCTGCCGGAGCCGTCCTGGAATATTCGGCCCACGGAGCAGATTCCCATCGTGCTCGAGTCAGCGCGCACCGATCCGGCCGTGCGCCGGCTGGAATCGGCGCGCTGGTCCCTGATTCCGTCCTTTGCCACCGAGCCCACCTCGAAGTTTCCAACCTTCAATGCGCGGGCCGAGACCGCCGCCGAGAAACCGACCTTTAAAACGTCGGTGCGTTCCCGTCGGGCCCTCGTGCCGGCTACCGGTTACTTCGAGTGGCACACCGACGGAACCACGAAGAAGCCGTTTTTCATCCACTCGGATGACGGTCTGCCGCTCGCCTTCGCTGGCTTGTACTCCTGGTGGAAGAATCCGGCGGCTGCCGACGACGATCCCGCGCGGTGGGTGCTGTCAGCCGCAATCTTGACGACGGAGGCCCTGGGCCCGCTCACGCAGATTCACGACCGCACCCCGGTTCCCCTGCCTGAGGAGTGGTGGGATCAGTGGCTGGATCCGGTTACGGACGGCGACCAGACGCTCGTCGATGCTGCTGTGGCCGCATCCCGTGAGGTCGTGGAATCACTCAACTTTTACGAGGTCGCTCCGGTGGTCGGGAACGGACCCGAGCTGATCGAGCCGCTCGACGCGATCGCCGGCGATTTCCTGTAATTCCGACCGGCCCCAGCCGGTACGCTCGAATAAGTACGTTCAAACCAGTTGCTGGGCGAAAACACCGGGCACTGCCGTGAAAGGGTTTCCTATGAACATTGTCGCCTTCATCGTCGCGTTCGCGATCTTCGTCCTCGGCCTCTGGTTGTTCGGTCTGGCGTTCTCCGTCACGTCGCTGATGGGACTGACCTTCGTGGCCGGAATTCTTTGCGTATCCCTCTCCATGGCAATCCCCTTCCACCTGCTGCGCGACTAGCGATTGCGCTGAACCCTGGCTGTAGAGCGACCGGCGCCCTCGGCGGGATGTCAGATTCCCACGATACGGTGAATCCTCGGATCGTCTATGTGACGGTCTGCCCGCACCCGCAGAAAGGTATTGTCCAGGATGCATGACAGCCCGGCCGCATCCACCCCCTATGAGGTGCTCGGTGTGAGCCCGACGGCGACCAACGACGAGTTGCACCGCGCCTACCGACTGCTCCTGCGCCAAACGCACCCCGACGTCGGAGGCAGCGCGATCAGGTTTCATGCCGTGCAGTTGGCCTGGGAACACGTTGGCACGCCCGATAACCGGGCGGCCTACGATCGCCGTCGCTTCGGTGAGCCCGATCCAGAAGTGGATGCCTACGCCGCCTACGCCGCCTCTGCCGCCCGCGGCCCGGCCACGAAATCCAGCCTGAAAACCCGCATGCACGGTCACCCCGGCGGGCAGGCGCGCCTGAGATACCTCGATCTCGTGCGCGAATGGGCCGGCCGTGGCACCGTCATCGACGACCCGTACGCCCCGGCCCTGATCCGCAGCGCCCCCCGTCTCGTGCGGCATTGCCTCGCCAAGGCCCTCGCGGAGGAGGCCACCGCTCAAGTCGTGGCCAACCTCGGCATCGGATTCACCGCCTGGCACGACATCGACACCGGCCCGCAGACCGACAAGCTCGACCACATCATTCTCGGGCCGGCCGGACTGTTCGGTATCCTCTCCGAAGACTGGGGTGGCCCGGTGCAGCTGCGGCGCGGTGAACTGGTCGGCGACGACCAGGGCCCAGATGATCGCCCGATCCATCAGTTCGAAGACGCTGCGAAGTCGATCACGCGCGCTCTCAAGGTACGTTTCACCGCCCTCATTATCGTGCTGCCGGACGGCACTCTCGACGAAGCGGTGTCCCTGCCGAAGCGTGGCCGTCGCCCGATGATCATCGGAATCCCCAGGTCACGACTGGTTGGTGTACTGCGCGAGGGACTGGTCGGCATGGAACGAGGCAGCTTCGAGAAGGTTTTCGAGTTGCGCAGCACGCTGCAGAACGGTATCCGCTTCGTTAATACCTGACTATTAGGCGGGCAGCGCCAGCTGGTCGACCCAGTAGTGCAGAAAAGTCGCCCCGGCTTCATCGTGAATTTGATCACCGATGACGATGACCGGATACGGCCGGTCGAGAATTCCATCGGACGGTCTAACGTCGACGTGTGACACGTCGTAACCGGCCTCGTGCAGGTGGTCGGCCATGCGGTAGTCGCTGCGCGAGTCACCCACCGACCGCCACAACCGGGGCAGCGGACCGCTCTCGGCGAAGTAGGCGAGGGCTCGCTGAGCTGCATGGTCCTTGTCCAGGGTAACCGATTCGATATCCGTCGAGATGATGGTGGCGTCCAGCCGAAACGGAATCTGCCCGGAGGCGTCCGCGCTTTCGAGGTCTTCGAATCGAACGCCGAGCCCGTGCTTGACCATAATGGCGAAGGCGGCGACGTTGAACGCAGATTGGCGGGCCTGAAAGGCCTCCCGGCTGACATCGGTGCGCTGCTCAACGGAGATCATCGCCTGCTTTGTCTCGTCAAAGAACATCTCGGCGGCGAACGAGGTGGCGACCAGCTGGCGCACCTCGTCGGTGACGGCCGACGGCAGGGCGACGGCCCGATCAACCACGACAGTGCCCATGCCTTCGGTGCTGATCGGAAACCAGACAGCACCCTTTTCACAGACCCCATACATGCGAAAGTTCTCGGGCAACCCCCCGGCCACGAGCGGAGCGACGACCTGCTCGCGAATGAAATCGGCGGACCGCCCCGTGATGAAGGCGATCGGCACGTGCGCGCCGGCCAGGGTGATTAGATCGGACACGATGCTCGGCGTACTGATCGTGCGGGTGATCGGGCTCGCAATCGGCCCGTCTACGTCCAGGAGCAGCCCCAGCGGGGACGGAGTGTTTGGCATTGGGTCATTCTCCCATAGTCATGGGCACCTGCTGAGAACGGATGCTCCGCGCGGCCCGCAAAAAACGCCTATCGTTATTTGAGATGATTACGCGACGAGAAGTAGCACTGCGCCTGGATATCCCCCTGGAAATGGCCACCCGCCACGGCATTCCCTCGCGCCTGAGCGAGGCACAGCTGGTCAGGCTGGAAGCCGAGCCGCCGGCCTGGTTACTGCAGTCGCGCGCGAACCGCACCGGAAAGAAGCCGGTCTGGGTGCAGCTCACCTGCACCATCTGTGGCTATACCGAGGCCGTGCGGCCCAAGAAGTGGTGGCCGACGTTTACCTATATCACCTGCTCGAACCACGGGGCGGATGAACTGCCCGATCCGGCCAAAGGACTCGCGCGCAACGAGTGCGACGGCATCGGCAGCCAATTCATCGGCATCACCGATGAAGCGCCGAGCCGGAGCGAACCGACCCGCGATAGCCCTTCCGGGGACCTGTAAATACGCTGACTCCATCGTTCGAGCGCGGCGCCGGGGCGTACGATCGCGGTATGAAGCTCGTGTCTCGCAATTCTCTTGGCTGGCTGCCAGCGTTGGTCGTTCCAGCAGTCGTCGTCGCTGCCGTGATCGCTGTGCCGTTCCAGGCCGGTGCCACCGTCGATCTGCCCAGCAAGACGCCGGAACAGGTTCTTGCCCTAGTGAACGACAGCACCGTGTCGGCATTCTCGGGAACCGTTGAACAGTCGGCTGACCTGGGCCTTCCGTCGCTAGACCTCAGCGCGGGCATGAGCGACTCCATGTCGAAAGCCCTGCCCGAAAGTACCGACGGCGCCATCCCCCTGGGAATGACCACGGCCCTAGAACTCCTGAGCGGTTCGCACGAATTTCGACTGTATGTTGGCGGCGAAAGCCAGTCCCGGGTGCAGATCAAGGACCACATGGCCGAACGTGATATTGTGCACAACGGCAGCGACGTCTGGCTGTACGACTCCAGCACGAACGCGGCGATCCACCTGAGCCTTGACCTCGAAGCTAGTGCCCAGGCGAAGTCCGCCGAACTGAAGTCACAGTTGCCCACTGATCTCGCGAATCCGGCTGAGCTCGCCGAGCATTTCTTGGACGAGCTCGATCCAAGTACGACGGTCTCGGTCGGCACCGACGCCCGCATCGCGGGGCGCAACGTGTACCAACTGGTCTTCACGCCACGAACGAACGAGACGCTGAAGACCGACACGCTCGTCGCATCAGTTTCTATCGCCGTTGATTCCGCGACCGGGCTGCCGCTGCAGGTGACCGTGCTGGCCCAGGGCCAGACCGCGCCGGCAGTGCAGGTCGGTTTCACCGCCATCGACTTCGCGGCCCCGAACGCCGGCCTGTTCGACTTCACGCCCCCGGCCACCGCCACAGTGACGGAACAGGCCATGCCGTCTCCGACGGAAGGCGCTACCGGCGACCAGCCGGGCGATCACAGCCCGGCAGCGGACGAGGTTCCCGTCGTGACGGGTGCCGGCTGGTCCACCATCGTCGAGGTGCCGGCAGCAGCCATGCCGGCCGAGGTCACCGACAACCCCTTGCTTGACCAGCTGACTACGACCGTCGACGGTGGCCGTGCCCTGACCACCTCCCTTGTGACGGTATTCCTGAGCAACGACGGGCGGGTGTTCACCGGCGCGGTTCCGCTCGCCGCGCTCCAGGCAGCCGCGGAGTGACACCGGTGTCCGGGGCCGGCATCCTGCGCACGGCACTGTGACCGGCGAAACCCAGGTTCAGGGCCTGGCGATCGAGACCCGGGGACTCGCTAAGAAATTTGGCTCGCAAACGGCAGTGAATGGCATCGACCTCATGGTTCCGCGCGGCTCGGTCTTCGGTTTTCTCGGGCCTAACGGATCGGGCAAAACGACGAGCATCCGCATGCTGCTCGGGCTCAGTCTGGCGACGAGTGGCACCATTAGCGTGCTCGGTCAGTCCATGCCCGCCCGACTGCATGAGGTCCTGCCCCACGTCGGCGCCCTCGTCGAAGGTCCGGCCTTTTACCCGTTTCTGTCCGGTGCGGCCAACCTGCGTCGTCTCGACACCGCCGATCGGTTCGCCCCACGCGGCACCCGCCGGGCCAGGGTTCAGGGTGCCCTCGAACGGGTCGGTCTCTCCCACGCTGCCGATAAAAAGGTGCACGCGTACTCGCTGGGGATGAAGCAGCGGCTCGGCATCGCCAACGCCCTCCTCCTCCCACGCGAGCTGCTGGTGCTCGATGAGCCCACCAACGGCCTCGACCCGCAGGGCACCCGTGAAGTGCGCAGCCTCGTGCACTCGCTGGCCGCCGAGGGCACGACCGTGTTCGTCTCCAGCCATCTGCTCGCCGAGGTTGAGCAGATGTGCACGCACGCCGCCGTGATGAGTGCGGGCAGCCTCGTCGCGCAGGGCACCCTGGCCCAGCTGCGGCAGGTCGGCGAATCACGGGTCCACCTGCGCACACCGGATGCCGCCGGCGCGTTGCGGGTGCTCACTCACCTCGGACTCGATCCCGTACTCGCCACGAGCGATGCGGCCGACGAGGTCGTCATCGCGCTGCTCGGGGACACCAACTGGCAGCCGGAGGCTATCGTGACGGCTCTCGTGGCCGGTGGCGTGCGCATCCGAGGTTTCGCCATCGAGGAACCCAGCCTGGAAGAACGATTCGTCGCACTGACCGGGGAGGGTTTTGATGTCGTCCAGTGAATTCCTGCCGCAGACGCAGACGCACACGCGGGCGCGCGTGGGAGGCTGGGATCTGCTCGGCTCGGAGATCTCCGTACTGTTTCGTCGTCGTCGCACCTGGGCCATGCTCGCCGCCGTGGCGCTCATCCCGACCCTGCTCGCCGTGGCTGTGCGCCTGTCGTCGTCGACGCTGGACCCGGGGGAGGGGCCGCCGTTCCTCGACCGGGTCAGCCAGAACGGCCTGTTTGTCGGCTTCACCGCCATGGTGGTCGCCATTCCTCTGTTTCTGCCGCTCACCATCGGTGTTGTCGCCGGAGATACCATCGCGGGGGAGGCAAGCCTCGGCACCCTGCGCTACCTCCTGGTGGCCCCAACCGGCCGCGTACGGCTGCTGCTGATCAAGTACGCGGGCGCTGCCCTGTTCTGCCTGGTCGCCACGCTGACGTTGACCGTGTCCGGCGCCCTCATCGGCGCAGCCCTGTTCCCGGTCGGACCGGTGACGCTGCTCTCCGGCGACACCATCAGCGTGACCGAGTCGCTGTGGCGGTCCCTGCTGGTGGCCGCATATGTCACAGTGTCGCTGCTAGGACTGTCCATGATCGGACTGTTCATCTCCACCCTCACCGATGTGCCCGTTGGAGCCATGGCTGCGACGATCGTCGTTTCGGTCGTCGCGCAGCTTCTCGACGTCATCCCACAGCTCGACTGGCTGCACCCTTGGCTGTTCAGCCACTACTGGCTTGGCTTCGCCGACCTGCTGCGGCAGCCGCTCGACCTTGGCTCGTTCGGCCAGAATGCGATCGTGCAGGTTTGCTACGTCGCCGTTTTCGGGGCTTTGGCTTACAGTCGATTCGTGACCAAGGACATCTTGTCGTAACCCCTCGTCAATGAGACAATGCCGGATCCTTGGGATCCGGCATTGTGAACTGTCTCAACCAGTCCTCGTTGATCTCTCGAAAGAAATCTCCGTGTCCGAGATGGGAATTGAACCCACACGCCCTTAATGGGCACTGGCACCTCAAGCCAGCGCGTCTACCAATTCCGCCACCCGGACTGGGTGAAACGGCCTCCGGATCAACCGGCTGCCGAGGTAATAACTTAGCACGGTTTAGAACGCCCGTTGTGTCCGTGCGCCCGTTGGCGACGGGTAGCGTGTGGTTATGGCTTCCTCCCCGAACACGTTTCCGGCCCCGAGTTCCGCTGATTCAGTGGGTGCATCACCCACGGCGGCCGCTCCGAAACTCGATCTGACCGCCGAAATCGCACGTGATCTCATCCGTTTCGACACGACAAATTATGGCGGGGGTCGTTCAAACGGTGAAACGGATACCGCCGAGTACGTTGCCGAGAAACTGCGAGCCCTCGGGCTCCTGCCGCAGCTCTTCGATTCGGAGCCCGGCCGCACGAGTGTCGTGGCCCGGGTGGCAGGCAAGGATCGATCCCGCCCTGCCCTGGTTGTGCACGGGCACCTCGACGTCGTACCGGCCGACCCGGCGAATTGGAGCGTCGACCCCTTCGCCGGCGTTATCAAAGACGGCCTGCTGTGGGGGCGCGGCGCAGTCGATATGAAAAACATGGACGCCATGATTCTCGCTTCCCTGCAGGATGTGATTGGCTCCGGGGGCGCGCCGGAGCGTGACCTGGTCATCGCGTTCTTCGCCGATGAAGAGGCCGGCGGTGTGCTCGGGTCCCATTTTCTGGTGAACGAACACCCGCACCTGTTCGACGGTGCCACCGAGGCGGTCAGCGAGGTTGGCGGGTATTCCATCACCCTCGGGGGCAAGCGCGCCTACCTGCTGCAAACCGGCGAGAAGGCCCTCGTCTGGATCAAACTGATCGCCCGCGGCGAGGCCGGACACGGCTCCCGCATGCACCCGAACAACGCGGTCACACGGCTCGCCGAGGCTGTGGCGAAACTGGGGCGCCACGAGTGGCCGATTCGCCTCACCGACACGACCGAGCAGCTGCTCGGCGAGATAGCACGCATTCTCGACGTCGATCCGCAGCAGGTCGGCCCCGATGAGCTCGCTCTCGCCACCGGAACCGCGTCCGGCTTCATCCAGGCCAGCCTGCGCACCACGGCGAATCCAACCGGCCTTACCGCCGGGTACAAGCACAACGTGATCCCGGATGCGGCCGAGGCTCTCATCGACATCCGCTCGGTGCCGGGCGAGGAAGACCTCGTCCTCGCCCAAATTCAACAGATCGTGGGGAGTGACATCGAAATTGTGACGATGCACCGTGACATCGGCCTCGAGACCGAGTTCAGCGGTCCGCTGATCGAAGCCGTCGTGGGCACCCTGGGGCGCCACGATCCCGGAGCGCCGGTGTTGCCGTACCTGTTGTCGGCCGGCACCGACAATAAGGCCTTGAGCGCGCTGGGCATCAAGGGCTACGGTTTTGCCCCGCTGCGGCTGCCAGCCGACCTCGATTTCCCGGCCATGTTCCACGGCGTGGATGAACGAGTGCCCCTTGACGCATTAGTGTTTGGCAGGCAGGTTTTGACCGACCTGCTTTCCAGCTACTAGCAAACCCTGGATCCAGCTCGGAGAGGGCATCCATTGAATAATCTGAGAAAGCGAAGCGTGTGGACTTTCTGAATGCGATCATCCTGGGCTTGGTCCAGGGCCTGACCGAGTTCCTCCCGGTATCATCAAGTGCGCACATCGCCATCGTCGGCCAGTTTATGGGCACCGGCGAAGATCCGGGGGCACGCTTCACCGCGATCACCCAGATCGGCACCGAGGCGGCTGTGGTCATCTTCTTCTGGCGCGATATCGTTCGCATCATCGGCCAATGGGCCAGATCACTCGGGGGCAGCGTTCCCCGCACAGATCCGGATGCTCGAATGGGCTGGCTCATCATTCTCGGCTCGCTGCCGATCATCATCCTCGGACTGCTGTTCCAGGACCAGATCGAGACCGTGCTGCGGTCGCTCTGGATCACCGCAACCATGCTCATCGTCTTCGGCATTCTGCTCGGAATCGCCGATCATGTCGGAGCCAAACGGCGTCGACTACAAGACATTACGGTCGGGCACGGCGTCATCTTCGGATTCGCCCAGGCCCTCGCCCTCATCCCCGGCGTGTCGCGCTCCGGCGGGACCATCACGGCCGGACTGTTCCTCGGCTACGAGCGCGCCGCCGCCGCCCGCTACGCCTTTTTGCTGGCCATTCCTGCGGTGCTCGGCAGCGGCTTCTTCCAGATCTACAAGTCCATCGCCGAGCCGTGCCTGGCTGGCGCAGCCAACTGCACGCCCGAAATCTTCGGCCCGCTCGAAACGCTCGTGGCCACCGTCATCGCCTTCTTCGTGGCCCTCGCCGTGATCGCTTTCTTCATGAACTACATCTCCAAGCGCAGCTTCCTGCCGTTCGTGATTTACCGCATCGTGCTGGGAATCGTGCTGTTCATCCTCCTCGGCACGAACGTCATCTCCGCCTAGGCACTCGCAAGGCGACTGCACTTTGAAAGCTAGGCTGGTTGCATGCGTGCATGGGAACGACCCGAAATTGTCTCTGTCCCCGGCGAATCCAGTGCTCCCTGGCTCCACGACACCAAAACGGACAGCCTGGTGCTGGCGCAGCCGCGCCATGCGGCCCGGCTGTACGTCTGCGGCATCACGCCGTACGACGCGACGCACATCGGTCATGCCAACACCTACCTGGCCTTCGACACTCTGCAGCGGGTCTGGATCGATGCCGGCTTCCGCGTGCACTATGCCCAGAATGTGACGGATGTCGATGACCCGCTCCTGGAGCGTGCAACGGCCACCGGCGTGGACTGGCGCGACCTCGCCGAATCGCAGGTCGAGCTGTACCGCACCGATATGCAAGCGCTCAGCATTATTCCACCGAACGATTTCGTCGCCGTGACCGAGGTCATCGACGAGATCGCCGCCGCAGTCGCCGCACTTCGCGATGCCGGACTGGCCTACCCGGTACCGACCGACGATGCCGTAGCCGGTGCTGACGGGCAGATCGCCGCCGATCTCTACTTCGATATCGCAGCTGCGCAAGCGAACACGGGCTGGACGCTCGGCGAGGAGAGCAACCTCGACCTAGTCAGCATGCTCCGACTGTTCGCTGAGCGCGGGGGAGACCCAGACCGATTGGGCAAGCGCGACCGTCTCGATCCGCTGCTCTGGCGGGCCGCCCGGGCTGGAGAACCGGCCTGGGAATCCTGCGTCGGTGCGGGGCGACCCGGCTGGCACATCGAGTGCTCGGTCATTGCCCTGAAGGAACTCGGTACCGACTTCACCGTGCAGGGCGGCGGATCCGATCTGATCTTCCCGCACCACGACATGAGCGCCGGACACGCGGAAGGGTTGTCCGGGCATCCGCTCGCCGGCGTCTACAGCCACACCGGCATGGTCGCCTACCGGGGTGAGAAGATGAGCAAGTCGCTCGGAAACCTCGTACTGGTGTCGCAACTGCTGGCCGGGGGCATCGATCCCCGGGCCATTCGTCTCGCCCTGCTCGACCGCCACTATCGCGCCGACTGGGAGTGGACGTCGTCCCTGCTCGACGAAGGGGTGGAGCGTTTGGCCCGCTGGTCAACGGCCTTCGGTGCCGGTGCCACGGCCTTTGACGGTGCCTCCGGTTCAGCGACAGCGGTCGTGCAATCGCTTCGTCTGGCTCTCCGCCACGATCTGGACACTCCGGAGGCGCTGCGCATCATCGACCACGCTGCAGCCGACACCGTCGACGCCCCTGAACTGGTCCAGCGCGCCGTCCACGCCCTGCTGGGCGTGGCGCTCTAGAACTTACTGCCGGGGGCCCTCTGGCCGACTGCCAGGCCCGTCGGGTCGACCGTCACCGCGTCCATCACGTCCGTCAGTGCCGCGTTTACGCAGGTATTTCTCGAACTCCTTCGCGATGGCTTCGCCGCTCGCTTCGGGGGAGTCGACGGTATCGCGGGCCTGCTCAAGTTGGGCGATGTAGGCGGCCATCTCTTCATCCTCACCGGCCAGTACATCGATCCCGGTTTCCCATTCGGCCGCCTCGGTGACGAGCGCACCACGGGGGATCACGACGTCGATCACTTCTTCCAGCTTGTCGATCAGGGCCAGCATCGCCTTGGGCGACGGCGCGTTATGCACATAGTGGGGGACGGATGCCCAAATCGACAGCGTCGGAATGCCCGCAGTCTCGGCGGCATCCGACAGTACGCTGAGAATGCCGACGGGGCCCTCGTAGTTGCTGCGTTCAATCTGTAATTCGCCGCGCACTTTTGAATTGTCGCTTGACACGAAGATAGAAATGGGTCGGGTGTGCGGAACGTCGGCGAGCATCGCTCCCAGAAACACCACGCCGCTCACATCGGCGGCGAGAGCAGCGTGGAGAATCTCCGCCGCAAAACTCTTCCAGCTTCGTGAGGGTTCGGTACCGATGAGCAGGTAAATATTGCCGGCATTCGCACCACTGACGCGCAGCTCGGCGTCCTCGGCCAGCGGAACGCTCACCGGTCCGGCGGCCGTCGGTCCATACATGATCGCGCTCGGCCACCCGATCGCTCGCACGCCGTCTTCATTGGTCGACACGGTCGGTCGGTTGAACTGGTAGTCAAAGTACAGTTCCGGATCGACCTCGGTGATGACCTCGACGTCGAGGAGGTCTTTGAGCGCACGTACCGCCCCGGTCGCAGCTTCGCCGGCATCATTCCAACCCTCGAAAGCTACGACGAGAAGCCGCCCGCCCAGAAACCTAATACCGTCAGTCACCGTGTATGTCCTCAATTCTTTCGGCCTCCCGGTGGAGCGCCTCAGTCAAGGATAGGCGGTGGCCCTAGCTAGACTTGGATCCCGTGAATGTTTATCCTGTACAGCTCTCCGCGCCCGTTTCCCTGCCCGCCGCCGTCCTCTGGGACATGGACGGGACCATCGTCGACACCGAACCGTACTGGATGCGCGCCGAAACGGAGCTGGTCGCTGAATTCGGCGGCGTCTGGACGCAGGACGATGGCATGCTGCTGGTCGGCTCCGGACTGTGGAACTCTGCGGCGATTCTTCAGTCGCGCGGAGTGGATCTCACGCCAGACGCCGTTGTGGCTCGCCTCACCGACCGGGTTCAGCAGCAGCTTACCGAGCATGGTATTCCCTGGCGTCCAGGATCTCGTGAACTCCTGCAAGAGCTGAAGAAGGCGGGAGTGCCGACCGCGCTCGTGACGATGTCGGTCGAGCGCATGGCTCGGCAGATCATCAACCTGATTGATTTTCCCGCGTTTGACCTGGTGATCGCTGGCGACATGATCGCCAACAGCAAGCCGCACCCTGACCCTTACCTCGTAGCGGCCGAACGGCTCGGTGTCGATCCGCGCCGGTGCATCGCCATTGAGGACTCCGTTCCCGGTGTCGCTTCCGCTGTCGCCGCCGGAACCATCACCATCGCCGTGCCCCACCAGATCGACCTGCCGGAAAGCGACCAATACACCCGCTGGCCGACGCTGGTCGGTCGCACGATCGATGATGTGGCAGCGCTCTATCGTTTCTCCACCGCTGAACTCTCCGAATCCGTTCATCCTCTCGCCCCCACCGGGGCTGCCCGACACGAAAGCGCACCACTCGCATGAGCAACAACCAGGTCATTCAAAACAGTGGACTCTTTCGTGTCGGCGACCGCGTACAGCTCACCGGACCGAAGGGGCGGATGAACACCATTTCTCTCCAGGCCGGCCTGACTTTTCACACGCACCGTGGAATTCTCGCGCACGACGACATCATCGGGCAGCCCGACGGCTCGGTCGTCACCAACAACGTCGGGGTCGAGCATCTTGCGCTGCGCCCCCTACTGGTGGACTTCGTGATGAGCATGCCGCGCGGCGCGGCTATCATCTATCCCAAGGATGCTGCGCAAATTCTGGCCCAGGCCGATGTATTTCCCGGTGCCACTGTCGTCGAAGCCGGAGTCGGTTCAGGAGCGCTCTCGCTCTGGCTATTGCGGGCAATCGGTCCGGCCGGTCGGCTCGCTTCCTTCGAACGACGAGAGGAATTCGCTGACGTCGCCCGGGACAATATCGCTACCTTCCTCGGCAATGATCCGGAGAACTGGAGCATCACCCTCGGTGACCTCGCCGAAACCCTGCCGAAGACCATGCCGGCACAGAGCGTTGACCGAGTCGTCCTGGACATGCTGGCACCGTGGGAATGCCTTGGCTCGGTTTCCGACGTGCTCAAGCCCGGTGGGGTTTTGCTTTGCTATGTCGCCACGGTAACGCAGCTGTCCCGCGTGGCCGAGGCTATTCGTGGTACCGGTTTTTACACCAACCCGGACTCCAGCGAGACCATGATTCGCGGCTGGCACGTAGAGGGACTCGCCGTTCGCCCTGACCATCGAATGATTGGGCACACCGGATTTCTCATTACCGCCAGACGACTCGCTCCCGACACGATTCTGCCCGAATTGAAACGGCGACCGTCGAAGACCGACTTCAATGACGCCGACGTCGAGGCGTGGACACCGGGGGCGCTCGGTGAGCGCAATGTCAGTGCCAAGGTCATGCGCAAACGCGTGCGGATCGCCGGGACCAGTGCAGACCTCTCCAAGGCTCGAGACCTCGACGCCGGTTAGGATAGGGCCCGGCCCGCTTCGGTTCTACTACGTGCGAAGCGACGGCAGCACCACCCGGTCACAGAACGACCCCAGCATCCAACGCAGCACCCTGTGCTGCAGCAACCCCGTACCGAAAGAAGGACTTGTGCGCAAAGCATCCGCGCTGATCGCCACCGCCGGACTCGTGATGGCGGCATTGACCGCCTGTGCCAGCCCCGGTACGGCCCAGGCCTCCTGTGACGCACCGGTCTCCTCGGGTGCAGCCTCCGAGCTGGTGTCGGTTTCCGGCAACTTTGGTACGGCACCGGATGTCACTTTTCCGACGCCCCTCAAGTCCGCGTCCACCCAGCGCACCGAGGTCATTGCCGGATCGGGGGAAAAAGTCGTTCCCGGACAGAAGATCACCGCAGAGTTCAACCTCTACAACGGCACGACCGGTGCTGCGATCCAGCAGAGCGCTTTTGACGGCTCAACGGCCGTCCCGATCATCCTCAATGAGAGCACCCTTCCCGGATTCGTCGACGGTCTGCTCTGCGCCCAGGTCGGGGCACGCGTCGCGATCGTCATCGCACCCGAGGATGCCTTCGGACCAGCCGGCGGCAACGAACAGTTCCAGGTCGCGGAGACGGACTCCCTCGTGCTCGTGGTCGACATTGTGAAGGCCTTCCTGCCTCGGGCCGACGGCGCAGACCAGCCGGTCGCGAACGGTCTTCCCGCGGTAGTCCTGGACGCCGATGGTACGCCCGGCATTGTCGTGCCGTCCGGTGACGCGCCCACCGAACTCGAAATCGGGGTCCTCAAGAAGGGCTCCGGGGTGAAGGTCCAGGAAGATTCGACGGTCACCTTGAACTACACCGGAGTGCTCTGGAAAGAGAAGACGGTCTTTGATTCCAGCTGGGCGAACGGCAGCCCGGTCGAGTTAGTTCCCACTGAGCTCATCCCCGGCATGGCAGCGGCCCTCACCGGGCAAACCGTCGGGTCGCAAATCGTCGCCGTCATTCCGCCCGCACAGGCCTACGGCATGACCGCGTCGGGCGCAGTTCCGGCCGATTCCACGCTCATCTTCGTCTTCGACATCCTCGGCATCAACTGAACGGCGGGAGCGACCTCGTGCCTTCCCCGGTCTACCCAGACGAACGCCGCGACGCACCCAAACCGCGGCCGGTCACCGCTCCGGAACGCCTGTTCAGCCTGGTCCTGGCACTCGTAGCGACGGAATCCGGGCTGACCAAGGCGGATATCCTCGCTAACGTTCAGGGCTATCGGCAGCGATTCCTGATCGCTGGACCCAATGGCAGTCTGGAGCGCCAATTTGAGCGCGACAAGGACGACATTCGGGAACTAGGCATTCCTCTCGAGACGATCGAGACCCTGGACGATCCCGGCAGCAACCATCACTTGCGCTATCGCATACCGAAAGGACTGTACGACCTGCCGGCCGATGTGACCTTCACTCCCGACGAAGTGTCGCTGCTCAAACTCGCCGGCACGGTGTGGCGCGAAGGATCATTGTCCGGTGAATCCCGCCGCGCCCTGATCAAGTTAAATTCGCTCGGCGTCGACTCGAGCGAACCTGTGCTCGGCTACGCACCGCTGCTTCGTACGCGGGACCACAGCTTCGACCCGCTGAGCAAAGCGCTGGATCGCACCCAGGTCGTGGCCTTTCTCTACCTCAAGCCAGGCAAGAGGAAACCGCTCCGTCGCGTGGTCGTCCCCCGGGCTCTCGTTCAGCATGAGGGACGCTGGCACCTCTACGCGACCGATGAGGTTGCTCATGCGCCGCGCACCTTCCTCCTCTCGCGCATCGTGGGAGCGGTCACGGTCCTACCGGCGGCGTCCCCGGCCCCGGTCACCGACGCTGCCGACGATACGTTCGCGGGCACTGCTGCCGACAGTGCCCGCGCCCTGGCCGAATTAGAAGAGCTGTGGGCGAGCAACGTCGCGCACATCCTGGTGCAGCCGGGCACCGACGCGGCAGTACGGCTCGGCGCGCGCCAGTATGGCATCCCGGCAACGGACCCGGCGTCCAGCCGGGAGCGCATCCTGCATTTCACCGACCTGCACGTTCTCGCCGACGAATTGGCCGCCTTCGGGCCGGAAGTATTCGTCGTTGGTCCTCTCGCTCTGCGCACGGCCGTGACCAGCCGATTGCTCGCCGTTCGCGATGGGCATTCGCCCGATTTGCCGGTCCGGGCAGCCGGAGGGGCGCCGCGTCGTCGGCTGACGCAACCCAAAACGCAGCCCTCCACGCCGGCCTCGCAGTCGCGGATCGCCAGCGACCAGCTCACCATCCTACTTTCGCTGGTTCCGTACCTCATTGAGCAGGGTCCGGTGACCGTCACAGAGGTCGCCGAGCATTTCGGCCTGCCCCCTGAACGTGTGCGATCCTTGGTCAGTCTCATCGCCTTGTCCGGAATTCCCGGGGAAACACGTCAGTATTTGCACGGCGATCTCTTCGACATACTCTGGGATGAATTTGAGCTGAACGACCGCATCGTCCTCACCCATCAGGTCGCTATCGACGATTCTCCCAGGTTCTCGGCTCGGGAGGCTGCAGCGCTCATCGCCGGCCTGCAATACCTCTCGGCCCTCCCCGACAACGCTGATACGAATGCGATTGCATCGCTGATGGCCAAGTTGACGCGCGGGGCGTCGGCTCCGCCAACCCAACTGGCCGTCGCGCAGAGAGATGGCGGGGCGACACGTGCACTCGTCCAGGCAGCTCTCACGTCGGGGATGCAGGTCGAGTTCGACTACCTCAACGCTCGTGGTGCTCACGAACACCGTCGCGTCGATCCGCTGCGCATCGAATCCGTTGACAACGACTGGTACCTGCGCGGCTGGTGCCATCTCCGCGAAGCGGTGCGCACGTTCCGTCTTGATCGCATCAGCGACCCGCGCACGACCACCAAGGCACGAAGTACGCATGCCGCGGAGATTTTACTGCCCGATACCCTGTTCCAGGCCTCCAGCGGCGATCTGGATGTACGACTCGAACTCGAAACCGCCGCGCTGCCGTTGCTTGCGGACTACCGCCCCGAACGTTCGGTTCCGGTGGGTACAGGGGTTCGCACTCGCACCACCCTGCGGGTCGCCCACTCCCACGCCCTTAAACGACTGGTTGCGGGACTGGCCGGGATCGTCACCGTACTCGAACCCGCCGAACCACGCCGTGTCGTTGCCGATTGGGCGGCGGCAGGCGTCGCGCAGTACACCGATGCCCCTGTCCCGGCTGACGAGGATTAGCGGGTGCCGTGGTGGTCCTGGTTGCTTATCTGGAGTGGGCTGACGCTGGGTTCCCTGGCCGTGTTGGTATGGTCCGGTCTGCGGCTCTACCGGAAATCCCTCGGCGCTCTTTGTGCGTTCGAAGCCCTGGCCGATCAGGTCGCTGCACTGAACGTGGATGTCAGCCCGAGACCGGAGGAGTTCAGGCCAGCCGTCTTCATGGATCTTGCGGGACTGCGCCACGAGGTCGAGCAGCGCGAAGCGGAACGCGTCCATCGGCGTCAGGTGCGTCGCGACGGCCGGATCGTGCGGGGTAAACTGATAGGGAACGCCCGCTACGTTACCCGCTAACACAGAGGACACGCCCTCATGCTGCAAAATCTGACCGGATGGCATTTTCTGATCATCCTCGTCGTCGTACTGCTTCTCTTCGGTGCGCCCAAACTTCCCGGACTCGCCCGCAGCCTTGGCCAGTCGATGAAGATTTTCAAAAGCGAGATCAAGAGCGACAGTGTCGATCCCGATCCCAACGCACCGACCCAGTCGGGCGGCTCTACTGGCGATGACGCTGCGAAGTCCTCGGGTCCGATCGACCCTTCCGCGAAGCCCTAGCTACCGTGGCGGTACGCACGCGTCGGCGTACGCCCGTTGAAGGCAAAATGTCGCTCGGCCAGCATCTGGTCGAGTTGCGTAAGCGCCTCTACCTAGCCGCCGCTGGCCTCCTGATCGGTGCGATCGCCGGTTGGTTCCTCTCGGATTTCGTCTGGGACCAGCTGCGTGAACCGATCTACGCCATCATCAACGCCCAGCATCGCAACGCGCAGATCAACTACCCCGACATTACGAGCGCCTTTGACCTGAAGCTGAAGATTTCCCTCTACGTCGGTCTGATCGTATCCAGTCCGGTCTGGCTGTACCAGGTGTTCGCGTTCCTCGTACCCGGCTTGACGCGCACGGAGAAGAAGTACATTTTCGGCTTTTTGTTGACCGCCATCCCGTTGTTCCTAGCCGGCTGCGCGGCCGGCTGGATCGTGCTGCCGCACGTGGTCGAACTCATGACGGGTTTCGCCCCGACCGAGGACTCCGCATTCATCAACGCCCAGGGGTACTTCGACTTCGTGCTCAAGCTCGTCGTTGCCATCGGGATCGCATTCGTCTTGCCGGTGTTCATCGTGCTCTTGAACTTCGCCGGTGTCATCAGCGCAGCATCCATCATCAAATCCTGGCGGATCGCCATTCTGGTCATTGTGTTGTTCACCGCGATCGCCACCCCCGCGGCCGATGTCGTGTCAATGTTCCTTCTCGCGATCCCCATGGTCATGTTGTACTTTGCCGCCTACGGGATCGCATGGCTGCACGATCGACGCACGGCCAAAAAAGTGCTCGCGTTCGAGAAGGATCTCGGACTCGGGGCCAGCTAGAACTTCTATGTCGCAAGTGTTAAGGATCACGTGATGCACACGCAATCGCCGGCCGAACGATATTCGGCCGCGCGCACCCGCACCAGCCAGCCGAAACTACGGGCCTTCGAAGGCGCTCTGAAATTCGACCTCGACCCGTTTCAACGCGAAGCCTGCGCTTGCCTGGAGACCGGCAACAGCGTGCTCGTCGCCGCGCCGACCGGCGCGGGAAAAACGATCGTCGCCGAGTTCGCGATCTATCTCGCGATGCAGCAGCTCCGCGCCAAGGTGTTCTACACCGCGCCGATGAAAGCCCTCAGCAATCAGAAGTTCCAGGAGTTCGTCGCCGAGTATGGTGCGGAGCAGGTCGGGTTACTCACCGGTGACAGCAATGTGAACCCGGGGGCGCGCATCGTTGTTATGACCACCGAGGTGCTCCGGAACATGCTCTATGCGGATTCCGACCTGTTGACCGATCTCGCCTTCGTGGTGATGGACGAGGTGCACTACCTCGCCGACCGCTTTCGCGGGGCCGTCTGGGAAGAAGTGATCATTCATCTGCCGCGGGCGGTACGGATGGTCTCGCTCAGCGCCACCGTGTCGAACGCAGAGGAGTTCGGGGACTGGTTGCAGGCAGTGCGCGGTGAGACCGACGTCGTCGTCTCCGAGGAACGTCCGGTTCCCCTTGAACAGCACGTGCTGGTCAAAAACAACATGCTCGATCTCTTTGATTCCACGGGCTTGATCGGCACTCACCGGGTCAATCCGGAACTCGTTCGGCTCGCCCACGCCGGTGGGCGTTCGGCCGGTGGTCGTGGCCGTGGTTCCAGTCGGCAGGGCGGCGGCTTTCGCGGTCACGACAAGCAACGCCCACAGTTTGATGCTGGGCGCATGGATCGCGGTGACATTGTGCGCATGCTCGACGGTAAACACCTGCTGCCCGCGATCTTTTTCATCTTCAGCCGGGTCGGCTGCGACCAGGCCGTGCGGCAGGTGCTGCGCTCAGGCGTGCGCCTGACCCAGGAACACGAGCGCGACGAAATCCGCCAGATCGTCGACGATCGGTGCCGCACCCTGCTCGACGAAGACCTCGGCGTGCTTGGCTACTTCGAGTGGCTCGACGGCCTCGAACGCGGTGTTGCCGCCCACCATGCCGGCCTGCTGCCCGCGTTCAAGGAGGTCGTCGAGGAACTGTTTCAGAAGAAGCTGGTCAAGGCCGTTTTCGCAACCGAAACCCTTGCCCTCGGTATCAATATGCCGGCGCGCACCGTGGTCCTCGACAAGCTCGAGAAGTTCAACGGTGAAGCCAGGGTGCCAATCACGCCGGGGGAATATACCCAGCTGACCGGGCGGGCCGGTCGTCGCGGCATCGACACACTCGGTCACTCCGTCATCCAGTGGGCCCAGGGTCTGGACCCGCAGTCGGTCGCGTCGCTGGCCTCTCGGCGTACCTATCCGCTGAATTCGAGTTTCAAGCCGACCTACAATATGGCTGTCAACCTGATCGATCAGTTCGGCGTCGCCCGCACCCGTGCTGTCCTCGAATCCTCCTTCGCACAGTTCCAGGCCGATCGGGCTGTCGTCGATCTCGCGCGCTCCGTGCTTCAGCAGGAAGAGTCCCTGTCCGGGTTCAAGACCAGCATGACGTGCCACCTCGGCAATTTTGAGGAGTACTCGTCGATTCGACGTCGGCTGACCGAGGTCGAGCGTGAAGGCACCAAGGCCGACAACTCACTCCGGGGGGAGCGCGACAAACGGCAGCGTGAGGTAGCCAGCCTGCGCAAGCAGATGCGCGCCCATGGCTGCCACCACTGCCCCGACCGCGAGGCGCACTCGCGCTGGGCTGAGCGCTGGTTCAAGCTCAAGCGGCAAACGGATGCCCTCAGCCAGCAGATCTCCCAACGCACCGGTGCCATTGCGCGGGTCTTCGACCGGGTGACTGACGTTCTGCTCAGCTACGGCTACCTCGAATCCGACGTTCGCGGAACGATCGCGTTGAGCGAAAGCGGACGCATCCTGCGCCGAATCTACGCCGAACGGGATCTACTTGTCGCCGAATCCCTGCGCCGCGGCCTGTGGAAAGACCTCGACGCCGCCAGTTTGGCCGCCATGGCCTGCGCCCTGGTGTTCGAGCCGCGCCGCGAGGAGGGTCTGATCGACGCGCGTTACCTGCCCAAGGGACCGTTCCGACCGGCTCTGGACGAGACGCAAGAACTGTGGAGCCGCATCGACGACCTGGAACGAGACCATAAACTACCCGGCAGTAACCCGCTCGCGGTCGGCCTCAGCCTCGCCATGTGGAAGTGGGCCCACGGCGCGTCACTCGCCGACGTGCTCTACGAAGCCGAAATGGCGGCGGGTGATTTCGTGCGCTGGACCAAACAGACCATCGACCTGCTCGACCAGCTCTCGATCGCGGGTGACGGTCATGTCGGACCGACCGCACGCGAGGCCATGGACTCGATTCGTCGCGGCATCGTCGCCTACTCTTCGGTGGCCTGAACCAGCCATGTGGAGAAGTGAGCGTGCGTTCAACCTGCCATTGTGGGCATCCGTTCTGGTAGCGGCCGGCGCCGGCGCCATTCTGGACGCCGGATTTCCGGACCGGGACTGGTGGTTTCTCGCCCCGGTCGGCGTGGCGCTCATGCTCGTGGCTCTGCTCGGACGAAGCCTCGGCACCGGGCTGCTGGTCGGGTTGGTCGCCGGACTGTCCTTCTGGCTGATCCACATCTACTGGATCACGCTGTATCTCGGACTCGTTCCGTGGTTCGCGCTCGGTGGATTGCAAAGCCTGTTCTTCGCGTTCGGCCTCGGCCTCAGCACGCTCGTTCTGCGCCACGGGCCACGTATCTGGCCGAGTGTTTGGGGCCGCCTCGGATTGGTTCCGGTCATCGTGGCCGGGCTCTGGACGGCCAGAGAGGCGATCAGCGCGGTCTGGCCCTACGGCGGATTCGCCTGGGGCCGGGTCGCGCTCTCGCAGTCGGAAAGCCCGTTCGGCACGCTTGTCGCCTGGGTAGGACTGTCTGGCCTGAGCTTCATCGTGGTCTGGCTGAGCGCCCTCGCCGTGCAACTATTGCGAGAGCCAGACCTGGCCCACACCCTGCGGGCAGCCGTGGCGGTCGGCGCGGTCGCCCTCGTGCTCGCCATCCCCGCCTGGCCGACGCTGCCCAGCGGCACGACCCGACTGGCCGCGGTGCAAGGCAACGCCGACGCCGGACTGTTTGCGGAGAATTCGCCCGGTCAGATTCTGCAAGACCACACCTCGGCCACCCTGCCGCTGATCGGCGAAAGCGTAGACTTTGTGGTCTGGCCAGAGAACGCGAGCGACATCGACCCGACCCGGTCGGCGGCGGCGGCGCAGGTACTCGACTACATCAGCACCGAAATGGATGCTCCGCTCATCACGGGCACGATCACCCAACCCGAAGACATCTATTTCAACAGTTCCCTGCTCTGGGAGGCCGGGCGTGGGGCCGTCGACGTCTACGACAAGGCGCATCCGGTGCCGTTTGCCGAATATATGCCGGATCGAGCATTTTGGCGACCGTTCGCACCGGAGCTGATCGACCTGATCGGGCGCGACTACGGCATCGGCACCCGCGACAACGTCTTCGATATCGATGGCGTGCTGGCCGGTATCGCGATCTGCTTTGACATCGCCGATGACCAGCTCGTGCACGAGATGATCGACAGCGGAGCGCAGCTAATTTTGGCCCAGACCAACAATGCCGATTTTGGGCACACCGATGAGAGCGTGCAGCAGCTCGCCATTGCCCGGCTACGTGCTATCGAAACCGGTCGCACCGTCGTGAACATCTCCACGGTCGGGTCGAGCGCCATCATCACACCCAGCGGTGACACTCTGGACAGCTTGGCCACCTTCACTGCGGGCAGCATGGTACAGACTGTGCCGCTCAGTGACACCATTACGCCGGCCATGGTGGCCGGTCGGGGAATCGAGTGGTTGCTGTCGGGTCTGGGCTTGGCCGGTCTGGTGCTCTGCCTGGGCGCGGCCCGGCGACACCGCCAGCCCTGAATCCTCGCGGTTAACCAACGACGACCCCGCCACCACGAGCACGAGTACGGGGGTACAAGCACATTGGTGCGGGGTCGTGCGGGGGTTTCGGGCGGTTAGGCACCAATCTTCTGCTGGCCACCTCGGCGCAGGCGCAATACCGAGAGGCGCTCTTCGAGCAGCTCTTCGAGTTCGTCCCTGGTGCGACGTT
Source organism: Cryobacterium sp. Y50 (assembly GCF_002929805.1). Lineage (GTDB taxonomy): Bacteria > Actinomycetota > Actinomycetes > Actinomycetales > Microbacteriaceae > Cryobacterium. The sequence continues at coordinate 90,856 of NZ_PJJM01000099.1, read as the reverse complement.
CCAGCAACATGTCCCAGTGGGTCCGAGGAATTTTCTCGTCGGAGTGGTCAACAACTACGGGCATGGAGTCGACGAGCCGAGTCGCCGTCCGTGCGCAGTACTTGCATTCCCATTCGTCCGGAGCCTCGGCTTCGGCCGAGAAAATCATTACCGTCTCGCGTCCGCATGCTTCACACCGGTAGGTGTGTCCCACTCGGGGGGAGAAGGTGACGCCTTCTTCGCTCTGCAGGCTTTGTGCGCCCAATCTCATGCCACGCAAACTGCGGTCAGCCATAGTGTGGTCTCCTCTCGCTCGCAATCACAGATCGATCACGATGCCTTCACAGTTCTAAACCATCAAGCTGGGCGTTACCCTTCCCGCTCCCCCCGTTCTGGGAGATAACTCTCAGGTTCGGCGAGTAACGGCGGCCACGGCTAGATCTGCACGGTCCGTGACGAGGCCGTCAACTCCGCTATCGAGGAGTCGAATCATGTCGATTGGATCGTTGACGGTCCACACATGCACCTCGACGTCGATCCGATGCATCATCGCGATGAATCGGGGAGTGACTATGCGCACCGGTCCGAACCGTTCAGGCACCTGCACAGCGACGCACCCCTGCAGTGTGCGTCGAACCAAGGCGGTCAGCCCCAGATTCGTCGCGGCGACCGCCTGGGCCACGAGTGACGATGACGCCGACGACACCACGCCGGGGAGCAGCCTGAGAGCATGCTGCCGCCGTGGTTCGTTGAACGAGGTCACGAGCACCCGTTCCGAAGCCCGCTGGTCGAGAATCGCCCGTGCGGCCGGCTCGGCCGCGGCATCCGTTTTTATATCAATGTTGAACAGTGCGTTCGGAAAAGTCTCGAGAGCATCGCTGAGCGACGTGAACCCCTGGCCCTCGCCCAGGCTGATGCGTTTGAGTTCGACCATGGTGAGCTGATCAATGCGTACGTCTCGGCCCAGTCGCGTCAGGTCGGGGTCGTGGCTGAGCACCGCGACACCGTCGAGTGAAATGTGCACGTCGGTTTCGAGATGCGTGGCCCCGGTCGCGAGCGCCTTCACGAAAGCAAGCAGCGTGTTTTCGGGGGCTTCCAGGGTCATGCCCCGGTGGGCGATCACCCGCGGTTGCGTCCCGCTCAGAAACACCGACCGTGCATTTTCCGCCACCGGCTAGCTTTGCGGCGAAACCGGGGGAGCGGATGCCGTCGGTGTGGCTGCGCTGGCCGCCGACGCCGGGTACGCACCAGCAGTCTGTGCACTGCTTTGTTGAGCACCGTTTTGTTGAGCACCGAACGCGCTGCCGATTCCCTTCATCGCCTCGGAGAGTTCACTCGGAACGATCCAGAGCTTGTTGGCGCTTCCCTCGGCAAGCTTGGGCAGGGTCAGCAGGTATTGGTACGCCAGCAGCTTGGGGTCGGGGTCGCCCTCGTGGATGGCCTTGAACACGGTTGTGATCGCTTCGGCCTCACCCTGGGCGCGTAGCACGGCAGCCTTGGCGTCACCCTCCGCCTCGAGAATGGCTGCCTGGCGGGCGCCCTCGGCGGTGAGGATCGCGGACTGTTTGGTTCCCTCAGCGGTGAGGATGAGCGCACGGCGGTCACGTTCGGCACGCATCTGCTTTTCCATCGAGTCCTGAATGGAGTGCGGCGGCTCGATAGCCTTGAGTTCAACTCGGCCGACGCGAATGCCCCACTTGCCGGTGGCTTCGTCGAGCACGATGCGCAGCTGGCTGTTGATATTGTCCCGGCTGGTGAGGGCCTCTTCGAGGTTCAGTCCACCGACGACATTTCGCAGGGTGGTCGTGGTGAGCTGCTCGACCGCGCCGAGGTAGTTGTTGATTTCATAGGTGGCCGCCCGGGCATCCGTCACCTGAAAATAGACGACGGTATCGATCGAGACGACGAGGTTATCCTCGGTGATGACCGGTTGCGGGGGAAAGGACACGACCTGCTCGCGAATATCGAGGAGGGGGCGCACCCGGTCGACGAACGGCACGAGCAGGTTCAGTCCGGGCAGCAGGGTCTTGTGGTACTTGCCGAGGCGCTCGACTACGCCGGCGTTGCCCTGCGGAATGATGCGAATGGCGCGCACCAGAATGACGATGACGAACACCGCCAAAACGGCGAGCAGGGCGAACACGAAGATCTGTCCGATGAAAGCTGCGGGGTCAAGCATGATTCTGGGTCCTTTCGGCGGTGATGACGACGGCGGTGGAGCCTTCGATGAGATGCACGGTGATCGCCTGTCCGGGATCGATAGATCCGTTGGCGGCGGTACCTGCCGGTTTAACCAGGCGCGCGGTCCAGGTTTCACCGTTGGCCAGCTTGACCAGCCCGCCGGTCTCGGTCACCGTCGCGACGACGCGGCCGGTCATACCGATCAGGGCGTCAATATTGCTTAAAGCCGGATCACCGCCCTTGCGCAGGGCACGCAGCAGGAACGGACGGATGGTGAGCAGGAGCAGCACCGAGAGGCCGGCGGCGACGACGATTTGCAGCCACCACTCCAGACCGAGCAGGTTGGCGGCCAAGCCCCCCAGGCTGCCGATGGAAATCATCAGGAAGGTGAATTCCAAGCTCAGGAGCTCGATCGTGATGGCGACGAGAATGAACACGAGCCATAGAATCCAGAGATAATCAGTCAGGTCGACCATGGGTGCCACTTTCCCCAATCCATTTCCTCTGAAACTAGCAGGTGCGACCGACAACACGTCGGGGGGAGCGGCGGTGCTTGTTGATAAGGTCGTCAGGCGAGTGTGTGGCAGTCGATGCCAGCCTCACCTAAATTCGACGTGAATGACTGACGTGCATGGCTACCGGCGTGTATGCAACAAAAAAGGAGCACCCGTGACCAATCCACTTGCAGCAGGATCACTCGAGGGCAAGCGTGTACTCGTCACCGGCTCCTCCCGCGGTATTGGTGCCGATACGGTCGGGTACTTCGCCGAAGCCGGCGCCAGGGTCGTCATCAACTATCGCAATAAAGAAGTACGTGCGAACAAACTTGCCGACGCTATTCGCGCTGCCGGAGGTACGGCAATCACGGTCGGTGCCGACCTGACCGACCCGGCATCGGTCGCCGCGATGTTCGAGACCATTCGCACCGAATTCGGCGGCCTCGATATTCTGGTGATGAACGCCTCGGGTGGCATGGAGAGCGGCATGGCCGCTGACTACGCCATGACGTTGAACCTCAATGCCCAGGTGAACCTGCTCAACGAGGCGGTCCCGCTGCTCGGCGACGACTCCCGGGTCGTGTACGTCACTAGCCACCAAGCGCACTTCATAAAGACCACCCCGACCATGCCGGAGTACGACCAGGTGGCTCGCAGCAAGCGTGCCGGTGAGGATGCCCTGCGCGCGGTGATTCCGCAGCTCGAAGAGTCCGGTATCGGCTTTGTCGTGGTGTCCGGCGACATGATCGAGGGCACTATCACGGCGACCCTGCTCGAGCGGTCCAACCCCGGCGCCCTCAGCGCCCGCAAGGAGGCGGCCGGTCGCCTGTACAACGTCAGCGAGTTCGCAGCCGAGGTTGTAGCCGCTGCCGTTGAGCCGGTTCCGGTGGGCAACACGCGCTACGTGGGTGACACGGCCGGGTTTACGGGCGAATAACATGACCACGAACACGGCGAACCCGGCATCGGAGACGCAGGTTGCGGACAGTCACGACCTGATCCGCGTGCAGGGCGCTCGGGAAAACAATCTCAAGAACGTCAGCGTGGAGATTCCCAAGCGCCGGCTGACCGTGTTCACGGGCGTGTCCGGCTCCGGTAAGAGTTCACTGGTGTTCGGCACCATCGCTGCCGAGTCGCAACGCATGATCAACGAAACGTACAGCACATTCGTGCAGGGCTTCATGCCGACCCTGGCCAGGCCCGACGTCGATGTGCTCGACGGACTGACGACGGCCATCATCGTCGACCAGGAGCGGATGGGCGTCAATGCGCGCTCCACAGTCGGCACCGCCACCGACGCCAATTCCCTGCTGCGCATTCTGTTCAGCCGGCTCGGCGCCCCATACCTAGGCTCGCCCCAAGCGTATTCGTTCAACGTTGCCTCAATCAGCGGAGCGGGTGCCGTTTCAATCGAGCGCGGGGGACAAACCGTCAAGGAACGCCGCAGTTTCAGCATCACCGGGGGTATGTGTTCCCGCTGTGAAGGCCGGGGATCGGTCACCGATATCGATCTGAGCGCGCTCTACGACGACACCAAGTCCCTGAACGAGGGAGCACTGACCGTCCCCGGCTACAGCATGGATGGCTGGTTTGGCCGGATCTTCACCGGCTGTGGCTTCTTCGATCCCAACAAAGCGATCAAAGACTTCACCAGGGAGGAGCTCGTCGACCTCCTCCACAAGGAGCCGACCAAGATCAAGATCGAGGGCATCAATCTCACCTATGAGGGCTTGATTCCCAAGATTCAAAAGTCGATGCTCACCAAGGATGTTGACTCGCTGCAGCCGCACATTCGTGCGTTCGTGGAGCGGGCGGTGACCTTCACCGTTTGCCCCGACTGCAACGGCACCCGACTCAACGAGGGCGCGCGATCGTCGATGATCAACGAAATCAGCATTGCGGATGCCTGTGCGATGCAGATCAGCGACCTCGCCGGGTGGGTTCGTGGCCTAAACGACTCGTCCGTCGCGCCGCTGCTCACGGGTTTGCAGCTCCTGCTGAACTCGTTCGTGCAGATCGGGCTGGGCTATCTGTCCCTGGACCGGGCCGCTGGCACGCTCTCCGGCGGCGAGTCGCAGCGCACTAAGATGATCCGTCACCTTCGATCTTCGCTCACCGACGTGACCTATGTCTTCGACGAACCGACCATCGGACTGCACCCGCACGACATCCAGCGCATGAACACCCTGCTCGTCCAACTGCGCGACAAGGGCAACACGGTGTTGGTCGTCGAGCACAAACCGGAGATGATCGCGATCGCCGACCACGTCATCGATCTCGGGCCGGGTGCTGGTTCGGACGGCGGCGAGGTGGTCTTCGAGGGCTCTCTCGCCGGGCTTCGAACCAGCGGCACGTTGACCGGTCGGCATCTGGATGACCGGGCCGCAGTCAAATCGACCGTGCGTGCATCGTCGGGTGTCATGCCGGTGCGCGGTGCCAGCGCCCATAACCTGCAGAGCGTCGATGTCGACATTCCGCTCGGTGTGTTGACGGTGCTCACCGGTGTAGCCGGGTCGGGTAAGAGCTCGCTGATCACCGGCTCGGTCTCGGGTCGGGACGGTGTGGTGACCGTCGACCAGGGCCCGATCAGGGGGTCGCGGCGCAGCAACCCGGCGACGTATACCGGCATGCTCGAGCCGATCCGCAAGGCATTTGCGAAGGCTAACGGTGTGAAACCGGCGTTGTTCAGCTCCAATTCAGAGGGCGCCTGCCCCAGCTGCAACGGTGCCGGCGTCATCTACACCGACCTGGGAATTATGGCGGGTGTCGCCATTCCCTGTGAGGTCTGCGAGGGCAAGCGATTTCAGGCATCCGTTTTGGACTATCACCTCAATGGTCGCAACATCAGTGAGGTGCTGGCGATGTCGGTGACGGAGGCCGAGCAGTTTTTCGGTGCGGGGGAGTCACGCATGCCGGTGGCGCACGCAATTCTGCGCCGCCTCGCCGACGTCGGCCTCGGCTACGTTAGCCTCGGCCAGCCGCTGCCGACACTCTCTGGCGGTGAGAGGCAGCGGCTCAAGCTCGCCACGCAGATGGCCGACAGCGGCGATGTCTACGTTCTGGACGAGCCAACGGCTGGCCTGCATCTCGCCGACGTCGAGAACCTGCTCGCACTGCTCGATCGGCTGGTTGACTCCGGTAAGTCCGTCATCGTGGTTGAGCACCACCAGGCGGTCATGGCGCACGCCGACTGGATCATCGACCTGGGTCCCGGGGCCGGGCACGACGGCGGCCGAATCGTCTTCGAAGGAACGCCCGCTGATCTCGTGGCCGGGCGTTCGACGCTGACCGGTGAACACCTGGCAGCCTACGTCGGCGCCTGATCCGGCGCTACCGGAAGGGTGCCAGGTCGGCAGTTCTGCGGATCGGTCACCCCTCTCGGTCGCTCACATGCTTGTGACCGATAATGCACATTATGTCAACAAACGAGCTGAAGCGCGCTTCAACCGCCTCGAAGTTACCGTGAAACGGTCTCCTGCCGCCGGGCATCCTGCCGAATCCGACGCCGCCGAAGCGGTTGGCGTGCCATCGCGGTGAAGATGATGAGCCAGACTCCGAGTGCTACCCAGAGTGTGACGGTCCCAATCTGTCCGACGAGTGGCAACGTGTCGGCCTGGCCGAGGTAGATTCCAGCGACTGCGTACATTCCGACCGGAAAGGCGATGCTCCACAGCGTTGCCTGGTAGCAAAGTGGAACATGACGTTTGAAATGACGCCAGATACCCACGGCGATCAGTACGGGGATGAGCCAGGTGGCAAATGCCCAAAACATCACCGAGATACCGCCGACTAACCCGCGGGTCGCGCTCACCATCGGAGCATCCGCCATTTCCACGATGCGGGCGCCGGCCAGAACCGTGATCGCGCAGGCGCCCATGGACACCCAATACGGCGGGTCGAGGTCCTCTGGGCGCAGCTTATAAAGCATGAGGCGCAGGGAGACGAACACGCCGGCGGCCCCGTACAGAAAAATTCCGACCGACCAGGACAGTATGGCGAGGACCGCTAGCAGCGCCCTGGCCTCACCGGCGACTGGCTCCAGCGCAGCTGCGACCACGGCAACCGACTGGCTGGCCACGACCCAGATGAACCAGGTTCCATTCGCCGAGCCGAGCACGGGACGGGCCGTGCGACCCAAGACGGCCAGCCATGGCACCGCATACCCGAGGACTACCCAGGCCACGCCAGACACGCCGAGGAGAACCGTTGCCGCACCGAACCATCCCTCGACCGCCAACCGGGCAGCAAGCACATTGGTTCCGGCAACGAAGGTAAAGAATTGGAATCCACGGTTCGGATCGTGCAGGTCGTCGAGAAAGGCCGAACGAAAGGCTATGAAACGCCACGCAGTGAGAATCAAGAGCGCCAGATAAGCCCCGGCACAGACCACCAGAAGTACGTAGCTGAGGCCCTCGACTCGGATCAGGTTCATGCCGATCGAGATGATTCCGGTGGCCATGACCATAGCAAAATAGCCCGGTGGCATCGTGCGTACGGCGGAAGCCACTCGTACACGTCGTTCGGACACCATAGTCTCAGGTTAGACCTCGGCGCGATGCTCGCTGACACCCCGGGTCCCACGAGATCGACCGCGAACGGCGCCGGGTAGCCAGGCGGTAATGGAACCCCGGCCAGGTGGTCTCCACTGATCTGCGTGGAACAGCATCCGTCGCGGTCACGGCGCGAATGTACTCGAGGGCACGCTCCAGGGCCATATCGCTGACGGCGGCGTACCCGAACACCAGACCGGCCGGGGCATCCGCTGCACCGGGCGAGGCTGAATAGTCCCGAAGGTCGGCGACCCTGATCCCCGAGCTGCCAGCTCTGAAATCGCTGTGCTGGCCCGGGCCTGGTTTTGCAGGCCGAGCACCGCGTGCAGCCCGCCGTCCAGTGCCGACAGCGTCGTGCCCGGGTGGCCGGGCAGATCGTGACGCACAGCCAGCACCGCCCGGCGCACATCGCACTCCCCTGGCGTGCCGCAGGTTGTCGGCGATTTCCGCACGCAGGGCCAGGGTGCCCTGCAGGGGTGGTTCGCTCTGTGGTATGAGTTTCGCGGTGGCCACTCGCCACGCGGCCGTCCAGGCACGCCCCGACAATCTTTGGGTCGACGGGTATCCCGGTGTCAAATCCAGCAAATCGAGCGGATGCTGCTGACCTCCTTCCATTCGCGGTCACGCCGGCGTCGCGAGGGTTGTCCCGTGAAGCAGGACTGCCACGCGCGTCGGCGCTCCCTGGGTGCTGACCAAACACCCCCTACCGTTGAGCTGCTCGTAGGCCGTGACCACGCTCCCCCGCGACACGTCGAGCCGATGAGCGAGCGCTCGGCTGGACGGTCTGGTCTTCGTGCGCACCCTGTTCGACAGCAGCATAAACTATCGCAGCGCGGTGATCTACGGCCTCCCGACCGTGATTCCGTCGGAGGAGAAGGAACGGGCGCTCCTCGTTCTCTCCGACCGGCTCATGCCCGGTCGAAGCGAAGAGGTACGCCTGACAACGCGCCGCGAATTGGCCGCGACCATCGTGCTGCGTATCCCCTCACCGTTGACGGCGGACGGAACGAAACTTCCCGCCTCTGTTTGCCGTCGCTGAACCAGTGGCAGAGAACTGGCTGTGCAATCAGAATTGCAGATCAGGCGTGCACATGGTGTACAACCATGCCAAATTCGTTGACCGGTTCGAACGCGTCACGATCCCAAGCCCCGGGGTGCGACACCGGACAATTGACCACCGCGTTTCGCGACGAGTGGTCGATGGTATGTTCGCGCATCGCATGACCGCAGATCGGGCACAACCGGAAATCGGTCGCACCCCACTGTTCCATACCGCCTAGGGTCTTCCTATCCTGCATCATGCCATTACGATACGCCCGATTGGACAATATAGCACGTAACTGGTATGCAAAATAACGTGCGGGGTGAGCTAGTCCTCGCCGAATCCGGCTTCCAGCAGGGCCGCGAGGGCGTTGATCGCGGGCCCAGCCGCAGGATCGGTTGAGGCCAGGTGCACGCTACTCCCCCGGGCTAGTCCGAGCGACATGATGCTGAGCAGGCTCGTCGCGTCCGTGCCGTTTACCGTGAGGGGCACAGCGAAGGTGCTTGCGAGGTTCACGAATTCCGCCGCCGGACGAGCGTGCAGACCGTCCTTGTTCACCAAAACCACGGTCCGGGAGATTTCCCCATCACCAGCTAGAACTGCGGTCCCGGCGTCGGCACTGGTCTGGCACGTGTCGGTCGACTGAAGTGCGGTGCGCGCAGCTGCCACGACGGCGTCGAGGTCTCCCCCGATCTCCGCGGCGACCGCCGCCGCAACCCCGCCTTCGACTAGCGGAGCATCCACAATCCGTGCCCGAACCTGTTCCGCTTCGTCGAGAAAATCGCGGGCCGTTTCCGCGGTCAAAATGGCCGAGCCAAGGTCGCACACAATCACCACACCGGCGCCCCCATCCGCCTCGGCCAGTGCCGCCGTGACCTTATCGAAGCTCGTACCGATTGTGCCCTCGTCGGTACCGCCGGCGGCGACGAGTCGCACGGTCGGTGCCATCTGACGCGCGAGTTCAACCAGCCCCGCCGCGATCTTCGCGCTGTGCGAGACGAATACCAGGCCAACCCGGTCAGCGGATGCCGGCATGCTCAGTCCATCACTCGGGTCGCATCGGCCGCGGCGCGTAGCAGGAGCGCCGTCGACTGTGCGCCCGGATCCCGGTGTCCAATCGCCCGCTCACCGAGGTAGCTCGCCCGGCCTTTATGCGCCACGAGCGGTTCGGTATCCTGGGCGCCCCGTGCTGCGGCATCCGCTGCCGCTGTCAGCACGGCCGGTGCGCTCTCGCCGGCCGACTGCGCGGCCTGGGCCGCATCGACGGCCGGACTCCAGGCGTCGATCATGGTTTTGTCCCCCGCCCCGGCCTTGCCGCGCAGCACGATGCCGTCCCTGGCCGCCGTCAGGAGCGCGACGAGCGCCAGACTGTCGAGGGTACCAGTGGCAGCAGTTGCGCCGGCGGCTTTCAGAAACGCGGTACCGTACAGTGGCCCGGCGGCTCCGCCGACGGTAGAAATGAGCGTGGTGGCGAGCAACTTGAGCACGGCACTCGGGTTCGCATCGTCAGCCAGACCGTCGAGTTTGGGCAGGACCGCCTGAAAACCGCGATCCATGTTTTCGCCGTGATCGCCGTCGCCGATGTCACGATCGAGCGTGTTCAACGCGGTGCGCTCGGCGGCCAATATCTCGGCGCTACGCCGAATCCACCGCACGGTCCAGGCGGTATCCAGAGTCAATGCCCCGTCGGCCTGGTCCGAATTTCTTCCTGCATCCGGGCTCATCGGCGCCACCTTCTATCGTCCCCACCGTAGCGCGGCCGTCTGCACCGGTGCGTCCCAGAGAGCGGTGAGCTCCGCATCCAGCTGCAGCACGGAAATCGATGCTCCCGCCATTTCGAGGCTCGTCGTGTAGTTGCCGACGAGGCTGCGCGACACCGTAATGCCCCGCTCGCGCAGTACTTCGGCCGCGCGCCGGAATACGATGTACAGCTCAACCAGCGGCGTGCCGCCCATACCATTGACGAAAAGCAGAACCTGGTCGCCGCTGGCCAACGGCAGGTCCTCCAAAATGGGCGCGAGGAGTCGGTCGACGATGGCATCGGCCGGCTCGAGCTTGATGCGCTCCCGGCCGGGCTCACCGTGGATTCCGATACCGATCTCGATCTCATCGTCCGCGAGCACGAAGCTCGGCTCGCCGGCGTGCGGCACCACGCACGGCGTCAACGCGACCCCCATGGTGCGCACCCGAGAGTTGACTTTTTCCGCTACTGCGACGACGGCTGTCAGGTCATCCCCGCGTTCGGCAGCCGCACCGGTGATTTTCTCGACCAGCACCGTTCCGGCCACACCGCGGCGTCCGGCTGTGTAAAGCGAGTCCTTCACAGCGACATCGTCATTGATGATAACCGTACGAACGTCGATTCCTTCAGCGGATGCGAGATCGGCTGCGGTCTCAAAATTCAGCACGTCCCCGGTGTAATTCTTCACGATGTGCAGCACCCCCACGCCGCCATCCACTGACTGGGTCGCGGCGAGGATGGGATCCGGCGTCGGGGAGGTGAAGACCGGACCGGGAACGGCGGCGTCGAGCATGCCGAGACCCACGAATCCGCCGTGCAGAGGTTCGTGTCCGCTGCCGCCACCGCTGACGATGCCCACCTTGCCTTTATGCGGTGCATCCGCTCGCACAATGAAGAGCGGATCGGGTGAGACGCGCACAATATCGCCGTGCGCAGCCTCGAATCCGGCGACGGCTTCGTTGACGACGTGCTTCGGATCGTTGATGAGCTTCTTCATGACCTGCCATTCGCTCGGTGCTACCACGGATCGATCGGACACTTCGCCCCAAGCGCATTCTCCCACGGTCGACATACGCGCCCTGACCACGTTCGAGCGGGGCTCGAGGCAACTTGAACGAGCGGTTCCCCTTCGCGACACGCGGCGCTATGTTGAGGCCATCCGCTCACCGTAAAGGGGCGGCTTCGGTATCCCCGCGGCGACAGCCTTTTAGACTTGCGAGTTCATTGACGCGGTCAATGTCGACTCCGGCGTTCCCCTGACCCGATTCAAGGTCGACGGCGGAATGATCGCCAAAACATGTTCTTGCAGTTTCAGGCCGATATCCACGGCGCTCCCGTGGTGCGTTCCATCGTCGCCGAGACGACCGCCTGGGGCGCCGCCTACGCGGTCGGCTTCGCGGTCGGATACTGGAGTGGACTCGACGAACTGCGCACAAACTGGCCGGAGGGCAGCCGTTGGAGGTCGAAGATAGATGACGAAAACGTGCAGTAGCAGGCCCCCGATTGGACAGCGGCGGGGGTCAGATCCGTGTCGCCGCCACCCACGCGGACAATTTGGCTGCGGCTGCCCCGGAGTCAATCGCTTCGGCAGCCACGACCATTTTGCTGCGAAAACGATCCAAAATCGCGACCTGCACCTGAGCTGGATCGTTGGCCAGATCGAAGGCGACGAGACCGGCAGCGGCGTTGAGCAGCACGATGTCCCGAATCGGACCCCGGTCGCCCGCCAGCACGGAACGCACAACATCGGCGTTGTGCTGCGGGGAACCGCCAGCCAGGTCGTTAAGCTGCGCCCGCTTGAGGCCGAGGTCACGAGGGTCAATGTCATGCTCGGTTACGAGGCCACGGGAGACCTCCCAAACGTGGCTATGCCCGGTCGTGGTGAGTTCGTCGAGTCCGTCATCGCCACGAAAAACTAGGGCGGTCGCACCGCGAGTCTGAAACACGCCGACGAAGAGGGGAACCCGGTCCAGGTTCGCCACGCCGACAGCGGATGCCTCTGGGCGCGCCGGGTTGCACAGCGGGCCGAGGTAGTTGAACACCGTGGGGATGCCCAATTCGCTCCGGGTGAGGGCCGCGTGCCGAAAGCCCGGATGAAAGGCCGCCGCAAAGGCAAAGGTAATTCCGGTCTCTTCAAAGACCTGAGCCACCCGAGCAGCGTCGCGCGACAGATCGATGCCGAGTTCACCTAATACGTCTGACGACCCGGAAGCTGAGCTGGCCGCCCGGTTGCCGTGTTTGACGACCGGCACACCGGCCGCTGCACAGACGATCGATGCCATGGTCGAAATGTTGACCGTGCCTAACTGGTCGCCGCCGGTTCCGACGATGTCGAGCGCCATCGGATTGACGGGGAGTTCAATGGCGTGCTCCAGCACCGCATCCCGGAAGCCGACGATCTCATCGACAGTCTCCCCTTTGGCTCGCAAGGCCACCAAAAAGGCTCCGAGTTGGGAGGGGCTGGCCTCGCCGAGCATGATCCGTTCCATACTCCAGGCGGCGTCCGCCACGCTGAGGTCCCGACCAGAGAGGAGGGAATCTAAAATATTTGGCCAAGTCTGCGATTCAAGCATGTTTTCGATCTTAGGAGAACGGGCCTGACTCGCCCGAATTCACGCCGAAACCACCCTGGAAATGAACCACTCCATCGGGCATAAAAGATCACTTGCATGCCCGATTGAGAAAAACCTGTGGGAATATCGGCCATAATGGAGGGGTGACCAGCTCCTCAATTACTCAGACGGCGAGTGCGCCCGTTGTGAACCGGCCTAACAGCGTGGCTGTGGGCACCATTGTGTGGTTGGGCAGCGAAGTGATGTTCTTCGCGGGGCTCTTCGCCATCTACTTCACGCTTCGTTCGACCTCTTCCGAGCTTTGGCTCTTCGAGGCGGACAAGCACAATTTCACCTTTGCGTTGATCAACACGCTCGTGTTGGTGTCTTCGTCGGTGACCTGCCAGTTCGGGGTGTTTGCGGCCGAACGACTGCAGGCCCGGTCGACCGGCTGGAAGCCGAGCGAGTGGGGCATGATCGAGTGGTTCTTCCTCACCTACGCTCTTGGCGCGATCTTTGTTACCGGTCAGGTGTTCGAATACGCCACCCTGGTGTCCGAAGGAATCTCACTTTCTTCCAACGCTTACGGTTCAGCTTTCTACATCACGACCGGCTTCCACGGAATTCACGTGACGGCGGGCCTGCTCGCCTTCCTTCTGGTTATTGGGCGCGGTTTCGCGGTCAAGAATTTCGGGCACAAAGAAGCCACCAGCGCTATTGTGGTTTCCTACTACTGGCACTTCGTCGACGTCGTCTGGATCGGGCTCTTCCTGGTCATCTACGTTCTTAAATAGAAGTTCTGACTGAGAAACGGGAGCGGACTACTTCAGCATGACCACGATCAAAACACCTCGTACACGCCGGCCACGCAAAACCGGGCGTCGCCACCCGCTCGCCAGCATTGCTCTTATTGCCGTTGGACTCCTGTTCACCGGAGGCGCCTATGCGGCCTTCAGTACCAGCACCGCCGTTGCGACAACGGATTCTTCGTCGCAGCAGACCATCGCTGAGGGCGAAAAGCTCTTTGCCGCTAACTGTGCAACCTGCCATGGACTGAGCGCCCAGGGTTCCGCGGAAGGCCCTAGCCTGATCGGAGTCGGCGCAGCGTCGGTGGACTTCCAGGTCGGCACCGGACGCATGCCCATGCAGATGCAGGGGCCACAGGCACAGAAGAAGCCGGTGCAGTTCACTCCTGAACAGATCACAGCGCTCGCGGCCTATGTCGCTTCTCTGGCTCCCGGCCCCGCAATTCCGGCGGCTGAACTGCTCGACGCTGCTGCTGGCGATGCTGCAAATGGCGCAGAATTGTTCCGGATCAACTGCGCGATGTGCCACAACGTGGCCGGCGCCGGCGGCGCCCTGACCGAGGGCAAGTTCGCGCCCGCGATCGAGAACGTGTCAGCACAGCACATCTATGAGGCCATGATCACCGGCCCGCAAAACATGCCTGTCTTCAACGACATGAACATCACGCCTGAAGATAAGCGCGACATCATCACTTACCTCAAGTACGTCGAAGACAACCCGTCTCCGGGCGGCCTGGCACTCGGTTCTCTGGGGCCAGTGGCTGAGGGACTCTTTATCTGGATCTTCGGACTGGGCGCAATCGTGGCCCTAACCGTGTGGATCACCGCAAAATCTAACTGATAAGCGGGTAGCCGGTCTCGACTCGCTACCCGGTTTCACCCGCACGCCGCGCAGTACAAACGCGCAGAGTATTTTCACAGCCCACAAAGGAGAACAATGGCCAAGGACGATAACGGCGCGGAGGACGTAACCGCCCCCGACTCGCCTGGCGAGGAGCTCGCTCCAGTCGCCGCAAGTACAGCCGTCGTCACACGGGATTCCCTGGTTAATCCGGGATTCCCACCGCACCGTCCGCGCGTCACCGACCTTGACCATAAGGAAGAGCGCAAAGCGGAGCGTGCCGTCTACACGTTGTTCTACGTTTCCATCGTGGGTAGCGTTTTCGCGATCGCCGCCTACATGGCCTTCCCCATCGTCCCGGAAGATCCGGGCTCCGTGCGCCTCAACAACCTGTTCATCGGACTTGGACTCAGCCTGGCACTGCTCGCCATTGGTATCGGTGCCGTGCACTGGGGTAAGGCGCTCATGAGCGATCATGAAGGCGTTGACGAACGCCACCCGGTTCGTGGAACCGAACCCGTTCGGGCTCGCGCCGTGGAGATCTTTCAGCAGGCGAATGAGGAATCCGGTTTCGGCCGCCGAACGCTTATTCGTAACAGCCTGATCGGCGCCCTTGTCGTATTCCCGCTGCCGGCCGTCGTCCTGTTCCGCGGGCTCGGTCCAATGGACCAGAACCCGGTCGAATTGCTCCACGAAACCATGTGGAAAAAGGGCGTCCGCCTGACGATGGACCCAAGCGGCACGCCAATCAAGGCGTCCGACGTTACACTAGGATCGTCCTTCCACGTCATTCCCGAAGGCCTGTCCGAGATGGAGCACGGTCGCTTGGAAGAAAAAGCCAAGGCAGCCGTCCTTCTTATTCGTATGGACCCAGCAGACCTAGTTGAATCCGACGAACGCAAGACCTGGTCTTACCAGGGCATCGTTGCTTACTCCAAGATCTGCACTCACGTGGGATGCCCGGTAGCGCTGTACGAACAGCACACCCACCATCTCCTTTGCCCGTGTCACCAGTCGCAGTTCGATGTTGAGAACCACTGTAAGGTCATCTTCGGACCGGCCAAACGGGCACTACCACAGCTCCCGATTGCCGTGGACGCTGAAGGCTACCTGATCGCGCAGAGCGATTTCACTGAACCAGTCGGCCCGAGTTTCTGGGAGCGAGCATGACAACAATAAACACCCGCGAATCCGCTGAGGATCAAACCGTCGGGACGAAGAAGGCTGGCGGCTTCACGGCCACGGCCGCTAATTACATCGACGAGCGCACGAGCATCTCCGGCGCGGTCAAAGAACTTGGTCGCAAGATCTTCCCTGACCACTGGTCATTCCTGCTCGGCGAAGTAGCGCTCTATAGTTTCGTTATCATCCTGTTGTCTGGGTCGTTCCTGACCTTCTTCTTTCAGGCGTCCATGGCAGAGGTCGTCTATGACGGCTCCTACGCGCCGCTCAAGGGCGTCCCAATGTCCGTGGCGATGTCGTCAACCATGGACATTTCGTTCGACATTCGCGGCGGACTGCTCATGCGCCAGGTACACCACTGGGCAGCGCTACTGTTTGTCGCCGCCATTGGGCTGCACATGCTGCGGATCTACTTCACCGGGGCGTTCCGTAAGCCGCGCGAACTCAACTGGGTGATCGGTTTCATCCTGTTCATCCTCGCGATGGCCGAAGGATTCACCGGCTATTCTCTCCCCGACGACCTGCTCTCCGGTAACGGCCTGCGCATCATCGACGGTCTGGTCAAGGGCATCCCGGTGATCGGAACCTGGACCTCGTTCCTGCTCTTCGGCGGAGAATTCCCCGGTACCGATATCGTCGGAAGGCTGTATTCGCTGCACATCTTGCTGCTGCCCGCGATCATCGTCGCGTTGATCGCAATGCACCTCCTCTTTGTCGTCGTGCACAAGCACACCCAGTACCCGGCCGCGGGACGCACCAACCAGAACGTGGTCGGATATCCGGTGCTCCCCGTGTACGCCGCCAAGGCCGGTGGGTTTTTCTTCATCGTCTTCGGCGTAGTCATGCTGATCGCCTCTTTGTTCACAATCAACCCGATCTGGAATTACGGCCCGTATGACCCGTCGCCGGTGTCGGCCGGTACCCAGCCCGACTGGTATATCGGTTTTGCTGACGGAGCCATGCGTTTAATTCCGCCGGGATGGGAGTTCGTGTGGCTGAACCACACCTACTCGCTCAATATTGTGGTCGTGCTGGCCGTGGTCGGACTGTTCATCGTCACTGTCATGGTCTACCCCTTCATCGAAGCCTGGATCACCGGAGACAAGCGCGAGCACCACGTGCTGGATCGACCGCGCAACGCTCCGACCCGCACCGCTATCGGTGCTGCGGGCGTCACGTTTTACGCCTCGCTTTGGGCCGCAGCCTCATCGGATATCATGGCCACGCACTTCCACCTCACCATGGAAGGTGTTATCCACACCCTCCAGGCCACAACGCTGCTGGGTCCGATTCTGGCCTTCTTCATCGCCAAGCGCGTCTGCCTCGCGCTGCAGAAGAAGGACCGCGAGATCGTGCTGCACGGCTACGAGTCTGGCCGCATCGTTCGACTGCCCGGCGGTGAATTCGTCGAAGTACACCAGCCGGTCGATGAGTACGAGCGCTGGAAGCTGGTGAGTTACAGCGACTTCAAGCCGCTCATGCTTCGCCCCAACGCCCAGGGCAAGATCGGCCCTGCCGAGAAGGTTCGCGCCGGACTGTCCCGCTGGTTCTTCGAAGATCGGATCACTCCGATCACGCAGACCGAGCTGAGTCACGCCCACGGCGACCACCCCGCAGCAATCACCGACCAGGAGCACCAGTCGGAGATCACCGACAAGTAGCGCTATATCAGGCACCAGCACAGATCGGGCATCGATGTCACTCCAGACGTTATCGGAGTGGCTTCGATGCCCGAACTGTTTTCTGCCCCTCTCCCCCACCGGCACACTACGATTGGGATGCAGCACGGGGCATTCCTTTGACGTCAACAAACGGGGTTTCATCAATCTCCTCACCGGCGCGCCCAAGTTCATCGGTGATAGCGCAGCTATGCTCGATGCCCGTGACACTTTTCTCGCGGCCGGCTGGTACGAACCGCTCCAGGCCGCCGTCCGCGCCGTTATCTCCGCCGAGCACCCCCGTCGCCTCCTGGACGTAGGCTGCGGCACCGGTTATTATCTACGCGCGGCATTGCCCCCAGGTGAGGACGTGCGTGCGCTCGGCATGGATCTCTCCCCCACAGCCGTGAGTCGAACCATGCGCTCACACGACCGCATTGACGGGCTGGTCGCGGATGTCTGGTCCCCGCTTCCCGTTCAGGACGCTGCTGTCGACGTCATTCTCAACGTGTTCGCACCCCGCAATGCTGCGGAGTTCCACCGCGTCCTCCGACCCGGTGGGCTGCTTCTCGTCGTGGTTCCCCGGCCAACGCATTTGCATGAGCTGCGGCGGGCCGGCCTGGCCGTGGAGATGCAGGCCGACAAAGCCGCACATCTCGAAGCGAGTCTCGGGGCCTGGTTCGCCCTGGAGAGCGCGCAGCAAATGGAACAAAACGCAGCGCTCTCAGCGGCCGAGGTGGTCTCGCTTATCGGCATGGGCCCGTCGTCCCATCACGCTGCATCGGCGGGGCCTGAGTCGACTCCAGCGTCGGTGCAAGACGTGACGATCGCCTTTGATGTCTTTGGATTTCGTCGCCGCGCCACGGAGTTGTGCTGACACGCTTGACGGATCGCTAAACGACGATACCGACCTGCCGGTAACGGCAGATCGGTGTCGCTTGGTTGCTGTGTGGTTAGCGGGCGAACAGGCCTCGGTAGTACTCGTACACCCATCCGGTCAGGGCGATCAGGCCCAGACCGAGCCCAATAAAGCAGATCCAGAAGCCGACCGCTAGGCCGAGGAAGAGCAGCGCCGTAGTAGCGGCGAGGAAGATCGGCCACCAGCTCCACGGGCTGAAGAAGCCCATTTCGGGATCTCCGTCGTCGATGTTGCCATCGAGGCGGTCCTCGGGGAGTTCGCCACCCTGAGCGGCGTGCACCTTGTCCAGGTAGAACGCGACGAATGCCATGAGCAGTGTCGACAGTCCGAGCATGAACGTGCCTGCCCATTCGACCCGTCCGTGGAAGGGATCGAGCAGACTCCAGACGACGTACACAGCCGTGACGACCGCGAAGAAGACGGTGAGCACCCAGAGCAGGTTGACATTGGTCTTCACTTATTTCACCTGATTCGAGTCGATATCGTAGACCAGCACGTCGGGCGCATCCTTACCGGGACCGATTCCGATAGGCAGACCGGCTTCGGGATGGTTGAGGTCGAAGGCCGGCCGTTCGGAACGAATTCGCGGAATGGACGTGAAGTTGTGACGCGGCGGTGGGCAGGACGTAGCCCACTCAAGTGAGGAGCCATAGCCCCACGGGTCGTTGACCGTGACGAGTGGCGCCTTGCGGGCCGTGATGTACACGTTCAGGAAGAATGGAATCATAGACACGGCGAGGATCATGGCACCGGTGGTGGATACCTGGTTCATCCAGGTGAAGCCGTCCTCCGGGGAGTATGTCGCGTATCGACGCGGCATCCCCATGACTCCGAGCCAGTGTTGGATCAGGAACGTGGTGTGAAAGCCGATAAACAGCAACCAGAAGTGCCACTTGCCGAGGCTCTCGTTGAGCATTTTGCCCGTCCACTTGGGCCACCAGAAGTAGAACCCGCTGAACATGGCGAACACGACGGTACCGAAGACCACGTAGTGGAAGTGGGCGACGACAAAGTAGGTGTCTGACACATGGAAGTCGAGCGGCGGCGACGCCAGGATCACGCCAGTGAGGCCACCGAAGGTGAACGTGACCAGAAAGCCGATGGCCCAGATCATAGGCGTCTCGAAGGTCAGCGACCCTCGCCACATGGTGCCGATCCAGTTGAAGATCTTCACCCCGGTTGGCACCGCGATGAGCATGGTCATGAGCGAGAAGAACGGCAGCAAGACTGAGCCGGTGACGTACATGTGGTGTGCCCAGACCGAGACGGAGAGTGCGGCGATGGAGATGGTTGCGTAGATGAGCGTCTTGTACCCGAACATCGGCTTGCGGCTGAACACCGGGAAGACCTCGGACACGATACCAAAGAACGGCAGGGCGATGATGTACACCTCGGGGTGACCGAAAAACCAGAATAGATGTTGCCAGAGTATGGCACCACCGTTGGCCGCGTCGTAGATGTGCGAGCCGAAGATGCGGTCGGATGCTGCAGCGAGCATGGCGGCGGCGAGCACCGGGAAGACCATCAGGCTGAGCAGCGCGGTGATGAGCGTGTTCCAGGTGAAGACGGGCATACGCCACATCGTCATACCAGGAGCACGCATGGTGATGATGGTGGTTATGAAGTTAACCGAGCCAAGAATGGTGCCAAAGCCCGACAGTCCCAGCCCGACCATCCACAAATTGCCGCCGACTCCCGGCGAAAACGTTGTACTGGCGAGTGGCTGGTAGGCGAACCATCCAAAGGATGCCGCGCCCTGCGGGGTCAGGAACCCGGCGACGGCAATGAGGCTACCGAAGTTGAAGAACCAGTAGGCCAGTGCGTTGAGTCGCGGGAACGCAACGTCTGGAGCACCGATCTGGAGCGGAACCAGGAAATTAGCGAATCCAAAGAACAGCGGTGTCGCGAACATCAGCAGCATGATCGTGCCGTGCATCGTGAACAGCTGGTTGTACTGCTCCTTCGTCTGCACGACATCGAGTCCGGGGGCGAACAGCTGGGCACGGATGATGAGCGCCATGACGCCGCCGAGGCAGAAGTAGATGAACGACGTGATCAGGTACATGTACCCGATGACCTTGTGATCGGTAGAGGTGATCCACCGAACGAGAATATTTCCCTTGGGCTCCGCAGACGGAGAGACCGGCGGTGCCGGACGTGACTCGACTGGTGCGATGGTCGTACTCATGATTTAGTTGCCCTCCGGAGCCGTTGGGGCACTCGTGCCCGGCTGAGTCTGATTGCGGTCGTAATCGTTGTCGAGCTGGCCGACGTTGCCCGCGGAACGCAGAGTCTGAATGTAGGTGTCGTAGTCCGACTGAGAGACGACTTCGACGTTGAAGAGCATGAGCGAGTGATATTCGCCACACAGCTCGGCGCACTTGCCCTTGAAGGTGCCGATGCGTTCGGGGATGACCGACATGTAGTTGGTCTTTCCAGGAACGACGTCCTTCTTGTAGAGGAAGTCGATAACCCAGAAGGAGTGGACAACGTCGCGAGATTCGAGAGCGATTTCAATCTTCTGGTCAACCGGCAGAACGAGCACGGGAAGTTCAGACTCGATGAGTGAACCGCGTTCGCCGTCGGGATCTGGCTGACCCTGAATTCCGGGTGAATAAACGTCTTCGTCGACATAATTGAAGTCCCACGCCCATTGCTTGGCTTGCACTTCGATCTTGACGTCTGGAGTTTCGAATCGGCTTTCAATGGCGATCTGGTCACGAACCGTGAAGGCGAAGAATCCGATGACCAGGATGAGCGGCACGACCGTGTAGAAAATCTCGATCGGCATGTTGTAGCGCAGCTGGACCGGGAGCCCGGTTTGGCCCTTCCTTCGGCGGTAGACCACGATCGTCCAGATGACCAGCCCCCAGGTAATGAGACCCACGATGAGGAGAACGATCCACCCCGTGGTCCACAATCCGGCGATGCGATCGGTCTGATTACTGACCGGCGCTTCACCCTCTTCATTAAAGCCGGGCAGGAAGCCGTGAAGCTGGGCCTGCGTGCATCCGGCCAGTACAACGGCTAACGTCGCTGCGAGCGGAATAGCAGCCCAACGAAGGCGGTGGTTATTGCGCACCGGAGACCTTTCGGGAGATTCGAGGACACTTCTCAGGAAGTGTTTTGATCGATCTCAGCCTACTCCGCGATAGCGTGTTCGAAGTGCACCCTCGGGTCGTGGCGGCGAGGTTTTCTGCAGCGCCACCGCTGATGGCCCGTCAAATCCTGCGAGACCAGGAGAAAACGGCCGAAGAATGACGGGGTGGAAACAAGAAAGGCAGGGACATCATCACCCGATGATGTCCCTGCCCAACAGTTTTTCTGAAGCGGATGCCTAGCTGAAGGAATCGCCGCAGGCGCAGCTACCGCCGGCGTTCGGGTTGTCGATGGTGAAGCCTTGCTTCTCGATCGTGTCTTCGAAGTTGATCGAGGCGCCATCGAGGTACGGGACGCTCATCTTGTCTACGACAACTCCGACACCGTCGAAGTTGACGACGGCATCACCTTCGAGAACCCGCTCGTCAAAGTACAGCTGGTAGATCAGGCCGGAGCATCCGCCGGGCTGCACGGCGACGCGCAGACGGAGGTCTTCTCGACCTTCCTGGGTCAGGAGGCTGCGCACCTTGAGTGCCGCGACCTCGGTGAGGGCGATGCCGTGCGCGGCGCTAGGCGTAGCCACGTCAACGGAGCTGATAGTCGGGGTCATGGTGTCGGTCATGGTTCTCCTTGGTTCGCGCAGTGACTGCTTCGCACGCAGGTTTTGGTCTCGATAATTCTACCTCGGACAACCAGAAAGTCGACCTGGGCATTCCCACGCTCTCATACTTCCCTGAACGGGGTTCACGCGGTCAATGCCCGGTGCGTTCATTCAGGCGGCCGAGCAGGAACGCTTCGCTGAGTACGGCCCGTTTGAAGACCCCCAGGTGCAAGGATTCGTTCGGGCTGTGCGCGCGGGAGTCGGGGTCCTCCACCCCGGTCACGAGAATCTGGGCGGCCGGAAAAACGCGCACCAGGTCGGCGATGAACGGTATCGATCCTCCCACGCCAATGTCTACCGGCGGCGTGCCCCAGGCATCCGTCATGGCCGATCGTGCTTCGGTAACGGCCCAGCCGCTGGTGTCGACCAGGAAGGGCTCGCCGGTGTCGACATCGTCGATCTCGATCACCGCACCGAAGGGGGCGTGCTCGCGCAGGTGCGTTTCGATGGCGACCATGGCCTCGACCGCGGACTGCCCGGGCGCGATGCGCGTGCTGATTCGAACGCTCACACTGGGTGTGAGCGTGTTCGACGCATTGTCGACGCTCGGGGCGTCGATACCGGTGACGGTGAGGGCGGGCTGCGACCAGATTCTGCTGAGAATGGAACCGTATCCGATCGGGCTGACACCGGGCAGGAGCCCGGTTTCGGCGCGCAGTTGTTCCTCGGAGTAGTCGGGGGTGGGCACGTCGATGCTGGTCAGCCCGGCAACGGCAACCGAACCATCATCACCGTACAGCGTCGCGAGCAGCTTGATCATGGCCAGCATGGCGTCCGGGACCGCTCCGCCGAACATGCCGGAGTGCGAAGCATGCGCGAGCGTGCGCACGGTGAGCCGCAGGGTGACGTTTCCGCGCAGTGCAGTCGTGATGGCGGGCGTGTTCACGTCCCAATTATTGGAATCGGCCACGACGATCACATCGCTGCGCAGGGCCTCGCGGTTCTCGTCGAGGAAAGTCGCGAAGGAGCGACTCCCGAACTCTTCTTCGCCCTCGATGAAGAGCGCGATTCCGAGCTCAAAGTCCAGGCCAACGGCAACGACCAGGGCACGAATGGATGCCACGTGCGCCATGACGCCAGCCTTGTCATCGGCGGCACCGCGCCCGTAGAGCCGGTCGCCGCGGACGGTCGGGGTGAAGGGGTCGGATTCCCAATCTTCGTCCTTGCCGGGAGGCTGCACGTCGTGGTGAGCGTAAAGGAGCACGGTCGGTCGGCCGTTGCGGGCCGGACGAGATGCGAGGATGGCCGGCTGGCCGAGTTCGGTGCCGCCGCCCGCACTTGCCGGCACTGTGGCGGCCTGCACGATGTTGACGGACTCGAACACGCCGAGGTCGCGCACGAGCGCAGCGACGGCGTCGGCGCTGGCGGCGACGTGGGCACGGTCGAAGGCGGCCCAGGATACCGATGGGATGCGCACCAACGCGCACAGGTCGGCGATCGTGCTGGGGAGCCACTGTTCGACGGCGGTGCGGATGGCGTTTTGCGCCCCCGACTCCGCTTCCGAGTGTGCGGCGAAGCCCTTGGTCGGGGAATTTGTCTGTGCGTTACCAGTCATACGGGTAATCTTAAGGCACCCAATTGCAAGGATTTGATGTGGCTAAGACTCCCGTAACCCCCGACGCCCAGCCGTCGATTGAAAGCTCAGACGAGACCGCAGCGCGCCTCGGTCTCACGCACACTGCCGGCAAGGGTCAGGCGACCCCCACCCGCAAGAAGCAGGAAGCGGCCAACAAGCGCCCGCTGGTGCCGGACGACCGCAAGCTCGCCGCCAAGCAGGCACGCGCCAAATCCACAGCGGCTCGCGATGTCGCTCGGGCCGGCATGGCTGCTGGTGTCGACAAGTATCTGCCGCTGCGCGAACGCGGTCCACAGAAGCGGTATGCCCGTGACTACGTCGACGCACGGTTCAACGTGGGCGAGTTGATGATCCCGATCATGTTCCTGGTCATCCTGCTCACCACGATTCCTAGTGTCGCTGGCGTGTCCATCATTGCGCTCTGGGCTTTCTTCATCCTCGCCGTTGTCGACTGCGTCGCACTTGGCTTCATCCTCACCAAGAAGATCGAGGCCAAATTCGGCGAGGAGAAGGCCGAACGCATCCGCTGGTATGCAGCCATGCGTGCGCTGCAGTTGCGGCCGATGCGTCTGCCCAAGCCGCAGGTCAAGCGCCGCCAGTACCCGGTGTAACCGCTCCGGCACCCCAGCCGGGGCGCCGGAGTCTTCGCTATCGCTCGAAGGCACCAGCACGAACAAGCGGCACGCGCACTTCCTCATCGGTGAGGGAACCGTGCTGCCCGATCATGCCGCGCGCCTTCTGGTTGACCGTCCGGGAATCGTAGTAGGCGATCCCCTTGCGGGCGGCGATGAGCACATCGCCAATGCGCGGCAGCACCTCGTCGGCCACGCGCCCGTAGAGGCCGGCCGCCACCGCCTCGGCGCGAGTATAAACCCAGGCACGATCCCCCTGCGACTGCCGCCAGGCACCCGCAAGCGAGTCAGCGTCGACCACGGACTGCTTTGGTTCAAGGTAGAGCTGCACGCAGCGCGGGTCCCCCGCCACGTGGCGAACCCCAGTAACCAGTACCGGCTCGGTGTCGAACAGCACGTGTTTGGTGCTGGGCACATCGATCACGCCGTGGTCTGCGGTGAGGAGTAGCCCCTCATCGGAGCGCAGCGTCGCCGCGAACCGGGTCACCTCCGAATCGAGGTTCTCGAGTGCAGCCAACCAACGGTCCGATTCCCAGCCGTGCGCGTGGGCGACAACGTCGAGTTCAGCGACGTACAGGTAGATCAGGGCGGTGGGGTTCTCATTCAGGATGCTGCGCGCGGCGGCAAATCGATCGGCCACCGTCTCGGCGGGCACGTACTGTGCTCCACGCAACACCGCCTGGGTGAAGCCGGAGTCCAAAAACTTTTTCGCGCCGATGGCGAAGCTGGGCACGTTGTCGTCGGCGGCCCGGTCGAAAACGGTGCGAGCCCGCTGCCAGGTCGCGGGTTGCATGCCCTCGTCCCAGCCGGTCAACTGGTTGACGACCCGGTCGCGAGCCGCATCGAGCACCTGGTAGCCAACGAGACCGTGCTGGCCCGGTTCCACCCCGGTGGTCAGGGTCGCTATCCCCGCCACGGTCGTGGCCGGGAAGACCCCGTCGATAATGTTGGATTTGTTGAGGCGGGAAGCCAGAAAACGGGCGTGCCCGGCGCGGGCACGGATCGAGCTGACGCCGAGGCCGTCCGCCAGAATTACGACCGCTTTGCGCACCGCGGGCAACCCGAGCGGATTCGGTCTGGCACAAACGGCATCGAGGGAACTGGTGAGAACATCGGCCAGGCGCAGGGCACTGAATTGGCGGGCCGGTAGCATGGTGAGCATCGGGTTCTATTCTTTCACAGGGACGAACCCGCGCCCTCCAGCGCTCCCGAGAGCGCCCCAGACGTAGTGCGGCGGTGACCGGAACACTCGGTCGCCGCCGCACGCTTGAAGCAGAATTCGCGAATGAGCCGCTCAGACAGCACTACACCCGCCGCCAGCACAGCCAGCACCGAACGCATCGAGGACGTCGATGTGTCGGTCGAGATGCAGGGGTCCTTCCTCGAATACGCCTATTCGGTGATCTACTCGCGCGCCCTGCCCGACGCCAGAGACGGTCTCAAGCCGGTGCAGCGCCGCATCCTGTACCAGATGAGCGAGATGGGTTTGCGCCCGGACAAGGGGCACGTCAAGAGCGCCCGTGTCGTCGGTGAGGTGATGGGCAAGCTGCACCCGCACGGCGACACCGCCATTTATGACGCCCTCGTGCGCATGGCCCAGTCGTTCTCGCTACGCGTGCCGCTGATCGACGGACACGGCAACTTCGGTTCCCTCGACGACGGGCCGGCCGCTCCCCGCTACACCGAAGCCCGTCTGGCGGCCCCGGCGCTCGCCATGACCGAGAACCTCGACGAAGACGTCGTCGACTTCGTGCCCAACTACGACAACCAGCTGACCCAGCCCGATGTATTGCCGGCCGCCTACCCCAACCTGCTGGTCAATGGCACGAGCGGCATCGCCGTCGGTATGGCGACCAATATGGCACCGCACAATCTGATCGAGGTCGTCGGGGCCGCCCGGCATCTGCTCGCGCACCCGAACGCGACGCTGGACGACCTGATGGAGTTCGTGCCCGGGCCCGACCTGCCCACCGGCGGCACCATCGTCGGTCTGGCCGGAATCAAGGATGCCTACAGCACCGGCCGCGGCAACTTCAAGACCCGGGCTCGCGTCTCGGTCGAGTCGATCAGCGCCCGCAAGACCGGGCTCGTCGTGACTGAACTCCCGTACCTGGTCGGCCCGGAAAAGGTGATCGAGAAGATCAAAGACGGCGTCAACTCGAAGAAGCTCAGCGGTATCTCCGACGTCACCGACCTGACCGACCGCACCAAGGGGCTGCGTCTCGTCATCGGCATCAAGACCGGTTTCAGCCCTGACGCTGTGCTCGAGCAGCTCTACCGCTACACCCCACTCGAAGACTCGTTCAACATCAACGCGGTCGCCCTCGTCAACGGAGCCCCGCAGACCCTCGGCCTGCTTGAATTACTGCACGTCTATGTGAATCACCGTATCGACGTCGTCACCCGCCGCTCCGCCTACCGGCTGGCCCGCCGCAAGGAACGCCTGCACCTCGTGCTCGGCCTGCTCGTGGCCATTCTCGACATCGACGAGGTCATCCAGGTGATTCGCGCGAGCGACGACACCGAGCAGGCCCGCGCCAAACTCATCGACGTGTTCGACCTGAGCCAGATCCAGGCCGAGTACATCCTGGAACTGCGGTTGCGCCGCCTCACCAAGTTCTCCCGCATCGAACTCGAAGCCGAACGCGATCAGTTGCTCGCCGAAATCGCCAAGCTGGAGAAACTCCTGTCTTCCAAGGCCGCTATCCGCACGCTGGTCTCCGAGGAGCTCGTTGCCGTCGCCGAAAAATTCGGTACCCCGCGCCGCACGGTACTGACCGAGGCGAAGCCGAGCATTGCGGGACTGTCGGCGGCCGCCGCCAAGCGCCAGGCGGCCGTGCTCGAGGTGCAGGACATCGCCACCCGCATCTTCCTGAGCGTGACCGGTCGCATCGCCCGGGTCGACCTCGCCAGGGTCGACGATTCACTTCCGCCCCGAATCCAGCCGCCGCAGCGCCGCAGCAAGCACGACGCTGTGCTCTCCACGCTGGACACGACGAGCCGTACCGAGGTGGGCGCGGTGACCAACCAGGGTCGCCTCATCCGCTTCTCTCCCGTTGATCTGCCCGTGATGCCGCCGACGTCGATTCAGCTCGCCGCCGGGGTGCGAATCAGCGAGTACCTTGTACTGCCCGACAAGAAGGAGCGCGTACTCGCCATTGTCTCCCTCGACTCCGACCGGGCGATTGCTCTCGCCACCCGCCAGGGTGTTGTGAAGCGCGTCACCCCCGGGGACTGGGCCAACAAGCCCGACTTCGAGATCGTCGCGCTCAAACCCAAGGACGAAGTGGTTGGCGCGGTACAGGGCGCAGAGGATGACGACCTCGTTTTCATCACCTCGGACGCCCAACTATTACGCTTCACCGCCGCTGGCGTGCGGCCACAGGGCCGGGCGGCCGGCGGCATGGCGGGCATCAAGCTGACGCCGGGTGAGTCGGTCGTCTTTTTCACCAGTCTCTCGACCGAGGACGTCGCCACGGCGATCGTAGTGACGATCGCGGCGAGCAGTCAGACCCTGCCAGGGACCGACCCCGGCAGTGCCAAACTGAGCGACTTTTCGGAATACCCGGCCAAGGGGCGAGCCACCGGCGGCGTGCGCGCCCAGCGTTTTCTAAAGGGTGAAGACACCCTCGCCATCGCCTGGGTCGGGCCTGCTCCGGCCCGGGCTGTGGGTCCAGACGGCACTCCCCGCGCCCTCCCCGAGTCCGGATCCCGCCGGGATGCCTCCGGAGTCATGCTCGACGCCATCATCGGAGCCATCGGCGCTGAAATCTAGGTTGTTCCTGGCCGTTAGACGTCGATGCGATCGCGGGACAGCTTGTCCGAGCTGTCAATGATGAACTCCTTGCGCGGGGCCACATCATTCCCCATCAGCAGTTCGAACACCTTACCGGCCGCTTCGGCATCGTCGACGCGCACCCGACGCAGGGTGCGATGGGCGCGTTCCATGGTGGTGGTCGCGAGCTGGTCGGCATCCATTTCGCCGAGGCCCTTGTAGCGCTGGATCGGGTCCTGGTAGCGGCGATTCTTCTTTTCGAGTGCCGTCAACACCGCGTGCAGCTCGGTTTCGGAATAGGTGTAGATGGTCTCGTTGGGTCTGCTGCCCGGATTCATCACAACCACCCGGTGCAGCGGCGGCACCGCGGCGAACACGCGGCCCTCGGTGATCATCGGGCGCATGTAACGAAAGAACAGGGTGAGCAGCAGGGTGCGAATATGGGCGCCGTCGACATCGGCGTCGCTCATAATGATGACCTTGCCGTAACGCGCCGCCGACAGGTCGAAGCTGCGCCCGGAGCCGGCACCGATCACTTGGATGATCGAGGCACACTCGGCGTTGGAGAGCATGTCTGAGACGGAAGCTTTCTGTACGTTCAGAATCTTGCCGCGGATCGGCAGCAGCGCTTGATGCTCGCTGTCGCGCGCGAGCTTGGCGGTGCCGAGCGCTGAGTCGCCCTCGACGATGAACAGCTCACTCGTGGACACGTCGTTGCTGCGGCAGTCGACCAGCTTGGCCGGCAGGGAGGAACTCTCCAGGGCATTCTTACGCCGCTGGGTTTCCTTGTGCGCCCTGGCGGAGATGCGCGACTTCATCTCGGCGACGATCTTGTCGAGCAACAGAGCTGACTGGGTTTTGTCGTCTCGTTTCACCGAGGCATAGCGCTCCGCCATAACCTTGGCGACAACGTTGGCAACGATCGCCCGCACGGCCGGCGTGCCGAGCACCTCTTTCGTTTGGCCCTCGAACTGCGGTTCGGGCAGGCGTACGGTGAGCACGGCGGTGAGGCCGGCCATCACGTCGTCCTTGTCGAGCTTGTCGCTGCCGACCTTGAGCCGGCGGGCATTCAGCTCAACCTGGCCGCGCAGAAATTTGAGCAGCCCGGCGTCGAAGCCGGCCTGGTGCGTGCCGCCCTTCGGCGTGGCGATGATGTTCACGAAGCTCTGCACGATCGTGTCGTAGCCGGTCCCCCAACGCAGGGCGATATCCACCTGGCAGTCGCGCACGAGTTCGGTGGGCACCATGGCGCCCTTGTCGGTGAGTACCGGTACGGTTTCGCTGAAGGTGCCACTGCCGGTCAGCCGCCAGGTATCGGTGATCGGGGCATCCGTCGCGAGATGCTCGACGAATTCACTGATACCGCCATCGAACTGGAACAGGCTGACCACGTGCTCGTCGGTACGTCGGTCGGCGACCTCGATCGCCAGGCCGGGAACGAGGAACGCCGTCTGTCGGGCCCGGTTCAGCACCTCGTCGGTCTGGAAGGCTGCACCCTTGGTGAAGATCTGCCGGTCGGCCCAATAGCGAATGCG
The DNA here is from genome assembly GCF_002929805.1 of Cryobacterium sp. Y50. GTDB lineage: Bacteria > Actinomycetota > Actinomycetes > Actinomycetales > Microbacteriaceae > Cryobacterium. Next base: position 61,630 of record NZ_PJJM01000099.1, on the reverse strand, counting down.
GGTTCCGGTGATACCGCGCTTGACCTTTCCGATCACTCGCAGTTCGCTCTGGTTCTTAAACGGAGTGAATGGGGCGTCCGGACTTTTCTCCCCCGTGTCGGCAAACAGGCCGGGCTCTCCGCGGTGGAAGGACATGGCCCAGGTCTTGCCGTCCCGGTCGACCTCGACGTCGAGGCGTTCGGACAGGGCGTTGACAACGGATGCTCCCACCCCGTGCAGTCCGCCGGACGCGGCATAAGATCCGCTGCCGAACTTACCGCCGGCGTGCAGTTTGGTGAAAACGACCTCGACGCCGGTCAGACCGGTCTTGGGTTCGATATCGACCGGGATGCCGCGGGCCGTGTCGCGCACCTCGACGCTCTGATCAGGGTGCAGCTCGATATTGATGCTCGCACCGTGACCACCGAGGGCCTCGTCAACCGAGTTGTCGATGATCTCCCATAGGCAGTGCATCAGACCGCGAGAGTCGGTTGAACCGATGTACATGCCGGGGCGTTTGCGCACTGCCTCCAGTCCTTCGAGGACGGATAGGTGGCGCGCGGAATAGTCAGAACTCACAACAGTCAAGAATACCGGGGCCAACCGGGGTGCCTTCGCGCAACGCCCGCCGACCCCTCCCGTCATGCGCGGGTCACAACTGAGCAACGCGGCTACGCGGTGAGCGAAATACCGCCCAATCACCGCGCAAATCCAGCCAGGCCGTGTTTACATTAGTGAAAGGGTTCAAGCAATAAAGTCTGGAGGAGGAGAATATGTCCCAGATCGCCACCGAAAATGGTGCTGTAGACAACGGTGCTGAAAACAAGCAGGGCGCCCCCCACCAGCTCACCGCAGCCGACCGCTGCGATGCCTGCGGTGCCCAAGCCTATATTCGCGTCGTCGTGAAGAACAGTGAATTGCTGTTCTGTGCTCACCATGGCCGCAAGCATCAAGAGAAGCTCGCGAGCATTGCCGAGAGCTGGCACGACGAGTCGAGTCGTCTGCTCGAAGACCAGCGTTCATAGCTGATCGTCTAACCTTAGTCGGCTCTAGCTGACGTCGAACGGATGCCGCGCGCGCGGCTGGCTCAGGCCAGTCTCGTTGCGCGGTTTCCTCGTTAACGCCCGGCTGGCTGCATTCTGACCGCCCGCTATTCGGCTGGTTGCCCCAGTCGCAATGCAACCTGGTTGCGCGCGACCCGCGCGGTCACATCGACGGATTCGGCTACGGCGCCGCGGAAATAGGCGAGACCGCGGCGACGGAAGGCCGCCTCGAGCAGGTGATCGGCCAACCCGGGGTTTTTGGCCAGAACGGGACCGTGCAGGTGGGTGCAGAACACCTCACCCATGGTCAGCCCCTCGATCTGCGGTCCACTCGCCGGTGCATCCGCATTGCCGGTGCCATGGAGCACTCGGCCCAGCGGGCTCGCTTCGGCGCCGGCATAGTCGCGGGCGTGGTTCTCGAACCCGATCAGCCGCCCATACTTTGTCGACACGATGATATCGTCGGTGGCGCGCCGGGTGCGTGGCACCGCATGGCCGGCGACTAGCCCGAGGCCGTCGATCACCGTTCCATCGATGAGGTCGATCCCCCAGCTGAGCAGTTCCCAGCCGGTGCCGACAGCCATAATGGGCACGCCGGAATTCGACCAGACTCGCAGGTCCTCCACTACGGTACGGAGGGCATCCCTCGCGGGCAGCAGCGTAGCATCCGTTCCCGATCCGATCGACACCGCGTCGACGTGCTCGGGCAGGTCTGACCGGGTATGCACGTCGACCACTCGCGCTTCGCGGCCGCTCCACCGGGCCCGCTGGGCGAGCACTCGAGCGTTGCCGGCATCGCCGTTGGTGTCGAGGAGACGGGGCAGCAGCGAGATTACCGTGAAGGGGCGCTCGATTGACGTGGCGGTCATTTACGATTCCTCAACGTTGGAGACGAGGCCGAGGTGGGCGCGAGTGCGCCGCATGCCATCGGCCGAGAAGATTATCGTTTTCATTCCAAACACAGGATCCGGCAGCGCCAGGAAGGCATCCAGTGCGGTCGCGACGTCGGGTTCGATACGATCGACCGAGACTCCGTCGTAGGCCAGCTGCAGGGCGATGTCGTGCGCCTTCAGCCCGGAGGCGATCAGCACGTGACCGAGCCCCGAAGTATCGACCGGCCAGAAATATGAGGGATCCCGCACATCGGAGCCGATGATCACAATGATCTGCTCAGTGCCGGCCTCGAGGCTGTCGACGTTGAGCTGAAAGCTCGACGGGTTTTGCACGAGCACGAATTCGATCGCCTTACCGCCGACGGTGACGACTTCGCCGCGACCGAAAACGGCTGGCATTGCCGAGAGGGCGGCACAGGCGGTACCCGGGTTGAAACTCTCCCCCAGCGTGGCCTCGGCGGCGCCGAGCGCGGTCAGAGCATCAACGGCGTAGTGGATGCCGCGAGCCGGCAGTGCAATGCTGTGGCTGCCGCCGTCGGAAGGAAAATCAACTTTGGCAGTACGCCCCGCCATTCCGGTCAGTTGGAGTCCCGTTCCAGCGGGCAGACGCGATTGGGTGGTGTCGGCGTAGCCGAGGCCACGGGGGTGCTGAGTGAGAACGTCGGCGGTGACACCGTAGCGGGACAGTCGTACGCTCGGTTCGAGCCGGGCGCCGACATCGGCGAGGTAGCGGTCGTCGGCATTGAGAACCACGGTTTCGGTGGCGCGGGCAGCAATCTTCCCGAGCAGGGCCGAGACCATCTCGGAGTCGTGGAACCGGTCGATCTGGTCGACCATGACGTTGGTGAGGGCGACAACGCGTGGAGCCAGCGACCCGGCGATCAAGGCTCCGTGCCCTTCGTCCATTTCGAGAACGGCGACGTCACCGGAGATGCGCCCGGTCAGGGTGACCCGTTCAAGCAGGGCGCTGGTCAAACCCTGGCTGATATTGGCCGTCGACTGGTTGGTGAACACGGTCAGGCCGTGCGCCCGCAGAATGGCGACGAGCATCTTGGTCGTCGTCGACTTTCCGCTCGAACCGGTCACGATGATCAGACCGAGCGGAAAGCCGTTGAGGGTGTCGGCCAAGAAACGAGGCGCGATGCGGTTTACGACGACGCCGGGGATGGCCGAGCCACCACCAGGTTTGCGCCAGCGGGCCAGAACCCGAACCGCTCGACCAATCAGAATCGCCGGAGCATACTTCACCGACTTCACGAGAGCAGGGTCACGATCCGGGACTGCCGTATCAACGCCACTCTTTACTCGAGGTAGTCGCGTAGGGACTGCGACCGGGACGGGTGGCGCAGCTTGGCCATCGTCTTGGACTCGATCTGACGGATACGCTCACGTGTGACGCCGAAGGTATCGCCGATCTGGTCCAGCGTCTTGGGCATGCCGTCGCCCAAACCGAAGCGCATGCGAATGACGCCGGCTTCGCGCTCGGAGAGCGAATCGAGGAGGCTCTCGAGCTGCTTTTGCAGCATCGTGAAACCGACTGCATCCGCTGGAACAACGGCCTCGGTGTCTTCGATGAGGTCGCCGAACTCGCTGTCGCCATCTTCACCGAGGGGGGTGTGCAGGGAGATCGGCTCGCGACCGTACTTCTGTACCTCGACGACCTTTTCCGGCGTCATGTCGAGTTCGCGGCTGAGCTCCTCGGGCGTGGGTTCGCGGCCGAGGTCCTGCAGCATCTGCCGCTGCACCCGGGCGAGCTTGTTGATGACCTCGACCATGTGCACCGGAATACGGATGGTGCGGGCCTGGTCGGCCATGGCTCGGGTGATCGCCTGACGAATCCACCAGGTGGCATAAGTGCTGAACTTAAAGCCCTTGGTATAATCGAACTTCTCGACGGCGCGGATGAGCCCGAGGTTGCCCTCCTGGATCAGGTCGAGAAACTGCATGCCGCGACCGGTGTAGCGCTTAGCCAGCGAGACGACGAGGCGGAGGTTGGCACCGAGCAGGTGGCTCTTGGCGCGGGCGCCGTCCTTGGCAACCCACTGCAACTCGCGGCCGAGAGCGTTCTTCTTCTCGACATCGGTCATGACCGACAGCTTGTCCTCGGCGAACAAGCCGGCCTCGATGCGCATGGCCAGTTCTACCTCTTCGGCAGCGTTCAGCAGGGCGACCTTACCGATTTGCTTGAGGTAGTCCTTGACCGGGTCGGCCGTCGCGCCGGTGATGGCACTCGAGTAGACCGGAACCTCATCGTCGTCGTCAACCAGCGACAGCACGAGAGCGCCGCTCGGCAGCGGCTCGTTCGAGGCTTGGCGCTTGGTGCCTTCGTCGTCTGAGTCGTCTTCCTCGCCGTCCGGCGCGGTGTCGACGTCGGCTTCATCGTCTTTCTTGACGACCTTGGACTTGGTGACGCGCTTCTTGGGAGCAGGCTTGTCGACGCCAGCTGCGGTGGCTGCGGACTTCTTCGTCGCGGCGGCCTTGGCTGCTGCAGCCTTGGTGACGGTCTTCTTGACCGCCGTCGTGGGCGTCTCGTCGGACGCCTCGGTCTTTACGGTGGTTGCCATTAGAGCACCTCTCATGCGGAGTCGTACCTGCTTCTGTGCGACCGGTGACGGTGCCAGATGCGTTTTTGGGCAGAACTTGGACCCATGTCAAGCCCAGGGATGCTCATATCAACACTGTAAGTTCCACACGGTGTAGACATACCCCGGACCAGAACGGGTCCTAGAAATAAGTATTGCACGGTTTATCTGGACGACAAGCCACACCACACACTATGATCGACCGTTACGTCGTTTCCAAGCCCGTGATAGTGCAACCCAGATAGGCGCCACTTCTATTCCCTCATCGCGGGAGAGCTGGCGACGGGTACGGCGGCGGGCGTGCAGCAGAAATCCGACGCCGACGCCGATCACGAGGTATTGCACCGAGAACGCCACCCGGAAGGCATCGAGGGCGTACAGGTCGCTGGCCGCTCCTCCGGCGACCTTCCATCCGTTCTGCAGGTCGAGCAGCAGCCCCACCAGGTACATCGTGACGAAACTCGCGGTGAACCCGCCGACGTTGACCACACCGTTGGCCGAACCGAGACTGCGTTGCGGGTTAAAGGTGCGGGCAAAATCAAAGCCGATAAGCGAACCGGGACCGCCAATGCCGAGGACCACGAGCAAAAGCACAATGGTCCAGAGTGGCGGAACACCGGGCCAGAGCAGAACGAGCGCCCAGGCGGCAGCGATACCCGCGACTATTCCCAGCACGATATTGCTGCGACGCAGGGGGTGGCGTGCCGTCAGCAGGCCGAGAATTGGTCCGAACACGAGCCCGGCCCCGACCAGCACGGTCAGCATGGCGGCAGCGAAAGCTGGCTCGTAGCCGAGGCCGAAGACCATGAACGGATAGCCCCAGAGCAGGCTGAACACGGTGCCGGCGGACTGCGTCACATAGTGCGACCAGAACCCGAGCTGGGTGCCTGGACGTTTGAAACTGTGTCGAAGCTGGGTCAACGCGATGGCCAGGCTGTTCGCCCTGACCTGCTCGGTCATGTCGCTGGGGCGGTCCCTCACGAAGATGATGACCACTATCAGGGCGACGACGGCGACGGAGGCGGCCGAGAGAAAGGCCGGCACCCATCCACTCGTGTGCAGCAGCCAGGCCAAGGGGACCGCGGACAGAACCTGCCCGAGCTGGCCGATGTTGCCCATCCACTGGGACAGCAGCGGAACGATGTGGCCGCTGAACCACGAGCTGATCAGGCGGATCATGGAGATGAAGATGGTCGCATCGCCAGCACCCACGAGAATACGGCCCACGACGGCAAGAGTAATGTCCGGTGCGAGCGCGAGGGTGACCTGCCCGATCACCATGAGTGCGGTGCCGGTGATCATGAGCACGCGCGGCCCAAAACGATCGATCAGAACGCCGACCGGAATCTGCGCCGCGGCATAGACCAGGAGCTGCACAACCGCGAGGCTCGAGAGCACGGCAGCCGAGCCGCCGAAACGCTCGGTAGCTGCCACCCCCGCAATTCCCATCGAGGTGCGCTGGAGCACGGCAGACAGGTACGCGAACGATCCTATGACAAAGATCAGGGTGGATCGACGGGAGTTCACTCGTCCCAACTTACCGCGCTCAAGCCTGCCCCAGTTTGGGAATGCCCCCGTCGGTACCCGTCGTTAGGCCGACGGGCCGTCGTCGCGGCTGCGACGCAGAGCCAGGAAATTCTCCAGTTCAGCAGCGATTTCGTCGGCCGAGGGCAGTTCGCCGTCTTCGTCTGTCAGCGGTGACCGTAATGGGCTGCCTTCCATGTACGCGTCATAGCGCTGCTCAAGGGTGCCAACGAGCTTGGACAGTTCGGGGTTGTCCCGCACTTGGTCGTTGATCCGTGCGACGAACTCACGGTTGGCTTCGCGCAGGCGATCGGTGGGAAAGATCAACCCGGTCGACGCGCTTGTGCTTTCCAGCGCGCTCAACGCCGCCGCGGGAAATTCGGTATCGCCCAGGTAGTGCGGGACCAGCAAAACGTAGCCGACCGTTGAAGCGCCACGCTCCTGCAGACGAAATTCGAGCAGGTGAAGCACGTTGGCCGCAACCTGGGTGTGTGGGCGCCACACCGAACGGTTCTCGATCAGGTCGGAGCGATTGCCGCTGACGGTCACACCGATCGGGCGGGTGTGTGGAACGGGCATCGGAATGGCATGCACCCAGGTGGTCGAAGCAACGGTGAACCGATCCACCAGTTGCATCACAGCGGCCGTGAATTGCTCCCAGCGAAAGTCGGGCTCGAACCCGGCCAGGAACAAGAACGGCTGTCCGATCTCGTCACGAGCCAGATAAAGGCGCAGTGACGGCGGCTGATAGTCGGTCAAGTGGTCCTGATCAAAGTAAATGATCGGGCGCCTCGCTCGGTAGTCAAGCAGAGCGTCCGTATCGAAGGACGCGACGACGGTGTGCTCGAGATTGGTGAGGAGATAGTCAGTGAATTGCGCGACCGCTCCACCGGCATCCGCAAAGCCGGTCAGGCCCGCGACCAGGTGTAATCCCTCCGAAACGCCATCGGCGTCCGAGGTCAGTTCGTACAGCTCAGCAGGGTCTAACATGCTTTAACTCTAATCCGCACTGCCGGTTTTAGGTGGCTTCTGACGGAGTGCCGAGAGCGAACACCTCGCCCACTCGCACTGCCGGCCACCGGCGATCCTTCTCCCGGTGGCTACCATCGAAGTATGACCGTTCCTACCCTGTCCCTGTCCACCGAGTCCGCCATCGACTCTCCCGCCGCGATTGTCATTGTCGCTGCCCAACAAACGGATGACGGTGCGCGCCTCATCGCGACCGGAAGCGACACACTGATCGCCGCCATCACATCCCAGCTTCCGCTCCTCGGCGTGACCGGCGCCCGCGATGAGGTCGTACGGCTGGTCACCAACGACGATTCACCGCGCGCGATCGCGATCGTAGGACTTGGACGGACCGTCGACACCGACGCTTTGCGGCACGCTGCCGGTTCCGCTGTACGCCAGCTGACCGGCGTCGCCGCGTTAGCCTTCGCCATTTCGCTGACCGATGCCGATCAGGTCGAGGCCGTGCTCGAGGGCGCAGCTCTCGGCGGCTACTCCTACACCGCGTACCGACACAGCTCGCTCGCCGCGGCCAAGCTGCCGGCGTCGAGTGTCATCGTGCACACCTCGATCATGGCGCCCAACGCTATTGCGCGGTCCAGCGCAAACGCCGAGGCGATCCGCCTGGTCAAGGACCTCGTGAACATGCCCCCGCTTGATCTGTACCCCGAGTCGCTCGCCGCGGCCGCGGTCGAAGCAGCCACCGGCCTCCCGATCGCCGTCACAGTCTGGGACGAGCAGCCGCTGGTCGCCGATGGTTTCGGCGGCATCGCTGGAGTCGGTGCAGGCTCGACCCGCCCGCCACGCCTGGTCAAGCTCAGCTACACGCCGAGTGGAGCCGACAAGCACCTGGCGCTCGTCGGCAAGGGCATCACCTTTGACACCGGCGGACTCTCGCTCAAGCCGCCGGCATCCATGGTGGGGATGAAATACGACATGACCGGCGCAGCCACGGTGCTCGCAGTCGTGCTCGCCGCGGCGCGGCTGGAACTGCCCGTGCGAATCACTGCCTGGATGTGCATTGCCGAAAACATGCCCTCCGGTTCGGCCATCCGTCCCAACGATGTGCTGCGCATGCGCGGCGGACGCACCGTCGAGGTGCTCAACACGGATGCCGAGGGCCGCCTCGTACTCGCCGACGGTCTCGTCGCAGCAGCAGAGGAACAGCCCGACGCCATCATCGACGTCGCCACCCTGACCGGAGCCGCCGTGGTCGCCCTCGGCACCCGGTATTTCGGCATCATGGGCGACGATACCCTGGTGCAACGGGTCCTCGCAGCCAGCGCTGCCGTTGGCGAGGCAGCCTGGCCGATGCCGTTCCCCGATGAGCTGCGCGCCACCCTCAACTCCGATGTGGCCGACATCGCCAACGCCAAGATCGGCAGCACTGCCGGCGGCATGCTGCTCGCGGGGGTGTTTCTGAGGGAATTCATCGGAACGGATGCCGTCGGAACGACGATCCCGTGGGCTCACCTCGACATTGCCGGGCCGGCCCAGAACTCGGGAACGGGGTGGGGATTCACCGCCGCCGGACCGACCGGGGTAGCTGTCCGGGCCCTGCTTCGACTGGCCGAGGACTTTTCACGCCCGTAGTACAGTCGTAGGGGCAAGAAAAAGCTTGTCAAACCACGTGGCCGTTCAGCACAATTTCATCGGCCGTCGTGACAAAGCGTTAAGCGCGAGGGAGTAGCTGAGTGTCGGAACAGAACTTTGACATTGTCGTTCTCGGTGGCGGAAGCGGTGGATACGCAGCAGCGCTGCGGGCCGTGCAGCTGGGATTCACCGTTGGTCTGATCGAGAAGGGCAAACTTGGCGGCACCTGCCTGCACGTCGGCTGCATTCCGACCAAGGCTCTCCTGCACTCGGCCGAGGTCGCCGATGTTAGCCGCGAGTCGGCCAAATACGGTGTCAAGACCTCGTTTGAGGGCATTGACATCGCTGCGGTCACCGCGTTTCGCGAGGGCATCGTCGCGAGCAAGTACAAGGGGCTGCAGGGCCTGGTCAAGGCTCGCGGCATCACCGTGATCGAGGGCGAAGGCCATCTCGTCTCCCCCACGACCGTTCAGGTCGGCGAGGATACGATCGTCGGCAAGAACGTCATCCTCGCGACCGGCTCCTACTCCCGTTCGCTGCCGGGCCTCGAGATCGGCGGCCGCGTCATCACGAGCGAGACCGCTCTGGCCCTGGACTACGTGCCCAAGAAGGTTGCCGTGCTCGGCGGCGGCGTGATTGGTGTCGAGTTCGCGAGTGTCTGGAAGTCCTTTGGCGCCGACGTAACGATCATCGAAGCCCTCCCGCACCTCGTTCCCAACGAAGAAGAGTCGATCTCGAAGCAGCTGGAACGCGCGTTCCGCAAGCGCGGGATCGAATATTCCCTCGGCATCCGTTTTCAGAGTGTCACGCAGTCGGACGCTGGCGTCGTCGTTACCTTAGAAAACGGTGCGACCGTCGAGGCCGACCTGCTGCTCGTCGCCGTCGGCCGCGGCCCGGTCACGGCCGGACTCGGCTTCGATGAAGTCGGCGTCACCATGGATCGCGGCTTCGTCATTACTGACAAGCGTCTCGCCACGAACATCCCCGGCGTCTACGCCGTCGGCGACATCGTTCCCGGCCTGCAGCTGGCCCACCGTGGTTTTCAGCAGGGAATCTTCGTCGCAGAAGAAATCGCCGGCCTGAACCCGATCCTCGTCGAGGACATCAACATTCCCAAGGTCACCTACTGCGACCCTGAAGTTGCCTCCGTCGGCTACAGCGAAGCGAAGGCTGCGGACAAGTTCGGTGCCGAGCAGATCTCGACCTATGAGTACAACCTCGGTGGCAACGGCAAGAGTTCGATTCTCGGTACCGCCGGGTCGGTCAAGCTCGTTCGGGTGAAGGACGGTCCCATCGTGGGCATCCACATGATCGGTGCCCGTGTCGGCGAACTCATCGGCGAAGGCCAGCTCGTTGTGAACTGGGAAGCGTACCCGGAGGACATTGCCCCGTTCCTGCACGCCCACCCGACGCAGAATGAAGCGATGGGTGAGGCCTTCCTGGCTCTCGCCGGCAAACCGCTTCACGCGATGTAGTCGGATACCTGTTCTTATCCCATTTTCAGACATACAAACGGTTTTGAAGGAGACATGCGCATGAGCGAATCCGTCAGCCTCCCGGCACTCGGAGAGAGTGTCACAGAGGGCACGGTCACCCGCTGGCTCAAGAACGTGGGCGACCGCGTGGAGGTCGACGAGCCGCTGCTCGAGGTATCGACCGACAAGGTGGACACGGAAATTCCGTCCCCGGTCGCCGGCATCATTGAAGCCATCCTGGTGCAGGAAGACGAGACCGTCGAGGTCGGAACGCCGCTCGTGACAATCGGCGACGGGTCCGGCGCAGCTGCTCCAGCANGCTCGTGACAATCGGCGACGGGTCCGGCGCAGCTGCTCCAGCAGTCGAGGTACCCGTCGAGGCACCCGTCGAGGCTCCCGCAGCCCCCGTGGCAGAGGTGGTTGCCGCACCGGTCGGCGCACCCGCACCCGCACCGGTCGCCGCACCCGCACCCGCACCGGTCGCAGCACCCGCACCGGTCGCAGCACCGGTCGCCGCACCGGTAGTCGCATCCGCTCCGACCCCCATTGCCGCAGCGCCCGCTGCGGTTGTGGAGGCTCCGGTCGCCCGCGGTTCGCACGCCGGGACCAGCGGGTACGTCACCCCGATCGTGCGCAAGCTCGCCAACGAGGCCGGTGTCGACCTGTCGACCATCAGCGGCACCGGAGTGGGCGGACGCATCCGCAAGGAAGACATCGTGCAGGCTTCGTCAGCGCGGCCAGCCACGGCCGCGCCGGTCGTTGAGGTCTCGCCGCTGCGCGGAACCACCCAGCCGATGTCGCGCCTGCGCAAGGTCGTCGCCGAGCGTGCTGTCATCTCGATGCAATCATCCGCTCAGCTCACGACTGTGGTCGAGGTCGATGTCACCCGTGTCGCCATGCTGCGTGACCAGGTCAAGGATGCGTTCGCCGAGAAGACCGGCAACAAGCTCTCGTTCCTGCCGTTCTTCGCCCTGGCCGCGGCCGAGGCACTTCGTGCCATCCCGATCGTGAACGCCACGATCGAGGGCGACACGATCGTCTATCCGGCCCAGGAAAACATTAGCATCGCGGTCGATACCGAACGTGGTCTGCTGACTCCGGTTGTGCGTAACGCCGGCGAACTCGATCTGGCCGGTTTTGCCGCCCAGATCGCGGATCTCGCTGCCCGCACCCGGGACAATAAACTTAAGCCCGACGAGCTCAGCGGCGGAACATTCACCCTGACCAACACCGGTTCGCGTGGCGCCCTGTTTGACACTCCCGTGGTGTTCCTGCCGCAGAGCGCCATCCTGGGCACCGGCATCGTGTATAAGAAGCCGCTCGTCGTCACTACCGACGGCCTCGACGCGATCGCGATTCGTTCGAGCGTGTACCTCGCGCTGTCCTACGATCACCGCATTGTCGACGGAGCGGATGCTGCCCGCTTCCTCACCACGATGAAGGCACGTCTGGAAGCTGGAGCGTTCGAGGGCAACCTCGGTATCTAAACTCCAGGATCTGTCGACGCTGAACAATTCAGTAGTCGAAAATCTCACGAAGACGCCAGCCGCCCTCGCCCTTGACTGCAAGGACCGAGGCCGGCTGGCCTTTTTTGTTCCCGGCGACAGGGGCCAGTGCGACAACGGCCAGGTTGCCGGTTCGTTCCGCGAGGGTCGGCAGAAAGCCCACGTAGTCTGGCAGTTGCAGCCCTGACCCGCCCTGTTGCTGCTGACGCGTGTCGTAGCTGTCCAGAGCCAGCACGGCCGAGCCGGTCTGGTCGACGTCCACCAGGCAGACGAGGGACGCCGCAGCGAGGCAAGCGGCGCGGCCGGCCAACAGCGCCATCACGGCCGCGACCGGATCATCCCCCGCAATCGCAGCTGCATCCGGCGTTTGAAGGCCCGACGGGGCACCACTGGGCTGGCTCTGGTCTGAAGAATGGTCGCTATTCTCCGGTGTCGCGGCCGTTGCGGGCGGGCCGGCAGCCACCGCGTCGGCGACCGGACCGGGTCGCCCGGAGTGCCCGGTTAGCGGAAACAACGTCAGTGCCAGCACGAGCACACTGACTCCGCCCAGACCCGCCACCAGGATAGGTCGCCGACGACCATGCAGTCGTTTACGCAGGCCATGCTTCAGGGCCTCGACCGGGCGCGCGTCAACCAAGCTGTTGAGCAGCCGGCTGAGGCGCTGCCGAGACCCGGCGGCCCGCGCCACAAAGTTGCTGAGGGCCCAGGAAGGCGATCTCACGCACGCATTCAAAGCGGAAGGATACGGGTCGGGCTCGTGCAAAACGGTTTCGTCGTCTTCTGGGGCGTACCGGCCCGGCGCAGTCCGTTCGGTGGCATGGCCGCGTTCGCTGAACGCGGCTCGGACCTGCACTTTTCCGATCCGCCGGGCTGGCTCCGCAATCTCCCGGCCACCGATCGACGGGCCAGCCGACCAGGCGTTGCCGGGATTCGGTTCGGTGGCGGGTCGAAAACCCCGCAGCGGTTCCGCCTCGGCCCAGTCGAACAGGGCACGTTCCAGATCCACCAGGACCGCTTCCGTCGGTTCCGATGCGAGGAACGCTCCCGCTTCTGCTCCGGACCGACCAGCACTATCGCTTGGATTCACGGCATCGTGGAGCCGACGGATCAGTTCTGCCGCGCCGCGGCTGCGCGCGTCAGTCTCGGCGAGCCCATCACAGACGCACTGCCCGATGGTCGCCAGTCGGGTGTAATCGGCGCGGAGGAGCGGCATCCGTTCTCGTAGGGCGTCGCTGAACTGTCGGATCGCGCCGAACCCGGTTAGCACGGGCCGGCCGGTCGCGTCGAGCAGTATGGTGGCCTGGCTGAGACTGCCGTGCGCGAACTCAGCAGAATGCAGCGCATTCAAGGCCACCACGACGGGGGCGAGGAGGGTGACCACTTCGCCCGGCGACAGCACTGGGTGTTCGATCAAATAACGGGCCAACGACCCCCCGGCGAGCCGTTCCAGGACCAGGCAAATGCGACCATCACCGAGCTGCGCAACATCGAGCAGCCGGACGAGCCCCGGCGCTGCGGCCGAGGTAAGAACGGCGATGTCGCTCTCGATGCTCGCCGACTCGGTGTCGGCACGGAATACCTTGAGGGCAACCATGGTGCCGCTGCCGGAATGTCCTAGATAGATTGAGGCACGGTCCCCCGTGCCGAGCAGCCGAATTAGTCGGTAGCCAGCAACAACGCAGTCGCTGTCCAGCACTGCCGAACCCGGCTCACGATTTCTGTCGACTGTCAACTGCGACCGCGGACCGAGTCGGTTCGGGTCATCGAATCTGATCGGGCCATCGACCGGAGTCGGAGGCACTGCGCTTCGTCGTTTCACGAGACCATGTTCTCGCAAGGAACGGGTCAGAAGACCTGGCAGGCACGCACCGGTGCACAACCGGCGAAGCGGGAAAGCGGGGAGGAGGCCAGGAACTTGTCGGCAGCCAGGCCGGCATAAGTCTGCCGCTTGCCCTGACTCCCTCGCTGACCCCCTAGACTGGGCCAATGCTCGACTTTGTCGTCGCGGGGCTAAGCGCCAACTCCGTGCCGTATGTTGAGGGCCTAGAGCTCCAACGCGCAGTCCACCGTTCCGTCGTCGCCCGTGAGCGACCGGACACAGTCCTCCTCTTGGAGCATCCCGCAGTGTACACAGCGGGTAAACGCACCCTGCCGGAAGAACGCCCTGTCGACGACACCCCGGTGATCGACGTCGACCGCGGCGGCAAAATAACCTGGCACGGCCCGGGGCAGCTAGTCGGCTACCCTATCCTGCACCTGGCAGAACCGGTCGACGTCGTCGGTTACGTTCGTTCCCTCGAGGGCATGTTGATTGAGGTGCTGATCGGATTTGGGATCGACGCCGTCCGGGTAGCCGGACGTTCGGGTGTTTGGGTCGGACCGGCCGGACACGAAGACAAGATCGCCGCCATCGGCATCCGCGTCGCCCAGGGTGTCACCATGCACGGGTTCGCGCTTAACTGCAGCAACTCCCTCGAGCCGTACGACCGCATCATCGCCTGCGGAATTCGCGATGCCGGAGTGACCACAATGTCCCGCGTCCTCGGCCGCACCGTTGAGCCGAGTGAACTCATCGACTCCATCACCGCTGGCTTTCGTCGCGCGCTTGGAGCCGACACCGACAGTCTGAACCCCGTCAGCCTCGACACCGTCAGGACGAACGCATGAATGCAGCACCCGAAGGTCGCAAGCTCCTGCGCCTGGAAATTCGCAACGCCGAAACTCCGATCGAACGGAAGCCAGCCTGGATCAAGACCGTCGCCAGAATGGGCCCCGAATATCAGAAGCTGCAGAGCCTCGTGAAAAGCGAAAACCTGCACACGGTATGCCAGGAAGCCGGCTGCCCCAACATCTTTGAGTGCTGGGAAGACCGCGAAGCCACCTTCTTGATCGGTGGCTCGCAGTGCACGCGGCGCTGTGACTTCTGCCAGATCGACACGGGCAAGCCGGCCGATTACGACACCGACGAGCCGCGCCGCGTCGGCGAATCGGTTGTCGCCATGAACCTGCGCTATGCCACCGTAACCGGTGTGGCCAGGGACGACCTGCCCGACGAGGGGGCCTGGCTCTATGCCGAGACCATTCGCCAGATCCACCAGCAGAGTCCCGGAACCGGCGTCGAGATTCTGGTGCCGGACTTCTCCGGCAACCCGGAGCATCTCGCACAGGTGTTCTCAGCCCAACCGGAGGTTTTCGCGCACAACGTTGAGACCGTACCGCGCATCTTCAAGCGCATCCGTCCAGCCTTTCGCTACGACCGTTCGCTCGACGTCCTCACCCAGGGCCGCAACGCCGGCCTGATCACCAAGTCGAACCTCATCCTGGGAATGGGTGAAGAACGCGCGGAGATCACTCAGGCCCTGCACGACTTGTACGAGGCAGGCACCGACATCATCACCATCACGCAGTACCTGCGGCCGAGTGCCCGACACCTGCCGGTCGCCCGCTGGGTGCGCCCGGAGGAATTCGTCGAACTCAACGAGGAAGCCAGAGAGATCGGTTTTCTCGGCGTGCTCTCCGGTCCGCTGGTGCGCTCGTCCTATCGGGCCGGTCGCCTGTGGGCCCAGTCCATGGTCGCCACCGGGCGCGAAATTCCCGTCGAACTGCGTCAGCTGGCGGATGCCCAGCTCGGTTTTGCCCAAGCAGTCTCCTGATGCGAGAACACCGCCGAATTCGGTCACTCGGCATTCGAGCGACTGGGTAGTCTTGTACCCATGGCACGCAGCAAGGAAAAGACCTCCAAAAAACCGAAGAAGCCCGGCCGCTTGAAGCAAATGTGGCAGGTTTTCCAGATGACGAGACGATATGACTCGAATATCGTCTGGATTCTGGTTCTGGCCTTCCTCATCCCCGTTCTGATCAGCCTGGCGCTGGCCCTGCTGATTCCCGGCAGCAACGTCTTCACGATGGTGCTGTGGATTGTCGCTGGCGTGCTCGCTGGCATTCTGGCGATGCTCATCATTCTGGGGCGGCGCGCTGAGAAAGCCGCCTATTCGCAGATCGAGGGCCAGCCTGGTGCCGTCGGGGCCGTGCTGCGCAGTTCGCTCAAGCGGGGATGGGTTGGCAGTGAAATGCCGGTCGCTGTCAACGGCAAGACACAGGATGCTGTCTATCGCGCTGTCGGTCGCGGTGGGGTCGTACTGATCAGCGAGGGTCCGAAAACGCGTACTACACGCATGCTCGACGAAGAAAAGCGTAAAATCGTGCGCATCGGCGGCAACGTTGGCGTAACGGTCATCTCGGTCGGGCCCGACGACGACGCCGTGCCGCTGCACAAGCTGGCCCGCCGCCTCACCCGGATCAAGCCCACCCTGACCAAGGCCGAAGTTCTTGCGGTCAACAACCGCCTGAACTCCATGGGCACCAAACTTCCCATTCCCAAGGGCGTCGACCCGATGAAGGCACGCCCGCAGCGCGGCTGACTCCAGATAGATTCACCCGATCCCGGGGAACGAGAAGAAGGGCCCACGCTTCGCGTGCGGCCCTTCTTCCAATTTGTTCGGGCTGTGCAGTACCGACCGGCCCCCTACTGACGTATGAGCGCCGTTCCGGCGATCTTGTCGTGGAAGCCGCGCTGATCGGAATCCCACACCAAGGCGGGGAGGGCAATCCCGAGCAGCAGCGAACGCACTACCGGCCGCCACAGCCCGATCCAGCCGCCGTGAATGGAGATGAGCCGCAGGCCAACGAACCGGTGGCCGATACTCGACCCGATTGTCGGAATGAACACGATCTGCATGATGACGAAGATGATCAGGTTCGCGGCCGGATCGTAGTTGAAGAAGATCGCCGACACCGCGATCGCAATGGCCCAGTCGATGGCGAAACCCAGAATTCGTCTCCCCGGCCGCCCGATCGAATTCGGTCCGACCTGGGGTAACCCGAGCCGCTCGCCCGGCCATTTACTGGGTGGCACTGGGCCAAAAGTGTTCGGGCGGGAGTTGGAGTCTGGCACTTGATGAGTCTACCGAGCAGGCTCCCCTGTAACATGTGTGAAACATAAGCGTCACGGACAAGTAACGCAGCGCTACTAATCTCAGTGAAGCCGATGTATCCGATTCGGCTGTTTCCACGCCCACGTCGTCTGGAGTTTATCCGCATGTTCCGCGATTCGTCAGAAGTGCTC
Organism: Cryobacterium sp. Y50; assembly: GCF_002929805.1. Classification (GTDB taxonomy): domain Bacteria; phylum Actinomycetota; class Actinomycetes; order Actinomycetales; family Microbacteriaceae; genus Cryobacterium. Next base: position 44,903 of record NZ_PJJM01000099.1, on the reverse strand, counting down.
AAATTCATCAAAGACACGGACGTCAAGTTCCTTGACATCCGTTTCACCGATCTTCCCGGTGTGCAGCAGCACTTCAACATCCCGGCATCCACCGTTGATGAAGAATTCTTCACCGTTGGTCAGATGTTCGATGGCTCGTCGATCCGCGGTTTCGCGTCGATCCACGAATCCGACATGCAGCTCATCCCCGACGTGTCGACCGCGTACATCGACGCATTCCGTACCGAGCGCACGCTCATTATGTTGTTCGACATCTACAACCCGCGCAACGGCGAGATCTACTCCAAGGACCCGCGCCAGGTAGCCAAGAAGGCTGAAAAGTACCTCGCCTCGACCGGCATCGGCGACACCGCATTCTTCGGCTCGGAAGCCGAGTTCTACATCTTCGACGATGTGCGCTACGAAGTGAATCAGCACACCAGCTTTTACTCCGTCGACTCCGGTGAAGGGGCCTGGAACTCCGGCAAGAAGGAAGAAGGCGGAAACCTCGCCAACAAGACGCCGTTCAAGGGCGGCTACTTTCCGGTCAGCCCGGTTGACCAGCACGCTGACATGCGCGATGACATCTGCCTCAAGCTGATCGAAGCCGGCCTCATCCTTGAGCGCAGCCACCACGAGGTCGGCACCGGCGGCCAGGGCGAGATCAACTACAAGTTCGACACCATGGTGCACGCCGCGGACGACCTGCTCAAGTTCAAGTACATCGTCAAGAACACCGCCCACGACTGGGGCAAGACGGCGACTTTCATGCCCAAGCCGCTCTTCGGCGACAACGGCTCCGGCATGCACACCCACCAGTCCCTCTGGGCCGACGGCAAGCCGTTGTTCTACGATGAGGCCGGCTATGGCGGACTCTCCGATGTGGCTCGCTGGTACATCGGAGGCCTGCTCAAGCACGCCCCGGCCGTTCTCGCGTTCACGAACCCGACGGTGAATTCGTACCACCGTCTCGTCCCCGGCTTCGAAGCACCGGTCAACCTGGTCTACTCAGCCGGCAACCGGTCGGCATCGATCCGTATCCCGATCACCGGCACCAACCCGAAGGCGAAGCGCCTCGAGTTCCGTGCACCCGATGCCTCCGGCAACCCGTACCTTGCCTTCGCTGCACAGCTCATGGCCGGTCTCGACGGCATCAAGAACCGCACCGAACCGCACGAGCCCGTCGACAAGGACCTCTACGAGCTGCCGCCCGAAGAAGCAAAGAACATCCCCCAGGTTCCGGCTTCGCTCGAGGAAGCCTTGCAAGCCCTCGAAGCCGACCACGACTTTCTGCTGGCCGGAAACGTGTTCACCCCTGAGCTGATCGAGACCTGGATCGAGTACAAGCGCGAAAACGAGATCAAGCCGCTCGCCCAGCGCCCGCACCCGTTCGAGTTCGAGCTCTACTACGGGGTCTGAGCCGCCTCACTGAGAAGCCTCAGAGTTAGAAAGGACCGCATCTTTCGGATGCGGTCCTTTTACGTTGCGGATGGGCTCGCGCAGGCTCAGCCGGCTGTGGGACCCGGCCGCTCCACCGGGCCGTAGAACAGCCGTTCAAAGACAGCGCGGGCTCGTCGCGTGACGGCGAGATAGTCGTCCTCCAGCTGGTTGCCCGACCCCGGTGGGTATTCCATCACACGGGCGATACCCTCGAGGGCTGCGCGATCCGTCGGAAGTACGTTCGAGGTGTGATTGGTCCACAGTGTGATGGCCGAGCGCGCGCGGGACGCGAAAATCCAGGCGGTGCGCAACACTGCGGCATCCGCTGCTGGAATCAAACCCGCGGTCACCGCCTCGGTCAGCGCGTGCAGTGTCGACGTCGTGCGGAGCGCCGGAGTGGCTGCGGCGTGTTGTAATTGAAGCAATTGCACGAGCCACTCGACGTCGCTGAGCGACCCGCGGCCCAGCTTGAGGTGCCGGTTCGGGTCGGCTCCCTGCGGCAGGCGCTCGTTCTCGACCCGCGCCTTGATGCGGCGGACCTCACGCACGGCCTGCTCGCTGATATTGCTCGGATACCGCACCTCATCAGCCACGGCCTCGAAGTCGCGCAGCAGCGCGACATCCCCGGCGACTCCGCGACCGCGCAGCAGCGCCTGGGCTTCCCAGGTGAGTGACCAGCGCCGGTAGTAGGCCTGGTATGACTCCAGTGACCGCACCACGGGCCCATTGCTGCCCTCGGGGCGCAGGCCGATGTCCAGATCAAGCGGCAGGCGGGCGTCATCGTTCAGCCGGTTGAGTTCACGCACGATGAATCTGGCGCGCTCGTTGGCAGCTTCACCCTCGAGGGCACCGGCGCGAAAGACATACATGACATCGGCGTCGGAGCCGAAACCGAGCTCAGCGCCACCAAAGCGGCCCATACCGATGACCGCGAATTCGATTCCATCGGGTGAAGCGGATGCCGTGCTTTGCGCCGGATCACTGAGTTCGCCTCCGCGAATGGCCGCGATCACACCTTGGATATAGGTTGCATTCACATCGGTGAGGCCCTGACCCAGCTGGTCGAGGTTGATTTGGCCGAGGAGTGAGGCGAACGCCAGGCGGAGCATTTCGCGTCGGCGTGCCGCCCGCAGGATGGTTGCGGCGGCATCCGCACTCTCATGTCGGCCGAGCACCGCACTTGTTTCGTCCCGCAGGGCCTTGAGCGGACGCGGTTGCCGGTCGTCCTCGTCCTCCAACCAGGCGACCGCTTCAGGAATCTTCTCGAGCAGCTCCCCGATGTAGCGGCTGCCGGACAGTACCCGGGTGAGCCGCTCCGCAGCGCCGGACGAGTCGCGCAGCATGCGCAGGAACCAGTAGGTCGAGCCGAGGTTGTCGCTGAGTCGCCGAAACGCGAGAAATCCATAGTCGGGATCAGCCCCCTGGGACAGCCACTGCAGCAGGACGGGCAGCAGATGACGTTGAATTGCCGCGCGTCTCGATACGCCACCCGAGAGCGCCGCGATGTGAGCGAGGGCGCCCTTGGTGTTGAGGAAACCAATCGCGGCCAGCCGAGCCTCCGCCTGCTCGCTGGTCAAATTCAGGCCCTCAGCTGAGAGGGACGCTACCGCGGAAAGCAGTGGACGGTAAAACAGCCGTTCGTGCAAGCCGCGCACGCGTTGCTTGGTCTCCGCCCAGCGGATGGTCAGCCCGGCGGCGCTCGTCGCCAGACCGGTCGACCGCGCCAGCACCCGCAGGTTCGCCTCGTCCCGGGGAACCAAATGTGTACGGCGCAGCTTCTGCAGCTGCAGCCGGTGCTCCATCAGACGCAGCATGCGGTAGTCCTGGGCGAATTCGGTCGCTTCGGCCCGCCCGACGTAGCCGGCCGTGGCCAGTGCGGTCAGGGCGGGGAGGGTGCCGGCCTGGCGCACCTCTGGATCGGTCTGGCCATGCACAAGCTGTAGCAACTGCACCGTAAACTCGATATCGCGCAGACCGCCCGGCCCGAGCTTGAGCTGCACATCGACCTCATCGTCGGGGATATTGTCGGTGACGCGCTCCCGCATCCGCTGCACGGACTCGACGAAATTCTCCCGGCTGGCGCTGCTCCAGACCTTGGGCGTGACGGCGTCGATGTAGCGCCGTCCGAGCTCGGGGTCGCCAGCGAGCGTGCGCGCCTTGAGCAGGGCCTGGAACTCCCAACTCTTGGCCCAGCGATCGTAGTAGGCGAGGTGGGATTTGATCGAACGCACGAGCGCACCGCTCTTACCCTCAGGGCGCAGGTTGGGGTCGACCTCCCAGAGTTCCGGTTCGAGGGCGGATTCTCCCAGGCCACGCATAATGAGTACGGCCAGCCGGGTGGCGATCTCGACGGCGCGGGAGTTTTCCAACCCGACTGTTTCATCACCATCTGCGACAAAGATGACGTCGACATCGCTGACATAGTTGAGTTCACTTGCGCCGGCTTTGCCCATGCCGATAATCGCCAGCCGGGTCGCGCGCACCTGTTCGGCGGGGAACACGCCCCGGCCGGCCGACTCGCCGCTGCACATGGTACGCGCCACGGCGAGGGCGGCCTCGAGGGCCGCCGTCGCGAGGTCGGACAGCGTGCGGGTCACGCCGTCGAGCCCAGCCACAGGGTCGTCCTGTTCGAGGTCGAAGGCCGCTAGTTGCGCCAGCCGCCGGCGATACCGCACCCGAAGGGCGATCCAGGCCTCCTCGTCCACCAGGCGGGAGAATCCGTTGCTCGCGCCCACCGACTCCAATAGGTCGCGCACCAGTTCGTCGACGCTGGGCAGCACAACCAGCGGTGCTTTGAGGACGGACAATTCGTTCGGGTGTCGGAGAAAGAATTCGGCCAGGCCGCTCGAAGCCCCGAGCACTTTGAGCAGACGCCCAGCCGAAGCGGGTGACTGCAGCAGACGGAACAGCTCAGCTGATCCCTGCCGGAGCAGAGCAACCAAGGCGACCAGCGCCGCATCCGGACTGGCCGTTTTTGTCAGGAGCGGCAGCAACTGGCGTGTCTCGGTTAACCGGTCGGTCACCTCGGACGAGCTGTATGCGCTGCTCGCACCGAGGTGCACGACCTCGTCGAGCCGACCGCGCACCTCGGTGAGGTCCACGAAGCCGACCCGAACAAGCTCGGTCAGGGATAAGTGCAAACGCTCCATCGCGGGTGATTCCTTCGATCATCGACACCGGGTGCGAGTTAGAGCATCTCCAGATTTTTCTGCAGCTCAAACGGAGTGACCTGCGACCGGTAGTCGCGCCATTCCTGGCGCTTGTTCAGCAGTACGTAGTTGAAGACCTGTTCCCCGAGTGTCTCTGCGACGAGTTCGGACTCTTCCATGAACTGAATGGCATGGTCGAGGCTCGCCGGCAGCTGCGTGTAGCCGAGGGCACGGCGCTCCGTGTCGCTGAGGCTCCAGACGTTGTCTTCGGCTTCGGGCGGCAGCTCGTAGCCCTCCTCGATGCCCTTGAGGCCGGCAGCCAACATGAGCGAGTAGGCGAGGTAAGGGTTGGCCGCTGAATCGATCGCCCGGTACTCGACTCGAGCGCTCTGGCCCTTGTTCGGCTTGTACAGTGGTACCCGCACGAGGGCCGAGCGGTTGTTGTGGCCCCAGCAGACGAAGCTCGGGGCCTCGTCACCGCCCCACAGCCGCTTGTAGGAATTGACGAACTGGTTGGTCACCGCGGTGATTTCCGGCGCGTGCTTGAGCAGCCCGGCGATGAACTGGCGGCCGATCTTGGATAGCTGATACTTGGCGCCGGCCTCGTAGAACGCGTTCGCGTCGCCCTCAAACAGCGACATGTGGGTGTGCATGCCGGATCCGGGGTGCTCAGACATGGGCTTGGGCATGAACGTCGCGTAGACGCCCTGCTCGATGGCGACTTCCTTGACCACTGTGCGGAAGGTCATGATGTTATCGGCTGTGGTCAGCGCATCGGCGTACCGCAGGTCGATCTCGTTCTGGCCGGGTCCCGCTTCGTGGTGGCTGAACTCCACCGAAATTCCCAGGTCTTCGAGCATGCGCACGGAGCGGCGACGGAAGTCGTGCGCCGTGCCGCCGGGAACGTTGTCGAAGTAGCCGGCCGAGTCGACCGGAATAGGGCCGTTCTTGCCGTACTTCGAGGACTTGAGCAGGTAGAACTCCACCTCGGGGTGAGTGTAAAACGTGAAGCCGCGGTCGGCTGCCTTGGCCAGGGTGCGCTTGAGCACGTTGCGCGGGTCTGCCACGGCGGGCTGCCCGTCGGGCGTGGTGATGTCGCAGAACATGCGGGCTGTCGGGTCGACCTCGCCGCGCCACGGCAGAATCTGGAACGTGGTGGGATCCGGGTGAGCGAGGACATCCGCTTCGAAGGAACGGGTGAGACCCTCGATGGCCGAGCCATCGAAACCGAGGCCTTCATTGAATGCACCTTCAACCTCGGCGGGAGCGATGGCGACCGATTTCAGAGTGCCGACGACATCGGTGAACCAGAGTCGAACGAACTTGATTCCTCGTTCCTCGATGGTCCGAAGAACGAAGTCGCGCTGCTTGTCCATTCACGCTCTTTCTGATTGCTCCAACTTTAATAACTACTGCTTAGGCTACTGGCTCCAGGGACGATTGCTTGCCTGACTAAACTTGTCGCATGCCAAAGTTGACAGTGCCAGAGCCCACGGTCCCTCCCGCCGATGTCGCGGTTCAGCAGCCGTACGGACACGCGCCCGAGGGCCCCAAACGGGTACGCACCAGACATTTCCAGACCGCCAAGCTGCAGGGCATTCCGATTACCGGCCTGACCAGCTACGACATGCTCACCGCACAGATTTTCGATGAGGCCGGTATCGACTTTCTCCTAGTCGGTGATTCCGCCGGCAATAACGTCTTCGGATACGAAACCACCCTGCCGGTCACGGTTGACGAGCTCATTCCGCTGACCCGCGCCGTAGCACGCGCGGTCACCCGCGCGCTCGTCGTCGCGGACATGCCGTTTGGGTCCTACGAGAGCGGGCCAGATCAGGCCCTGGCCACGGCCGTGCGGTTCATGAAGGAAGCCCAGGCGCACGCGGTCAAGCTGGAGGGTGGGGAGCGCAGCCACAAACAGATTCGGCGCATCGTGTCGGCTGGTATCCCGGTGATGGGTCATATCGGCTTCACCCCGCAGAGCGAGCACGGGCTCGGCGGCCACATCATCCAGGGGCGCGGCGAAGCGGCCGAGGCCCTCATTATCGACGCCCTCGCCGTGCAGGAGGCCGGGGCCTTTGCCGTGGTCCTCGAAATGGTTCCGGCCTCGGTCGCCGCTCAGGTGACCGAACGCCTGTCGATCCCGACTATCGGGGTCGGTGCCGGACCATCCGTTGACGGTCAATTGCTGGTCTGGACCGATTTCGCCGGTATGACCAGCGGCCGGGTACCTCGGTTTGTGCGCCAGTATGCTGACGTGCGAGCTGTGCTGACGGATGCCGTACAACGGTTCACCGCCGATGTCGCCTCTGGTGCCTACCCGGCTCCAGAGCACAGCTACGAGTAGCACGCCTGCGGGCTGCTAGCGAGCGTCTCGCGCGTCGTCCTCAGACCACTTGGCGCTGTTCGCCCGCAGCTTTTCCAGGGCATGGGCGGCATCATCGCGGGTCACGAATGGTCCAACCCGATCCAGTGATGCCGACTGCAGACCGAGCTCGACCTCGCCGGTGCGCATGTTGTACCAGAATGCGTGTTCCTTGTTCTCGGCCATAAGCTTGATCCTATGCCTAAGGATTCAATCGGTCACCTCATCCCGGGAACGGTGTCATCGCCCCGTTCCGTTCCGTCCCACATCGTTCGCCCGGAGTACATCGGCAAGACCGGCCCGAGCCCCTTCACCGGCTCCGATGTCTATTCGCTCGAGAAAATCGAACTCATTCGCGAGTCGGGCAGCATCGCTGCCCGCGCCATCGCCGCCGTCGGCGCTGCAATCGTTCCCGGCGTCACAACCGAGGAACTTGACCGGATCGGCCACGACTACATGGTCGCGCACGACGCCTACCCCTCGACGCTCGGTTACCGCGGCTACCCCAAATCGTTGTGCAGCTCGGTCAACGAGGTCATCTGCCACGGTATCCCCGACAACACGGTGCTTGAAAACGGCGACATCGTGAACATCGACATCACCGCGTTCAAGAACGGGGTTCACGGCGACACCAACGTGACCTTTGTCGTCGGGGAAGCGAGCGAAGAGGTCACCCTGCTGGTCGAACGCACCCGCGAGGCGCTCGCCCGCGGCATCAAGGCCGTAGCCCCCGGACGACAGGTCAATGTGATCGGTCGCACGATCGAGTCCTACGCCAAACGCTTCAACTACGGTGTCATACGCGACTATACCGGGCACGGGGTCGGCGAAGCCTTCCACTCCGGCCTGATTATTCCGCACTATGACGCGCCGCAGTACGACACCGTGATGGAGGTCGGCATGGTCTTCACCATCGAGCCAATGCTCACGCTCGGCACGAGCGACTGGGACATCTGGGACGACGACTGGACGGTCCTCACCCGCGACCGCAGCATCACGGCGCAGTTTGAACACACTCTTGTGGTGACCGAACGTGGCGCCGAAATTCTAACCCTGCCCTGACCGCGCGCTCGACCAGATAGGTTCAATATATGACTGCAACGACGGCAATCGGCATCGACATCGGTGGCACCGGCATCAAGGGAGCCGTCGTCGATCTGTCGACCGGTGAGCTGCTCTCAGATCGGGTGAAGCTGCCGACGCCCAAGGGTGGCAGACCGCAGGACATCATTGAGACCACGCGCACCCTGCTCGGGACGGTGTCTCAGGGAGTCGGCGACCTGCCGGTCGGTGTCTGTTTTCCCGCGGTTGTGAAGAACGGGAGCACCATGTCGGCGGCGAACGTATCATCGAAGTGGATCGGCCTGGCCGCCGAGGCTTTGTTTGAAAAGGGCCTTGGGCTCCCAATTCACTTCGTCAACGACGCGGATGCCGCGGGGTACGCCGAAGCGCAGTTCGGGGCGGCGAAGGACGTTGCCGGCGTCGTACTGCTGACCACTCTCGGCACTGGAATCGGTTCGGCGCTGCTCAATGACGGTGTGCTGGTTCCGAACACGGAACTCGGCCACCTGCAGATCGACGGTCAGGACTACGAGACTCGGGCGGCGTACTCTGCCAAGGAACGCGAGAACCTGAGCTGGGACAAGTGGGCGATGCGCCTGCAGAAGTATTACTCGACCCTTGAACTGTTATTCACCCCCGACCTGTTCATTGTCGGCGGCGGCGTCTCCAAACACTATGAGGACTTCCTGCCGCTGCTGCGCCTGAAAACCAGGATCATTCCGGCCGTGCACCGCAACAATGCAGGCATCCTCGGTGCAGCCGCCCTCGCCGCCCGCCTTGTTTCCAGCTAGATCTGGCCGGTTAGGTCTTGCCGGCTGGCTCCCGCCCCGATTTTGGTCAGGGGAACGACAGAGGACCGACACCATGGCGATGGTGTCGGTCCTCTGTCGCTTCGGCCAGACGAAAGCTACCGGGCCATCCGTTCATCGACGGCGTCGTCCTCGGAAACTCGCTCAGACTCCATAACACGTTGGCGACGCTTCATCCAGTACGACAGGGCGAAGATCACGATCAGTGAAACATAGACGGTGGCCGCGATCGGTGATGCGATGAGCGCCGTCGGATCCCCCTGCGAGATCGCGAGCGACCGGCGCAGCTGGTTCTCAAAGATCGGGCCGAGAATAAGCCCGACCACCATCGGCGCGATCGGGTAGCCGTAGCGCCGCATGAAGAAGCCCAGCACGCCAACGACGAGCAGAATCCCCACGTCAACCGGCGTGAAATTGAGCGAGAACGCACCAAGCCCAGCGAACACCAGAATTCCCGCATACAGGTACGGACGTGGGATCTGCAGTATCTTTACCCAGATACCCACCAGCGGCAGGTTGAGAATCAGCAGCATCAGGTTGCCGACGTACAGGCTGGCGATGAGTGTCCAGACCAGTGCACCCTGGGTTTCAAAGAGCAGCGGCCCCGGCTGAATCTGATAGCGCTGGAATGCGACGAGCATCATCGCGGCCGTGGCCGTCGTCGGAATCCCGAGGGTCAGTAGCGGCACCAGAACTCCGGCCGCCGCCGCGTTGTTGGCCGATTCCGGGCCGGCAACGCCCTCGATGGCACCCTTGCCGAACTGTTTCTTGTTCGCACCGTTGGCCAGGCGGCGTTCGGCCGCATAGGAGAGGAAGGTAGCAACATCCGCTCCCCCGGCGGGAATCGTACCGATCGGGAAACCGATGAAGGTTCCGCGCAACCACGGCTTCCAGGACCGCTTCCAGTCGTCCTTCTTCATCCAAGTGGTCCAGCCGCCGGTGACCGGAATCACCTTGACCGGCCCGTGCCGCAGCCGGGACGCCACATACATGGCCTCGCCGACGGCGAACAAGCCGACGGCGACGAGTACAACGTCGATACCGTCGGCCAGGAATGGATTGCCGAAGGTGTAACGCTGCTGGCCGGTGAGGGCGTCGACGCCGATCAGCGCGATGAACAAGCCGAGGGCCAGCGACGCTAGCCCACGCAGAACGGATGCCCCAAGCAAGGCCCCCACGGTCAGGAATGCAACGAGCATGAGGGCCACATATTCGACCGGGCCGATTTGAATGGCGAACTCGGCCACGAATGGGGCGAGAAAGCTCAGCAACACCGTCGCGAGGGTGCCGGCGACAAACGACCCGAGGGCCGCCGTCGCGAGGGCTGCAGCGCCCCGTCCGGCCTTGGCCATCTTGTTGCCCTCGAGGGCTGTCACGATCGATGCCGACTCCCCCGGTGTATTGAGCAGGATCGATGTCGTCGATCCGCCGTACATGCCACCGTAGTAGATGCCGGCGAAGACGATGATGGCCGCGGTCGGTTCGAGGCTGTAGGTGATCGGCATCAGCAGGGCGATGGTCATGGCGGGTCCGATGCCCGGCAGCACGCCGATGGCGGTGCCGATGAAGACACCACCGAGCGCGTAAAGCAGATACATCGGCTGCATCGCCACGCTGAAGCCATTCATCAGGTTGATGAAGTTATCCATTGAAGATGGCCACCCCTTCCAGGAGAAAACCGGCCGGCAGGGACACGCCGAGGAGCCCCGCGAACACGAATTGCAGAATCAGGGCGAGCGCGATGCCGGTCAGGGCGTTGCGCCACCAGGGCTTCGCACCGAGCGACCAGGCCGCGCCGAAGAACAACACGGCGGCCGCGACGGGCCAGCCGAGCGGCACGATCAGCACAATATGAACGATGACGAAGCCGACGAGCTTCACGACGGTGAGCCAGTCGGTTTTGATGCTCGGGTCGACGTCTTCGCCCTCTTCGGCCACGCCGACGTGGCCGCGCAGGAGCTGAAAAATCAGGCCGATGCCAATCACGACAAGCAGTCCCGAGACCAGGAAGGGGAACGCGCGGGGACCGATGTCACTCGCTGAGGGCGGTGTGCGGATGTCGGCGCCGGCCACGAAGCCGACGATTCCCAAGCTGAGGATGACACACGCGAAAACTATTTCTCCGACGGGCCGGGCGGCGGTGGCACGGTTGGTGCCACCGCCGCCCAGCGACTCGGGTGTGGGAACGGTCATCGGGTTACAGCAGACCGATGTCTTTCAGCGTGACCTTCACTGTCGCGATGTCTTCGGTGAGGAAATCGGCGAACTCGTTACCGATCATGAAGGCATCCGCCCAGTTGTTATCAGTGAGTGTGGTCTGCCAAGTGTCGGTCGCGTGCAGGTCTTCCATCAGTGTGGTGAGAATTTCGGCCTGAGCGGCATCGATGGATCCGGGAGCGACCACTCCGCGCCAGTTCGTGAGCACGACGTCGATCCCTTGATCGGTCAGTGTTTCGGTGTCGGGAAGCTGCGGGGCAGCGTCCGATCCGGACACCGCCAGGGCCCGCAGTTTGCCGGCTTTGACCTGCTCGGCGTACTCTCCAACGCCGGAGATGCCGGCATTGACCTTGTTGCCGAGCAGCGCGGCCAGGGACTCTCCACCGCCCGAGTAGGGAATGTAGTTGAGCTTGTCAGCGCTGATGCCCTGTTCCTTGAGCATCATTCCGGCCAGGATGTGGTCGGCGCCGCCGGCCGATCCTCCAGTGATCGAGACAGCCTGGCCGGTCTCGCCAATGTCATCGAGCAGATCGCCAATGGTGTCGTACGGGGAATCGGTCGGAACGACCACGACGAGCGGCTCGTCGGTGAGGCGGGCGATCGGGGTGGTGTCTTCGATGCGGTTGGCGGAGTTGTTCGTTTCGACGGCACCGACCATGACATAGCCCATGACCATGAGGGTGTTGATATCCTTCTCGGTCTTCATCGCGGCGAGCCCGTTCGTGCCGCCGGCGCCGCCCACGTTGACGACGGAGGCGCTCGTCACGAGATCGTTGGCCTGCAGGTCCTTTTCGATGGCCCTACCGGTCTGGTCCCAGCCGCCGCCCGGGTCGGCTGGAACGATGATGTTGAGCTTGTCGATGCCGGCTGCAGCCTCATTGCTGTTGCCGCTGGTCGCTGCCGGGGTGCTGCACCCGGCGAGAAGTAGAACGGATGCTGCCGCCGTAACGATCAAACCGGTTCGACGCGTCATTGAGCCTTGTTTCATGCTGTTTTCCTCTATTCACTCCACTGTGATGCGTATGGCTACGCTGTATCTCAGCGTATGGAGCCCCGCCGATCAGCGGAAGAATTCGGTCATAGTGCGCATATTGGTCATTACGGACACTGCCCGGGCGGACCGGACGCAACGTCGGAGGGTAGATGGGAGAATGGAAGAATGATTCAGTCGATGTCGCTGAGAACACAGTTGTTCTTTCTGCAACTCCTTATTGTTCTCATCGTCGTCCTCGTTGCCGGGTCCGTCGCTATCCGCTTGCAGGAACAGCAGATTCGTGACGCCTATCAAGCCCGCATGGTGGGAGTCGCGCAGTCGGTGGCCGAGCTGCCCGCGATCGTCGATGCCTTTGACGACAGCGACCCAAGCGACACGATTCAACCGATCGCCGAACTGATCTCCGAGGCCGCCAACGTCACCTACGTCGTCGTCACCGACGACACCGGCGTGCGCTATTCGCATCCGAACCCGGCCATGATCAGCCACGTGACCTCGACGGATCCATCGATTGCGCTGTCTGGTGAGACCTATGTCGGCACCCAGACTGGCACGCTCGGAGAGACCTGGCGGGTCAAACTGCCGATCCTTGACGAGTCCGGAGTCATCATCGGCATGGCTTCGGTAGGAATTTTGGAGCAGACGCTGCGCGCCGACCTTTATAAGGTGCTGCCAGAGCTCGTGACCTGGCTCGTCGGGGCTGCCCTGGTAGGAACAGCCGGGGCGACGATGATCTCGCGGATGGTGTGGCGCAGGATTCACCGGCTGGAACCCGAAGAGATCGCCTCCCTGTTGGAGACCCGCGAGGCGATGCTGCACGGTATCGGCGAGGGCCTTGTTGCGGTGGATGCCGCCGGTTCCATCGCTCTGGTCAACGACGAGGCGCGCAGACTCCTCGGCGCGGACGATGACTCGGTGGGGCGTCCGGCGCCGGACGTGGTCGGTGCGGAACTGGCCAGAATGCTGGCCGATAGCGGTGAAAGCGATGAGACCGTGCTCGTCGGTGAACGCGTTCTGCTGGCGCGGTCCAACGATGCCATCGTCGACGGTGGATTGGTCGGCCGGGTATTGATTCTGCGGGACCGGACCGAGCTGCACCAGCTTCTGCAAGACCTGGATGGCGCACGGGATGTGACGCAGGCTTTGCGTGCCCAGGCCCACGAATTCGCCAACAAGATGCACGTTATTTCGGGGTTGATCGAACTGGGGCGCACGGAGCAGGTCGTGGATTTCATCACTCGCGCCGGGCACGGTGGTTCCGTGGTCTCCCGAGCCCTGTCCCCCGGCATCACCGACCCCGACGCGGCGAGCCTGCTCATGGCCAAGAGCACCATCGCAGCGGAGAAAGGCATCAATCTGGTCATCGACGAAGATTCGACTCTCGCACCCGATGGAACGACGGATCCGGTCACGGTACTCGGTAATCTCATTGACAATGCGATGGAAGCGATCGGTGCCGATGGCACCATCCACGTTCGCCTCAGCGAAGACAGCACGGGTGCCACCATCGTCGTCTCCGATGACGGCCCGGGAATCAAAGAGAAGGACCGCGTGCGAATATTTGAGGTCGGCCAGTCCACCCGAGACGTTAGCCGCCCCGGAGCACGCGGTTTCGGGTTGGCCCTCGTGCAGCGCGTAGCCGTGCGCCGCACCGGGTTCGTCACCTCCAAGCCGTCGCAGCACGGCGGAGCAACCTTCACCGTGCTCCTCGCCGCAGTACCTTCCTCGCCCAACCGCATTGGAACCGCCTCATGACGCTCATTCATACGGCTCTCATTCGCACGGCTCTTATCCGCACGGTGGTCATCGACGATGACCGTGAAGTCGCGGGAATTCACACCGGTTTTCTGCTCGCCCACGGTGGGTTCGAGATCGTCGGCGTCGCCTACACCGGTACAGACGGCCTCGATCTAATCACGAGGCTGAAACCAGACCTGGTGCTGTTGGACATCCATCTGCCCGGTATGTCCGGCATCGACGTGCTGCGGGCCGCGCGCAATCTTCCCGGCGACCCGGTCGATATCATTGCCATCACCGCTGCCAGGGAGCTCGACACTGTGCGGGCAGCGATGGCCGGTGGGGTCATGCACTACCTGGTCAAACCGTTCACCTCGACCGTGCTGCTCGAGCGACTCGACCAGTACGTTCAACACCGTCAGGATTTGCGCGAGCACGCCGCTGTGACAGCATCAATGCTCGATCAGGAACGAATAGACCGGATGCTGCAACCCGGCACGGTCGCGCCGCCCACCGCAGCCGCTGGATCGGTCGCATTGTCGCTGTCCAAGGGACTGTCCGAGGTGACGCTCGACGCCGTCGTGACCACGCTCAAGCGAGCCGCCGTCGGTATCTCGGCCAGCGACGTGGCTGGTTATCTGGGACTGGCTCGGGTGAGCGCTCGGCGCTACCTTGAATTTCTGGTCATCACCGAACGAGCCGGTATCACCCAAAAATATGGCCGCGCCGGGCGGCCGGAAAAGCTCTATCACTGGACCGCGGCCGGCTGACCAAACCGCCGGGTGGATGAAGGTGGAATGGGCCGGCTAGTACGCCGGGTTCTGTCCAGGTGTTTGCACACCGTCGACGGCCATCTATCTCGTGACTACGTTGCCGCAGCCCTCTAGCGGTCTACCCGAAAGCTCGGCGAGCCGCCTCAACGCTTTCTGTCTGACCTTGCTCCGGACGAGGTTTACCGAGCCGACCAGGTCACCCTGGCCTCTGGTGGTCTCTTACACCACCGTTTCACCCTTACCACCTGCCGAATCCGAAGATGCGACGCCGGTGGCGGTCTACTTTCTGTGGCACTGTCTCGCGGGTTACCCCGGGTGGGTGTTACCCACCATCCTGCTCTATGGAGCCCGGACGTTCCTCGGCATCCGCTTGACCCGAAGATCTCCCGAATGACGCGACCGTCTTGCCGACCCATTCCGAAACCCAAGCTTACCGGGCGGGCAGGCTGGCGCCGAACCGGCGCTAGATTCCGGACTCTTCGGTGCGTACCAGCACGGCGCCACAGTCGGGGCAGAAGATGACCTCGTCCGTCGGCGCCTGACGGGCATCGGCGAGGTCGCTCCCGGTCAGGGTCATCGTGCATCCACTGCAGGTACGGGCACGTAGCAGAGCCGCGGCGTTGCCGTGGCCGCTGATGCGCAGGCGCTCGTACAGGGCAGCGACGTCATTGGGAATGGCGGCCGCAATCGTTGCGCGATCACGGGTCAACTCACCGAGCTGACGGGTGAGGTCAACCAACGACTCATCCCGAACGGCTTCAGTGGCGGCGACCCGCTCGGCAATGGCGTCGCGTTCCTGCTCCACCACGGCCACGGCCGCCTCGTGCTCCTCCTGGCGCTCAAGCACGGCAATCTCAATCTCCTCGAGATCGAACAGGCGCTTCCTGAGTGAGGCAACCTCGGAGTCGAGAGCCTGAATGTCCTTGACGGATGAGGTGTGTTGGAGCCGGTCGGTATCGCGGGCGATGCGCTTTTCGACGACCTCAACGTCGCTCTCGATGCGTCCCAATTCGGTACGCACGTCGTCGAGCTCGCCGGATCGGCCGAGCAGCTTCATGCGGCTGGCCTCAGCCTCCCTGTTGAGCGCGGCAAGCTCGGCGTGCGCCGCGAGTGACTTTGACTGGTGGCTAAGCTGAAGAACCTTGATGTCGAGGGCCTGAAGCCGCAGAAGTTCCTTCTGCTGGAGTGGTGATGCCTTCACGATGTCCTGACCTAACGCTAAATTTGACTTGTACTGACGAAAGAAAATGAATTTAGTGCACGATGGCGAAATTCCAAGGGTCGGTGTTCAGGTCACTTACCGTAACCGACACTCCCGGCAGGGCCTCCCGCAACTGCATGGCAGCTGGCTCCAGCCACAACCATTCGCTGGCCCAGTGTGCGACGTCGATGAGGGCGGGTCCGCCGACGCAAAGCGCCTGCTCGCGCGCCTCCTGCGCCGGGTGGTGGCGCAGATCGGAGGTGATGTAGACATCCGCTGCCAGCACCTGCGGGTGCCGCAGCAAGGAATCACCGGCGCCGCCACAAAGTGCAATCGTCGTGATCGGGGCTGCATAGTCGCCGGCGGCGCGAACTCCGGAAGCCGTGGCCGGCAGCAGGGCCAGCATGGTGTGTGCCAGGTGTCCGAGCGTGGTCGGTTTCGGCAGGCGACCGACCCGTCCGATGCCAGTGCCCGGCACAACGCCATTCATGATGGGCAGCGCGGCGATCAATCCCAGCCGCATGGCGATCACGTCGGACACGCCGTCAGCGACCACGTCTGCGTTGGTGTGGGCGGCAAGCAAAGCACAGTCGGCACGAATGAGTCGGCTGAGCAATGCCCCTTTGTAGCTGTCCTCGGCGATGCTCGTGACACCGCGCAGCAGCAGCGGATGATGCGTCAACAGCAGATCGGCGCCGGCTGCAATGGCCTCGTCGGCCGTGTCGGCGACGGCATCGACGGCCAAATGGATGCTGCGAATCGGCCGGGCCGGATCGCCGCTGACCAGCCCCGGTGCATCCCACGCTTCGGCACCGTCGAGAGGCCAGAGGGTATGGGCGATGCGGGTAACGTCGGCAAGCGAGAATGACACCCGTTCAGCCTACCGGGCGACCGGTGCCAAGGTTTCGCGAACAGGACACAACCCAATGCGTCGTGTCCGCGAAAAGGCAGGTCAGTAGTCGAACTCGTCGAACTGCACGACAGCCGACTCCTCACGGGTCCACGCCGCTGGGATCATGGCTCCGGTTTGGGCCTTGCGGTGCAGAAAATCCGTCGTTTCCGGTTCGACCAGTTCTGGCGACAGACTATCCGCGGTGACGCTGACCAGCTGACTCGAGGAACCGATCAAAAACTGAGCGCGCAGAAGCATGCCGTCATCGCCCATGACCGGTATATCGACGACGTCGACTTGTCGACGGTTACACAGTGCCTCGGCGTACAGCAGGACCGCATCAGCGAGATCACTGCCGGTGATCACTGACCCACCGGGGTGAAATATACGTTTCATGATTTCCCTCGCAAGCTCACGTTTAGTGCGTGTGCTGCCAGGGTCCGGGGCGGCCAGGAATAGTATATGCCCGCTCAGTTCAAACGGGGGATAAGTCTCAGTTAGTTCGCAACTACTGCTAGAAGCGATGCAATTTTGTTTTTAGTGTTTGCGCGGTGTGGGATCGACGTAAGACCTGGACGGCGGCAATCTGAGCGAGCACTTGTGCGTCCAGAATCTGCGCGGGTGAGAGACCGCCGGAGCCCGTCGAAAACAGCGAGAGGGCGCCGATATCGACCGACCCATGATGAGCGGAAAGACGTGAACGGCCTGCACTTCCGTGTTCTGCGCGGCTTTCATCAACGCTGGGCAGGTCGTTCCCGTCGACGTCGCAAAGTTGTCTACGAGTACGGGCCGCCTGATGGCCAGCGGCCCCCAGGCAGACCCCTCACCCAGGTCGAATTACAGCGCATCGAAGTGGGCCTCCACGGTATTGTTTGCGCTCACGGTCTCGAACCCAAACGGGGAACAGAGCGTGCACACGGCTGCGGTAATGACCTGCAACACTTGCACCTGCCCAACCCAGTACACCGGAATCGTGCGTGTCATTCGACCTCACGATCACAAGCCGTGGGAGAAATCTTTGTGGGCCCTACCGGGCTCGAACCGATGACATCCACGGTGTAAACGTGGCGCTCTACCAACTGAGCTAAAGGCCCCGACGACGACTCAAGGTCACCGGGTCTCATCAGTATAGGTCAGAGGGCGGGTACAAGCTGTCCAAGAGCGGCGCGGTAGGAGTCGATGGACCGCGCTTCGCCGGGTGCTGTGATGAAACTGGCCCGAATGATGCCGCTTGGATCGATCAGGAATGTGGCGCGGTTAGCGAAACCCTTGTCCTCCAGAAAGACGCCGTATTCTTTCGCAACAGCTCCGTGCGGCCAGAAATCGGCCACGAGATCGAAGGTGTATTTTTCCTGCTCGCCGAAGGCCCGCAATGCATGACGGGAGTCAACGGAAATTCCGATGAGCTCGACTCCACCGTCTTCGAACAGGGCCAGGTTGTCACGCAGTTCACACAGTTCGCCGCTGCAGATGCCGGAGAACGCCAGCGGAAAGAACACCAAAGCGACGGACTTTATCCCCCGAAATTGGCTGAGCTGTACAGTTTCACCAAACTGATTGATGAGTTTGAAATCGGGTGCCTGGGTGTCATTTTCGAGAGCGATGAGAGCTTCTTTCCTCGGTGTCGGGCGCATGGATTGGCCGGAGACACACTCTAGCTCTGTAATATGTCCGGTGTCACAGCGGTCGCGTATTTTGGATCAGCCATGCCCGTGCACGGATAAGTTGTGAAATCTGTAGGCTTACGTGGTGCCGCCGGTTGCAATCCAACCTGCTCTGTTACGGCACGTGCCACCGTTGTGTTCAAACTGCTGAGCACCATCGCTGCGTAAACCACAGGCTGCATTAACCACAGAGAGAGGTCGACTGTGACGGTCAACGACCAGGACCCGTATTCGACGAACAACGCCGACTCAGATCCGGAGGAGACTGCTGAGTGGTCGCAATCCCTCGATTCGCTCGTCGCCGAACACGGCCACGAACGCGGGCGCGAGATCATGCTGAGCCTGTTGAAGCGCTCGAAGGAGCTGCACCTCGGCGTGCCGATGGTACCGACGACGGACTACATCAACACCATCGCTACGGAGAACGAACCCGACTTTCCCGGCGACGAAGACATTGAGCGCCGCTACCGCGCCTGGATTCGCTGGAACGCTGCCGTTCTGGTGCACCGGGCCCAGCGCCCCGGCATCGCCGTCGGCGGGCACATCGCGACGTATGCATCATCCGCTGCTCTCTATGAAGTTGGATTCAACCACTTCTTCCGCGGTCAGGACCACCGAGGCGGCGGCGATCAGATCTTCATCCAAGGCCACGCCTCCCCCGGCACTTATGCGCGTGCCTTCCTGGAGGGCCGGCTGACAGAGAACCAGCTTGACGGATTCCGCCAGGAAAAGTCGCACGCCCCCGACGGCATCTCTTCGTACCCGCACCCGCGACTCATGCCGGAATTTTGGCAGTTTCCCACAGTGTCGATGGGTCTCGGCCCGATCAACGCCATCTACCAAGCGCAGTTGAACCGCTACCTGACTAACCGTGGCATCAAGGATGCGAGCGATCAGCAGGTCTGGGCGTTCCTCGGCGATGGCGAAATGGACGAGGTGGAAAGTCGCGGCCAGCTTCAGGTGGCCGCCAACGAGGGCCTCGACAACCTCAACTTCGTAATCAACTGCAACCTGCAGCGCCTCGATGGCCCGGTGCGCGGTAACGGCAAGATCATCCAGGAGCTGGAAAGCTTCTTCCGCGGTGCTGGATGGAACGTCATCAAGGTCGTTTGGGGTCGCGAGTGGGACAACCTGCTCAAGAACGACGTCGATGGCGCCCTGATCAACCTGATGAACGTCACGACCGACGGCGACTACCAGACCTACAAGGCCGAGAGCGGCGCCTACGTGCGTGAGAACTTCTTTGGTCGTGATCCGCGTGCGCTCAAGCTCGTCGAACACCTCAGCGACGATGAGGTCTGGAATCTCAAGCGTGGAGGCCACGATTACCGCAAGGTATATGCCGCGTTCAAGGCAGCATCCGAGCACCAGGGCCAGCCCACAGTCATTCTGGCGAAGACGATCAAGGGCTACGGCCTCGGTCCGAGCTTCGAAGGCCGAAACGCGACCCACCAGATGAAAAAGATGACCCTCGACAACCTCAAGTCCTTCCGAGACAGCATGCACGTGCCGATCACGGATGCTCAGCTCGAGGACAACCCGTACCTGCCGCCGTACTACACTCCCGGCGACAAGGATGAGGCAATCGCGTACATGCACGAGCGTCGCCGTGCGCTCGGCGGCTACCTGCCCGAGCGTCGCACCAAGCACGCCAAGGTCAACCTCCCCGGCGACGAGACCTACAAGGTGGCCCAAAAGGGGTCCGGTACCCAGGAGATCGCTACGACGATGTCATTCGTGCGGCTCCTCAAAGAGCTCGTGCGAGCCAAAGACTTTGGCAACCGCATCGTTCCGATCATCCCTGACGAGGCTCGCACCTTCGGTATTGACGCGTTCTTCCCCACCGCCAAGATCTACAACCCCAACGGCCAGCACTACACGTCCGTTGACCATGCCCAGCTGCTCTCGTATAAGGAGAGCCCACAGGGCCAGATCCTGCACGTTGGCATCAATGAGGCCGGCGCTGCTGCAGCATTCACCAACGTCGGCACCTCGTATGCCACCCAGGGTGAACCGCTCATTCCGGTGTACGTGTTCTACTCCATGTTCGGATTCCAGCGCACCGGAGACGCTCTCTGGGCCGCCGGTGACATGATGGCCCGCGGGTTTATCATTGGCGCGACCGCGGGTCGCACTACGTTGACCGGAGAGGGCCTGCAGCATGCCGACGGCCACTCTCCCCTTCTGTCGTCGACCAACCCGGCCGTGGTCTCCTACGACCCGGCCTACGGCTACGAGATCGGCCACATCGTGCGCGCCGGCCTGGAGCGCATGTACGGTGGCGCCCACGCCGACCCGAACGTCATGTACTACATCACGGTTTATAACGAGCCGGCCGTGCAGCCCGTCGAGCCCGAAGATGTTGATATTGCGGGAATTCTGCGCGGTATCCACCGGGTGAGCGCATCGACGGTCAATGGACCGAAGGCCCAGCTGCTGGGCTCGGGTGTTGCCGTGCCGTGGGCGCTGGAAGCTGCGAAGCTTCTCGCCGACGACTGGGGCGTTTCGGCCGATGTCTGGTCCGTCACGTCGTGGACGGAGCTGCGTCGCGATGGCCTGGCCGCCGAGGAGTACAACTTTCTCAACCCCGACAACGAGCCGCGCATTCCGTACGTCACCTCGAAGCTTGAGGGGGCTGCCGGCCCGTTCGTGGCCGTGTCGGACTTCATGCACGCCGTTCCCGACCAGATTCGGCAGTTCGTGCCGAGCGACTTCGCTACCCTCGGCGCTGACAGCTTCGGCTTCTCGGACACCCGCCCGGCAGCACGTCGATTCTTCAAGATCGACGGCCCGTCGATGGTGGTGCGCACTCTCGAGCTGCTCGCCCGCCGCGGCGAGGTCGACCGGAGCCTGGCCGGCCAGGCCATCGCCAAATATCGCCTGCACGACGTGAGCGCGGGCACCACCGGCTCTGCCGGGGGCGAGAGCTAAAAGCAGTGGCACCGGCGCCCAAGACGAAAGAGCAGACTCTCAACTGGCTGCGCACCATCTCTGGTGAGTTGTCCACGCAGACGCTGAAACGACTCGAAGACACGCTGTCTTGGTACGGCGATATGCCACCAGGGCGGCGGTCCGCCGTCGGCCTGGTGGCCCAGGCCGGAATCACGAGCTTCATTTCGTGGTTCGACGACCCGCGGTCAACCCCGTGGATCGCCGCGGACGTCTTCGGCGCCGCTCCTCGCGAGCTGCTGCGCTCGGTAAGCCTGCAGCAGACGTTGCAGCTCATTCGAGTGACCGTCGAGGTCGTCGAGGAACGCGTCAAGGACGGTGGAGAGTCTCTCCGGGAAGCGATCCTGCTCTACTCTCGCGAGATTGCCTTCGGGGCAGCGGATGTCTACGCGCGCGCCGCCGAGGCGCGCGGCCTCTGGGACGCGCGGCTTGAAGCTCTCGTCGTTGATTCCATCCTCAGCGGTGAGTATGACGACGAGCTGCCTAGTCGTATCGCCGCCCTCGGCTGGCACGGTCATGGGGAGGTCTGTGTGCTCGTCGGTACCACACCGCAGATGCTCGACGTCGACCAGTTGCGCCGCGCCGCGCGCCACATGGCGGCCGACGTGCTCATCGGTGTGCAGGGGAACCGGCTCGTGCTCGTGATCGGGCGCGCACGCCCGGCACCGGTCGACAGCGAGGACGTCGGCACAGCGTCCGCGCTGACCTTCATGGAGATCGCCATGGCCCTCGAGCCCATCTTCGGGCCGGGACATTTGGTGCTCGGGCACGAGGTGCCCAACCTCGTGGACGCGTCGAAGAGTGCAAAAGCAGCGCTGGCTGGTTTTGCCGTCGCTCGTTCGTGGCGCAACGCCCCACGGCCGGTGCAGGCCGATGATCTGCTCCCTGAGCGTGCCCTGGCCGGTGATCCGCTGGCACGCGCCACGCTCATACATCGTATCTATCGGCCCCTGCAAGCGCACTCGACCGAGCTACTCACCACCCTGTGGTGCTACCTCGACAATGGCCGCTCCCTGGAGGCAACCGCGCGTGAACTCTTCGTACATCCCAACACCGTGCGGTACCGCCTGAAACGAGTGTCCGAAGTGATCGGCTACGACGCCACGGGGGCCCGCGAAGCGCTCATTTTGCAGTCTGCGCTGATCATCGGTTCGATCAGCGACCACGATGGTTCCAGCCGCCGCCGCTAAGCACATCCCACGATTACCTGACACGCGGGGGTATAGGGTGTTATCCGGTCGTCACGTCGTCGTGTCGCCCCCTCAACCTGAGAAACGACTTGGTGAGCCTCGTCGTTACACCGGCATCCGTTGCCATGGTTGTCACTCGTCGCGGGTGAGATCAGAGTTGACCGTATTCAGACTTGGAGCGTGTCATGCCGCCATCCCAGAAAACCGCGACCGAAGGTGCTGAGAAACCGACAGGAGCCGCCAGCGTCGCGACGCAGGCTCGCGAACTGACCCGTAGCCTCAAACCCCGTCACCTCTCGATGATCGCGATAGCGGGAGTCATCGGAGCCGGTCTGTTCGTGGGTTCCGGAGCGGCGATCCAGCAAGCGGGCCCTGGAATTCTTGTCGCCTACGCCGCCGCGGGCCTAGTAGTAATCCTGGTGATGCGCATGCTCGGCGAGATGGCGGCGGCAAGCCCGGAAACCGGCTCGTTCTCCGCCTACGCCGATCGAGCTCTCGGCCGCTGGGCCGGGTTCAGCATCGGCTGGCTATACGCCTGGTTTTGGATCATCGTCCTCGGGATCGAGGCAACCGCGGGTGCAGCAATCGTGCATCGGTGGGTGCCCGAGGTCGATCAATGGGTATGGGCTCTCCTGCTCATGGTGCTTCTCACTCTCACGAATGTGGCCTCGGTGAAATCGTTTGGGGAGTTCGAATTTTGGTTCGCCTCGATCAAGGTCGCGGCCATTGCTGTCTTCCTGGTGCTTGGCATCGTGGCGATCCTCGGGTTCATGCCCGGTGTGGCTGCGCCTGGTTTCGACAACCTCACTAATCGCGGCGGATTCTTCCCCAACGGTGCCGGAGCGGTACTCGGTGGAGTGCTCGTGGTCGTCTTTTCCTTCTTCGGCGCCGAGATCGCGACGATCGCAGCCGGTGAATCGCAAAACCCCGTGGCCGCTGTTCGGCAAGCCGTCCGGTCGACCGTGTGGCGAATCCTGATCTTCTATATCGGCTCGATCGCTGTTGTCGTCACCCTGCTGCCTTGGGACAGCGCCTCCGTCGCGAAGAGTCCGTATGTGGCGGCCATCGAGCTCTACGGGATTCCCGGTGCGGGCACGATCATGGACGTGATCGTGCTCACCTCCGTGTTGTCGTGTCTCAACTCTGGCCTCTACACCGCCAGCCGGATGTTGTTCTCGCTCTCGACGCGCGGAGATGCTCCCCGCTCCTGGGAAAAGATCTCTGCCCGGGGGGTGCCGCGCAGCGCGGTGCTCGCCTCGACCATCGTTGGGTTTGTGACCGTCGGTCTCAACTACGTGGCCCCCGACACCGTATTCCTGTTCCTGGTGAATACCTCCGGTGCCATCGCCCTGTTCGTCTGGCTCGTGATTGCGGCCTCGCAGTTGATCCTGCGCCGTCGCATGGGACCAGATGCCGCCAAGGCGCTCTCGCTCAAGATGTGGTTATTCCCCTATCTCACGTGGTTCGCAATCCTCAGCATCCTCGCCCTACTCGTGGGCATGTTGATCATCCCGGCAACGCGGGAATCTCTCGGGCTGTCCCTCATGCTGGCCGGGATGCTCGTGGGTATTGGCTTGTGGCGTTACCGGGGCGAGCGTGGAATGAGCGTCGTAGCCGACACCCGACCGGAGGTCGACGCGGCGTCTTCTGAATCGAGCCAGGGCCGGGAATGATCGCAGCATCGATCACGAGCTGAGGAATCGGAATCACTCCCCGTGGAATCTGCCTGCAAGAATCTAATTGCAGGAATCTACAAAGGTTCCCAGAATACTCAGTACCGTCTGTACATACATTTGCGTCATCAGATTGGAATACTAGCTAAGTGATCGTTGTCGTCTGCCCGGGTCAGGGCTCCCAAACTGCCGGATTTCTCGAACCCTGGTTGGCGCTGCCTGCCTTCAGTGAAGGCCTCCGGCAGATCTCCGACGACCTCGACCTGGACCTCCTCACCCACGGCACGGTCAGCGACGCCGACACCATCCGCGACACGGCGATTGCCCAGCCCCTCATCGTGGCCGCGGGTATCCTCACGCTTGAAGCGCTACTCGCGGATGGCCGCCAAGACCGTATCGCCGGGATCGCCGGGCACTCGGTCGGAGAACTCACGGCCGCCGCGGGTGCCGGCATCCTGAAAACCGCCGATGCGGTGCGATTTGTTCGCGAACGTGGCATGGCGATGCAGGCAGCCTCCGCCCTCGTTCCCACCGGGATGAGCGCCGTGATCGGTGCAGACGAAACCGAATTGCTCACCCGAACAGCCGAGCTCGGCCTCGAACCCGCCAACTTTAACGGCAGCGGTCAGATCGTCGTCGCCGGGGCGCTCGACGCTCTTGCCGAACTTGCCGCGGCTCCCCCGCACCGGGCCCGAGTCATTCCGCTTCAGGTCGCCGGCGCATTCCATACGCGCTATATGCAGCCAGCCGTAGCACGGATGACCGTGGTCGCCGAGTCGCTCACGCCCACCGACCCCACCCTCCCCATCTGGACCAATCGTGACGGGGGCCAGGTAACCGAAGGCAACCACTTTATGGACCTGCTCGTGGGTCAGGTGTCTTCGCCGGTACGGTGGGACAAGTGCATGGGGGCTTTCGCTGCGGCGGGAGTCACCGGAATCATCGAGGTTGCACCCGCCGGCGCCCTCGTCGGTCTCGCGAAACGAGGCCTGAAGGGCGTCCCGAGCGTCGCCATCAAGACCCCGGACGACCTGCCCGCCGCCTGGGCCATGATCGACCAGCAGTAGTGAATGTGATG
Source organism: Cryobacterium sp. Y50 (assembly GCF_002929805.1). Lineage (GTDB taxonomy): Bacteria > Actinomycetota > Actinomycetes > Actinomycetales > Microbacteriaceae > Cryobacterium. The sequence goes on along the minus strand of NZ_PJJM01000099.1, from coordinate 19,731 downwards.
AAAGAGACAATGACCAAGCCAACACTTAAGCAGTCCCACGGACCGCAGTACACCCGGATCCTGTCGGTCGGTGCCGCCCGTGGTGACCTCGTTGTACCCAACGACGAACTTGTCGAGGCAATTGATTCCTCTGACGAGTGGATTCAGCAGCGCACCGGTATTATCACCCGCACCCGGGCCAGTCGGGACATCAATGCCATCGACTTGGCAACGGATGCCGCCCGCGAAGCCATCGAGCGCAGCGGCATCGACCCAGCGCTCATCGATGCCGTGATCGTCGCGACCATCAGCAACATCCGGCAGACGCCGTCGGTCGCCGCCATTGTTGCCGATCGTGTGGGTACCAATCCGGCCGCAGCCTATGACATTAACGCGGCGTGCGCGGGCTACGCGTACGCCGTGGCCCAGGCCGACGCGCTGATTCGCACCGGTGCCGCACACTACGCGCTCGTCATCGGCGCGGAGAAACTTTCCGACCTCGTCGACCCCACCGATCGAAGCATCTCCTTTCTGCTCGGCGACGGTGCGGGCGCGGTCGTGATCGGCCCGAGCGACTACCCCGGCATCTCCACCACGGTGTGGGGCTCCGACGGGTCCAAAGCCGAGACGATCCAAATGGACCACACGCTGCAGGAATACCGCCGCGGTGAAGTCGCCTGGCCCACCCTGCGCCAGGAAGGTCCCGCGGTTTTCCGTTGGGCCGTCTGGGACATGGCGAAGGTGGCCAAGAAGGCCCTCGAAGTCGCTGGTATCGAAAGCGCCGACCTCGCTGCATTCATTCCCCACCAGGCCAACATGCGAATCATCGACGAGTTCGCCAAGCAGCTCAAACTGTCGGAGTCCGTCGTCATCGCCCGCGATGTCGCCACGACCGGCAACACGTCCTCCGCATCCATTCCCCTGGCCACCCACCGCCTGCTTGAGGAACACCCAGAGCTCAGCGGCGGCCTCGCACTGCAGATCGGCTTTGGTGCCGGACTCGTGTTCGGCGCGCAAGTCATTGTGCTGCCCTAACCAACCCACCCCCTAAACTAGATCTCGGTCAACTGAGACACCCCTCAAGGAGAAAAAACATGGCACTGTCCACCGAAGAAGTTCTGACCGGCCTGGCCGATCTCATCAACGATGAGACCGGCATTGCAACCGACACTGTTGAGCTCGGCAAGTCGTTCACCGATGATCTGGACATCGACTCCATCTCGATGATGACCATTGTCGTCAACGCAGAAGAGAAGTTCGACGTGAAGATCCCCGACGAAGAGGTCAAAAACCTCAAGACCGTCGGCGACGCCGTCGAGTTCATCGTAAAGGCACAGGACTAAGCCCGATCCTGAACAGGTCGGCCGGAAAACGGCCGACCTGTTCATTGGGCTGGTGGCAGATCGCGCCAGCCCACTCGTTTGTCGTTCCCTGGAGAGTGGACTTATGACCAAGAAAATCGTTATCACCGGTATCGGTGCCACCACGCCGCTGGGCGGCACGGCAGTCGACACCTGGACGGCCCTGCTGGCCGGCGAATCGGGAACCACCACCCTTGAACAGGCTTGGGTCGCCGAAACGGCGATCCCCGTAACTTTTGCCGCACAAGCCCGCGTGAAGACCGCAGACGTGTTGCAGCGCTTTGAAGTCAAACGCCTAGACCCGTCCAGCCAGTTCGCGCTCATCGCCGGGCGTGAGGCTTGGGCGGATGCCGGCGCCCCCGAGGTCGAACCTGAGCGCCTCGCCGTAGACTGGGCCACCGGAATCGGTGGAGTCTGGACCTTGCTCGACGCCTGGGATACCCTGCGCGAACGCGGCCCGCGCCGCGTACTGCCGATGACAGTGCCGATGCTCATGCCGAATGGCCCCGGATCGACTATCGGCATGGACCTGCACGCCCGCGCCGGCATCACCACCGTGGTCTCCGCCTGCGCTTCGAGCACGGAGGCCCTGGTCAACGCCTACAACCGTTTGCAGGCCGGGCTTGCCGACATCGTCATCGCCGGTGGCTCCGAGGCCGCGATCCACCCGCTGCCCATCGCCTCCTTCGCCGCCATGCACGCGCTCTCCACGCGTAATGAGGACCCGGCAACAGCGAGCCGGCCTTATGACGTCACCCGCGACGGTTTCGTACTCGGCGAAGGGGCTGCCGCACTCGTCATTGAAACCGAAGAGCACGCCAAGGCGCGTGGCGCCCACATTTATGCCGAGCTCGTCGGCGGAGTCGTCAACAGCGACGCCTACCACGTGACCGCGCCGGACCCAGAGGGCGCAGCAGCCGCCCGTGCCATGGTATCGACCGTTCAAAACGCCGGCGCCACGCTTGCTGATGTATCCCATATCAACGTCCACGCCACCAGTACTCCGGTCGGTGACATTGCCGAATATAACGCCCTCAAGCGGGTCTTCGGAGATCTTCTCGACGGTATCCCGGTGTCGGCCACCAAGGCGTCGACCGGTCACCTACTCGGTGGTGCGGGCGCCCTTGAGGCGTTCTTCACGGTCAAGGCACTCGCCGAGCGCACCGCGCCGCCGACGATCAACCTCACGACACAAGACCCGGAAATTCCGCTCGATGTCGTGACGACGCCGCGCACGCTGCCCGCCGGAGACTTGCTCGCCCTGAGCAACTCCTTCGGCTTCGGCGGTCACAACGCCGTCGTCGCGTTCCGTTCGGTCTAGTTTCGACGAATAGAGAATGACCCCGTCCGGTTCGGACGGGGTCATTTTTATAGTGCGATTCAGGAGACTTCGTGGTCGTACGGCCAGGTGAAGTCACCGGTTAACGCGCCGCGCCAGCACCGGCGAACCGTACATTGCGCGTCAACCCACCTGGTGCAGCCAGACCACCGCGTTGAGATCACTCGCCTGCCGGAATGGCTCCAGTTCGTCATCCCAGGATTGCCCGAGGGCGAGCCGTAATTCTCGGTGCAGGTCGATCGCGTTGGCGCCGGCACTGTCCATGGCGGCGCGGATGCGGTCCTCCGGCACAACGACGTTGCCCACGCTATCCGTCTGGGCATGAAAAATGCCCAAACCCGGTGTGTGCAACCATCGACCGCCATCGGTTCCCCGCCCGGCATCTTCGGTCACCTCGAACCGCAGATGATCCCAGCCTCTCAAGGCAGACGCGAGAACCGCGCCAGAACCAGGGGGACCCTCCCAGTAATATTCAGCACGCTGGGATCCGGGGAGCGCTGGTTGTTCAGACCACTCGAAGTTGACCGGCACACCGAGCGCCCGACCAGCAGCCCATTCGAGATGCGGGCGCAGGGCTCGCGGAGATGAGTGCACAAAAAGCACCCCCCGCGCTATCGGCGCCCGACGGTTGCGTACTACGTCCATCGCGTTCTCCGTTCTGTAGGTGCGTCTTCCCCAACGACCTCGGAACGACCGGGCTCCCAACCTGAGGTTGTGAGCACGATGGTGAATGTGAACTTGTTCGGCACCCGCGCTTACTCCAAAGGAGAGCGCGTGCTGCCAATAGCGCCATTATGCCCCAGTGGGCTGTGAATTGACAAGCAGCTGACCTGCAGGATCTGACCGGTGGAGCGTTGGCGCTGTGACCTGAACCTGCTTCTACCTCATCCTCTGATCTCGTCGATTCTGACTCCGGTTCCCGTTCGACTCGTCGACTCGCCCTCATTACCGCCGCCGCGTTCGTGGTCGCCTTAACCGCTCTCGCCATCGTTCCAGCCAACACCGCGCCCGTTATGCTCGGTGCCAGCAGCACCGGCGTTCCGGCCGGAACATCGCTCAAGGTACACATCGGCAACATCAACGTCACTACCTTCGGCACCGGCTCAACAGTTTCGACATTCGCGGTCTGGTGAAGATCAACGCGGCCAACGTCACGATCAAGAACTCCATCATTCGCGGTCGTGCCAACAAGCCCGGCGTGCTCATTCACAACATGGGTGGCTTCAGTAATCTGGTCCCGACCGACACCGAAATCTTTCCCACCGTCATGTCGAATAATAAGCACGGGATCTACGGTTATAACTTCACCGCGATACCGACAACTTCAACTGCGGCATCGTCGCGGCGACGGCGACCACCATCAATCACGCGCGCAACTTGTTCACCGACGGCACCGCCGTCACCATCCACAAGGGCTAAAGCTTAGAACCAGATTCTACCAAGAGTTCCCTTACAGGAATCAGGCGGGCCCCACGTGCACACAGCACGCGAGGCCAGTTTTTTGCGTCTAACCTCGATGACTGGCCATCGGACATCGCCACTATCGGTCCGATGTCGTCTCGCTACTTGGCCTGAGCGTAGTTGTCCACGGTTGCAATCGTGAGCATAAAATCGACTGGAAAGTCGCCGAAAAGCAGCCGACCGGAGGTCTCGGCGGCCGTGATAATGATCTGCGCCACGACATCGGCCAGGGCTTCCGGCGTGTGCACGATGACTTCGTCGTGCAGAAAGAAGACCAGGTGCGGGGAGCGATCAAAGGGCACGCGCGCTTTCCCTGGTTCAGCGAGACCGGCGACCGGACCAGCCGGGCCGGGGAGAGCATCCGTTTGCCTGGCTGCGGGGAGAGGACCGACGCCTGGTAAAGCGGAGAGTTCTCGGCGAATCTCGGCCATCCAGCAGAGTGCCCATTCCGCGGCGCTGCCCTGAACGATGAAGTTTCGGGTGAACCGGCCCCAATCCCTCGACTGGCTGCGGGCCCGGCGTTCATCGGTCGCTGTGGCCGCCGGATCGTAGGCTTGCGCCTGCACTTCGTGCCAACCAGCGCCCGGCACCGGCGATGACCGCCCCAGCCGGGTAGTGACGACTTCGCCGCGCTCTCCGGCCCTGGCCGCCGACTCCGTCAGGGCGATCGCGCGAGGGTAGGCACGCGCCAGGCGCGGCATCAGCCGACCGCTCTCCCCCGTAGTGGCGCCATACATTGCCCCGAGCATGGCGACCTTGGCGTGATCGCGAGTTTCGACGACGCCGCTCGCGACGATTCCCGCATAGAGGTCGGTACCACGTCCGGCCGTAGCCATTCGCTCGTCCTGGGACAACGCAGCGAGGATACGCGGCTCCAACTGGGCGGCATCGGCGATGACGAGTTTCCAGCCGTCATCGGCGACCACCGCACCACGAATCTGCCTGGGCAGCTGCAATGCTCCCCCGCCGCGCGTCGCCCAGCGGCCGGTCACCACGCCTCCAGGAACGTAGTCGGGGTGGAATCGACCGTTGACGACCCAGGACTCCATCCAGGTCCAGCCGTTAGCGCTGAGTAACCGGGACAGCTTCTTGTACTGCAGCAGGGGCTCAATCACCGGATGCTCGAGCTTCTTCAACTCCCAGCCCCTGGTCGAAGTCACGGCGAGTCCGGCACGTTGCAGGGCCCTAAACAGTTCCTGCGGCGAGTCGGGGTTGAGGGCGACATCATCCAGTTCCAGTCGGATCCGCTGGGCGAGCAGCTCAAGACGGTACGGTCGCACACCCGGCGCAACGCGTGGTCCCAGCTCCTGCGTCAGCAGATGGTCGTGCACGTCGGTGCGCCACGGAAGCCCGGCAAAGCGCATTTCGGCGGCTACGAGAGCGCCCGCCGATTCTGCAGCCAGCAGCAGGCGCAACCGACCCGGTTCCGCAGCGGATGCCACGGCGTCGAGTTGATGACGAAACTCGCGCCCGGACGTCGATTCGGGGGTGCGAGATTCGGAGCCAGGTTTGCTGCTGTCATTGGTGTGGTCGGCGAGATCGTCACCGTCACCGTCACCGTTACCGTCATCGTCGACATCAAAATCGAACAGGGTCGTCCGGAGTCCAACCTCGTCGGCGGTCACCGCGCTCGCTGCGTCCCAGGGATCCGGCACGGCCAGGGCCAGTTCGCTCGACTGAGTCAGGGCTGAGTTCCGGAGGATCACGTGGCACAGGCGTAGGTCGTGGCAGCGTTCCACCCGGATTCCAGCGCTGAGCAGCAGCGGATAGGTGTGGCCGGTGTCGTCCCAGACCCAGCGCGGACGGGTTTCAAACGCCGACGCTTCCCTGGCGGCCACGAACGTTCTAAATTCGTCCAAACTCAGCCGACGCGGCGACTCCAGCCGAGCTCTGGTCTCATCGATGGGTTCGACGATGAGATCGCCACCACTACCCTGTCGCACCAGTACATACACCCGTCTATTCTGCCCGATTCTGCGTGGCTGGTCTCTTCGCAGTGCCGGGCAGAACGGCACCGCACCCATCGGCTTCTCGGTGCCGATGGGTGCGGTGTCTGTACCTGCTGACTAGCCGGCGATCTTGTCACCGTTGGGCGCCACCACCCACCAGACGTCGCCGACAGCCTGCCCGGTAGTGTCACCGGCCGCCGCATCGCCAGCCCAGTAGTAGAGCGGGAGACCGTTCAGGGTGACCTGCTTGGTGCCATCCGTCCGCGTGATCACGCCGACGGTGCCGGTGACTCCGTCAACCGTCGGGGTGTCCGATTCCGCGACGACGGGCGGCCACTTGACAAGACAGTCACCCTCGCAGGTGCTCTCACCGGAGTCGGCGATATCTTTGTCGAACACGTACAGGGTCATACCGGCGCTGTCGACGACGATAGTGCCGAGGTCACTGTCGGCCGTTGCGAGCGTCGTGTCGGCGGCCGGTTCGGCTACTTCGCTTGACGAACTCGACTCGTTTGCCGCCGGCGTCGTCGTTCCTTGCGAGCATCCGCTCAGCGCGAGGACGCTGAGCGCTATCGCCCCGACGACGGGCCCGACCTTGAGCCAAATCTTGCTGTTCATGATTGCTTCCTTCTCTCGGTGCACTGCTGACGAAATGGTGCGTGATCACGTGGTGCGTAACGAGGGGCTACTTGAATTAGCACGAGATGCCATCCCAATTGGTTCAGCCCGGCAGAGCATATCCGCTGAATCGAGATCACGCTGCAATCTTGCAGTCTGCGCCGACATAGGAATGCGGGTCCACCGACAGCCGGATAACCGTTGCGGAATTTGACGCTCTCATAATTATCAATCCGCAATAGCGGGGATCTCATCGCCACCGGTTGTTCCTGATCGGCAGCGGTTAGTTGGGTGACGCGATACGGGGTTGGCCAGAAGTCGCTCACGTCGAGGTTGGCGCCCGGCTGGAAGCCGATGGGGGCATACGTTACCTTAAACTTGACGCCGTTCTGAATGAACACTGGGCCTCGGCATTCTCGTCGCTAGTGCGCCGACCCCAACAGATCGCCCATGCGCTCAAGCGAAATTCTGATCGCAGAGTGCACGAGCTCTCTCCCCGGTTTGCACACGCTGAGAGAAGGTGGCTCATAGAGCCAGCTAAAACTCAATCCACAGCGGAAAGTGGTCCGTGATCGGCCAGAACACCTCAGTGCGTGTCAGGCTGCCAGCAGGTGCGGCGGAAAGTCGAACGAGCCGGTACGCGGAGTGTAGGTGAGAGAGGCCAACAGGAATTTTCCGTCTGGTCAGAAAACCATGGGATCTGGTCATAAAAATGCCGTGACGGGTCAAGGTCGAACGCCGTGATCTCCGGCAGCACAATCTCACCCACCAGTCTAGAAGGCTGCACCCGACTCGAGTCATACAGAAACGTCCACCGTTTTCCATTTCCTGGACGGCCCTCGGTGACGTCGGAGACGACCACTCTCCAGGCGTCTCCGAGCACCTCGGGAGCAGAAACTGCAGGGCGGTTGTGTTGCAACGCATTTCTTGTATGGCGATCACCTCAAAGCAGGCCGCGACCGTAGCGATGCAGGCGAGGGATTACCAGTCCCGCTTGGGAGTATCCCTCGGTTCGGCCCGCCACTTGGTCGTCAGATCGCTCAATGCCAGAAGACTCTAGGTCGCGATCAGAAGATCGGAGGGGTATTTCAGCGGGAGGCGTCGACGCCAAATCGAGATCCAGGCTGTCGCTCACCCCGAGTGGTGCCACGTTCGTCCACACCCGAAAGCACACCACGGACGCCAGTGTCGCGACCATGAGGTTGACCCTCTTGCCGGCGCGGGTGTGTTCCCGCGCAGTTTGAGCCATCGCTGCTTCTTGTCGCGCGTTCGGTCTTCCTTGCCGATCGGCGCTAAACCCGGCGGATCGGTCGCACTGCGCGGGGCACCGTGTCGCGGGTGCGATAGACGATATAAGGCCGAAACAGGTAGTGCAGCGGTGCGGTGAAGGCGCGCACGAGCCGCGTGAACGGCCGAATGGTAAACAACAGCATTCGACGAGGATATAGCTCTGAATCCAGAACGGGGCCGCCGCCAACGAGCAGCGCGTTGAGGTGGCAGAAGTCCTGGCTCATGCGCGCCGCGAGGGTCTTGATCATCGGAATCACCAGACCGAAGAAGTGGTAGGCGATCACCGCAAACTCGAGCACGAGCACGAGCACGAGCACGAGCGGGAGCCGAGGTCGGTCCCGCGAGGTACCGAAGAAGCCCTCGAATTTCGCCGCCTTGCGGCCCTGCCGCGGCGAGCGCGGCGCATATCAGCGGCAGCCCAATTTCGTACACGGGGATGGCAGATGGTGCACTTCTCAGCCTTGCCGGTCCCGTAGCTGAAGTAGATCTTCTTGCATGGGCAACCAGTGATGCACTGACGCCAGCCGCGACACTTGTCCTGGTTGACCGGCACGATGCCGTCTTCGGCCCGCGTGTAGATTGCACCGAAGGGGCACGACGTCATGCAGGAGGGGTTCATGCGGTGTTGGCTCATGCGCGGCAGGCAGAACATGAAGGTCTGCTCGAATGCGAATTTGATCTTGTCTTCGGATTCGCGACGTACCTTTTCGATGATCTGAACGAGATGGCCCTTCTCTGGCGCGCCGGCAAGATCGTCGTTCCAGTTCGCCGACCAGGTGATCTTCGTGTCCTTGCCGGTGAACAGCGATTTCGGCCGGGCGACGAGAAAGTCATCCCTGAGCGGTGTATCGATGAGGGTTTTGTAGTCGTACGGCCAGGGTTCTTAGTGGTCTTTAATCTCGGACTGCGCCCGGCTCGCGAACAGTCCGAGCAGCTTGGCGACCCGACCGCCGCTGGTCAGCGCCGGCCTATCCTTTGGCTAAGCTTCCAGACACCGCGCGACTTCGCAGGGCGCAGTCCGGTCTCTCAGTGCGCCGAGGTTGTTTTTGACATTCAGTACGAGCGCGGGAGACCCAGCGTGTGCTGGGCGACGTAGTTCAACACCATTTCGCGGCTGACCGGAGCGATCCGAAGCAGCCGTACGATGCCCCAGAGCGGGATGAGTCCGTATTCGGTGCTCAGCCCGTTACCGCCGTGGGTCTGGATCGCTGCGTCCACGGCGGCGGCAGCGGCGTCAGCGGCCGCGAACTTCGCCATGTTCGATGCCTCGCCGGCCGGCTGGCCGTTGTCATGCTGCCAGGCGGCCTTGTTGGTCATCAACGCGGCCAGTTCGACCTCAATCTTCGCCTTGGCCAGGACGTGGGAGACACCTTGGTGGCTGCCGATCGGCACATCCCACACCCGTCGAGTGCACGCATACTCCGCCGCCTTGGACAACGCATACCGGCCGACTCCAACGCAGATCGCGGCCCCCACGATTCGTTCGGGGTTTAGTCCGTGGAACACTTGCGCGAATCCCTCGTTTTCATTACCGACCAGCTTGTCGCCGGTCAGGCGCAGGTTGTCGAAGAAGAGGGTGAACTGGCGTTCAGGGAGCGACGCAGAAACGGGCAGATTCTGCGCGGTGAAGCCAGCGGCATCCGTCGGCACAATGAACAGAGACAAAAGGGCCTTGCCGGTCGATTCGTCAGTGCCGGTGCGAGCCACTACGAGCACGGCATCGGCTTCATCAACTCCGGAAATGTAGTATTTGGTGCCGTTCAAAATCCAGTCGTCACCGTCTCGCACCGCAGTGGTGGACATCTTGAGGGTGTTCGACCCGGCATCGGGCTCGGTAATGGCGAACACGACCTTGCTTTCACCGCTTGCCATGCGGGGCAGCCACACCTGCTTCTGGGCTTCGCTCCCGTACCGGGAGATGACCTCGCCGGAGATAGCGCTGGAGACGAGCATGAGGAGCAGCGGACTCCCCTGGGCTGCCGTCTCTTCGCAGACCACCGCTAGTTCGGCGAGTCCTGCCCCGCCGCCGCCGTACTGTTCCGGTAGGTTGATGCCGATGAAACCCTGTCGGCCGAGCTCACGCCACAGTTCCTCGGTCGGTTCCTGACGAAGTGCATGGTCTGAGTAATAGGAGTTTCCGAACGATCGCGTGATCGTCGCGACGGCTTCTCGAAGATCCGCGTGGTCTTCTTCATCCTCGAAGTTCATGACGGTGGTATCCCTTTCCTCGCAAGATTCTAGTAAATTACCATTAACTGTAACTTCGTCCAACTGCGGCTCGGCAACGACATCAGGGTTTCATCAGGGTCTTAGTATCGAAGTGGAGAACACAAATCCACGGGTAGTTCCGAGCCGCTACAGGCGTTGAACTCTCGAAGAAGGAGCGCGTCAATGAAGATAATCGTGCTGGTCAAACAGGTACCCGACACCTACGGCGAACGAAAACTGAACGCAACCACTGGCATCCTCGATCGGGCGGCGAGCGAGCCAATCATCGACGAAATTAGCGAACGTGCGCTCGAGGTGGCGCTGCGCTATCGGGACTCCCACAAGGGCACCGAGGTCGTACTTCTCGGCATGGGTCCGGCCTCCGTGACGGCCGCCCTCCGCAAAGCACTCGCGCTCGGAGCGGATTCCGCGGTGCATGTGCTGGATGATGCGCTCGCCGGAGCCGACATGGGCTACACCGCTGCGGTGTTGGCCGCGGCCACTATCCACACGGGTTATGACCTCGTGATTGCCGGCAACGAGTCCACCGACGGCCGCGGCGGGGTCATTCCATCGATGATCGCCGAACACCTCCAGCGCCCCTCCCTCACCTTTCTCGATTCCTTGGACATCCTCGACGAGCGGGTCAGTGGGGTGCGCAGAACTGAAACCGGAACCGTGGACGCACATGCGGCCCTGCCAGCCATCGTCTCCATCACCGAGCTGGCACCCGATGTTCGCTTTCCGAACTTCAAGGGGATCCTCTCGGCGAAGAAGAAGCCACTGACCGTGCTTGCGCTGGCTGATCTCGGGCTGGACACCGCAGCGCTGTCGAGCCGCGGGCATTCCATCATCGCGAAGACCGAGCAGCGCCCGTCGCGCACGGCAGGCACGAAGGTCGCCGACGACGGCAACGCTGGTGTCGACCTCGCCGATTTTCTCGCCGCACGCCACCTGATCTAGGCCCCCGGCCACGTACCGCCTGACCCCCCACAAAGGAACAGAAATGCCCAACATTCTTGCCCTCATCGAGCTCTCCAGCGCCGGAGAGATCAGGAGTACCGCCGCAGCCCTGATTGCGGCGGCTGCTGCGCTCGGCACTCCTGTTGCCGTCGTGGCGACAGCACCCGGCTCCGAAACAGCCCTGACCGAGGAACTCGCTATTCTCGGCGCAGCGCAGGTCTTCATTGCCGAAAGCGATCGGGTCGGCGTGCTTCTGACGGCTCCGCAGCTGGAGGCGGTGGTGCAGGCGAACTCCGCGTTCGCGCCCGGTGCCATCTTGATCTCGAATACGGTCGAGGGTCGGGATGTCGCCGCACGGTTGGCAGTACGCCTCCGCGGCGGTCTGGCGATTGATGCAGTTGCAGTGCGCTGGGACGCTGGCCGGGTCATCGCCACCCACTGGGTCTTCGGTGGCGCCTATACCGTCGAGTCGACCATCGAGGGTGGCCCGACGATCGTCACGCTGCGCCCCGGCGCTATTCAGGAGCGCGCCGAAGCGACCAGGCCCGTCGTCACGATTGTGCAGCTGAGCGCCGAGGGGTCGTTGGCCGTCGAGACCAGCCAGTCAGCGGTCATCGATGCCGCCACGGATGCTGCGGTGAGTGCGACGCGACCGGAGCTGCGCGAAGCGAAAACCGTGGTGTCGGGTGGTCGCGGGCTCGGCTCGATGGCGAAGTTCGAGCTGGTCGAGCAACTCGCCGATGTGCTGGGAGCCGCCGTCGGTGCCTCCCGCGCAGCCGTGGACGCTGGCTTCGTACCGCACAGCTCACAGGTCGGCCAGACCGGAACCACCGTGTCGCCACAGCTCTACATCGCGCTCGGGATCTCCGGCGCCATCCAGCACCGCGCAGGCATGCAGACGGCCAAGACGATCGTCGCCATCAACAAGGACGCCGATGCGCCCATCTTTGAGATCGCCGACTACGGCATAGTCGGCGACGTCTTCGTCGTGGTGCCCCAGCTGATCGAAGCCATCCAGGCGCGAGCTTCGTCGTGAGCGGCGGCGCGAAGTCGCTGACCTCCGCCCGGTGGTTCAAGCCGGCAGCGCTCGCGCTCGCGGCCGTCGCGGTGCTCCTGATCCTTGTCCTGGTCGCCAAAGCGCTCCGGCAACAGCCAGCCGTGCAATCATTCCTAATCGATTTTCCGGGCAGATCAGAGCTGCCCGACTCCGCGCCCGTCGGGTTTCCGGCCTGGCTGTCGGTACAGCATTTCGTGAACGTCTTCTTCATCGTCCTGATCATCCGCGCGGGCTGGCAGGTGCGATCCACGTCCCGTCCTGCCGCGTACTGGACGCGCCGGAACAACGGGCTGATCCGCACCAAGGGTTCGCCCGCCAGAATCAGTCTGCACCTGTGGTTCCACCTGAGCTTGGGCGCACTGTGGCTGGTCAACGGGATCATCTTCGTCGTGCTGCTGTTCCCAACCGGGCAGTGGATGCGCATCGTGCCGCTGAACTGGGACGTCTTCCCCAACGCGATCTCGGTCGCACTCCAGTACGCCTCGCTGAACTGGCCAACCGACAACGGCTGGGTGAACTACAACAGCCTGCAACTGCTCGCGTACTTCACCACCGTTTTCGTCGCCGCTCCGCTGGCTTTCATCACGGGCGTGCGGATGTCTGGGGCCTGGCCCAGAGCCGCGGTGACACTCAACCGCTTTTACCCGATACTGTTGGCTCGCGCCATCCATTTTCCGGTGATGCTCTATTTCGTGCTGTTCACCATCACGCATGTGACACTGGTGCTCGCAACCGGAGCACTGCGCAACCTGAACCATATGTACGGCGGCAGCGATTCGGAGAATTGGATCGGGTTCTGGATCTTCGCCGCATCACTCCTGGTCATGGTCGCCGCATGGGTCGCCGCGAGGCCGTTGTTGTTGCGCCCGATCGCCTCCCTCACGGGAACGGTGAGCCGATAGCTGGAATTCGTCGCGTGTTGTAGGACCACCACTGCCAGAGTGGTCAGGCGTGCTGCGAAGCTGTAGGAATCCACCACAAGAATCGTCCGAACTCGCACGATGCAGCACGCTGGCGATTGTGAGCCACTTCAGTCCTCCTCTTTCCGACATCACCTTCGTCCTCGAGCATGTGGTGGGATACCCCGACATCGCCCGACTGCCCGGCTACGAGCACGCCGATCTCGAAACCGTCGTCGAACTCCTCGATCAGTGCGGCGAGTTCATGGCAGAGGTGGTCGCACCGACCAATCGAACCGGCGACCTGGTGGGCGCCCGGTGGCAGTCGGACGGTTCTGTGCTCACCCCTCCGGGGTTTGCGGATGCCTATCACCAGTACGTCGATGCCGGCTGGGGTGCGCTTCCACTGCCGGAGGAATTCGGCGGCGGTGGGTTCCCGCGAACGATCGGTCTGATCGTGCAGGAGCTCATGACCAGCGCGAACATGGCTTTCGCGCTGTGCCCACTGCTCACCCAGGGGGCAATCGAAGCGCTGGTGCATTACGGCAGCGCCAAGCAGCAGCAGCTTTTCCTGCCGAAGATGGTCACCGGCGAGTGGACCGGAACGATGAATCTCACGGAACCGCAGGCCGGGTCGGATGTCGGTGCTTTGACCACCCGCGCGGTGCAACGCGACGACGGCAGCTACGCGCTCTCCGGGCAGAAGATCTTCATCACGTTCGGTGAACACGACATGGCCGAACAGATCATACACCTCGTGCTCGCTCGCACGCCCGGTTCGCCGGCGGGCACCAAGGGTATCTCCTGCTTTATCGTGCCGAAGTTCCTGATGAATGATGACGGCACCCTTGGTGAGCAAAACGGCGTAAGCGCACTGTCTATCGAGCATAAGCTCGGCATCCACGGCGCACCAACGTGCGTGCTTTCCTACGATGACGCCACCGGTTATCTGATCGGTGACGAGAACATGGGAATGCAGATCATGTTCGTCATGATGAACAGCGCACGGCTTTCAGTCGGCATGCAGGGTCTGGCAGTGGCCGAACGCGCCTACCAGCAATCGCTCGCTTACGCCCAGGAACGTCGCCAGGGGCTCGCGATCGGCGCGGCCAGCCCCGACTCGGCCATCATCGAATTCCCCGACGTGCGCCGGATGTTGATGACGCAGAAGGCACACATCGCCGCACTGCGCCGGATGATGCTGCTGAACGCTGCACATTTCGACCACAGCACGCACGACCCCGACCCGGTTTCGCGTGCGCGGGCCGAGGAGATTGTGGGATTGCTCACTCCGATCTGCAAGTCGTTCGGCACCGACCTCGGAGACGAACTGACTTCCCTTGCCCTGCAGATCCACGGTGGCATGGGCTATATCGAGGAGACGGGCGTTGCGCAGCATTTGCGCGACGCCCGGATTGCGCCGATCTACGAGGGGACCAACGGCATTCAGGCTGCAGACCTGGTCGGCCGCAAGCTGAGCGTGCGCGGTGGAGCGTCGGCTACTGAGTTCCTGGCCGGTATGCGCGAAATCATCGCGGAGCTCGCGGCAGCCGGCGACGCGTTCACGTCCATCCGGGTACAGCTCGACCAGCACTTGGCGTCACTGGAGACGGCCACCGAGTGGATGCTCCGCACCGGTCGTGCGGACCCGAATGCGATGCTCGCCGGTTCCGGCCCATATCTGCGGATGTGGGGCCTGTGCCTTGGCGGATGGCTGATGGCGCGATCGGCGCTGGCCGGTCCGGCCACCGGCGACGCCGCTTTCGCCGAGACTCAGCTGGTACTCGCGCGGTTCTATGCCGAGCAACTCCTGCCGGAATGCACCGCTCTATTGGGTGCGGCAACTGCGGGAGCCGACGATTTGTTCGAGTTGGATGCTGACCAGCTGGCGGACGTGAGCAAACGCCTGGTCGGGTAGCGGCGCTGCCAGATACCCGGACCTGATCGGAGCGCTGATTCGGACCCCATCCCCGCGCAGGCACTTGGCCGCCACGAGCGCTTAATCCCACACGTCGAGGGTGACGTGGATGGCGAGAATCGGCTCGTATCTTGCGCGTTCGGCGTACTCGACCAGCCCCGATGCCGTTGAAACGGTTTGCGGGATTTCCGTCAGGCACGCGCAGAAGTCTCCGGACGAGGACAATCTCTGCGCGGTAGCCATGACCTACCATCACTTCGACGGCGTGTGTGGTCAATGGGCCCGGAAATAACAGGCGGTAGGGCGCATTATGGATGTAGTCTTCGCTGAGACACTGCGTCGTACCGTGCTCGCTGTTGACGCGGGCGTCGTTCAGTGTCTCCACCGCGGTCTCGACGAGCGACTGAACGCTATCCTCAACAGCATGACTCAAAACGGCCCATCCGAGTATGAAACTGACATCGTGCGAGTCTTCCCGGACTATGCTCAATCGGTCATATGGTTCAGCGACCCAATGCCCTATTCCGAAACTGAACTCTCAAGCGAACTCGTGGATCGCCTGACCTCGTGGGAGGCACAGTACTACGATGCGCTCACCGACAACTTCGAATGGCGGTCGGTGAACAAGCTGCATGCGTTCAATGCCCAAGGCTTGGAACTCGCGCGGGAGGTATCCAACGAAATTGGACCCGAGTTTTCAGTCGAGTATCGCTCGTTCGAGAATAACGCTGCCATCGCGCAGCTGCACAGCGATGAACCGGCATCCAATTTTTCTGCTGGAGCAGCTTTCAGGGCGCGAGCCGCACACGCACGCGAAGAGTGGGCCGCCACACAAGCGCGGAATGCGGCCACTCCGCCCACAGGAACGGTTGGCTGGTACGCCCGCAGCCCCTCAGGAACGTTCTTCCCGTTAGACGGGACCAAATGATAGGGACGGCCTGCGGCTCATAGCCGAAAACTGATAGTGCGTCAGCTCCAGCCCTGACCGCCTAAACGCCCCGCACACCGACGATTGGAGAGCCGATGTTCACCGATCTCAGCGCTTTCCCGCATACCCCGCTCCGCGATGACGCCTTCGACGAACCGGCCTACGCATGCCTGGTCGAACGCTTGACCCTCGCTGGAGTCGACTCGATCACCGCGCTCGGGTCAACGGGCTCATACATGTACCTCGATCGAGACGAGCGCCGTCGCGTCGCTCAGGTCACTGTGCAGCATGCCGGCACGGTGCCCGTCATCATAGGAATTGGCGCTCTGCGAACTTCTCAGGTGCGAATGTTCGCGGACGACGCGCAAGAGGTCGGCGCGCATGCGGTGCTGCTCGCCCCCGTCACCTATCAGTCGCTCGGCGACGATGAAGTATTTGGTCTGTTCGAAGACGTCACCGCCGACCTGTCCGTGCCACTCGTGGTCTACGACAATCCCGGCACCACTCATTTCACATTCACCAATGACCTCTACGCGCGGATCGCGACTCTGCCGCACGTGGCATCAATCAAAATCCCCGGCGTTCCTGCCGATCTCAGCAAGGCGGCAGCGCGTGTGCAGGCGATCCGTAACGACATCCCCGGCACCGTAAAGGTGGGCGTGTCAGGCGACAGCTCCGCAGCGACCGGTCTCAACGCCGGTTGTGACGTCTGGTACTCCGTTATCGGCGGCACCCTCCCCACCCCCGCTCTGACGATCACCCGTGCCGCACTCTCCGGCGACCACGCCGGAGCCGTAGCTGAATCGGCGAGGCTGCAACCGCTGTGGGAGCTGTTCGCCGCACACGGCAGCTACCGCGTCACCGCGGCGATCGCGGAATATCTGGGTCTCGTCGCGGCCGACTGCCTGCCCCGCCCAATCCGGGGCTTGGGAACCGCCGCGCGAACGCGTATCACGCAGCTTGTCGACGAGCTGCACCTCGCCGACTAACAGGTGAGTCCACCTGTCAACGGTTCCCCACCGGAGCGCGATGGGTCACTGAAGTAAGCGTCGGCTTCGCGCTCGTTCGCGCGGCGCTCGGCCGAGGCCGTCGCGTACAGAAGCTTCGGCGGGAAGCCGGCCCGACTCAGGCCTCGCTTGAGGTGTCGCGCTGCAGCGTTGGCTTACAGCTCGGACTGATACGTCTTTGGGTCACTCCGCCGGTTGCGCTGCAACTCGTCCCGGCATTTCTTGTTACGCTCGGCCCACTGCCGGGAGATCTGCTTCGTGCGGCGGGGTAAACTTCCCGCCAGCGCTTCGCACGTTCCTTCCCCTCCCCTGGCACGCACCCCAATCTGGTGGTGCCGGCGAGCCTCGCCCGACGCATCGAGTCGCGGTTGAGCTGCCAGATGTGGTCGAGGCGTTCGCACTAGAGTCGACTCAGCTCACGGATCCGGTCGCGGTTCGCCGCCCCATACTGGCGTAGTTTCTCGGCCTCGCGATCAGAGGGCTCACCGACCAAATTGGCGGGTGAGTCGTCTATGGTCGCTCTACTCGGAAGACGGTAAGGCCAGCGTGGTGCGCCTGAGCAGGTCGTCGAACTTCTCTTGCGGGATGGTCATCGTGAGGAATGCGTGCAGGAATGCCGGCCGATCTGCCGTCAGGCCTTCGTGGAACCACTGGGCCAGCCCCGAGTCGAAACCGTCTCAGGTTTATTGCCTGACTTTTACAAGTACAACACCAATCCAATCCGTCTGGCAGAGGGCTACGAACTAAGCCTGTCGCATCTAACCGTTGGGATCGTCCCGACGGGCGAGGACACAATGGAGTGAATCGTGAAGAAGAACATGAGACTGATACTCGGAGCGAGTGCAGTCGCGCTGGTCGCCGTATCGCTGGGCGCTGTGCCGGCATCAGCGCATGTCCCAAAACCCGTGCGCGGTAACGTCGTGCTCACCGCCCACCTTACGGAGCTTAACGACTCAGGCGCGTCGGGTAGGGCGTTCGCTGTCGTTCGCGGAGAGACGATCCGGGCGATCGGGATCCGCGCAAGGGGTCTGACGCCCGATGCTCCGCACGCCCAACACATCCACTACGGGGAACAAGCACAGAACGAATGCCCCACCCTGGCGTTGGACAGCAACGGTGACGGACGACTGAATACAGTTGAGGGTGTTCCGGCCTACGGCCCTGTTGTGGTTTCCCTGAACACCAGTGGAGACACCACACCGGCCAGTTTTCTGGACGTTTCCCGGTTCCCAGTCTCGAAGAATGGCTCCTATAACTACCTTCGGACTGACATTAGATTCACGGACGTGGCCGGAACCGGCTACTCGGGAGCCGACGGGCTCGGCACCGCTGCGCAGATCGCCGAAGCCATCCGCGACGGTGAAGGAGTAGTTGTGATCCACGGAAACGACTACGACGGCAACGGCACATACAACCTCAGCGATCCCGAAGGTGCAAGCGAACTAGACCCCACCCTCCCCGCCGAGGCAACCGACCCCGTCGCCTGCGGAGTCCTGCACTAGCAGCGAGTCGTCCGGCCAAGGATGAGGTCCAGGTGCCGTGCGCCCGCGCAGCGTCGTACGGTCCTGGACCTCATGCTCTGATCGAACGATGGATCAGCCCAACGACAAGTCAAGGTCCGTCCCGATGATAATGTGCTGCCGCATCTTCGCGGCATACGTCAAACATTCGAGAGAGGGCTCCACCCCACGAACTTTCCACACTTGCGCCCCCTGCACCGGGCGACCTCGACGACCTCGACGACCTCGACGACCGACAATGACCGAAACAACCACGTGCCGCAAAAACCAGTGGTGTTCCGATAGCCAGTCTTCAGCCAGCATGATCGACGACAGAGAACCGATTGCCTTCTGAATCTGCCAGGAACACGTAGTCGGCCTCTGCTGCCGCTCGTCCATTCGAGGTGCCGCCGGGTGCCCGGCGATCATGCCAAAAAGCGCTCTACCAAACGTCACGAAGAGCCGATCAGGATGCTCCGAATCGCCTGCGTCAACACGCGGACAATCCAGCCGCCAACCTTGTCATGATGGGCGCGCAGCTGGCGAAAACTCAGCACCGTGTGCTGCATGGCGCCACTGGTTTCTGGCACCTGCACTCCGCGTTCGGCTGGGTCCTTCGTTACTTCGTACCGTACCGAGACCCGGTCGATTCAGGCCATGCAACCGGAGACCAGGGTCCGCTCCGAAAGGTCGGCGAGGTTCCGTCCGGCGTCAGCATCGGTGTCGAGCTGCAACGGGATCGTTCGTCGGCCGGCATAATCGCTGCTCTCTGCGTGGTCAGGCTAGCGTGGATAACCGGCACATACGGCGTACTTGACTACAAATGCCTCGTAGAAAGACCACTCCGCGGGCACAGGACCTCAAAGCACATATTAATGCCGGGCTGGCCGTTCGAGGAAAGGCTCTTCGGGTCGAAAGGGTGTTGGGTGGTCGTTTAGTCGCGCATATCGCCAAGGAACTCGGCTTCCCTCGGCAGTGCGCCTACCGGTGGGTGCGCCGCTATCGTGCCGAAGGTAAAGCCGGCCTCAGCGGCCGGTCGTCGCGGAGGCACTCGATGCAATCCCTGACCAGTCCGGAACGTGACGCGGCCGTTCTGGAGGTCGCACACGCTAACGCACTGGCAAGGCCCGGATGGCCGCCGACACCGGCGTTCCCGCACGGATCGTGTCGAGGGTGTTAACGCCGACTGAAAACAGGGCCACTTCTGCCAACTGAAAACAGGGCCACTCTCGTGTGGTTCTAGTGTGCCGTAGTC
>NZ_PJJM01000093.1:36585-111496 GCF_002929805.1 Cryobacterium sp. Y50 | reverse complement strand
AACCGTGTATCCCGAACGGTGGGAGATTGAGTCGGTGTTTGACGAGTTGAAAACTCATCAACGTGGCCCGCGCATGGTGCTGCGGTCCAAATCCCCGGAGCTGGTCAAGCAGGAAATCTGGGGCCACCTGTGCTGCCACGACGCGATCCGCACCCTCATGGTCAAGGCCGCCCAGCACGCTCACCGAGACCCCGACCGGGTCTCCTTTATCGCCGCACTCCGCATCGCCCGCCGCTCAGTCGGTCAGGGCGCTTTTTCTCCCTCCACAGCCTGACGACGCCAAAGCGGTCTGGCGCCATGCGGTCCGCGCCCTCATCCGACGGTTGCCCCCACCCGCGTCGACGACGATCAAACCCTCGCGTCATCAAACGCAAGGTCTCGAAATGGCCCGCCAAACGCTTCCACCACGCCCACTGGCCACAACCCGTTCACGAACCAGAAATCACCATTCAAGTGCTTAACTGAACGGTATTGAGATTTAGTCGGTATTCACTGACCATCCCAAGGTGGCTCGCTACGTTAACGCAGCAATACTCAGGAGCGGAAAACAACACTACCTAATGGGACATGACCCTCGAGTACCTGAAGTCCATAGCCCAGCACTGTCGGGGCGAGCTATTGGCAGATAGGTTGCACTGTACAGTCGGGCTCGTCTTGTTTTCTCGGGTCCTACCTGCGGGCCGGGATGCAGCATCCGCCTAAAATGCGCCGTCTCGGGCCAGTACGGCTTTGGCGGTGCGCCAGAGAATGACGAGGTCGCCCATGAGTGACCAATTTTCGACGTAATAAAGGTCGAGGCGCACGGTTTCCTCCCAGGTGAGGTTGGAGCGGCCGCTGACTTGCCAGAGCCCGGTGATGCCGGGCTTGACCAGAAAGCGGCGGTGCACGTGCAACTCGTACTCGGTGATCTCGGTTTCGAGCGGTGGGCGGGGGCCCACGAGTGACATAGACCCTGTGAGCACGTTGAACAGCTGGGGCAGTTCGTCGAGGCTGTAGCGGCGCAGAAACCGGCCGGCGCGAGTGACGCGGGGGTCGTTTTTCATCTTGAACATCACCGAGTTACCGACGGCGCGGGGGGAGTCTTGCAGTGCGGCCAGGCGAGCCTCGGCATCTGCTACCATCGACCGAAACTTGAGCATCTGAAAGCGCTGGCCTTTGTGGCCCACGCGTTGCTGGCGAAACAGCACCGCACCCGTGCCGCTGAGCCGCACGGTGAGCGCGATGGCCGCCAGCACGGGGGAGAGCGCCACAATAAGCAGTGCTGAGCCGACGATGTCGAAGGCGCGTTTAGTGAAGTGGGTCTGGCCTTCGTAGCGGGGGGTCTCGACGTGAATGAGCGGCAGTCCGGCGACCGGGCGGGTATGAATGCGCGGGCCGCTTACGTCGATGAGGCGCGGCACCATGATGAGGTGGTGGCGGCTGGGTTCGAGACTCCAGCTGAGTTCGCGCATGCGCGTGGGTGAGATGGCGTCGCTGCTGGTGACGATCACCGTGTCGGCGGTGAGGGAATCGAGGGCGGCGTGCACATCGTCGATGCCGCCGAGCACGGGCACGGTGCTGCCCGGCAGGTGCTGGTCGGCCGGGCCGGCAGTGACGCACGCGCCGACCACGAGGTAGCCGGCGCCGAGGCGGGTCTGCAGCTTGCTTGCGATGCGGGCGGAGGACTCTTGCGTGCCGACCAGAATCACCCGGGAGGTGTACCGGCCGTGTGCGCGTTGGGCGACCAGCCACTGGCGCCACATCCACCGCGAGAACACGAGCACGACGATGCCGAGGGGAAAGGCGAGCAAAATGTAACCGCGCGCCACGTCGATCTTAAACAGGTACGCGACGATGGCAAGGAGACCGAATAGCCGAACGGATGCCCCGACGATCAGCTTGTACTCGTCGAATCCGGTACCGAGCACGCGGTCGGTGCGCGTGCCATAGATGTTGAGCACGGCCATCCAGCTGGCGATGAGAATGATCGATACCGCGGTGTATGAGACGGCGAGATCGCTGGAACGCACGGCCAGGTTGGCGTTATCGAAGCCGAACCAGGCGATCTGCACGCCGAACACGACCCAGATGAGTACCAGAAAGTCGGTGAGGGTGAGGCGGGACGAGTAGACGGCATGCCAATCGTGAGCCGGATCCACCCGTTTTTGCGTGTGTGTCGTGCTAGACAAATGCGGTCACCTCCCCCGAGTGTGCGTGCCTGCTGTGGCAAGTAGCCACTGTGTCTAATACTACGGGAGTGGGGGTTCCCCATTGAGGGGTATAGGAGGACGAATTTTGTTTCGACTGCCACACTACGGGCGTTCGTCTCGTCGTGGCTGGAAGGCAATTGAGGCAAGGGATATACGGATGCACCGAGCTCTCTGACCCATCGGTCATCGGTAACCGTGAGCGGCACGTACCTGGCGGCCTCAATGACGGTACCGAACGCGGGTCGCGTCTCAGCGCAGCGCCATCACCGTGGAAAGCGAGCGGGCAGCTTCCTCGAGCTGAGGCACCTGCTGTGCCAACTGGTCGATGCTGGCGCGAAAGGCTGGCGCGGCGGTGGCGACGGCGGCCACGATTTTCTGGTTCACGAAAATGGGCACGCTAATCGCTCGAATACCCACTTCGTGCTCCTCGTCGGCTACGGCGTAGCCGCGCGTGTACACCGCTTCGATCTCGGTGCGAAAGGCGTCGCGGTCGGTGATAGTGTTCGCGGTGAATCGGTCAAGGGCGAGCGTGTTAATCAGGTGGTTGCGCACGTCGTCCGGCGAGAACGCAATGAGTACCTTGCCGACGGCGGCGCAGTGCAGCGGCCCGTGTGTGCCCGGCTCGCCCACAACGCGTACCTGCTGCGGCCCCTGCACGGTGTGCACGTAGAGCTGGCGGTCCCCGTCGAGCACGGCCAGCAGGGTCGCCTCGTGGGTGAAGGCTGAGATGCCTTCCAGAATGGGGCGGGTCATTCCGGCGAAGCCGTAGGCCACTGCCACGGTCTGGGCGAGCTGAAAGATGCGCAGCCCCACCGTGTACTGACGGGTGGTCGGGTCGAATTTGGCGTAGCCCTCGCGCACCAGAGTGCCGAGCAGCCGGTGTGCTGTGCTCAGCGGAAACCCCGACTCCCGAGCCAGGGCGGAGGCAACCGCGCCATGCGGATGCTGGCCGAGCAGCGTCAATAATGACAGGGCTTTGCCCACCATGTCGCGGCTGGGTGCCGGTGCTGGAGTGTCTGGCATGGTCGTTCGCCTCTCGGTGGCAGCTGGTTCGCCTGAGCCTAGTTGGGATATTCGGATTATCTGGAA
This sequence comes from Cryobacterium sp. Y50, assembly GCF_002929805.1. GTDB lineage: Bacteria > Actinomycetota > Actinomycetes > Actinomycetales > Microbacteriaceae > Cryobacterium. The sequence continues at coordinate 108,218 of NZ_PJJM01000093.1, read as the reverse complement.
TAGCCTCGCTGATGCTATATTCTCACATAGTAAAAGGTGCTCCCACTATTCGGGAGTACATCCGGGTAGGTACCAATGAAGTTAACTCTGGAGATGTTGCACATGCGTCGGTTGAATTCCAAACTCGTCCTTATTCCCGCGCTTGCGTGCGCACTCCTGCTGTCGGGGTGCACGTCGCCCGAGAACAGCGCGGGCGGTAGCACCGCTGCCGCAAGCCAACTCGACAAGGTGATCAAGAGCGGCACCGTACGAGTCGCCGTTCTTCCCGATTACCCGCCGTGGAGCGTGCAGACTCCAGACGGAGGCTTTGAGGGCTACGACATCGACATCGCCGAGAAGCTCGCCGAGGCCCTCGGCGTCGAACTTGAGCTGGTCAGCACTGATGGCACCAGCCGCCTGCCCCTGCTCAAGTCTGACCGGGTCGACGTGAACATCTCCGAGTGGACCGCTACTGACGAACGCGCGAAAGAGGCCGGCTTCACGATTCCCTACGTCGCTCACGGCGCCGGCGTCATGTTCAACACCGCCAACCCGGTTGAAAGCTACGCGGATCTGGCTGGCAAGAGCGTTTCCGTGGCGCGAGGCAGCACCAACGACTCCATCATGATCAAGAACTTTCCCGACACGAATGTCGAGCGATTCGAAACGATCGCCGACGCTATGGCGGCACTGCAGGCTGGAAAGGTCGACGCCCTCGTCGAAGGAAGCTCCACCGTGGCGCAACTTGCCGAAGACAACGCAAATTACGCGGTCGTTGACGAGCCCGTGCTCTTTCCGTCACTCGTCTCCATGGGCGCTTTGAAGGAAGACCAGGTCTGGATCAACTACCTGAACAACTTCATTCGCAATCTCAACGCTTCGGGCACCAATCAAGAACTGTTCCAGAAGTGGGGCAACGAGGACCTTCCCGACATCATCGGCTAGGTTCCCTCGGCTCGTCGACCGGAGCCTGCCGGTCGGCGAGTACCGAATGCAGTGACGTGGTGCTCAAGAAAGGCCATGCATGACCCTCTACTTTGGCGATATTCTCCCGTATCTGCCCGTGATGCTGAAAGCCCTCTGGGTGAGCATTTACGTCACCCTGATCAGTTTCGCGGCCGGCGGTGTATTGGGTATTTTCATCTACCTCGCGAAGGCGAGCCGGTTCAAGGCTCTGCAACTGTTCAGCAATGGCTACATCGAGGTAATTCGCAACACCCCGTTGCTGGTGCAGCTCTACCTGATCTATTTCGGGCTCGGCTCCATCGGCATCAACTTCAACCCTCTGTGGTCAGTGCTGATCGGCATGACCCTGAACAACTCCGCCTACACCGCCGAGATCTTTCGTGCGGGCATTAGTGCCGTGCCGAAGGGCCTGCGCGAAGCCGGAACTGCGCTCGGCATGCCGTTTCACCAAACCTTTCGGTACGTCATTCTCAAGCCGGGCATTCGCAACGTTTTGCCAGCCCTGACCAACCAGTTCATTGTGTTGTTTCTGTTCTCGTCGATTGGATCGGTCATCGCTCTTGATGAACTGACCTCGACGCTGCAGAACCTCAACTCGCAAACACTGCGCACCCTGGAGATTTTCAGTGTGGGTGCCTTGCTCTACTTTCTGACGTCGGCAGCCATCGCGTTCGGATCCAGAATCACCGAGAGGTTGGCTTTCAGATGGTAGGGCAGAGCTGATGGACTTCGTGCAATATCTACCGCCCCTGCTGCGTGGTGCCGGTCTGACCCTCGTCATCTGTGTTGCCGCGGGTGTGCTTGGCAGCCTGATTGGCGTAGTGCTAGGCACCGCCAAAGCATCCCCGAGCTGGATCGCCCGCGCAATCAGTTCCCTGTATGTCAACTTCATCCGCGGCGTTCCTATCCTGATCATCTTGCTGTTCACTTATTTCGCCCTGCCGCTCATGCTCCCCGCGCTCACCTTCTCACGAGGGTTCACAGCAGTTGTGGGTCTCTCGATCTATTCCGGGGCCTACATGGCGGAGATTATCCGTGGCGGTATCCAAGCCGTTCCCAAAGGACAGTCGGAAGCAGCGGAAGCGCTCGGGATGCACTATTTTGTTCGGCTCCGTTACGTGATTTTTCCGCAGGCGATGAAGATCGCCGTGCCACCGGGCATCGGGTTTCTGATCGCGTTGGTCAAGGCATCCTCTCTTGTATCCGTGATCGGATTCGTCGATCTCACCCGGGCGGGCCGAATCGTCACCACCCTCAATCAGGAGCCGTTGACGACGTTCCTCATCGTGGGCGCACTCTACTTCGTCATTTCTTATCCCATTTCGCTACTCGGTACCTGGTACGAACGGAAGCTGGCATGAGCGCATCAAATTTTTCAGTCGTCGGACGGAGTAACTCATGATCATCACGGTCGAAGGCCTGCACAAGAGTTTTGGAAAGTTGGAGGTGCTCAAAGGCATCGACTGCGAGGTCGCCGAGGGTGAAGTGCTCTGTGTGATTGGCCCCTCGGGGTCAGGCAAGAGCACCTTTCTGCGCTGCCTGAACTTTCTCGAATCGTTCAGAGAAGGGCAAGTGACCATCAGTGGTCACAACCTCACCGGTGCAAAAACCAACCTCAACGCGGTGAGACGCGACGTTGGCATGGTTTTTCAATCCTTCAACGTGTTTCCGCACATGAAGGTCATCGACAACATCATGCTGGCACCCATGAAGGTCGGCAAGGTCAGCCGCGTCGATGCACACGCCCGCGGAATGGTCCTGCTCGAAAAAGTAGGGCTCACCAGCAAAGCGGATGTCTACCCCAGCACCCTCTCTGGCGGCCAGATGCAGCGGGTTGCCATCGCGCGTGCACTCGCCATGGAACCCACCGTCATGCTCTTCGACGAACCCACCTCCGCTCTCGACCCCGAAACCGTCGGGGATGTGCTCGACGTCATGAAGAAACTTGCCGAGGAAGGTATGACCATGGTCGTCGTGACCCACGAAATGGGGTTCGCCCGCGAGGTCGCCGACCGAGTGCTGTTCATGGACGCCGGCGTCATTGTTGAGGAGGGCACCCCCGCCCAGATCTTTGAATCGCCCCAGCACGTGCGCACCCAAACCTTTCTCAGCAAGTTGCTCTGAGTGAGCGCCTCGCGGCTGCGGGTGGTGATGGCCACGCCGCTCGACGAAGAATTGTGCGATCTCATCGTCGCTCTCGAACCCCGCATCGACCTGGTGTGGGAGCCGAGTCTTCTGCCGACTCGGCGGTTTGCCACCGATTATCGCGGTGATCCCGCCTTCTCACGCACACCGGTCGAGCAACAGCAGTACGAGACCCTGATTGATTCTGCCGAGGTGCTCTATGGCATTCCAGACGTGAATCCGGCGGCGCTGCAGCGAACGGTTGTGGCGAACCCACGATTGCGGTGGGTACAAACCATGGCGGCCGGTGGGGGAGGGCAGGTGAAAGCGGCGGGGCTCAGCCTTGCCGACCTCAACCGCGTGCTGTTCACGACCTCGGCCGGAGTACACGGCCGCCCGCTCGCCGAATTCGCTCTGTTCGGGCTGCTCGCCGGTGCCAAGCTACTCCCCGAACTTATTGCCCAGCAGCGGGACCACCTGTGGTCGGAACGCCTGCAAATGCGCCACCTGGCCGACCAGACCATTCTGGTGCTCGGTACTGGCGGCATCGGCCGTCAGGTCATTCGCCTGCTCGGTGTGTTCGGCTGCCACGTGATCGCCACCAGTCGGCGTGTGATGGTGTGCGACGGGGCCGACGAAGTCGTGCACCCCGATAGCCTGGCCGAGGTGTTGCCTCGCGTCGACGGTATCGTCGTCACCTTGCCGGGCACAGACGCCACGAAGGGGCTAGTCGACGAAGCGGTCTTCTCTGCGCTTAAACCCGGTGTGACCCTGGTCAATGTGGGGCGAGGATCCGTCGTTGACGAGCCCGCGCTGATCGCCGCCCTGCAGAACGGGCAGCTCGGGTATGCCGCCCTAGACGTCGTCGCCCACGAACCCCTCGACTCGCAGAGCCCGCTGTGGAACATGCCGAACGTTCTTATCAGCCCGCACTCCGCGGCGCTCGCCGGCAACGAGCCTCGGCTCATTGCTGAGCTCTTCGCGGCCAACGCTGCCAACCTGCTCGACGGGCATCCGCTTCTCAACCAGGTCGACACCGTTGAGTTCTACTAGCACCGCGCCTGCCCTGCCCGGGCTTCGGGCTGCCTCCGAGCGGCTAGCCCGCATCGCCACCCCCGCTGGGCCGCGTGCGGTGGTCTGGCGTGATCATCGCTGGTGCGGCATCCGTGACCTTTTTGCCGCCGAGTTGCGCCTGACCGGTGACATCTTTGAAGCGGATGCGCGGCTGCTCGCGCCCTGCGAGCCCCGCGTGATTCTCGGCATGGCGCACAACGGTCCCGGCGATAGACGGATGCCCCCGCAAGCGTTCCTGAAATCGGCCCGCACTGCGGTCGGGCCGCAGTGCGCCATCGTTCTGGATGCCCGCACCGGTGCGGTCAACGTTGAAGGCGAGCTCGCCGTCGTGCTGCGGCGTGACGCACGGTGTTTAACGCCTGACGAGGTACCGGGTGCCATTCTCGGGTACACGATCGGCAATGACGTAACCGCCATTGGCCAGGTCGCCTTCGACGAGAAAATGACTCAGGTCAAGAACGGTGACGGGTTCACCCCGCTCGGGCCGTACATCACGACCCAGCTGGATTGGCGCGATGTCAGCATAGACGTCGAGGTGAACGGTGTGCTGCGAGCGCACGGAACCACGACTGACCTGGCCTACGACGTGATCGAACAGCTCGTCTATCTCAGCTCGATCATGACATTGGGCGCGGGCGATGTCGTGCTCATGGGCGCGCCTGGTACGTCGGCGAGTGTCGAACCCGGAGACGATGTCGCCATCACCTTGACCGGTCTCGGAACCCTGCGCAACCCCGTAGTGGCCCTTTCCCTCTTAGAGCAGGAGCTCTTATGACCCAAACGTCCGAAGATTCCGTTCTACTTCGACTTGAACACCTCGGCATTGTGCCCGTGATCGTTCTCGATGACGTGGTACACGCGACCGACCTGGCCGATGCGCTCGTGAGCGGTGGGCTGCCCGTGGCCGAAGTCACCCTGAGAACGGATGCCGGCCTCCAGACCATCCGTCGGCTGTGCGACCGCGGCGACATGCTGGTGGGAGCCGGTACCGTCTTGAATGCCGAGCAGGTCGACCTCGTCGTCGAAGCCGGCGTCTCGTTCGTGGTCAGCCCCGGGTTAAGTATCGAGGTTGTCGAACGGTGTCTGCACCACAATGTGGCGGTGATTCCCGGCATCGCCACTGCGACCGAACTTCAGGCCGCTGTCGCTGCGGGCCTGAGCCACGTGAAGTTCTTTCCGGCCGGCAAGCTGGGCGGGCGGTCCATGATCGAAACGTTGGCCGAACCGTTCCCCGACGTGCGCTTCATGCCCAGCGGCGGGGTGAACGCCGCGAACGTCAGCGACTTTCTGGCGAGCCCGTCGATCTTCGCGGCGGGCGGCAGCTGGATGGCCACCAAGGCACTCATCGCCAGCCAGCAGTTTGACGAGATTGCCCGGCTGGCGCGTGAAGCGAGCTCCCTCGTACGCGTGGCGTCTCGATGAGCCGGCCGGTCGTCCGGCCCAAGCGGGACTGTCGATTCGATGCGGTGTCCCTCGGCGAGGTCATGCTGCGGTTGGACCCGGGGGAGGGTCGCATTCGCACGGCTCGCAACTTCGCGGTCTGGGAGGGCGGCGGAGAATACAACGCGGCTCGTGGCCTCTCGAGCACCTTCGGCCAGCGCACGGCGGTAGCGACGTCACTTGTCGACAACGAAATCGGGCGGCTGACCGAAAATCTCATTCTGGCCGGCGGGGTCGATTCATCACTCATTGTCTGGCGAGATTTCGATGGCGTTGGGCGTCAGGCGCGCAATGCGCTCAATTTCACAGAGCGTGGGTTCGGTTTGCGCAGTGCTATGGGCGTCTCTGACCGCGGTCACAGCGCAGCGTCCCTGCTGCAACCCGCCGAGATTGATTGGGACCACCTCTTCGGCTCGCTCGGAGTGCGCTGGCTGCACACCGGAGGCATCTTCGCGGGCTTGTCTGAGTCCACGACGCAAACAGCGCTCGCGGCCATGGCGTCGGCACGCAAACACGGCACCGTTGTCTCGATCGATTTAAACTACCGACCGAGCCTCTGGCGAGGCCAGGCTGCCCAAAAGCGGGCGCGCACCGTGTTCACCGTGCTGGCCGAGCACGCCGATGTGTTGGTCGGTGGAGCGACCGACTTCACCGACCGGCTCGGCGTCTGTCCCAGCGGGGATGTGGCGCTGGAAGACCTGGCGGGCAGGGTCTTGGGGCGATTTCCGAATCTGTGGCTGGTGGCCTCGACCGTGCGAAAAGTACATTCGGCCACAGTCAACGACTGGAGCGCTCTGGCCAGGGCTCGAAACGAGGCCACGGTCGTGTCAACTCAATACAAACGTCTGGAGATTCTCGACCGGGTCGGTGGAGGCGACGGATTCGTGTCGGGCCTCATCTTCGGGCTACTCGAGGGACACGAACTCGAGCGGGCCGTCGAGTACGGAACGGCCCACGGCGCACTCGCCATGACGACCCCCGGTGACAACTCCATGGCCACCCTCCCCGAGGTCGAGGCCCTGGTTAACGGGCAAGGTGCCCAGGTGCAGCGCTGACCCGCGGCGGAGCCTGCGGCCCGCTACTTAAGCTGGCTGCTGAGCGTCGTCGATGGCGAGCCTCGGTGAGAGGTAGGCGCTGAGATCGACTTTGTCTCGTCCCGCCTCATCGAAAGCCTTGGCGAACCTTTGGAACGCCCGCTTGAGGTGTTCGTGCATGGCGTTCTCAGCTTGAGCGGGTTCACAATCACGAATGGTTTCCCAGACTCGACGATGCTCCTCAATGGTGATTCTCCCGTTCATATCGGCCGGGTAAAGGCGGAAGATATGAAGGTGGCAATGTGTCTGTTCATAGGCATGGCGAACCACATCGTTTCCCGAAGCCGCCAGAATGTGCTCATGAAACCTGGAGTCGTGAGTCACCAGGTGCTGACGTATGTCGTCTTGCCCTTCTGCCTGTTTCATAAAAACCTGTAGCTCGGTGTTCAAGTAGTGAGCGGGATTTCCCAGGCGATTCGCTGCCGCTGTACGTGCCGCCCACGGTTCAACGAGTAGCCGAAACTCGAACAGCTCCCGCAGTCCCTCCAGATCCAACAGCGGGGTTGTGCTGTATCCCCGATTCGACGCGGTGACCAGGAGGTTGTCGCCCTGCAATCGACGCAGTGCCTCGCGCACGGGAGTTGGAGAAACTCCAAACTTGCGGGAGATGGCGTCGATATTGACCCGAGTGCCGGGGGGAATGATGTTGTCGAGAATTTGTGTGCGAAGCAGGTCGTAGACGCCGCTCGTAGTCAGTCGCGCAGGTGTCGAATCGGGCGTATCGCCCTGATGGTGAGTCATCTTCTGTTCTTCCTTCGCTTTGCTTCTACGGCCTGGGGATAGTCTTCCAAATTTTTTGATGAACCAAACGTGCTTGCGGTCATCGGCGTATATATATAGTATTCCAATGAATCGTATTTTTCCAATGAGGGGATGATGATGGAGTCGGCAACGTACGGCGTCCAAGATTTGACTGAATTTGCCCAGCGGGCACTCCACAGGGTGGGCGTCCCGGCATCTGACGCCGAAGTAACCGCTCGGTCCCTGGTCGGCGCTGACCAGCAGGGCACGGCCTCGCACGGCCTTCTGCGTTTGCCGCTGTATGTGTCAGCGATCGAGAGCGGCGGAATTAACAGCCTGCCGCACATGAAATGGATCACCGACACCGGTTCCAGCGCCCTGCTAGATGCGGACGGCGCCTTGGGCCAGGTTGCGATGGCGCGTGCCGTTGATTACGCCATGACCCACACGGCCGCGCGCGGCGTCTGCGCTGTGGCCGTACAGAACAGCAGCCATTACGGAACCGGGGCCTTCTGGGTAGACCAACTCTCTGGTGCCGGCTTCGTCGCCTTTCTGACCTCGACCACAGGACCCGCCGTTGCCCCATTTGGTGGTGGCGAGAAACTATTCGGTACTAACCCGTTGACCATCGGCGCCCCGAGTTCGGGGGCGCATTCCCTCACTGCGGACATGGCAACAAGCACCGGTGCCTACGGAAAGGTCATAGCGGCGCGGAACGAAGGAACGATCCTTCCAGAGGGATGGGCCATGGATTCCTCTGGGCAACCCACGACAGATCCACAAGAAGCGATGGCAGGGGCCTTGACGCCGTTCGGTGGGCACAAGGGGTCGGCCGTGTCGGCGTTGCTCGAGGCGATCGCGGCGTCGCTGGGGACGGCATCCTTCGCCCATGAAACTGAGGACATGTGGAACAATCCGGGATCCCGCATGAACACGGGCCACCTTCTGATCACGATCGACAGCAGCGCTTTTACGGGCCGTGCACACACCGAAGCGCGCGTTGGAAAACTTCAAGAGCGCATCCGGGAGTCCGGTCGAGCGGGTGAGGAAATACTTGCGCCTGGCGATCCCGAACAATCACGGGCTCGGTCTAATGAACAGTCAATTCCTCTGAGCGCATCCACCGATCGGCTTCTCGATCAGCTGGCGCAACATCTGAACATTGCGCCAGTGCAGCACAGGTCAGGGCCCCACTAACTCAATCTCAGCAGTACTTCAGCTCAGCTCATCAATTAGTTCAAGGGAGAACGCAAATGTTGAATCACACGAAGCACAGTGACGCACGTGTAGGGAAGAAAAAGAACCTGATCAGGTGCCTTCACCTATCGTTGGCGGCTGTCGCTGCCCTTTCGCTCGCGGGTTGCGGGCTCTCAGAGCCAGATGCGGTGGGTGATGCCTCCAATAGTGGCGACAGCAAGGTCCTAAGGCTGGCTCACGTCTATGAGGCAAGTCATCCTATGGAGACCTGTGGCGTAACCGCACTCAACCGGGAACTCGAAGACAGCGGTATCAGCATCGAGAGTTTTCCCAGCGGTCAGCTGGGCTCTGAAGCAGAGTCCCTGGAGCAGGTCGCTCTCGGCGGCCTTGACCTGGCAATAGCGGGCCCGTCATTCCTCGGGGTCTGGCATGACGAGGCCGCTGTCCTGGACGGCGCGTATCTGTTCGACAGCGTCGATCACTTCGCCGAAACTATCGCCGGGCCCACCATGGCGAAAATCTACGATGAAATGAGCGAGGAGACCGGTATCAAGGTGTTGTCCGGTTGGTATTACGGCACCAGGCAGGTGACGTCCAACAAGGAGATCAACGGTCCCGACGATATGAACGGCGTAAAAATCCGAACGCCTGATGCTCCCCTTTATCTGACGAACATCAAGATCATGGGCGGAACGGCAACGCCCATGGCCTTGGGTGAGGTTTACCTGGCGCTTCAACAGGGCGTGATTGATGCCCAGGAGAACCCCATTCCGACAATTTCGACGGCCAAGTTCAATGAGGTTCAGGACTTCATCAACATCACCGGTCACATGATTCAGGGCGTCAACATCGTGACGAATACTGCGCTCTTCGAGGCGCTCAGTTCTGAGCAACAGTCTGCACTGGAGGACGCCATGGCCATTGCCGCGGCTGAAGTGCGCGAGTGCGTCGAAACTCAGGAGCAAGATATCCTCGTCGACTGGAAGGCGGACGGCAGCATCACAGTCAATGAGGATGTCGACCGTGACGCCTTTGCGAAGCGGGCGAGAGAAATGCTTCCCAACGAGGTCACGTGGGGCGATCTGTACAAAGACATCCAGAGCGACAAATAACGATGGTTCATCCGGACGAACCTGACTATCTGGAGTCAAGATTCGCGGGGATCCGAGCCGTTGTCACTGTTGAACGACTGTTGGCTGCAGGACTCCTAGTGCTCATCTTGGTGCTCATTCTGACCCAAGTGATCAGTCGTTTTGTGTTCTCTGCTCCGTTCACGTGGACGGAAGAGCTTGCGCGTTTCGCGCTGGTGTGGCTGACCTTTATTTCGGCTGGATTCGTTATGGCCAGACGACTGCACGTCACGGTCGATTTGATCGCAGCGAAGCTGTCGGGGATCGCTGCGAAGGCCGTGAATTGCTTCTCGATCGGGGTCGTGCTCGCCGTGTCAGCTTCGATGGCCGTCGCCGGTGCACAGTTCGCATTTTCAGCCGCCAAATTGAATGCGCCGGCCACCCAGATTCCGATGAGCGTTGTCTATGCTTCTGCGGTTGTCGGCTTTGGGCTGATCTTTCTCCACGGTGTGCTCAACACCTACGTGGATGTTAGGCACCCCGATCAGGCACCTGTCATTGTGGCAAACCTCGAAGACGTCACCGGCACGGATATCCCCGAAGGGCCACACTCGTGATACTCCTATTCATGCTCGGAGGACTTCTGGTCCTGCTCGCCCTGCGAGTACCTGTCGCAATCTCGCTTCTGGTGCCATCGCTCGTCTATGTACTCCTCGACCCGACCGCGTCGTTGGGGATCGCTGTTCAGAGAACGGTTTCCGGAGTTAACAATTTTGCGATTCTCGCGGTGCCCCTGTTCATCCTGCTCGGAAACCTGGCGAACATCTCAGGGTTGTCGGATCGGCTCTACACCACCGCTATCGCCTTCCTCGGGCACATTCGCGGAAGCCTGGGGTACGTAAATATCGCCACGAGCTTCGGGTTCTCATGGATGAGTGGTGCGGCCATCGCGGATGCCGCAGCCATGGGCAAGATTCAAGTTCCGGCGATGAAGAAACGGGGCTATAGCGAGGAATTTAGCCTTGGGATCACAGGCGCTTCGTCGATGATCGCGCCGATGATCCCGCCCAGTATCCCGGCTATCATCTACGCGGTTACGGCCGGTGTCTCCGTCGGGGCACTATTCATGGCCGGGATCCTCCCGGCGTTGGTGTTGATCGCCTGCTTGTGCGTAATGGTGTGGTGGCTCATGCGAAAGCAGAGACACCTTGTGTTGCCAAGAACAGGTTGGGCGGCGCGCGGCCGTTCCTTGCTCGGTTCACTCCCGGCCTTGGGAGCAGCCGTGATCATTCTCGGTGGAATTCTCAGTGGCGTGTTCACCCCCACGGAGGCGGCCGGCGTCGGAGTACTGTACATCTTCGTTATCGCGCTGATCTACGGCTCCCTGACCTGGCGAAAGGTGTACCGGATCCTGCTGGGATCCGTGGAGACGACGGGCTCGGTGTTGCTCATCGTTGCCGCGGCTGCGCTGTTCGGTTGGGTTCTTGCCCGAGAGCAAGCGCCACAGCTTGCGGCGGAATTCATTCTGAATTTCACATCAAGCCCGATCGTATTTCTCATTCTGGTCAACGTGTTGTTGCTGATCATTGGCGCGGTTCTCGAACCCACCGCTGCAATTCTCATCCTGGTGCCCGTCTTGGGCCCCGTTGCCGAGACCTTCGGCATCAGCCCCGTGCATTTCGGAGTTGTAGTGATCTTCAATCTTCTGATCGGACTCCTTACACCGCCGGTCGGGCTGGTCCTCTTCGTCTTGTCCAGTGTGACCAATGTGCCGGTCACTCGGGTCATCAAGGGAGTTGTGCCGTTTTTCATCCCAATGTTGGCAACTCTCGTCGTCATCACTTTTGTACCCGCGCTCAGCATGTGGCTACCAGCCGTGCTGGGCTTCACCTAAATCAGATTGAGAGTTTTCCATGTCCAAGATCACTTCAGTTCGCACGCAGGACGTGCGCTTTCCCACTTCACTCGAGTTGGACGGCTCGGACGCCGTCAACGTTGACCCCGACTATTCATCCGCTTACGTGGTCATCTCGACCGACAGTGGTGAGACCGGTCACGGATTCGTGTTCACCTGTGGCCGCGGCAACGAGATAGTCACCGCCGCCATCCGGTCATATGGCCAGCTCCTCGTCGGCCGCAACATCGACGAGCTCATAGGAGACCTCGGAGAGGCCTCCCGACGGCTCGTGCACGATTCCCAGATGCGGTGGCTCGGCCCAGAAAAGGGAGTCTCGCACATGGCCTGCGGGGCGCTGACCAACGCCTTGTGGGATCTCCGCGCCAAGCGAGAAAAGAAGCCGCTTTGGCTCCTCCTGAGCGAAATGCCGGTCGAAGAGGTCGTGAGCGTCGTTGACTTCACTCATATCCAGAACGCATTGACTCCGAGCGATGCTCTCGACCTTCTGAGTCGTGGCGCGAGTGGAAAGGAAGCCCGTATTGCCCAGCTTCAGCTGGATGGTTTCCCCGCTTACACGACAACCCCGGGGTGGTTGGGCTACAGCGATGAGAAGCTTGTGCGACTGAGCCGACAGGCCGTGGCGGACGGCTTCGGGATGATCAAACTCAAGGTCGGTGGCAACCTCGCCGACGACAGGCGCCGTATGCGCCTGGCGCGGGAAGCAGTGGGTAGTCAAGTCAAAATTTCTATCGATGCAAACCAACGCTGGGAAGCGCAAGAGGCGATCGACTGGGTCAACGAACTGGCAGAATTCGACCCCTGGTGGATCGAGGAGCCCACGAGCACTGATGACATCCTCGGGCATGCCCAGATTCGCCGTGGGGTGAAGCCTGTCAAGGTCGCCACGGGAGAAGCCGTCGCCAACCGCATTGTTTTCAAGCAATTGCTTCAGGCAGAAGCCATCGACGTGATTCAGATCGATTCAACACGAGTGGCTGGAGTGAACGAAAACGTGGCCAACCTGCTTTTGGCAGCAAAATTTGATATCCCGGTATGTCCCCACGCCGGTGGCGTGGGCCTGTGTGAACTGGTACAACACTTCTCCTTCTTCGACTACGCAGCCGTCAGCGGAACGATGGACAACCGCATGATCGAGTTCGTGGACCACCTGCACGAGCATTTCACCGAGCCGGCCCGGGTGGAGAATGGCCGTTATCAGGCACCTCGGCTGCCGGGTACGAGTGCTGAGATGCATCCCGCATCTCGCGATCGCTGGGAGTTCCCGGCCGGTGCTGGGTGGCTGGAGATCACGCAGGGTGCAGCCGCCGGTAACGGGCAGTTTTGATCATCGCAATGAGTGCCGAACAGCAGATCGAGGCCGCCCATTCCGCTTTCACAGCGTCGCGAGACGTGACCCCGCACGTGAGAGCTTCCTGGTTGGAGGCAATAGCTGCGGCGTGTGAGGCTCACGCTGACGAGCTGGTGGCGCTGGCACAGGCGGAGACCCACTTGGCCGACAATCGCCTCGGGGGTGAACTTCGACGTACTGTCTTTCAGCTGCGACTGTACATTGCGGAAATCCTGGCCGGGGAGAACCTCGATGCCACTATCGACCATGTGGATGTTGCGTGGGGTATGGGACCACGGCCCGACATCCGACGGGTGAATATCCCGCTAGGCGTCGTGGGTGTATTCGGTGCGTCAAACTTTCCCTTTGCCTTCAGCGTGCTCGGCGGCGACACCGCATCGGCTCTCGCGGCCGGTTGCGCAGTCGTACACAAGATTCACGAAGGGCACGAGGAACTCGGGCGCCGCACGGGAGAGGTGGCCATCGAAGCGCTGCGAACTGCTGGCGCACCAGAGCACCTGCTCTCGACCGTCACTGGCCGCGACGCTGCGGAAGCCCTCGTCGATCATCCGCTGACCCGGGCTGTCGGCTTCACCGGCTCCACACGCAGCGGACGGGCACTACTCGATCGGATCGCCGCGCGTGATCGTCCCATCCCGTTCTACGGCGAGTTGGGCAGCATCAACCCGGTTTTTGCGACTGAACGGGCTTGGGCGCTGCGTGGAGATGAGATTCTGACGGCCTATGCGCAGTCGTTCACCATGGGCATGGGCCAGTTTTGCACTAAGCCCGGGCTGTTATTCGCCCCAACCAACCGCGATCAGGTGGTTCGGGTGATGGGAATCCACGTCGCTCAGGGGCAGCGCACGCCCTTGTTGACCGCCAGACTCCGAGCGGGCTTTGATTCGGTCTTGGACGAGATGTGTGCCACCGAAGGTATTGAGGTGGTACTGGCGGGCGACTTCGCCGAATCACCCGCTCCGACCGTGCTCCTGACAACGGCAGAGGTCATCCGGGCCAACCCAGCAATATTGGAACAAGAAATGTTCGGACCGGCGACGCTGGTGATTCGCTATAAGCCCGGAGAGGACTTGGCCGCTCTGGCCACACTCCTTGACGGCCAGCTGACCGCAAGCGTGCAGGCGCAAGCCGAGGAGGATATCGACCCACTCCTGGCCGTCTTGCGGGAAAAAAGTGGACGAGTGTTGTGGAATGAGTGGCCAACGGGCGTGACCGTCTCGTATGCGCAACACCATGGCGGACCTTATCCTGCAACAACCGCCGAGCGCACGACCTCGGTAGGACCGGCCGCGATCGCGCGGTTCATGCGGCCGGTCGCCTACCAGGGCTTTCCGTCGGTGCAGCTTCCTCCCTCGCTGCAAGACGAGAACCCGTGGCAAATCTCCCGCCGCGTCGATGGGCATTGGCAACGCCAAGATTCTGGCACAGAGAGCACATCATGAGCGAGGACGACAACCTCGGAATTTTGCCACTCGATGCAGATGATGCTCTCCTGGTTGGTCGGGTGTGGGATCCCCGTACGGGGGGACCACGTGTCGCTTCTGTGCGCGGCGGGCAGGTCTATGACCTGACCGATACGGTCAATACTGTGTCGGAGCTGATCGACAGAACGGATGTCGTCGACATCATCGGTTCCTGCGCCGGAAAACCTCGATGGCAACTATCCGACCTGGTGGCGGCATCCGTAGCCGAAGACCCGACTCGGCCTCATCTGCTTGCCCCGGTTGACCTGCAAGTCGTCAAGGCTTGTGGGGTGACCTTCGTTGAGAGCATGATTGAACGAGTCATTGAAGAGAAATGCGCTGGCGATCCCTCCCGTGCAGCCGAGGTGCGTGCGCTCGTCGTCGAGGCTTTGGGTGGTAATCTCGCGTCCTTGCGTCCGGGGACTGATGAGGCCGCTGCAACGAAGAAAATTTTGGTCGCGCAAGGAATGTGGTCGCAGTATCTCGAAGTAGGTATCGGCCCAGATCCGGAAGTGTTCACTAAGGCGCCCGTGCTCTCATCCGTCGGTTTTGGAGCGCGCGTTGGTATTCCAACGTTCTCCGCGTGGAGCAATCCAGAACCCGAACTTGTGCTCGTGGCCGACTCGCGGGGAGAAGTGCGGGGTGCCACCCTCGGCAACGATGTCAACCTTCGAGACGTGGAAGGGCGAAGCGCTCTGCTCTTGGGAATGGCGAAGGACAACAATGCATCAAGTGCGGTCGGCCCTTTCATTCGGCTCTTCGACAGTGCCTTTACCATTGACGCCCTGCGCACCGAAGAAATCACTCTCACTGTGTTGGGCGTCGAAGGCTACTCCCT
Organism: Cryobacterium sp. Y50; assembly: GCF_002929805.1. Lineage (GTDB taxonomy): Bacteria > Actinomycetota > Actinomycetes > Actinomycetales > Microbacteriaceae > Cryobacterium. Next base: position 92,966 of record NZ_PJJM01000093.1, on the reverse strand, counting down.
GCGGGGACAAAACTCCGTGGCCCGCATCAGTCGGCCATTTGAAGAACTGGTCGCCGCGGCTCGTGGGTCGCACCATCAGTACCCTGACGGATTTGCCTTATTTACCGGAACCTTGTTCTCGCCCACTCAAGATCGAGGCGCGCCGGGGCTCGGTTTCACCCACGAGCTAGGCGACATCGTGACTATTCAGAGCGACCACCTCGGAAGCCTGCGCAACGTGACCGGCATCACAGAGGAGCTCCCTCCGTGGACCTTCGGAATCCGCGCTTTGTTCAGCTATCTGGCCAACCTGCTTCCGGTGAAGGAGAGAGTATGAAACTTATTCGGTATGGCGCCCTTGGAGCCGAGAAACCAGCCGTTCTCGGCACGGACGAGCACGGTGTCGAAATTGCGCACGACCTGACCGCGTTAACCGACGACGTCACCGGTGAATTTCTGGCAAACGGTGGGATCGAAATCGTGCGTCAGGCGCTCCGGGAGGGCAGTCTGCCTGTTATCGACCTAAGCGGGGAACGCCTGGGAGCACCGATCGCGCGCCCATCGGCAATTATCTGCATCGGAATGAACTATGCCGAGCATGCCGCCGAATCCGGGTCTGCGCCGCCCACGGTGCCGATCATCTTTCTCAAGACACCAAACACCGTGGCGGGGCCTGATGACGACACCCGCATTCCCCGCCACAGTTCCAAGACCGATTGGGAGGTCGAACTAGGCGTCGTCATCGGCCGGCGAGCGAGTTACCTCGACACCGTTGAGCAATCCGCCGACCACATCGCGGGCTATGTCACGGCCAATGATCTATCTGAGCGCACCTTTCAATTGGAGGATTCTGGCGGCCAATGGTCGAAAGGGAAATGCTCACCGGGTTTCTCTCCGCTCGGGCCTTGGCTGGTGCCGGCGGAGGAGGTGGATGCGAGTTCTCTGCGGCTGCGCAGCTGGGTCAATGGGCAAGCGCGGCAAGACTCCAACACCTCCGACATGATCTTCCCGGTCGACTACCTGATCTACCACCTCAGCCAATATCTCACTTTGGAACCGGGTGACGTCGTGCTGACCGGGACCCCGCGTGGCGTCGCTCTGTCCGGTAAATACCCCTATCTCAGTGGTGGAGATGTTGTGGAGATCGAAGTCGAGGGGTTAGGCAGGCAGCGCCAGACCTTCGTACACGCATGACAAAAAGCACTGGACTGGAGAAATCGATGAAATCGGAATTGGATGGTTTGGTAGTGCTCGTTACGGGCGGTGCTTCGGGAATTGGCGCGGCCACAGCAAATCGCATGGCAGCGATGGGCGCCCAGGTCGTGGTGCTGGATCTGATGCCCGTCACGGCGGACGTGCCGCACGTGGTGGTAGAAGCGGATGTGTCTGACGACGAGTCTGTTCGGCGCGCTGTCGCTGCCGTCATCACGCGTTTCGGTCGACTGGACATCGTCGTCAACAACGCTGGGATCGGCGCGCAGGGGACCATCGCGGATAATTCTGAGGAAGAGTGGCACCGGGTGCTGGACATTAATGTTCTCGGGATTGTGCGTGTCACTCGCGCTGCCTTGCCTTACCTGCGCAAGTCGCCATCAGCGGCCATCGTCAATACGGCTTCGGTGGCAGCAACAGCCGGTCTGCAGAATCGCGCACTTTACTCAGCATCTAAGGGTGCGGTGGTGGCGTTGACCCTGAGCATGGCAGCCGACCATCTCCACGAGGGCATTCGGGTCAACTGCGTCAATCCCGGTACCGCGGACACGCCTTGGGTTGAGCGCCTATTACAGACAGCAACAGACCCAGCCGCGGAACGCGCTGCCCTGGAAGCACGTCAACCCCATGGTCGGCTGGTGAAGCCCGAGGAAGTGGCAGCAGCCATCGCGTTTCTGGCATCCCCATCAGCCGGTTCGACGACCGGGACGGCGCTGGCCGTGGACGGGGGGATGCAGGGTTTACGGTTACGACCGGTGGTCTAAGCCGATTCTTCAAGAGAGATTCTGGGGCCGGTGACTTTGAGCGTCGTATTCTGTTGTGGAACGCCCACGATAAGGATCAGAGGCTGTTCGCGGGCACGACGCTGACCGGCGATTTGCCGGTGAGTGACGCATCCGCTGAAAGAATTGGGGTGTATTTCAATGATGCTACCGGCGCGAAGATGAACACTCATCTCGATACGCGCATCGACCTGGGCGAGGTGGCCTGTCGCAACGACGGGCGACCGTACTACGCGGTCGACCTGGCGCTGATGAACACGGCTCTGCTCGACGCGGACGTGTCGCTGAGGCGGAGCGGTTACCGGGCCGGGCGCGTTCGGAGTGGTGCAGGTCAACATCAAGACGATCATTCTGGCCTATGGACCGCCTGACTCACAGAATCTGGAAGTGACGCGCGGGAGCGAGACCATGCCGTATCATCCGGCGAGTGAAGCAGGGTATCCGGTGAGTCAGCTGGCGGTGGAATTGGCTCCGGGAGAGACCTCGACGACTCGGTTCTACTTCATTGGCGCGGATGCAAAGTATGGAGCGCTTGAAGTCATGCACACGCCCGTGCTGAACCTGCTTGAGTCCAAGCGTGTGGAAGTACGGTACGAAGAGATGGAGGGGTGACGGGCACCGGGGCCTGCCCATAGCAACGCAGCACCTTGTCGGCATTGCGCTCGGCGTGTGAGGTGCCGCCGACGTGGATGAGGCGCGGGAACATAGTGAGCTGGTGGTCGCCGAGCTTACGGCGCGGCTTTGACCACGACTACTTCGAGCCCCGCTGTGCGCAGTTGGGAAAGAATGTCTGGGTCGGCGTTGTCATCTGTAATGAGCACATCAATTTGGTTGAGATCAGCGACCAGCGCAAAGGTTTCGTTTCCCAGCTTCGACGAATCGGCCAGGGCGATCACCATGCGTGCCGAATCGATCAGAACGCGTTTGAGTTCAGCATCTTCCAGGTTGTAATCCGTTGCACCGGCGTCAGCGGTCAGCCCGCCCAGACCGATGAAAGCTTTGTCAACGCGCATGGTGCGGTAGTTCGCCACGGCAGAATTTCCCGTCATGTTGAGCTCGTCTGCGCGAACGACGCCCCCAGAGATGATGAGACGGATAGAGCGGTCGAGTGCGTGATGTGTGGCCACGGCCCAGGCGACGCGCAGATTCGAGGTCACGATCGTCAGATTGCTGCGGCCGACGAGCTCATCCACCATGGGCAACACCGTAGAGCCAACGTCGAGTGCAATTGCATCCCCATCGTTCACATAGAGTGCGGCCGCCGCCGCGATAGCCGTTTTCGTTTCCGTCGACTGTAGTGACCGAGAACGGTAGGTCGGTTCGAACGCTCGCCCCAGTGCGCGCACGGCGCCACCATGCACCCGTCGCAACGAGCCGGTGGATTCAAGCTCCAGGAGGTCGCGACGGGTTGTCATCTCAGAGACTTCGAGCAAACGCGCCAATTCCGACACTTCCACCCGCTCCGAGGCTTCGAGAATTTGCAGAATGCGTTGGTGGCGCTTGTTTTTCACGATCGGCCTTCCTGAACACGCGGAATCATGGTTATTCGAACATTTTCAGTGTATCATTCAACCAATACTTGTTCGATTTATCTCGATCCCTGACTGAAAGGTCTGTTGTCATTGTGACTTGGCTAGATGAGCTATTCCCTGTAAAGAAGCCTGTTATCGGCATGTGCCACCTGCAGGCGCTGCCCGGCGATCCTGGTTTTGACCAGGTTGGCGGCGTAGATCGCGTCATGGAACTGGCGTTGCGAGAGATCGAGGCCCTGCAGGCCGGTGGGGTCGACGGAATCCTCATCTCCAACGAGTTCAGCCTTCCGTATCTCACCAAGGTGGAACCCATCACGACCACAACCATGGCGCGCATTATCGGGCAACTTCGCGAACACATCACCGTGCCGTTCGGGGTGAATGTGCTCTGGGATGCCAACGCCTCGATCGATCTGGCGGTCGCCACTGGCGCGTCATTCGTGCGCGAGATTTTCACGGGAGTCTATGCATCCGACTTTGGCCTGTGGAACACCGACGTAGGCGCTACTGCTCGTCACCGCGTGGCTGTGGGCGGCGAGAACGTGCGCCTTCTGTTCAACATCGTTCCGGAGGCGGCGCGATACCTCGCCGACCGGTCGATTGCCTCGGTTGCCAAGTCCACCGTGTTCAACTGCCGTCCCGACGGTCTTTGCGTGTCCGGGCTCATCGCCGGCGCGGCGACCGACACGAGTGTGCTGCGCACGGTGAAGGACAACGCGGGCTCCACGCCCGTCGTTGTCAACACGGGCGTCAACGCCAACAACGTGGCCGAGCAACTGTCCATCGCCGACGCTGCCATCGTGGGAACCTACTTCAAGGTTGACGGGGTCTTTGAGAATGCCGTCGATACCGCGCGAGTGACCAAGCTCATGACCGAAGTACACGCACTGCGCCAAGGATTGTAAATGTCGGCGGCCGCAAACGGACTCTTTCTGGGCATCGATATCGGCACCTTTGAAACTAAGGGTGTATTGGTTGATTGTGCCGGCGTCGTCGTGGCGCAAGCGCGGCGCCCGCATACCCTGGCTACACCGGTTGCTGGCCATGCCGAGCACGATGCTGAAACGGTGTGGTGGCAGGCGCTGACTGAAATTGCTCAAGCGCTTATCACCGACCCCGCCGTGGCCGGCCGCGTCGACTGCGCCATTCGAGCGGTGGGCGTCAGCGCCATTGGGCCCTGTGTCCTGCCGATTGATGCGAACTTGAACCCGTTGCGACCGGCGATTCTCTACGGCGTTGACACCCGGGCAAGCGCTCAGATTGAGACGCTCACCGAGCGACTCGGTTCGCCCGCCATTCTCGCCCGAGCGGGCAATTCCCTCACCAGTCAGTCGGCCGGCCCCAAAATACTCTGGATAAAAGAAAACGAGCCGGCCGTGTACGATAGCGCCGCATACTTCGTGACCAGTCAGACATTTCTCGTTGCTCGACTGACCGGAGAAATCGTTATCGATCATGGAACGGCCGCCTATTTCCATCCGCTCTACGATTTGGCCAAGCAGGCGTGGAACGTCACCGGCTGTGAAGACTTCATCAGCGTTGAGCAGTTGCCGCGTCTGGCCTGGGCAACCGATATCGCGGGCCATGTCACCGATGCGGCCGCGGCTCAAACGGGTATTCCTGCCGGTACACCCGTGATCGTCGGCACAACAGATGCCCCGGCTGAAGCGGTGGGATCCTCCGTCGTGCACGCCGGAGACCTGATGCTCATGTACGGCTCGTCGACCTACATGATCGAAGTGCTCGACGAGCCGATCACGAGCGACGTGCTCTGGTCGGCGCCCTTCGTTTTTCCGGGCAGTTATGTGCTGGCTGCCGGCACGGCAACCGCCGGAACGCTCACCCACTGGCTGGGCGACGTGCTCGAACTGCAGCCGGGCGGGGAGTCACCGCAGCGCATGTTCTCTGCGCTGCTCCAACTGGCCAACGATTCTGAACCGGGTGCCCGGGGGCTGCTGTTTCTGCCGTATTTCAGCGGCGAACGAACCCCCATCCATGATGCGAACGCGCGCGGAATCATCGCGGGTCTCACCCTGAATCACACTCGAGCCGATATCGCTCGGGCCATGATGGAAGGGATCGGTCACTCGATTGCCGACGCGCTGAATGCATTTGTTCTGGCCGGCAAGCCACCAACACGCATTTATGCGGTCGGCGGTGGAACTAAGAATCCCTTGTTCCTGCAGACCGTGAGCGACCTGACGGACAGCTCGCAGATCGTCGTCGACACCGAAGGCGCTGCATTCGGCGATGCCGCTCTGGCAGCGTTCGGCACGGGTCATCTCACCAGTCGGGCTGAGATCGCGTCGTGGTGTCACACCGGGCGCACGGTAGTGGCGAATGTTGCCAATCAGGCGCAGTTGCGCGCCGACCACGACGACTTCCACCGCCTGTACGCCACAACCAAAGAACTCATCAACGCCCGCGCCACAAAGGAGACGGTATGAATCTGCAATGGGATGCATTGGCCGCGCAAATCGCGACCGGCACTGGGGTCGGTGAAGGCTCGAAAGTTAGCATCTTTTTGACCGACCCGCAGGGCACTCCGGCCGTTGACGCCTTCGTGCGGGAGGTCTATCGCCGCGGCGGCCTGCCCCAGGTGCTCCTAACCGACGAGCGGTTTGATCGCGCTGCGGTTGCTCACGCGTCGATGGAAACCCTCGCCGCACCCGCTGCGCTCGAGGTCGCGTCGATGGAGTGGGCCGACGTTCACGTGTCCTTTCGAGTCATGGCCGCTCCCGACCCGGTGCCGGTCGACGAGGAGCGCCTGGCCCTGCAGCGTAAAAGCAAGGGACACGTCTCGGAGCTGCGCTGGCAGAACACCCGCTGGGCCATCGTTCGGGTGCCGACACCCGAGTGGGCCACGCTCATCGGATGCAGCTATGACGAGCTGATGACACAATTCTTTGCGGGGTGCATTGACGACTGGCATGCCCAGCGGGAACGGTGGGAAGGTGTCGTCGACGTTTTGGACCAGACCGACGAAGTGCGCATCTTGACTCCGGATACGGATCTGCGCCTTCGAGTCGGCGGGCGAAAGTGGATCGTGTTTGCGGGGGAGGCCAACCTTCCCGACGGCGAAGTGGCCACCGCCCCACTCGATGACGGTGTCAATGGTCACATCACGTTTGCGGGCACATTCTGGTTCGCCGGCGCAGAGATCTGCAACCTGCGACTGACCTTTACCGATGGCCGGGTTACCGACATCGTCGCCACTCAGGGTGAAGGCCTGGCGCGCCGACTGTTGGCAACCGACGCGGGTGCCAACCGTGTCGGCGAGTTGGGGATCGGTACCAACGCGGCACTGCAGATTCTGACCGGCGATCTGTTCATCGACGAAAAGATTCTCGGTACCGTACACATCGCACTCGGACGCGCCTACCCGCAATGCGGTGGAACGAACGAATCAGCATTGCACTGGGACATCGTCAAAGATCTGCGGGCTCCGGGCTGCTATCTCTACGTGGGCGAGCTGGCTCTGATCAACGATGGCATCGTGCATCCGCTTCTGGCTTAGCGCGTTTTCCATTCCTGCAAGAACCTGAGAAAGGCTGTCGCGCCGGGGTCTGCCAGGCCGATGCTGCGCTCCTGGAGCCAGGCAGCCCGGCCGCGCCTCGATTGCACGCCCTTAGTGTCTTCGACACCCTTTTCAGCGGCCGCAATAGCCGCGCTGAGCGCGGTGTCGGTCGTCGGTGCGGTTCGGAGCGCGTCGATCGCCGGCATGAGGGCATCCAGGATGGTCTTGTCACCCCGTTGGGACTTGCCCCGGGTGCTGATGCTGTCTGCAGCCGCCTGGGCGAAGTCAATCGAGTCGGTGAGGTCGATCGTGGTCTTACCGGACCACACCTTGGACCCAGCCAGCAGCCCGCCCGCCACGAGGGCAGCCATGGTAGACGGGTTGGCATTAGCGAACGCCTTCGCGCAGGCTTTCGCCACCTCAGACGGTGACACGGAGTCGTCTAGCTGGCCGAGGGCATCGATGACAGCCTGAGAGCCGGATGAAACCGTAATTCCCAGATCGCCATCACCCAGGGCAGCATCGAGATCTCGCAATTCATCCGCGTGCGTCGAGAGGCGGGCCAGCCCGTCAGCGATGGCGGTCTTGAGTTCAGGGGTGTTCATGGATCAGGCCTCTCGAAAGAATGGTGAGTGGGCGGGAGCATTGAGCAACTCCAGCCGATCGTCATTCAGCTTCAGCACGGAAATGGACGCGCCAGCCATTTCCAGGCTGGTGGCATACTCGCCGATATACGACTTGGCGATGGTCAGGCCACGCTCGCTGGTCAGCTGGAAAATGCGCCGGTACAGAACGTAAAGTTCTTCCAGCGGCGTGGCGCCCATGCCGTTGACCAGCACCGCAATGCGGTCGCCCGACGCGATGTCGAGGTCATCGAGAATGGGGGTGAGCAACCGGGCCGCAATGAGATCAGCGCTCTCCAACGCACCGCGATGGATTCCAGGCTCGCCGTGAATGCCAATGCCCACTTCCATCTCACCGTCGGCCAGTTCAAAGGTCGGCTTTCCGGCACTCGGCAGGATCGTCGGCGATAGACCGATACCCATGGTTCCGGTGTGGTCAATGGCGTCTTGGGCGGCAGCAGCGACAGCGGCCAGGTCGTCGCCGCGTTCAGCAGCAGCGCCGGCGCACTTATACGCAAAGAGGATGCCTGCCACACCTCGACGGTCAGCCTTGCGTTCATGCGGCTGGCTGGCGACGTCGTCGGTGCCGAGCACCGAGAGTGTCTCGATGTCCTCCATCTCGGCCAGATCTGCTGCGAGTTCGAAGTTCAACACATCGCCGCCGTAATTCCCGAAGAGATACAGCACCCCGGCACCACCATCGACCGCCTGGGTTGCCTTCAAGACCTGCTCTGACGACGGTGAGGAGAAGACGTTTCCGATGGCGACGCCGTCGCACAGTCCCATGCCGACGTATCCCTTGAACAGCGGGAGGTGGCCGGAACCGCCACCGGTGACGATTCCGACCTTGCCCGCAACGGGGGCGTCAGCACGCACCAGGACACGACGATCGTCACCCGGCGTTTTGAGCAGGGTAGGGTGCGCCAGCAAGATCCCCTCGACGAACTCATCGACGAAGTCGTCGGGATTGTTGATGATTTTTCTCATTGGTTTGAGTCCTTTGCCTGTAGCTGCACTTTTAATTTTCTCTGCTTGAGGACCGCGGATCGCTGGCGGTTGCGGGTGACCTGATCGATGACCATAACTCCGATCAGAATGACGCCCTGCGCGATCGCGTATTCGTAAGAGCTGAGGCGCACAATGTTGAATCCGCTCGATACGATCTGCAGGGTCAGTGTCGCCAGAACAACGCCGAGCACCGTTCCGAAGCCGCCGGTGGGGTTGGTACCGCCGAGAATTGCGATGACAATGACGAGCAATACGTAGGACGACCCGTAGTCGGCGCTCGCCGTGGGGTTACGGCTGATGATGAGTATGCCCGCCAGCGCGGCCAGCGCCCCGCTGATGAGGTAGGTGCTCATGAGGGTGCGCGTCGTGCGAATTCCCGAAAATTTTGCGGCTACCGGGTTAGCGCCCTGCAACAGAATCGTCGATCCCAATGCGGTCTTGTTGATGATCACGGCGATGATCACGGCGACGGCGATGAAGACCACGAAGAGCAGGGGAATGCCGGCGATGGCGCCCGTTCCCACAGTGTTGAGCATGGCCGGCGCGCCGTACAGCGTTTCGCCGCCGGTCCAGACGATTGCAATGCCGTTGAATATTTGCATTGTTCCCAGGGTCGCCAAGATCGGGGTGATTCCGACCTTGCTCACCAGAAGTCCGTTGATGAATCCGCCGAACAGCCCCACCACAAACCCGACCAAAACGATGACCGGGCCGAGGGAGTCCGCGAGGCCCTCGTCGGTGGCGGCGATGGTGGAATAGAGCGTGGAGATGGTGATCGTCGTGAGGTTGGCGATGGCCACGACCGACAGGTCGATGCCGCCCGTGAGCAGCGCTACCATGACCGCCAACGCCAATAAACCGATCTCGGGCGACGTGATTGCAATGTTTTGCAGGTTCAGCGGGTTCAGAAACACCTGCGGCGCGGCGATGGTGAAGATGACGAACGCGAGTAGCGTGAGCAAGATCATGCGTCCAACACCGTGAGAGACATGAAAACGTGCCAGAGAAGACGAGACGACGTTGTCTATTCGTTGATTGGTGCTCCGGGCCGTCTGCAACGCAATTTGACGCGTCTCGTTTGATTTCTGCTCACTCATGACGGCACGACCGTTTCCCGGGGCACGATGACTTTCTTGGACGCTCGACGTGCGCCCAGCGCTTGAATACCGACACCGATGACGAGCAGAAGACCCACTGCGGTGCGTTGCCAAGCCGAGGGGATTCCCATCAGGATGAGGCTGTTGTTGATGAGTTGAATCAGCAGCACGCCCAGGACGGTGCCGAGTACCGACCCGCGACCGCCGAAAATGGATGCCCCGCCCAGCACAACGGCCGCGATGATGTCGAGTTCCGTTCCGAGCAGATCTTGCGGGTTGGCGCTGCGAGTGAGCGTAACGTGCAGCACACCGCCGAAGGCGGCCAGAGCACCGACCAGGGCGTATAGGGCCAGCTGGATTCTCACGACGGAGAAACCGGCCCGCCGCGCGGCTTCGGTATCACCGCCGATTGCGTAAATGCCTCGACCAAACATCGTGCGGCGAAGCATGATGTGAACCAGCAGGCAGAGAATCACTACGGGCACGATGAGAACGTGCAGCGAGGCGACCGTGCTTCCGTCACCGATCGAGACAAGATCCATGGTTGAGAAGTTGGCCATGCTGGCGGGCAGTTCGGCGATATAGCGGGAGCCGACGTAGGCGAGCAGTACTCCCTTGAAGATTCCCTGCGTTCCCAGCGTCACGATGAGGGTCGGAAGCTTGAAACGCGCGATGAGTCCGCCGTTGATGAGCCCAAGCAGGGCCCCCAGCACGAGCGCGACCCCGAGAACGCCGAGTACACCGAAATCCATCCCGCTGGTCTGCATCAGCACGACCGTGGTGTACGCGGAGAAAATCGCGATGGCCGGGAAAGATACGTCGATTCCACCCGAGACGATCACGATGAGAACGCCGAGGGCGAAGATCATCGGAACGACAGAAGCACGGATGATGGAGAAGAATGTGCCAAAACTGAAGAAATCGGGATTGACGGCGGTCATTCCGATGATCAGGAACAACACGATGAGCCCAAGGATGCCTTCGTTGTTGGCCCCACGGAGAGCGGCCGGTGACCATCTCGTCGTCGTCTTCATGCGGACATCCGTTCTTGGATCGCATCGACCTGAATTTCGTCGCCGGTGAACGACGACGTCAACCGGCCTTGCTGAATGACAATGATGCGATTACACACAGAGACGAGCTCGGGAACGTCGTCGGAAATAACGATGAGCCCCATTCCGTGCGCGGCCTCGGCGCGCAGGAGGGTGAGGATCTCTTCCTTTGACCCAACGTCAACGCCTACTGTCGGACCGTTGAGAATGAGAATTTGGGGTTGATTGGCGAGCCATTTGGCCAGGACGACACGCTGCGCGTTTCCGCCAGAGAGACTCCGCACTGGGGCGCTCACATTGGGAGCCTTGATGTGTAGTTTGTCGAAAAAAACCGAGATGGTCCGGGCGATTCGTTTGTTATCGAGCAGGTGATTTTTCATACGATATTTGTCGAGTGAGCTGGCGATCATGTTGTCGGCGATGGATTTGTCCAGGAAAAGCCCCTGTGTGAGCCGGTCCTCGGGCACGTAGCCGATTCCGGCGTCGATGGCATCGCGGATGCTACGGATGTGCACTTTGCTGCCGTTGACGGTAGTGTCCCCGGACTCGGCCGGCAACACTCCGAACAGCGATTCGGCGATCTCGGAACGGCCCGAGCCGAGCAGCCCGGTAATTCCCAGGATTTCACCGCGGTGCAGGTCGAATGTGATGTTCTCGAATTCGCCCATGCGGGTGAGAGCGTGCACTTCCAGCACGGGCCGTTCGTCATACTGGGGTGGGTTGATGACCCGAGACTCGTCGATGTCGCGACCGGTCATATGGCGAGAGATCGATCTGCGGTCGAAGTCTGTCGCTGAGCCTGATGAGACGCGATCGCCGCTGCGCAAGATTGTGATGTCCTGCGAGATCGACAGGGCTTCTTCTAGTTTGTGACTGACAAACATCAGGGCCACTCCGCGGGCCTGAAGTTTTCGTACCAGTGCGAACAACCGGTCGACCTCGGTGTGAGTCAACGCCGTCGTTGGCTCGTCCATGATGATGACCCGGGCGTCGTTGATCAGCGCCCGACAGATTGCTGTGAGCTGGCGGTCTGCCACCGAGAGCGTTTCCACGTAGGCATCGAGGTTGAGAGTGAGACCCAGCTCCTGCACGATAGCGTGAGCGCGCGGGCGGCTCTGGGCGAGAGAAAACGTCTTACGCTTTTGGGCGACGGCGGAGGTCAGCACGATGTTCTCTGCCACTGTGAGGTTTGGAAACAGCGAGAAGTCCTGGTAAATGACCTGGATGCCCAGCTGGATGGCCTTCTTGGGAGTCATGAATGGATGCGAAACTCCGTCGATCAGGATTTCACCGGAATCCGGGCGTTCAGCGCCGCTGATGATCTTGATCAGAGTTGACTTACCGCATCCGTTTTCGCCAGCCAAACAATGAACGTGGCCTGAGGTTAGCGTGAGTGATACCCCTTTGAGGGCAGTCACGCCCCCATAGGTCTTGACGATGTTGCGTGCCTCGAGCACGGGAACTGAGCGATCGGGTGCGGTGGAGTCTGTGTTGCTCATGCTGATCCTTCGCTGAAGGGGATCCTTCGCTGAAGGGGATCCATCGCTGCAGGTGCGATGGATCCCCTGTGGCTGCTGTTCTTAGAAGTCGAAGTCGCCGACGTTGTCCTTATCCACGATGATCGATGCATTGCCGTTGAACGCATTGGCGATGCCTTCAACCGGGATCAGCGAGTTGTAACCTTCAACGCCGAGGTCGGTACCTTCTTTGATGGTGTCGCCATTGGCCAAAATCTGGGCGGCGGCGAGCATCGCTTCTCCGGCGAGTGCCGGGTCCCAGAAGAAGGCCTTGTCGATGGAGCCGTCTTCAAGGTATTTCTTGGCGACCGAGGGAATCGATGTGCCCATTACGCAGACGTCATCCTGCAGCCCCGCTTCCTGCACGGCGCGGGCGATGCCTGCGACGTCAGTTCCTGCTGAGCCTTGGAATCCCTTGATGTTCGGGTATTTGGCGAGAACTTCCTTGGCCCGCTGGTAGGCCGTGTTCTCATCTTCCTTGGACTCGATCGGGTCGGAGACCCGAGTGATTTCTGGGAAGTTCTCATCGGCGTATTCCTGTGCGCCGCCGACCCAGTCCATGTGCGTCTTGGCAGTGAGCCCTCCAACGAAGGCTGCGTACTCGCCCGTGCCGCCCATGCAGTCGCCGAGGTTTTCCATGATCAACCGGCCGTAGGAATTGTTGTCGAACGCTTCAATATCAACGTCGACGTTTTTCATACCGGCAGCTTCGTGAGCGACGACAATGATCCCCTGCTCGCGGGCCTGAGTAAGGATGTTTTCCAAGGCTTCGGGGGAGTTTGGGACCACCGTGATGGCGGTCGGGGACTGCGGCAGAAGGTCCTGAATGATCTGGATCTGCTTTTCCGGGCTGGCATCGTCGGCGCCCTGCTGGCGGGCGTCAACTCCGGTGCGGGCGGCGTAGCTGTCGACGCCGACCTCCATGCGGTCAAACCAACCAACACCGGCGATCTTGACGACCGTCACCATCGTCATGTCCTCTGGGGCGATGGACCCCGAGGCGTTGTCGCCGCCGCCCGTGCTGCCGGTCGTTCCACAGGCCGTCAAGGCCAGTGCTGCCAGACCGGCAACCGCCAAAGACTTATAGCCTCTGCGCTTCATCTTTCACTCCTTTGTGTGCGGATCAGGTGATGTCTTTAGACGCCCCCGGCGTTGGCCTCAGAAGGGCCAGCGCATTTTGTGTTTCTAGAATGCGGTGCGTTTGCGCACTTGTCAAACAGATTTAGGCAGAAATATGTAATTTCGCGCAGAAACGTGCAAGAATTCCGTATATGTCGCGCAAATGTTATAAAAGACTCAGCACGGGGGGCACGTGAGCAAACTTCGACAGTCGATCATTCTGAAAATGGTTGAAGAAGCCGGATATCAGCAGGTTGGCGCCCTCGCATCTGCCCTCGGCGTTGACGCCTCCACCATTCGACGTGATCTCGAGAAGCTTGAGAAGCTCGGCACGATTGAACGCAGTCATGGTGGGGCCTCGCTACCGGAGCCGGCTTCGCGGCAGGACGTTCCTTTCAGCGTGAAGGAGCGACAGCATGGCACCGAAAAGTCAGCTATTGGCGCGGCCATGGCCGAACGAATCGGTGACGGGCAAACCGTGCTCCTCGATAGCGGGTCAACCACCCTCGAAGTCGCCCGTCACCTGAGCAACCGCAGTGGTCTCACGTTGATCACCAACGATCTGCGCATTGGCCTCGAAATTGCAACGCATAAGCATGCGCACGTCGTCGTTCTGGGCGGCGAGTTGCTGCCGAATGTCTATACCCTCTGGGGTGACAACGCAGTCACTCAACTGAAGAAACTCAAGGTTGACGTCGCCGTGTTTGGTGCGGATGCCGTCAATGCGAACGGCATCACCAATACCAATGGGTACGAGCTAGAGCTGAAACAAACGATGCTCTCCATTGCAACGTCTGCCTTTCTCGTTGCGGACAGTTCCAAATTTGAGCGTCAGGCGCTCTTTCGCGTCTTTTCACTCGCTCAGATGACGGCGGGAATCACCGACGATCTGTTCGATCCGATCGTCGCCGCAAACTACCCAGTCCCCATCATTCGCGTACCGGTGACGCGAACCCTTCTATAAGTCAGGAATAACATGAGCGCAGTCGCATTTATCGGTTTAGGCACCATGGGACAAGGCATGGTCGCCAACCTCGTTGCTGGCGGGCACGACGTTACGGTCTGGAACCGCAGCACCGTCGCGACCGATGCGTTGCCGTCGGAGCGTATTGTTGTTTCCGACAGCATTGCAAAAGCCGTCGCCGGTGCCGAGTTCGTGATGTATGCCCTGGCCGACGACGTGGCAGTCACCGATGTCGTTCTCGGAGCCCGGGGAATTGCGGCGAGCGTCGATGTCACGTCGATTGTCATCGACCTGTCGACCATCTCCCCGGCCGCCAGCGCAGCTGAAGCCGCGGCCTTTTCTGCGCGCGGCGTGCGCTTTCTCGACGCGCCTGTTTTTGGATCCAAGGGAGAGGCGGCCAACGGAGGTCTGTGGATCGTCGTTGGCGGGGATGAAGCGACCTTCGAAAGTTCCAAAGTCGTGCTGGAGCCGATCAGTGCCACCATGCACTACATGGGGCCGTCGGGGAATGGCGCGAAGATGAAGCTCGTGGGAAACCTCGTGGTTGCTGCCCAGCTGGAAGCGCTGGGGGAGTCACTGTCCCTCGCGAAAAAAGCCGGTCTTAATCTTCACGACGTTCTCGGCGTATTTTCGGTCACCGACTTTCGCTCTCCAATCTTTGATGGTGTCGGTTCTGCGGTTATCGCGGATGACTATTCCCCAAGCTTTGCGCTCAAGCTCATGCTCAAGGACGGCAACCTCGTGAAGGACTTCGCCGAAAGTCTCGATGTGGCGGTACCGGGCACGATGGCCACCGTTTCAACCATCGAGCGAGCCTTTGACGCCGGATACGGCGAAGAGAATGCATCCGCTCTCATCAAGGTTCTCGCCTCCGACGCCGGAGTGAACCTGGCCAAGTAGCGGGCCGCCGCCGGGTTGCTCGCACGCCTGGTCTCGATCGCTCGTATCACGCGCCTCGTGCGTCGGGCCTCGCACCTCGACCGGGCGGGGTAAGGCGAGCCGCGTGCAGAACTCAGCCATCTCGCCTCGGCTTGAATGCGCCTATGGAAAACTCTGCTGGGAGAGACTGCAGCGTGCACCCTGCGCGACTCGCGAAAGCGCCATATGCACGTCCGCGTTCGGCGCATAGGGGGCTCTCCAGCGAATCCATGACAAGAATATTGACGCCCTATTGAAAAATGAAAAGACGCTAATAGTCTTGAAAACTAAGGGTATCTGGGGTGGCTGGCCATTCGGCATCTGCTGTCATCGATTGAAATTTGATCGTGTGAAAGCGTTGACCGTTGATTCCGACGCATCCCTGAAAGAATAATACGTTTTTCGAACCGCTCAACCACACCGCGAGCGCGATGACCGCGAACACGTGGAAGAGCATAACGGTGAGCAGCGTCGACATGAAAAAGGAGCGCGCGTACGCTCGGTATATAAAATTAATACGGATTAATAGAAATTTAGAGGAGCGGTATGAGCGGGCCGATTCCGTTTACGCCGACTTTTGGTGTCACGCCACCTGTGCTGGTCGGCCGGCGGTCGATCATTCGTGAAGCCGATGAAGCGATTACCGATGGCCCTGGCGCTCCAGATCGAGCGATGCTCATCAGAGGCGCCGGTGGTACGAGCAAGACGGCGACGCTCAATGCAATCGAGGATCAGGCTCACTATCACGGAAGACGCACGCCCGGGCTTGCCTGCGTCGGTCATCGTCTGTGGCGATACGCGGGCGATAGCGCCACCATCACGGCCACGCACGCTAACCGGGCCATCCCCGAAGCCAGTACCCGGCTCGGGGATCTCGTTCATGCGCCCGCCGTGCAGGCACTCTCTTCCACCGATCGTCGATACCTCCAGGCAATGGCACGGGACGACGGTGCAAGTACTTCGGCGAACATTTATATTCGCGAACAGTTGATGGCCGACTAGTGAGCGCAAACTCGGTCACAGACCCTTCGACTCAGGTCGACCGACGCGGGTTGGGTTGCGCTGCGCCGGGCTACGAGCCCGCGGCCGCCAGGCGGTAGCCGATGCCGCGCACGGTTTCGATTCGCTCGGCCCCCGAGCTCGTACGCCCGATTTTCTTGCGCACATTGGCCACGTGCACCTCGAGCGAGCGCCGGTCGGAATCTGCCACGAGACCGCTCGTGGCGTAGCTCTCTCCGTGCAACTTCAGAATGAGTTCGGCCTTGCTGTGCACCCTGTTGCCGGGCTGGATCAGGCTCGCGAGCAGGTCGAATTCGCTGCGCGTCAGCAAAACAGATCCCCCACCTACCTCTACGAGGCGCCGTTCGGGGTTGAGACGCAGGCCGTCATGCTGCAGCCAGCCGCTTGCCAATAGATCGGGATCAGCTGCAGCCGTCGCTCGTCGTAGCACGGCGTCGATGCGGGCGCGCAGCTCCCCGGTTCTAAACGGCTTGGCCACGAAATCGTCGGCTCCGGCGCTCAGGCCGCGCACGACGTCGATCTCTTCGAAGCGGGCGGAGATCATGATGATGCTCCGGTCGGTGAGTAGGCGAATGCGTTTGAGGGTTTCGAAACCGTCCATGCCGGGCATGTTGACGTCGAGGGTCGTCAGGGTTGGGTTCAGGTCTTGCACGAGCTGCACGCCCGCGGCGCCGGTGCAGGCGATCTTCACGACAAATCCGGCCTCGATGAGAATGGCCTCGAGCACCTCGCCAATATCGGCGTCATCTTCGATCACCACGGCCACGCGTTCAACGATCTCGGTCATGGCGCCCCCCCTGTTTTGCGTGCCACTCGAACTTTACCCGTCTGATCGGCGTATTAGCTGCGTGCTACCGGTCTGGGTTCGACCGGTGGTTCCCAGGTGCGGGCGCCTTTGCGGGTGTCGGCGTCTACACCGCTGATTCCAGTCAACACCGCTGCGGTCGCGGTCGCGCGCAGCGGTGTGGGTACCGGCAGCGCAGTGAGCGGCAGCGTGAGCTCGAACCGGCTGCCCGCAGTCGACGAGTGTGCCAGGCGCAGATCGCCGCCGTGCCGCCGCGCGATGTCGCGACTGATTCCGAGGCCCAGCCCGGTACCGGTCTGGGTTGACAGCCGTGCCGACTCGGTGCGAAAGTACGGCTCGAAAACCCGCGCGCGATCGGCCGCAGCGATTCCGCATCCGCTGTCGGTAATCGCAAACGTCACCGTGTCGCCATCGCGTGTCTCGCTCACGGTCACCGTGCCGCCGACGCGGTTGTACTTGAGGGCGTTGGTGAGCAGATTGTCGAAGACCTGCCGAATGCGATTCGGGTCGACCTCGGCCCAGGCCAAGTCGGCGGCGATGACATCGATGGTGACCTGCCGCGCATCGGCGGCAGCACGGCTCTCAGCCAGGGAATGATCGATCAGCACCCGAACGTCGGTCGCCGCGCGGTGCAGCTCTAGCTGAGGGGTGCCGGTGCTGCGCGCCAGCAGCAGATCGGCGAGGATCGTCTCCATCTGCTCGACGCCCCGCACAATTACCCCGGCTCGCCGCTTCACCGTCTGTGCCTGCTCGCTCGAGCGCTGCACCAGCTCGGCGTTGCCCAAAATAGAAGTGAGCGGAGTGCGCAGTTCGTGGACGACCGACTCGATCAGGTCGTCTCGGGCCCGCACTGCCTGTTCGGTGAGCGCCGTCTGTGCTGCCAGTTCGCGGCGTTTACGACGGATTCGTGTGCCCGACACCCCCGCTGCCGCCGACATAATGATCATGGTCAGCGGAAAAGCGACGAGGCGGGTGAACTCCCTGGAGTCGAATTCGGCGTAGCCCGCGAAAAAGTTGTTCGGGCTTGTCGCGATCACGACGGTGAGGCAGATCACGAAACCCCACGGGCCGAAGGAATAGGCGATCCAGATGATCGGCAGCATGAGCAGCAGCGCCCCGCCGGAAAGCATGGGATCGTCGGCCAGCGCCGTTAAACGGATCCCCAGAATATCCACCAGGGGTACCAGTAGTGACAACCGCTGAAATAGTGCGGTGCGGCTCCACAGAACGGTCGCGAGTGTCACGAGCACGATCATGGCTGCCCCGCAGGCGTACAGCACCGGGTCGAGGGTGTTCGAGCGGCCCACCACCACGGCCGTGCCCACGACCAGCAGCGCCCCGAGCACTACGATCTGAAATTCCCACAGGGATCGGGCATAGTCCGCGTGGTGTCTCGCCATGCCCATTTTCCCCATGGCGGTATCCTAACCACTGGGGGCGCAAGTGGGAGTCCGTGAACGGGGTGCTGTTCCCATGAGTGTGCCGCTCAAATCGGCCCGCAACTCATGACTCGGTGAGTGAAACTCATAGTTCGGCGAGCGGATGCCGCAGCCGGCGTGTGAGCCGCCCGCATCCGCTCGCCAGGGCTGTCACCGACCAGTACGAGCGGTCCGTGCAGCGTCGTTCAACCGGATCAGGCGGTGGCGCGCTGTCGCCTGCTCGTGGTCACCAATGCGAGGCCGAGGAGGAGCGCGGCGCCACCACCTGCGAGTAGGAGCATGGGGGTGTCGTAGCCCGTGGAGGCGAGCCCGATGTAGCCGACATATTTTTCATCTGGCGGCACCGCGGCACCCGTCACGGCCAGGGACGACTTTTCGTCGGGAACGTAGGTGACAGCGGATGCTGCGGCCGGCACGGTAAGGAGGGTCAGCGCGGCCAGTGTGGTGATGGCGAGGAGCTTCTTGAGCATGAGTAAATTCCTGTCAGAACGGTTGTTTTGGCACGAATCGAGGCGACGGGTCTGCCTCGAACGCCTCACCGTACCGAGCTTTACCGTAGATATCTACGGGGAATTGACGATTTGTCACCTATTTCGGCTGACTGTTATGCTCTCTGGCCGCGCTGCGCGGCGAAATTTACCGTGGAACAATTACGTATGATCAACGAGACTTCGCCCCTGCCGCTCTTTCTGGTGCTGAACGGCCCGAATCTCAACCTCCTTGGCACGCGCGAGCCCGAGCGGTACGGGTTCGAAACCCTGCTCGACCTCGAGACGCGCGTCACCGCCGCGGCCGCCCGGCTGAACGTGCGGGTCGAGTTTTTTCAGAGCAACCACGAGGGCGCGCTCATCGATGCCATCCACGGCGCCCGCGGTGTGGCCACCGGACTCATCCTCAACGCGGGGGCCTACACCCACACCTCGATAGCCATTCGCGATGCGATTGTCGGCGTCGCCATCCCTACCGTCGAAGTGCATGTCACCAACGTGCATGCGCGCGAGGAGTTTCGTCACACCTCTTATATCGCCGAGAAAGCGGATGCCGTCATCGCCGGCGCCGGCTTGCTCGGCTACGTCTTCGCCCTCGAGCTTCTGGTCGCCAAGTACGCCTGATACGGGCGTTGCCCCGCTGCGTCAGACCTGGCGGGCGCATTGGCCTTCGGTGCTAGATTCTTGCTGATGTGGCGGTTGCGAACTTTGGCACGCCCGCAGTGCTGCGCAGTTCAAGAAGTTCGTCGGCCGTCATGGCGGGGCGATGCTAGCCGCGCACTCGGCTGTAGGGTGACTGTTGCGGCGCCAGCCCTCGACCGAACGGACGAACCATGCCCGATCTTATTTTGCGCTCCGTCAGGCAGCCTGGCGACACTTCATTCTCGGATGTGCACATAACCGGCGGCGTCATCACGCAGATTGTGCCTGCCGGCACCATGCCGAGCAGCACGACGCCAAGCAGCACAGCGGTCGTCGGTGCAGACTCAGCCAGCACGCGCCCGGTCGCTGCACACTCAACCGGCACTCACGCAACCCGACCGGCCCCGGCCCCCGCTGCAGGCTCGACGGGCACGCCCGTCGCCGTGGATCTCGACGGCCGTACCGTCATCCCCGGCCTCTGGGACGAACACGTGCACTTCACCCAGTGGGCGCTCACCGGCGCCCGGTTCGACCTTTCCGCCGCCTCGTGCGCTCGCGACGCCCTCGAACTCGTGCGCGCGCAGGCCACGGCCGCGGCGCGCTCGACCCCGTTGATCGGCGTCAGATTTCGCGATGCGATCTGGGCCGACATACCAACGCTGCGCGATCTCGATGAGGTGACGCGGGGGCATCCGACCGCTTTGATCAGCCACGATCTGCACTGTGTCTGGCTCAATAGTGCGGCCGCCGAGCGTTTCGGTGTGCGGGTCGACGAATCCGGACTGCTGCGCGAACAGGCCGCGTTCGCCCTCACGATTGCGCTCGGCCAGCTGCCCGATGCCGAGGTCGACGCCCTGGCCGCCCAGGCCGGAACCCGCGCCGCAGCCCGCGGCGTCGTCGGCGTCGTCGACTTCGAAATGACCTGGAACCGCGACGTTTGGCAGCGCCGCATCGCCAGCGGATTCGACTCCCTGCGAATCGACGCCGGCGTCTACCTGGCCGACCTCGACCGCGCCATTGCCGAGCGGATGCACACCGGCGACCGCATCGCAGACACCCGCGGCCTGCTCACCGTGGGACCGCTCAAGCTGCTCATCGACGGGTCGCTGGGAACGCGCACGGCGTTCTGCGTCAACGAGTATCCGGTCGGCGGGCATGGCGTGCTCACCGTGAGTGAAGACGAGCTGGTTGAAATTCTCCTCAACGCCAACGCGGCCGGGCTGCTGCCCGCGGTACACGCGATCGGCGATGCCGCGAACACGATCGCGCTCAACGCCTTCGAACGGGCCGCCGCCGGCCGCCTCGACAGCGCCAGCCGCGCCGCCCTCGCCGAGGCCATCGACCCAGCAAGCCTGGCTGCTCGCATCGGGATGACCGGTCGCGCGCCCGCCGGCCGCATCGAGCACGCCCAGTTTCTGCAGGCCGACGACTTTGCGCGCTTCGCCCGCCTCGGAGTCATCGCAAGCGTGCAACCGGAGCACGCGCTCGACGACCGCGACACCGTAGAACTGAACTGGGCCGCGGGCGCCGACCGTGTTTTC
Source organism: Cryobacterium sp. Y50 (assembly GCF_002929805.1). GTDB lineage: Bacteria > Actinomycetota > Actinomycetes > Actinomycetales > Microbacteriaceae > Cryobacterium. Next base: position 71,711 of record NZ_PJJM01000093.1, on the reverse strand, counting down.
GCCCTGCGCTCACTGCTCGACGCCGGGGCGACACTCGCATTCGGATCCGACGCCCCCGTCGCACCCCTCGACCCGTTCACCGCCATGAGCGCCGCGTCGTCGCGGGCCCGCACCGACGGCCGCGAACCCTGGCGCCCCGACCAGGTCGTGACCCGCGCCCAGGCACTCGCCGCCTCAGCCCGCGGACGCACCCGCCTGCGCGTCGGCGACGTCGCCGACATTGCCATCCTCGACGGTGACCCGCTGACCGTCTCCGACGCAGTCTTCGAACGGATGCCCGTCGCCGCGACGCTCCTGGCCGGTCGCGTCACCCACGGCGCCGACTTCTTCGCGGGCTAGCTGACCACGGACGGGTCTCAGTGGACAACTTCGGTGGGTGAAGGTCGGGCGTCACCCACCAAAGTTGTCTACTGAGTCGATGCCCTGAAACTCACGACTCCGACCAGCGAACGACCTACCCGAACCGACCAGAAACGTAGTCCTCGGTCGCCTGCACGCTGGGGTTTGAGAACATCGTCGTCGTGTCGTCGTACTCGATGAGCTTGCCCGGCTTGCCGGTGCCTGCAATGTTGAAGAACGCGGTGCGGTCAGACACTCGCGAGGCCTGCTGCATGTTGTGCGTCACGATCACGATCGTGTACTCGCTCTTCATCTCCTCGATGAGGTCTTCAATGGCGAGCGTCGAGATGGGGTCGAGCGCCGAGCACGGCTCGTCCATCAAGATCACGTCGGGCTCGACCGCAATGGCGCGGGCGATGCAGAGTCGCTGCTGCTGCCCGCCGGAGAGGCCCGATCCGGGACGCGCGAGGCGGTCCTTGACCTCGTTCCACAGGTTTGCGCCGCGGAGGGCTTTTTCGGTGAGGTCGTCGGCATCCGTTTTCGACATGCGTCGGTTGTTGAGCTTGACGCCGGCCAGCACGTTGTCCTGAATCGACATGGTCGGAAACGGGTTCGGTCGTTGAAAGACCATGCCGACCTGACGGCGCACGAGCACCGGGTCAACGCCGGGACCGTAGAGGTTGTTGCCGTCGATGAGCACTTCACCCTCGACGCGGGCACCGGGGATGACCTCGTGCATGCGGTTGAGTGTGCGTATAAACGTGGATTTTCCGCAGCCACTCGGCCCGATGAGCGCGGTCACAGTGCGGGGCTCGATCACGATGGACACGCCTTCGACGGCGAGAAAGTTGGTGTAATAGACGTTGAGGTCGTTGACTTCGATGCGCTTAGACATGAGTCCCTTTCTAAGAAGAAGTGTTAGCGGCCCAGCTTGGGCGAGAACCAGTAGGCGATCAGGCGGGCTAGTCCGTTGAGCGCCATGACGATCACAATCAGGGTGAGCGCCGCGGCCCAGGCCCGGTCGACGTACGCCTGCGAATCCGCTCCCTGGTTGGCGTATTGCGTATAGACGAACACCGGCAACGTCATCATGCGCTCACCGAACAGGTCGTAATTCATGCTCGAGGTGAATCCGGCGATGATCAGCAGCGGCGCGGTCTCACCGATCACGCGGGCGATCGCCAGCATGACGCCGGTGACGATTCCGGCAATGGATGTCGGCAGCACGACCTTGAGAATGGTCAGCCATTTCGGCACCCCGAGTGCAAAAGCAGCCTCGCGAAGTTCGTTCGGCACGAGCTTGAGCATCTCCTCGCTCGAGCGCACCACCACGGGAATCATCAGGACCGACAGGGCAATTGCGCCTCCGAATCCAAAGCGAATACCCGGGTCGTTGAACAGCAGCGCGAACAGTGCGAACGCGAACAGTCCGGCGACGATCGAGGGGATGCCGGTCATCACGTCGACGAAGAAGGTGATGGCTTTGGCGAGCTTGCCACGGCCGTACTCAACCAGGTAGATCGAGGCCAGCAGCCCGATCGGCACTGAAATGAGCGTGGCCATGCCGGTCACCAGAAGCGTGCCGATGACGGCGTGCAGCACGCCGCCGCCGGCACCGACCACGTTGCGCTGCGAGGAGGTGAAGAACGTCGGCGTCAGAAACGCGGGTAGCCCGTTGACCACGGTCGTGTAGATGATCGACACGAGCGGCAGCAGCGCGATGATGAAGGCCGCGGTCACAAGCGCCGTCATCAAGCGGTCTTTGGCCTTGCGCGAGCCCTCGACCAGGCGGGACAGCACGTAGATCGCCACGCAGTACAGCACCGTGCCGAACACGATCGTGCCCACGATGTTGAAACCATCAACGGTCCCCGACAGAAAGAGCATGGCGAAGAACGCGGCCGACACGGCCCAGCTGGCCAGCAGAATCCAGAGCGAGGAGCGCCGGGGTAGCTTGCCGGCGGTGAGCGAGTTGGTCAGCGGGGAAGCTTCTAAAACGGATGTCATCAGTTGGCTCCCGAAAATGCCTTACGGCTGTTGATAATGACTCGGGCCAGCATGTTCACGAGCAGGGTGACCACGAACAGCACGAGGCCGGTGGCCAGCAGAATATTCACGCCGACGCCGTGGGCCTCCGGAAAGTTCAACGCGATGTTCGAGGCAATGGTGTTCGAATTCTGAGCGGTGAACAGCTGAAAGATAACCTCCGAGCTGGGGGAAAGCACCATGGCAACTGCCATGGTCTCACCGAGAGCCCGACCGAGGCCGAGCATCGAGGCGGAGATGATGCCGGGCAGTCCGAACGGCAGTACCGCCATGCGGATCATTTCCCAGCGCGTTGCACCGAGGGCCAGGGCGGCTTCTTCGTGCAGTAGCGGCGTCTGCAGAAAGATTTCGCGGCAGATGGCGGTAATGATCGGCAGAATCATGACGGCGAGCACAATGGCGACCGTGAAGATGGTGCGTCCGGTGCCCGAGGCGGGGCCCTGGAACGGGGTGAACCACCCGAACCATTCCACCAGGGTGGTGTAGAACGGCTGCACCATCGGGGCGAGTACGCCGATGCCCCAGAGCCCGAAGACCACCGAGGGAACGGCGGCGAGCAGGTCGACCAGATAGCCGAGCCCCTGAGCGAGCTTGCGCGGGGCGAAGTGCGAGATGAACAACGCAATGCCGATGGCGACGGGCACGGCCATGAGCAGGGCCAGGATGGCCGAGTAGATGGTGCCGAAAACCAGCGGGCCCACGTAGGACCAGAAGTTGGTCACGTCGCCGCTGAAATCATCGGGTGCGGCGACGAACGCCGGCAGGCTCTCCACGAGGAGGAAGAGTGCCACGGCGGCGAGCATGGCAAGAATCAGGCTGCCGGCAATGACGGTAGCCGAGGAGAAGATGCGGTCACCCGGTCGTTGCCTGGCCTTGACGTTCGTGGCGGCATTTGTGGTCATGCCGGGGTCTCCCTAGAAAACAAAAAAATGGTGAAATCCTGATGCGGGGTATCGGTATTGGGCTGCGAGCGTCATTCAAGAAGACGTGCACACCCCAGTCTGCCCGATCAGCCCACGCAGTTGTGCGAGAGCGGACCGGGCAGGTGTGTTCAGGTGCTACTTGACGGTCGCGAGAACCGCGGCGACGTTGGCTTCGAGCTCGGAAGACAGCGGCGCGACACCGGCGTGCTCTTCAGCAACGGCCTGGCCGGCAGCGCTGGAGATGAACTCGATGTAGGCCTTGACGAGCTCGCCCTGCGCAGCATCGGCGTACTCGTTGCAGACGATCGCGTAGCTCACCAGAACCAGCGGGTATTCCGCCGGGTTGGTGGTCTTGCGGTTCAGGTCAAGCGCGAGGTCATCGGCTGCGCGGTCGGCCACGAGGGGCGATCCGGCGACAACTTCGGCCGCGGCCTCGGGGGTGTAAGCGACGAAGTCGGTGCCGACCATGAGCTTGGCGGTGCTGAGCGTTCCGGCCTGCGATGCATCGGCGTAGCCGATCATGTTCGTGCCGTTGGTGACAGCGTCAACGACGCCCGAGGTGCCCTTAGCGCCTTCTCCGCCGAACGGAAAGGTGTCAGACGCCTTTTCGGTCCAGACGGTGGGTGCGGTCTGGCCGAGGTAATCGGTGAAGTTCTTGGTGGTACCCGAGTCGTCTGAGCGGTGTACGGCGTGAATGACCTCGGAGGGGAGGGTCGCGTCGGGGTTCAGCGCAACGATGGCCGCGTCGTCCCAGCTGGTGATGGCGCCCGAGAAGATCTTGGCGAGCGTGTCGGCGTCAATGTTGAGTTCGTCAACACCGTCGACGTTGAAGATCACGGCGATGGGGGAGATATAAACCGGAAGGTCGACAGCCTTGGAGTCGGGAGCGCAAGAGGCGAAGGTGCCCGCGAGCTCTTCGGTGCTCATGTAGGAGTCGCTGCCGGCGAAGTCGGTGCCGCCGGCGATGAAGGCTTCGCGGCCACCGCCGGAGCCGGAGGGCTCGTAGTTGATGGTCACGCCGTTGTTGGCGGTCTGGAACGCGGCGATCCAGGCCTGCTGGGCGGCGTCCATGGAGGAGGCGCCGGCGCCGTTCAGGGTGCCGGTGAGCGTGCTAGCAGATGCACCGTCGCCGGTGGTGGCAACATCGCCTTCGTTTGCTGCACAGGAGGAGAGTGCGAGGCCTGCGGCAATGGCGATGACCGCGGGGCGGCCGAAACGCTTGAAGTTCACGTGAATCCCTTTCAAGATGGAGAACAAGACATGATTGCTGGTGCGTGGGCCGGTGCTGACCCAGAACGAGGTTAAACAAGGCAGGTAACCGCCGACCGACCGCAAGGTAAACAGGAGGTAAACGCGAGATAACGCTTCGCGCATTTCGCAGGCAGCCAACGTCGTTCGATGGCGGTCCTGGCGCGCCGGCGCCGGTCGATTATAGGACTGAATTGCCAAAAGGCAATTTCGTACCATAAGATTGATCCTTGGTGTCTGGTGCCGTCTTTCGTGGCGTGTCTGGCACCAATCCCGCGTGACCAGCATTCAATACAGAGCGACAGTGAGGGTATGGCCAAAAAAGACGGTGTCATCGAAATCGAGGGCGCGGTAGTCGAAGCTCTGCCCAACGCGATGTTTCGCGTTGAGCTGTCAAACGGCCACCGAGTTCTTGCCCACATCTCGGGCAAGATGCGTCAGCACTACATCCGTATCCTTCCAGAGGACCGCGTGATCGTTGAGCTGAGCCCGTACGACCTGACCCGCGGCCGGATCGTCTACCGCTACAAGTAACGACTGCTGTAAGTAACGGCCGACGGCATCCCGTTGGTACGAAGACAGCGAAAAACAAGGAATCACCATGAAGGTCAAGCCCAGCGTTAAAAAGATCTGTGACAAGTGCAAGGTCATCCGCCGTAACGGCAACGTGATGGTCATCTGCGAGAACCCGCGTCACAAGCAGCGCCAGGGTTAATCTCCCTTCGAGATTTACCTGAGTATCCGCAGTAAATAAGCACAGCTAGATAGCAGTTCCGGGAGCTCTTCGGGGTGACACCATCGGTTGGAGGCCGGTGTACAGGAACTGTTACAGACCTCCATCACTAAACAGGAGACACAATGGCACGTCTAGCCGGCGTCGACATCCCGCGCGATAAGCGCGTGGAAGTTGCATTGACATACATTTACGGTGTTGGCCGTACGAGGGCCCTCAAGACCCTCGCCGACACTGGAATCGACGGAAACATCCGCGTCAAGGATTTGAGTGACGACCAGCTCGTCCTTCTTCGCGACTACGTCGAGGGCACCTTCAAGGTTGAGGGTGACCTCCGCCGTGAGGTTGCCGCCGACATCCGCCGCAAGGTTGAAATTGGCAGCTACGAGGGCATCCGCCACCGCAAGGGCCTGCCCGTTCGCGGTCAGCGCACCAAGACCAACGCTCGCACCCGCAAGGGCCCGAAGCGCACCGTAGCCGGCAAGAAGAAGGCGCGCTAGGCCTCGGCCTAGCCCGCTAACGCCTTTAGGATTCAGGAGAAATTCATGGCACAACCCAAGTCGGCCGTACGGAAGCCGCGTAAGAAAGAAAAGAAGAACATTGCTGTGGGCCAGGCCCACATCAAGAGCACCTTCAACAACACGATCGTGTCGATTACCGACACGACCGGTGCCGTCATCAGCTGGGCCTCGTCGGGCCAGGTTGGTTTCAAGGGTTCGCGCAAGTCGACCCCCTTCGCCGCACAGCTGGCCGCCGAATCGGCCGCCCGTCAGGCGCAGGAACACGGCATGAAGAAGGTAGACGTCTTCGTCAAGGGACCCGGCTCAGGCCGTGAGACCGCGATCCGTTCGCTGCAGGCCGCTGGCCTCGAGGTCGGATCGATCAACGACGTGACGCCCCAGGCTCACAACGGATGCCGTCCGCCCAAGCGCCGCCGCGTCTAAAGTACTCGCTGTCATCTCGACGGGCCCGGCACTTGATTGTTGCCGAGCCCCGTCGGGACTCTTTTCTTTCAACTTTTCACACCCTCGTCATTGCAAGTGTCATATAGCGGACACTTAGCCGAAAGGAATCAACAGTGCTTATTGCACAGCGTCCAACGCTCACCGAAGAGAACATCTCGGAGTTCCGTTCACGGTTCATCATCGAGCCGCTCGAACCTGGCTTCGGCTACACCCTCGGCAACTCGCTTCGCCGTACTCTGCTCTCCTCGATTCCGGGCGCTGCTGTAACCAGCATCCGTATCGATGGCGTGCTGCACGAGTTCAGCACCGTTCCCGGTGTGAAGGAAGATGTCACCGAGATCATCCTGAACATCAAGGGCCTCGTCGTCTCAAGCGAGCACGACGAGCCCATCACCGCGTACCTGCGCAAGCAGGGTGCCGGCCAGGTTACCGCCGCTGACATTTCGGCTCCGGCCGGCGTCGAGGTGCACAACCCGGAACTGGTCATCGCAACCCTCAATGACAAGGCGAAGTTCGAACTCGAACTGACCATTGAGCGTGGCCGTGGTTACGTCTCCAGCACCCAGAACCGCAACGAGTTCTCCGAAGCCGGCCAGATTCCGGTCGACTCGATCTACTCGCCCGTACTCAAGGTGACCTATCGTGTCGAGGCAACTCGTGCCGGTGAACGCACTGACTTCGATCGCCTCGTCGTTGACGTGGAGACCAAGTCGGCCATTTCGCCGCGCGACGCTATCGCATCTTCTGGTCGCACCCTGACCGAGCTGTTCGGTCTGGCCCGCGAGCTCAACACCGCCGCCGAGGGCATCGAGATTGGCCCAGCGCCGGTTGACGCTGTGCTCTCGACCGAGCTTTCGATTCCGATCGAAGACCTCGACCTGTCGGTGCGCTCGTACAACTGCCTCAAGCGCGAAGGCATCAACAACGTCAGCGAACTGGTCGCCCTGTCGGAGACGCAGCTGATGAACATCCGCAACTTCGGGCAGAAGTCGGTTGACGAAGTGAAGGACAAGCTCGTTGAGCTCGGCCTGTCACTGAAGGATTCGGTTCCCGGATTCGACGGTGCGCACTTCTACAGCGGCTACGAAGAAGAGACCAACTAAGGCTCGCGCTTCCCGCTGCCTTTCGATTTTTTGATACTGGAGATTACCAATGCCTAAGCCCACAAAGGGCCCCCGTCTCGGTGGCGGCCCGGCGCACGAGCGCCTCATGCTTGCGAACCTGGCCGCGGCCCTGTTCACCCACAAGTCGATCAAGACGACCGAGACCCGTGCCAAGCGCCTGCGTCCGCTCGCCGAGCGCATGGTGCAGTTCGCCAAGCGCGGCGACCTGCACGCCCGTCGTCGCGTTCTCGCGACGATCACCGACAAGACCGTCGTGCACGAGCTGTTCACGGTTATCGCCCCGCAGGTCAACGAGCGTCAGGGCGGCTACACCCGCATCACGAAGCTCGGTTTTCGCAAGGGTGACAACGCCTCCATGGTGCAGATGGAGCTCGTTCTCGAGCCTCTGACCCCCAAGGTCAAGCCCTCCAAGACCGCGACCGTTGCCGCGACCCCCATCGGGTCCGAGAACGTCGTTGTCGAAGACGTCGTTGCTGAAGACGTCGTGGCTGAAGACGCAGCTGTTGAAGACGTAGCCGTTGAAGACGCTGCCGTCGAGGCCGACAAGAAGTAGCACCACCATCGAAGGGGGGCCCGACGAAAGTTGGCCCCCCTTTTTTGCACCCCTTTTTCGCGAAAGTGGGTAAGCGGTTGCTTCAGCTAGCGTGAGGCATCCTTTCACCCGCTCTCGCGTGAAGATAGGGTTTAGATATGGGCGACTACACGACTTCACTGGCCGAACGCGTGGGGATTGTTGGGGCTCCCGTTCTTCCTGTGCATCCCGATGTCTCCTCGTGGCGTGCCGCCACCGGTGATGACATCGACGGTATCTGGCAGCTGCGCCAGGCCATGGGCGAGGTTGACCACCCCAACTACCTCACTGCCCGCGGTGCGATCGCCGCCGACTTCGGTTACTCTCACTTTCACGCTGAGCTCGACTCGCTCGTCGGCGTCGACGCGGCCGGCCGTATCGTTGCTGTCGCCATGGTCATGTTTCCGCCGCGCCAGGTGAGCCTGGTGCGCTCGATGCCGATCGGCGGGGTGCACCCGTCACTTCGCGGTCGGGGAATCGGTCGCCAGCTGTTGGCCTGGCAACTGGCGCGGGCGAAGCAGCAGCTCGCCTCGTCGCCGAAGACCCTCCCTGGCTGGATCCTGACCTACGCCGACGAACGCTCGCCGCAGAATTCACACCTGTTCGAGCACGCGGGCCTGACTCTGGCTCGCTACTTTCTCACCCTCGAACGTGCTTTAAATACCCCGGTGCGCGTCACCGAGCCCGCCGAAGGTATTCAAATTTCGGCATATACCTCCGATCTGTCGGCGGCGGTGCATCGCTGCCGCGACGATGCCTTCATGGACCACTGGGCCAGCCAGCCGATGAGCGACGAAAACTGGAACGCCTTCGTCGGCGGAAAATGGTTTCGCCCCGACCTGTCGTTCGTCGCGCACGCGACAGATGCCGAGGGTGTGGAGAAAGTCGTCGGCTTCGTACTGTCGACCGCGAACGAGAACGTCTGGGCCAGTCAGGGTTTCACCGGCAGCTATATTGACTTGGTCGGCGTTTTAAGCGCATGGCGCGGTCGCCATATCGCGCAATCTCTCCTGGCTGCCCAGCTTGGGGCAGGCCGTGTTTTAGGCCACGAGCGGGTGACTCTGGCGGTCGACTCCGCGAGCCCCACCGGAGCCCTCGGCCTCTACACCGGCATGGGTTTCGTGCCCACGCATCGCAAGATGGCTTACACGCAAGAGTTCTGATTCTCAGCCGGGCGGAGCCGCCCACATTCACGCGTGTACGGCTGCTGGGCGGTACGTCGTCGCTTGGTCTTGGCTCTCAGCGGGACGGCGGGACCGTGGGCGCGTCGGCGTCGCGCAGCAGCCAGCTCATGTCGGGCAGCGGCGGTCGTGCGGCCAGACGCTCCAGCGCCGCACGCACCTCGTCGGCGTAGAGCTGACCGCCGCGCGGGCCCGGATGAACGTGATCGCCGGCGAGCAGATCGAGGTGCCCGGCGATCGTGTCGTGCCAGTTGGCGAGCTCGACCCGCCTGTTGCCCGAAGCGAATTCGGCCAGGGTCGCGTTGACCCCGTCGGTCCAATCGCGTTCGGCGTAAGCGTTCACGAGCACGAGCTGCCGGTCCGGGCCGAGAATGCGCAGAATGTCGACCAGCTCACTCGCCGTGATCGGGCCGTTGGTGCCGAGCCCGATCACGACCACCGAATGCAACTGGCCAGCGGCCTTGAGCGCCAGCAATATGTCGTCAGCGGAATACATTCCGCGCGACACCGAAGCATCGATCGTGATGCCCGTGAGGGTGGACTGCAATTCGGGAGCCGAGGCGAGCATGACCGAGTCGCCGACAGCGGTGATCAGCCTCTCGGCCGGGGCCGGAGTTGCCGTGGCCTGGCGGGCCGCCTCGGCGGCCGCAGCCTGCGCGGCGGCGCGCGCCGCAGCATCCACTGCCCGTTGGCCGCGTTCGATGCGCAGTTGCACCGTGGTCTGGGCGGGGGCGGCCACGACAGCGGCCGTGGTGCCGCCGACCAGCAGCAACGAGAAAGTCGCGGCGGCCGCGACCAACCGGCGTCGATGCGCGGGGCCGGTCACGAGCGCACCGATCCAACGGATGCTGCCGCGCAGGCCGATTCGCCGGATCGGCTGCTCCAGCCAGCGGTAAGACAAGCCCGCGCAGACCAGGGTGATCGCTGTGGCGAGCAGCCCGATCGGCAGCAGGCCGCCGGTCGGCCACAGCAGCTGCACCAAAACGAGCAGCGGCCAGTGCCACAGGTAGATTCCGTAGGAACGTTCGCCGAGGTAGCGCAGCGGCGTCGCGTCGAGCAGCTGGCCGAATCGGCCGCCACGCACTCCGGCCCAGATGGCTAGTGCTGTGGCCAGGCTCACAGCGACGAGCCCGCCGCGGTAGGTGATGCCGCCGTCTTCGGGCAGCCAGATGGCGAACGCGATGATCGCCCCGATCGCAGCGGCGCCGAGCCAGGGCCGCAGTCGGGGCAGCTCGTTGCGTTGCCCACTGGGACGGCGCAGCAGCAGGGCGAGGGCGGCGCCGGCGAACAGTCCGAAACTGTGCGTGTCCGAGCCGTAGTAAACCCGGGTCGGGTCGGTCCCCGGCTGATACAGCACGCTCATCCAGATTGCGGAGGCGACGAATAGTGCGGTGACGATGGCGAGCCGCAGGCGCGGGCGGCGAAGGAGCAGTACGGCTAGCAGCATCAACGGCCAGACCAGGTAGAACTGCTCCTCGACGGCGAGCGACCAGAGATTGCGCAGCAGCTCGGGCTCGTTCACGCTGAAATAGCTGTTGTCCGTCGCGATCGACACCCAGTTATAACCGAACGTCGTGGCGCCGAGCAGCTGGGCGCCGAGGCCGACGAGAACATCACCGCCGATCAAAAATGCCACGGTGCAGCTGATCAGAATGACCGGTACGAGCGGCGGCACCAGACGCCGGGCGCGCCGCTGCCAAAACCGTCGCAGCGAGATGCGCCCGGTGCGGGTGTGCTCGGAGACGAGCAGGCCCGTGATGAGAAAACCGCTGATCACAAAGAAGACGTCGACGCCGATGAAGCCTCCGGGTAGCAGTACCGGAAAGAAATGGTAGAGCACGACGGCGATCACAGCGAGGGCACGCAACCCATCGAGACCGGCTAGACGGCCGCTGCGCGCGGCCGGTGTTGTGGCAGCCAGGGTCGGATTGTTGTCCGGCCCGATCACGGGTTCTTCGAGCACGGCGGCGCCGGTCGACGACGGAGTCCTCCCGGTAATGGGAGACGGTGCGACAGGGCGGGTCATGGGCAAGGTGAACATTCAGGTGCCACGCGCACGGGGGTCATGGCGGGGGCGGATTCAACGATAACCCGCACGCGCCGCCTAGGCTTACCCTTGTGAATCATTTTGTACCCCGCGCCGGTCATGCCGCGCCAGGGTCCACGCGCATCAGACTTGACCTCGCCTACGACGGCACGGATTTCACCGGCTGGGCCCGCCAGCCAGGCTTTCGCACCGTGCAGGCCGACATCGAAAACGGGCTCGCCGGAATTCTGCAAAGCTTTCCCCCGCACCCCACCCTGATCGTCGCCGGTAGAACGGATACCGGGGTGCACGCCCGCGGGCAGGTCGCCCATTTCGACCTCACCGCCGAGCAGGCACTCTCCCTCGTGCGCATCCAGCGCGGTACCGGAAATCGCCCGCCGGTCGACCTTGGCACCGCAGTGCTGCGCCGCCTCGGCGGCATCCTGGTGACCAAGCCCGACATCGTGCTGCGCCGCGCCACGGTCGTGCCCGGCGGTTTCGACGCCCGATTCTCGGCTATGTGGCGCCGCTACGAGTACCGCCTCGCCGACCCCCTCGCGCTGCACGACCCGCAGCAGCGACTGCGCACCACGTGGCATCCGTTTAAACTCGATTTGGCTGCGATGGACGCAGCGGCGGCGACCCTGGTCGGCCTGCACGACTTCGCCGCGTACTGCAAGCCCCGACCCGGTGCCACGACCATCCGCACCGTGCAGGACTTTCGCTGGCGGCGCGATGACGACGGGCTCCTTATCGCGACCATCAAAGCGGAGGCCTTCTGCCACAGCATGGTGCGCGCCATGGTCGGCGCCTGCGTTGCCGTGGGAGAGGGGCGACTCGACGGCAGCACCCTCGCGCACCTGCACTTCGACAAACACCGCATCAGCGAGTTCAAGGTGATGCAAGCGCACGGCCTGACGCTGATCGACGTCGGCTACCCGGAAGACGCCGAACTCGCGCTGCGCGCCGTCGCCACCCGCAACCGGCGGTCGCTGCCGGTCGCTGCCAAAGTTGCGCCCGCAACACTCTGAGACTAGTGTTTATCCTTGGTGCCTGTGCGTTGCAGCACGGCACCCGAACGTGAGCCCTCCATCGACAGCGTTCTCCTCACGAGAACACGCCCGGAGCGGGATTCACGAACACCTCCGTTCGAAAAAGCAGAAAGCAGCACACTAGTGACGCGCACTTACAGCCCCAAGGCAAGCGAACTCCAGCACGACTGGGTAGTCATCGATGCCACCGATATCGTCCTCGGACGTCTGGCCAGCCACGCGGCAATCCTGCTGCGCGGCAAGCACAAGGCCACCTTCTCACCGCACATGGACGGTGGCGACTTCGTCATCATCATCAACGCCGAGAAGGTTGCCCTTACCGGCAAGAAGCTCGACTTGAAGATCGCTTACCGCCACTCCGGTTACCCGGGCGGACTTACGGCGACGAACTACTCCGAGATGCTCGAGAAGCACCCGACCCGTGCGGTTGAGAAAGCGATTCGCGGCATGCTGCCGAAGAACTCGCTCGGTCGCACCCAGCTCACCCACCTGAAGGTTTACGCCGGTTCCGAGCACCCGCACTCCGCTCAGCAGCCCACGCCGTACACCCTCAGCCAGGTCGCGCAGTAGCGCCGGCAACCAGACTTCTCGACTCTTAGATAAAAAGGATTCCCATCATCGTGGCGAAGATCGCAGACCAGATTGACCAGGCTCCCGAGAGCTACTCCACCGAGACTCCGGCCGAAACCGTAACCAAGGCGCCCCGCGCCGTCCTCAACGTTCCCGGCGCAGCCGTTGGCCGTCGCAAGCAGGCCATCGCCCGCGTGCGCATCGTCCCCGGCTCCGGCACGATCGTTGTCAACGGCCGCGAGTTCGCCGACTATTTTCCGAACAAGCTGCACCAGCAGCTGATCAACGACCCGTTCAAGGTTCTTGACCTTCTCGGCTCGTACGACGTCATCGCCCGCATCACCGGTGGTGGCCCGTCCGGCCAGGCCGGCGCGCTTCGCCTCGGCATCGCGCGCTGCCTCAACCTGATCGACGAAGAGAATAACCGCGCCATCCTCAAGAAGAACGGCTTCCTCAGCCGTGACGCTCGAGTCAAGGAGCGTAAGAAGGCCGGACTCAAGAAGGCCCGTAAGGCACCTCAGTTCAGCAAGCGCTAACCCGATTGCCGACGACGATATGACTCGTCTGTTCGGCACGGACGGCGTTCGGGGCTTGGCCAACCGTGATCTCACGGCTGGCCTGGCCCTGAGCCTTGCCCAGGCCAGCGCCGCAGTGCTGACCAAGGGTCGTCGTGCTCAAGCACGCCTCGAACAGGGTCGAAGGCCCGTTGCTGTGGTCGCCCGCGACCCGCGAATTTCCGGTGAATTCTTGACGGCTGCCGTCTCGGCCGGCCTGGCCTCCAGCGGTGTCGACGTGCTCGATGCCGGAGTCATCCCGACGCCCGCTGCTGCCTTCTTGATCAACGACATCGGTGCCGACTTCGGTGTGATGATTTCTGCCTCACACAACGCGGCGCCCGACAACGGCATCAAGATCTTTGCCTTTGGCGGAACCAAACTTCCCGACGACGTCGAGGACCGCATCGAGTCCTACATTGGACGCGACACCCTGATGCCGATCGCCGGCGACGTTGGACGCATTCGTCGTTTCGCCGACGCCGAAGACCGCTACGTCGTGCATCTGCTCGGCACACTGCCGCACCGCCTTGACGGCATTCACGTCGTGCTCGACTGTGCCCACGGTGCCGCTGCCGGAGTTTCGCCGCAGGTCTTCACGGATGCCGGCGCTCGCCTCACCGTGATCGGCGCCAACCCTGACGGACTCAACATCAACGATGGCGTGGGGTCGACCCACCTCGACAACCTGGCGCGTGCCGTGCTCGAGCACGGTGCCGACATCGGAATCGCTCACGACGGCGATGCCGACCGCTGCCTCGCGGTGGACCGCGAGGGCAATATCGTCGACGGCGACCAGATCATGGCCATCCTCGCCGTGTCGATGGCCGAGCGCGGTGTGCTCAAAGACCGTACGCTCGTGGCCACAGTCATGAGCAACCTCGGCTTGCGCAAAGCGATGGCAGCCAACGACATCGCCATGGTGCAGACCAAGGTCGGCGACCGGTACGTGCTCGAGGAGCTTAACGCCCACGGGTATTCGCTCGGCGGTGAGCAGAGCGGCCATGTCATCATGACCAAGTTCGCGACGACCGGCGACGGCATTCTCACCGGGCTGCACCTCGTGGCCGAAATGGCGCGCACCGGTAAAACGCTCGCCGAACTCGCATCCGTTATGACGGTCTATCCGCAGATTCTGGTGAACGTGCGTGGAGTGAACCTCAGGGGTCTCGCTGATGATCAGATTATTGCTGACGCTGTCGTGGCCGCGGAGACCGAACTCGGCGACACCGGTCGGGTGCTGCTGCGCCCTTCTGGCACCGAGCCCATGGTGCGCGTCATGGTGGAGGCTGCTGATCAGCCGACCGCCGACCGTCTGGCGCACTCCCTCGCCGACGTAGTGCGCGACCGTCTGGCCCTGTAGTTTCGGTGCACCGGGTCCGGACCCCGAAACCAAGCCCATGCTCTATCGGGGGCACCGTTTCCAGGCCCGCTCCCCGGTCGCAGCGGACCGGAGATTTGTCGGGTCAGACCTTGCGCAGGAGCACCTTCGAGACGGCGTGCGTGGGGTCCTTTCGCAGCACGAGTGTCGCCCGCGACCGGGTTGGGCGAATGTTCTGCAGCAGGTTGGGCTCGTTGATGCTGGTCCAGATGCTGCGCGCCTTGGCGCGGGCCTCGTCCTCCGTTAGAGCGGCGTAACGGTGAAAGAACGAGTTCGGGTTCGCGAACGCGCCGCGTTGCAGCTTGAGAAAGCGTTCCTCATACCAGCGGGCGATGTCCTGGGTGCGGGCATCCACATAGACCGTGAAGTCGAACAGGTCGCTCACTGCGAGGCCGTGGCCCGGCCCGGGCGGCTGCAACACGTTGAGGCCCTCCACAATGAGAATGTCCGGCTGGCGCACAACGATCTGCGCGTCGGGCACGATGTCGTAGCTCAGGTGCGAATAAAACGGCGACCGCACCTCGGGGGCACCGCTCTTGACCGCGCTCACGAAGCGCAGCAGGGCCCGTCGATCGTAAGACTCGGGAAATCCCTTGCGTTCCATCAGCCCACGGCGAGAAAGCTCGGCGTTAGGAAACAGAAAACCGTCGGTCGTGACGAGCTCGACCCGGGGGGTGTCGTCCCAGCGGGCCAGCATCTCCCGCAGCAAACGCGCGGTGGTCGACTTGCCGACCGCGACCGAACCGGCTACTCCGATCACAAACGGAGTAGGGCGGGCGTGCTGACTGAGGAACCCGCTCGTTGCCCGATGCAGTTTGCGCGCGTTCGCCGCGTAGAGATTGAGCAGCCTACTTAGCGGAAGGTAGACATCCGACACCTCGTTGATATCGAGCGGCTCGCCGAGGCCTCGCAACTGCACAATCTCGGTCTCCTTGAGCGGCAGCAGCGTGGTCGGCGCGAGAGCCGCCCAGTCGGCTCGGTCAAGCTCCACGAAGGGGGTACCGTGGCCGTTCATTACAGGGGCCAGCACCGGATCGGACATTCCACCAAGCTTAGTCCGGCTAAAATCGACTTCCATGTGCGGAATCGTAGGTTATGTCGGAAGCAACAAGACCGTAGACGTACTCGTGGGAGGGCTTGGACGACTCGAGTATCGCGGCTATGACTCCGCGGGTATCGCAGTGATTGACGAGTTCGGGGTACTCAACACGGCCAAGAAAGCCGGCAAGCTCGTAGCCCTCACCAACGAGCTCAAAGCCCACCCAATCAACGACGGCAGGACCGGCATCGGTCACACCCGCTGGGCTACCCACGGTGGCCCCAACGACGAAAACGCGCACCCGCACCTCGGCGACAACAACAAGCTCGCCCTCATCCACAACGGCATCATCGAGAACTTTGCCGAGCTGCGGGGCGAACTGCTCGCTGAGGGCTTCACCTTTTTGAGTGAAACTGACACCGAGGTGGCCGCTGTGCTGCTCGGCCGCGAATACCGGCGCGTCGGCGACCTGGCCGAGGCTTTTCGCACCGTCGTCGCCCGCCTCGACGGCGCGTTCACGCTGCTGGCCGTGCACCAGGACCAGCCCGGCGTTGTAGTCGGCGCCCGTCGCAACTCCCCGCTCGTCATCGGCCTCGGCGACGGTGAAAACTTTCTCGGCTCCGATGTGGCCGCGTTCGTCGAATACACCCGCCGCGCCGTCGCAATTGGCCAGGACCAGATCGTCACCATCACAGCGGATGCCGTCACCGTCACCGATTTCGACGGTCACCCGGTCGAAACCGAGGAGTTCGACGTGGCCTGGGACGCCTCGGCGTCGGAGAAGGGCGGCTGGTCGAGTTTCATGGCCAAGGAAGTTTCTGAGCAGCCGGATGCCGTCGCCAACACCCTGCGCGGTCGCATCATCGACGGGCACGTTGCCGTTCCCGAACTGACGGCATTCGGCGATGACGTGCTCGCCGGCATTCGTCGGATCGTCATCATCGCCTGCGGAACCGCCGCCTACGCCGGCCAGGTCGCAAAGTACGCCATCGAAAAGTGGGCGCAGGTTCCCGTTGACGTCGAGCTCAGCCACGAGTTCCGCTATCGCGACCCGGTGCTCAGCGACGACACCCTGGTGGTTTCGATCAGCCAGTCCGGTGAGACCATGGACACGCTCATGGCCGTCAAGTACGCCATGTCGCTCGGTGCCAAGGCGATCTCGATCTGCAACACCCAGGGCGCGACCATCCCGCGCGAGAGCGACGCCGTTATTTACACCCACGCCGGCCCTGAGGTTGCCGTGGCCTCGACCAAGGCCTTCGTCGCGCAGATCACCGCGCTCTACCTGTTCGCGCTCCACCTGGCCCGAGTGCGCGGCAGTCTCACCGAGGCCGAGCAGGCCGTGCAGGTTGCCGAGCTGCAGGCGATTCCGGCGAAAATCGAGACCGTTCTGAAGGTTGAAGACGAGGTACGCCAGTTGGCTCGTTGGATGAGCGACACTCGTGCTGTGCTGTTCCTCGGGCGCCACGTCGGTTTTCCGATCGCGCTCGAGGGTGCGCTCAAGCTCAAGGAGCTCGCCTACATTCACGCCGAAGGCTTCGCCGCCGGTGAGCTCAAGCATGGTCCGATCGCGTTGATCGAGCCCGGCCAGCCGGTGTTCGTCGTGGTACCGAGCCCGCGCGGCTCCGCGCACCTGCACCCCAAGGTCGTCTCCAACATTCAGGAGATCCGCGCCCGCGGTGCCCGCATCATCGCCATCGCCGAGGTCGGCGACGCCGCCGTTCTGCCGTTCGCCGACACCGTCATTCGCATTCCACTCGCGGCGCCGCTGTTCGAGCCGCTGCTGGCCGTGGTGCCGCTGCAAATGTTCGCCATGGAACTCGCCACTGCCAAGGGCCTCGACGTCGACCAGCCGCGAAACCTCGCGAAATCTGTCACGGTCGAATAGCCCGCAGTGATCAAGGGCATCGGGGTCGACGTGGTCGATCTGGCGCGGTTCACCCGCCAGGTCGAGCGCACGCCGGGCCTGGTACCGCGCTTGTTCGCTGAGAGCGAACGCAGACTGCCGGCGCATTCGCTCGCCGCGCGTTTCGCCGCCAAGGAAGCCCTGATCAAGGCCCTCGGCGACAGCGCTGGGGCCACCTGGCAAGAGATGGAAATCGTGAACGACCCGCACGGCAACCCCGAATTCAAGCTCAGCGGGGCCGCCCGCCAAGCCCTGACAGATCGCGGAATCAGCCGGGTGCACGTCACCATGACGCACGACGCCGGCGTGGCTTGCGCTTTCGTCGTCGCCGAGGGGGAGTGATGAGCGGGTTTCGCGAGGCCGTGATCGATCTCGCCGCGATCCGCAGCAATATGACGCACCTACGCGAGCTGGTCGGCACCCCGCACGCCATGGCCGTGGTGAAGGCCAACGCCTACGGCCACGGCGCCGTCCCGGTTGCCCGTGCCGCCCTCGCCGGTGGTGCCGACTGGCTCGGCGTGGCCGACATCGACGAAGCCCTGCAACTGCGTGACGCCGGAATCGACGCGCCGATCCTGGCCTGGCTGCACGATCCAGACGCCGATTTCAGCGCCGCCATCGACGATGACGTCACCCTCGGCCTCTCATCAGCGCTCCAACTGCAACGGGCAGCGGATGCAGCCAAGGAACTCGGCCAGAGCGCATCCGTTCATCTCAAACTCGAGACCGGGCTCAGCCGCAACGGTGTGCACGAAAGCGACTGGGCCGAGGTGTTCGCGCTGGCCGTGGCCCTTGAGCAGGTCGGGCTGCTGCGCGTCGACGGCGTGATGAGCCACCTCGCCAACGCCTCAGCTATCGATGACCAGCAGGCGCTGGAGTGTTTCGAGCGTGGTGTCGCCGCCGCTCGCGCCGCCGGGTTGACCCCGACGCTCGTGCACCTCGCCTCCTCCGAGGCCGCGCTGCGGCTGCCAGCCGCGCGTTTCTCGATGGTTCGCCTGGGTATCACCCTGTACGGGTTGTCGCCGTTTGAGGATGCGACCTCGGCCGACCTCGGGCTCGTGCCGGCCATGACCCTGCGCGGCCGGGTGGCCCTGGTGCGCCGGGTGAGCGCGGGTGCCGGTGTCTCTTACGACTATCTCTGGCGGGCGCCGGAGGACTCCACGCTCGTGCTCGTGCCGCTCGGTTACGCCGACGGAATTCCGCGGCAGGCCTCCGGCAATGCGCTCGTGCAGATTCAGGGCACGACCTACCCGCTGGTCGGGCGGGTGGCGATGGACCAGTTCGTGGTCAATCTCGGAGCTGGCAACCCGGGCGTGGCCGTCGGCGACACGGTCGTGCTGTTCGGCGACCCGAGCACCGGAGCGCCGAGCGCGACCGACTGGGCCGACGCCGCCGGCACGATCAACTACGAGATCGTCACCCGCATCGGACACCGGGTACCCCGGCGGCACATCCATGGCTGAGCGCACGCGCACCATCCCCGATGCCGCCGCCATGCACCGCTTCGGCATCGGCCTTGCGGATACGCTGCGGGCCGGCGACCTGATCGTGCTCACCGGGCCACTAGGCGCGGGCAAGACCACCCTCACTCGCGGCCTCGGCGAGGGATTGCAGGTGCGCGGCGCCGTCACCAGCCCGACCTTTGTGCTCGCGCGCACGCATCCGAGCCTCGTCGGCGGGCCACCGTTCGTGCACGTCGACGCCTACCGTCTGAACAGCGCCATGGAGCTCGACGACCTCGACATCGACTTCGCCCACTCCATCGTGGTCGTCGAATGGGGTCGCGGCCTGCTCGACGGCATCACCGAGTCCTGGCTTGACATTGAAATCGAGCGACCGCAGGGCCGATCCGAGGCCATCAGCGAAGCGGATGCCGTGGCATCCGTTCTCGATCTGGATCACGATCTTGACGAACCACGCACGGTCCGGTTGATCGGTCACGGGCCACGCTGGGCAGATGCGACCGACTTTGCGGCGTGAAAGTTTCGTTCAGCCGTCGTGCGCTTTATGACCGGGTTGCGCCCGCGCAGCGACTCGCGCGCGAAGTGCTTGCCGCATCAAAGCTAGGCTGAACGGGTGCTACTCGCCATCGATACCTCTGCCGGCACGAGCGTCGCCGTGGTCGACCTCGAGCGCGGGATCATCGCCGAGCGCGGCGAGCCAGACACCATGCGCCACGCTGAAATCGTCGGCCCGTTCATTCTCGACTGCCTCCGCGAGGCGAAGGTCACCTCGGCTGATCTCTCCGGTGTGGTCGGCGGCATGGGCCCGGGCCCGTTCACCGGCCTGCGCGTCGGCATCGCCTCGGCGAGCGTGTTCGCCCTCGGCGCCGGCAAGCCGCTCGTGCCCGTGATCAGCCACGACGCCATCGCCTACGGCCATTACCGCCGCGGCCACACGGGCCCGCTCGTCGTCGTCACCGACGCTCGCCGCCGCGAAATCTACTGGAGTGCCTACAGCGAAGCGGATGCCGTCGGCCTACCTGTGCGCGTCGGCCCACCAGGACTCGCCAAACCGGCCGAGCTCGACGCGCCGAACTGGCAGCACGCGGGTTGGCCGCGCCTCGACGCCGCCACGGTGTCGGCCGGGGAACTCGGCCTGGTCGCCGAACTCAGCTACGCCCATCGGCGCCCGCTTGCCGCCAATGAACCGCTCTACCTGCGCTCACCCGACGTCACGCTCTCCGCCGGACCCAAGCGGGTCAGCCGATGACCTGGCAGCTGCGCCGTGCGCACAAGGCCGACCTTGCGGCGATCATGCACCTCGAGACCAGCATTTTCGAGAACGATGCCTGGTCGCCACCGATGATGGCCCAAGATCTCGGCGACCCGGCCTGCTACTACCTGGTCGCCTTTTCGCCGGACGACCCGAGCAGCATTGAGGCCTACGCCGGGCTGCTCGCCCCACCGGGAGCTACCGAGGGCGACATCCAGACCATGGCCGTCACCGACTCGGCCCGCGGTCACGGCCTCGGACGCACCCTGATGCAGGCCCTCATCTCCGAGGCCCGCAAACGCGGTGCACGTCTGGTGTTTCTCGAAGTGCGCGCCGACAACCCCGGCGCCCAGCGCCTCTACGATCGGCTCGGGTTCGTGGAGGTCGGCGTGCGCCGCGGCTACTACCAGCCCGACAACGTCGACGCCATCGTCATGCGCCTGAATATTCCAGAATTGGAATCTATGCTCACCGCCCCAGAACCAGCCGTGCCTGCCAGTACCGTACCCGCATCCGCGAAGAATCCGTGACGACCATGAACCGCACCGAACCGCTCGTGCTCGGCATCGAGACCTCCTGTGACGAGACCGGCATCGGCATCGTGCGCGGAACCAGCCTGCTTTCCAACACCATCGCGAGCTCGATGGACGAACACGCCCGCTACGGCGGTGTCGTGCCCGAAATTGCCGCTCGAGCCCACCTCGATGAGCTCGTACCGGCCATCGACGCGGCTGTCGCCGAGGCTGGCATCCGCTTGAGCGATCTCGATGCCATCGCCGTCACCTGCGGCCCAGGGCTCTCCGGAGCCCTCATGGTCGGGGTCGGCGCCGCCAAGGCGCTCGCCGTCGCCCTCGACAAACCGATTTATGCGGTCAACCACCTCGTCGGCCACGTCGGTGCCGACCTACTGCGCGGCCCTACCAGCACCAACGACACCGAGCCGCTCGAGTACCCGACGATCGCGCTGCTCGTCTCGGGCGGGCACACCTCGTTGCTGCTCGTGCGCGACCTGGTCAGCGACGTCGAGCTCCTCGGTGAGACCATCGACGACGCCGCCGGGGAAGCTTTCGACAAGGTCGCCCGGTTGCTCGGCCTGCCCTACCCCGGCGGGCCGCAGATCGACCGGGTCGCTTTCGACGGCAACCCGAAGGCCATCCGCTTTCCGCGCGGACTCAGTCAGCCCAAGGACATGGCCGCGCACCGCTACGACTTCTCCTTTTCCGGCCTCAAGACTTCGGTCGCCCGCTTCGTCGAACAGCGTCAGGACGCCGGCGAGCCCGTGCCGACGGCCGATGTCGCGGCGAGTTTTCGGGAGGCGGTGGTCGACATTTTGCTCACCAAGGCTCTCGCCGCGTGCGCCGACCACGACGTGCCGCGGCTGCTGCTCGGCGGCGGCGTCATCGCCAACGCTCGACTGCGCCAGGTTGCCACCGAGAGAACGGATGCTGCCGGCGTCGTCCTGCGCATCCCGCCGCTCTCGCTCTGCACCGACAATGGCGCCATGATCGCCGCCCTCGGCGCGCAACTCATCATGGCCGGGCATGAGCCCTCGACCCTTGAATTCGGCGCCGATTCCACCCTGCCGGTCGGTCAGATTCAGGTTTGAGTAGCGCCACAGTCGCCGGGCACCCGCTAACGGGATAATCTGGCAGGGCGACCACCGAACGAAATTATGAAGGAGACCGCAGATGTCTGATCCCACCCAGCCTCCCGTCGAACCGACGAACAATGGCCCGACGAACTCAAACCCGGCCGATGCGAGTGCGCCCCCAACCGCGCCCGCCGATTCGAGTTATCCGGCGCCGGGCATACAGCCTCCCGCCTACGGCCAAGCTCCCGCCTACGGCCAGGCTCCCGCTTACGGCCAGAATCCCTACGGTCAGCAGAACCCGCAGGACAAGTACAACGTTCTGTCGATTATCTCCCTCGTTACGTCGATCCTCGCGATCTCGATCGTGGGCATCATCACTGGCCACATCGCCCTGAGCCAGATTAAGAAGACCGGCGAAAAGGGCCACGGCCTCGCCCTCGGTGGTCTGATTGTCGGCTACCTCGGCTTCGTCGTGGGGATCTTCATCCTCATCGGCTCGATCGCACTGCTCATCGCTGCCGCCAACGTCGGTGTGAGCCAGCCCTAACAGACTCACCCCGCGAAACGGTCGCTGGCCGGTTCGCAGCACGAGGACAGCAATGAGTACACCGCACCAGGATTCCGACACGCATCGGGACTACACCCGTGCCCCCGTGCCCCCGGGTAGCCAGCTCAGCTGGGAATCGACCGTCACTGCCCCCACCGAGTTCGTGCCGTACACCTACACCGAAGCCGAGGTGGCGCGCATCACTGGCCGTCGCCGCCTCTCCGTCGCCTCCGTCGTCTGCGGTCTCGTCGGGCTCGCGCTCGGCGTGCTCGGCGTGCTCGGCCTGCCGATCGCGCTCATCGCGCTTGTTCTCGCCCTGATCGCGCGCACTACCGAGCATCGGGCGCGAGCCCTCTGGGGCAGCGGCCTCGCGAGCGGCATTGTCGGGGTTCTGCTCGCGGTCGGCTGGCTCGTCTACATTAGCCACACGGTACTGCCCCTGCTATAGCCCAATCGCTAGCGCACACGCTCCACGAGCAGCGCGACGCGATGCCCGGCCACCCGGGTCAAGATCAGCGTCGCGACTTCCGGCCCCTTGAGCTTCAACCGAGTGCGCAGCGTCGCGGGATCAACGTCGACACCGCGCTTCTTGATCTCGAGCGTTCCGATGCGCCGCTCAAGCAGTGCCAGTCGCAGCTTCTTCTCGTCGAACGACAGCGTCTCGAGCACCCGAAAGGCGCTCGCGAACGGCGTCGGCACCAAAAGGTCGCTGGTCAGGTAGGCGATTCCCTCGCTCAGCATGCTGGCCTCCATCGAGCGGGCCAGGTCGCCGATCAGTCGCGCCCGAATGACCGCGCCGTCGGGTTCGTAGACGTAGTGGCCGAGCTCGCCCACCGGTACGTCTTCACTGTCGGCGCCAGCGGTCAGTTCCTGTACGCCATCCCGGGTCAAAAGCAGCGCCGAACGACGGATGCCCGGGCGCGCGAGAGCGCCGAACCACAGTCCCATCTCCACCAGCTGGCCGTCCACCGACACCCACTGGGCCTCCGCATCGACCGGAATCTGGTCGCGATCATGGCCGGGACCGAGCTTCATACCGAGCGGTTTCGTCGTCGCCAGCAGGTAGGCGAAGTCGAGCGAGGGGGAGTAGTCCTCGGAACGGGTCAGCCGCTTGGTGTTGCTGTGCCCGCTCGTGCGCCGGGCCGGGTCGAGCCAGACCGCGTCGAAATCGGCCAGGTCAACGTTCTCCGCATCGGCCTGTAACGCGGAAGCATTGGGGAACGGTGCCAGGTTGAAGCTCGCGACCGTCGCCGTGACCTCGTCGGCGTCGACGGCCACGATCGGCAGGTCCATCGCGGCGAGGGCCATCGCGTCGCCGCCGATGCCACAGCCGAGGTCCGCGACCCTCGGTGCGCGGCCGAGCGCTGCCGACAGTCCGGCGAATCGCCCGGCGTGCAGTGCTGCGACCCGTAACCGGGTCGCCTGCTCAAGACCGGCCTCGGTGAACAGCATCCGCTCGGCAAATTCTCCGAACTTGGTTACGGCCTTCGCCCGCAGTCGCGACTGGCTCAACACGGCCGACACGAGCCCGGGGGCATGCCCGGCCTTGCGCAGCTCGCTCACGAGCTTCAACACATCACCGTTTGCATCGTAGGGCGACAGGGAATCCAGCAGCCGTAAACTCGCGGGGGAAAGCAGCTCAACGAGCTCGGTTCGATCCATTCTGCAACGGTATCAAACGGCCTGATCTGGCACTCACGTTGCGCGAGTGCCAGCATCCCCTCTAAACTTCACTTGGCACTCTCGCTGTGAGTCTGCTAACCCAAGTCTTAGAAAGAGGTCAACCGTGTCGGTCTCCATCAAGCCGCTCGAGGATCGCATCGTCATCAAGCAGGTCGACGCAGAGCAGACCACCGCATCAGGTCTGGTCATTCCTGACACCGCAAAGGAAAAGCCCCAGGAGGGCGAAGTTGTTGCAGTCGGCCCCGGCCGCATTGACGACAACGGCAACCGCGTTCCCCTCGACATCGCCGTCGGCGACAAGGTCATCTACTCCAAGTACGGCGGAACCGAGGTCAAGTTCGGTGGCGATGACCTTCTGGTTCTCTCCGCTCGCGACGTGCTCGCTGTAGTCGTTCGCTAAGTAGGTTTCTTCACTACCTAGGTTTTAGACTGAAACTCCCGGATGGCTTCGCCATTCGGGAGTTTTTGTGCCTCCAGGGAGAATATTTATGAAGGATGCCGCTGCACGGGCCGACTCGACGGCTCGCGCGACCCACCGCACCGGTCTCATCTTCGGCGGCCTCGCATACGGCCTCTGGGGCCTGCTGCCCCTCTATTTTCTGCTGCTTATCCCCTCCGGCGCCTTCGAAATCGTAGCCTGGCGAGTTCTGTTTTCTCTCGTTTTCTGCGCCCTGATCATTACCGTCACCCGAACCTGGACCGTACTCGGGCATGCCCTGCGGCAGCCGCGCCTGGTCTGGACCATGGGCCTGGCCGGTGCGTTCATCTTCGTCAACTGGCAGACCTACGTGATCGCCGCGACCACTGGGCACGTCGTTGAAGCGGCCCTTGGTTACTTCATCAACCCGATCGTCACCGTGCTGCTGGGCGTCTTCGTGCTGCGCGAACGGTTGCGCCGCTTGCAATGGGTGGCCATCGGCATCAGTTTTCTCGCCGTGATCGTGCTCGCGGTCGGCTACGGCTCACTGCCTTGGATCTCGCTCATTCTCGCGTTCTCCTTCGGGTTCTACGGGCTGATCAAGAAGCGGGTCGGCCCCAACGTCGATGCCGTCACCGGCCTCACCCTCGAAACGGCCTGGCTGGCCCCGGTCGCCATCATCCAGCTTCTGGTCGTCTCCAGCATGTCCGGCCTCACCTTTGGAACCGTGTCACCTTGGCACACGGTGGGACTGCTCGCGGCCGGGGTCATCACCGCTGTTCCCCTGCTGCTCTTCGCCGCAGCCGCCCGGCGCTTGCCGCTGACGGTGCTCGGGCTCATTCAATTCGTCGCGCCGGTCATTCAATTTCTCGTCGGTGTGGTCATTCTGAACGAGGCGATGCCGCTCGAACGCTGGGCCGGATTTGCCCTGGTCTGGGTCGCCTTGATCATCCTGATGATCGATATGGTCACCTCCGGCCTCGCGCCGCGCCGCAGCTCGCTTGAGCCGGCCTAGCGCCCGCACACCCGTTCGGCCAGCCGATACGCTGAACCGATACGTCACCCAGCTCGTACCAAAGGATTGTAGATGCCCCGTCGCACGCTCACCGTCGTCGTTCTGCTCGGCGCTCTGGCCCTCACCGGCTGCACCAGCACACCGCCAGCCACGCCGAGCACCACCCCGACCCCGGTCGTCACGGCTGCTCCGAGCGGTGACGGAACGCTGAGCATCGGCACCCTTTTCCCCACCACCGGCGACAGTGCCGCGAGCGGTGCAGCTCAGGTGGCCGGCACCGAGCTTGCCCTGCGTGACATCCTGGCCGAGCAGGCGACGCCGACGCAGCCGATCCAACTCGTGCATCGCAACTCGGCCGGTGACCTCGCCGCCGCCTACGCCGACCTCGCCGCCCGCGGCGTTGACCTGGTCTTGTGGGACGCGACGACGGCGCTGCCAGCGGATGCCGCAGCATCCGTTGGCAGCGCCATTCTCGTCGCCCTGAGCGACTTCGCCAACGGGGGAACCCCGCTCGCTGCTGATGAGGCGTTCACCGCGCGGCTGAAGACCGCCGACCCTGGACTGAACTCTACCGCTGGCGCTGCGGAGGCCTACGACGGCCTGATCACGGCTGCCCTGGCCGCTGTGATCACCGGGGACGACGGCGGCGCATCACTCGATGCCGGCTGGCCGCAGGTGATTTCGGGAACGGCCGTCTGCCTCTCCTGGGGCGAATGCGTGTACGCGCTGGGTCAGGAGCAAATCATTGATTATCAGGGTGTGACCGGTCGCCGTTCGTAACGATTTGGTCGCTTTACCCGGTTGTGACACGCACGGGTAGGTTTCCGTGCGCTTGATTGCCTAATCTGTCACCACGGCAGTCAATCGGCTGACCAGATTCACCTCTTTTATACCTATCAAGGAGCAACATGAGCGTATTCGCGAAGGCCTCAGCCTCCCGCTCCGTTCGTACCCTCGTTACCGGTGTCGCGCTCGTTGGCGTGAGCGCACTTCTGCTCACCGGCTGCAGCAATGGCGCTGCCACTGAGTCCAATAATTCTGCGGCGCCGTCGGCGGATGCCGCAGACTTCAATACTGTTGAGGCTGGTGACCGCGACCTGACCTTGAAGATCGGTACGGTCCTTCCGCAGAGTGGTGGACTGGCGTTCCTCGGCCCGCCTGAAGAAGCCGGAGTTCAGCTCGCCGTGAACGACATCAACGAAGCCGACCTTGGCATCAACGTTGAAGCAATCTTCCGCGACTCGGGCGACACTACGACCGACACCGCTACCGTATCGGTGACCGACCTCCTCTCGCAGGACGTCACGGCCATCGTCGGTGCGGCTTCCTCTGGCGTCTCCAAAACCGTGATCGACCAGATCACCGGCGCCGGCGTCGTACAGTTCTCACCGGCCAACACCTCGCCGGACTTCTCGACCTACGCCGACAACGGTTTGTACTGGCGCACCGCGCCTTCTGACCTGCTGCAGGGTGACGTGCTCGGTACCCAGATCGCCGATGACGGCAACGCCACCCTCGGACTCATCGTGCTCAACGATGCCTACGGTACCGGCCTGGCGAAGGCCGTTCGTGAGTCGTTTGAAGCCGCCGGGGGAGAAATCGTTGCCGAGTCGCTCTTCAACGAGGGCGAGTCCAACTTCGCCTCGCAGATTGCCGAGGTCACCGCTGAGGCGCCCGACGCCATCGCTCTGATCACCTTCGACCAGTCCAAGGTCATCGTGCCCGACCTCGTCGCCGGTGGTTTCGCTGGTGACAAGCTCTACTTCGTTGACGGCAATCTGAAGGACTATAGCGCCGACTTCCCAGCCGATCTCATCACCGGTTCCAAGGGCACCCTGCCTGGCCTGGACACAGCTACCCTTGGTGATTTCACTGAGCGCCTGCTCGAGGTCGACTCGTCGCTGACCGACTACAGCTATGCGGCCGAGTCCTACGACGCCGTCATGCTCATCGCGCTCGCCGCGTACGCGGGTAACGACGTCGCGGGCGAGTCGATTGCCAGCTACCTGCGACAGATCTCAGGCGGAACCGGCGACGGCACCACCGTCACCGACTTCGCCGCGGCGGCCGAGGCGTTGGCCGCGGGGGAGCAGATCGACTTCGACGGTTTCTCCGGTCCCATCACGTTCGACGAGAATGGCGATCCGACCGAGGCAACCATCGGACTGTACGAATACAACTCCGACAACACCTACTCCCGTATCAACTAGTCACACCAGTTCTTTCAAAAGGGTTCCGGCTACGGCCGGAGCCCTTTTGCGTGTCCGTTTAGTGCGCTGGTCGAAATTTCGACAGGCTCAATTCGGCGGGAGCGAGCTGGGTGAGCGGCTCGAGCCCTGGCGCGCGGGTCTCGAGCCGCGGGCAAAAAGCGTGCCCACTCCTCGACCGGCGGGGGTTCTCAGTGTGCGGGCTACGAACATCCGTAGCCCGCACACCGAAGCGGCGCCCGAGACTGTCTCGAACGCCGCTGCTGGCTGGTGTGGGGAGTTTCGCTGCTAATCCTGCCCGAGGGTGCCGAGGTACAAACCGATCACCTTGGGGTCGTTCAAAAGCTCACGTCCGGTGCCGGTGTAGGCATCGCGGCCCTGGTCGAGCACATAGCCGCGGTCGCAGATCTGTAGGCAGCGGCGGGCGTTCTGCTCGACCATGATCGTGGTCACTCCGGCCTTATTGATCTCCTTCACTCGCAGAAAGGCTTCGTCCTGGCGTACAGGGGAAAGCCCGGCGCTCGGCTCGTCCAGGAGCAGCACGTGCGGTCCCATCATAAGAGCGCGGCTCATAGCGACCATTTGCCGTTCGCCGCCCGAGAGCGACCCAGCGCGTTGAGACATCCGCTTACCGAGCTCGGGAAAGATCTCGGTGACGAATTCGAGCCGCTCGACCAGTCCCTTGGGCTTCAGAAAAATACCCATCTCGAGGTTTTCACGAATGGTCAGCGTAGGAAAAACATTGTTGTTTTGCGGTACAAAACCGACACCTTGCGCGACCAGCTTGTTGGCCTTGAGGTTGGTGATGTTGTTGCCGCGGAGCATAATTTCGCCCTCGCGCACCTTGACCAGGCCAAAGATCGACTTGAGTAGCGTGGACTTGCCGGCACCGTTCGGGCCGATGATGCCGATCAGTTCGCCGTCGTAGGCGGTGAGCGAGCAGGAGTTGAGAATGTTCACTCCGGTCACATACCCGGCCGTGACATTCTTGACTTCGACGACCGCTTCCCGGGTCTCGGCCAGTGCCGGCGGGGCCAGCGGATTAGCGTTCGTCATCGAGCAACTCCTTTATGGCTGACACGTTCTCGGCTTCGGCGCTCTGGTCTTCGCCGAGGTCCTCGTCGTGGTGCTGTCCGAGATAGGCGTCAATCACGGCTGGGTTTCTCATGACCTCGTGCGGGTCGCCCTCGGCGACCACGTGGCCCTCGGCCATCACGATGACCCAGTCGGCTATGTGCCGCACCATGTGCATATCGTGTTCCACGAACAGAACGGTCATGCCCTCGGACTTGAGGTTCAAAATATGGTCTAGCAGCGATTGCGTCAGCGCCGGGTTGACCCCGGCCATCGGCTCATCGAGCATCACCAGGGTCGGGTCGCTCATCAGTGCCCGCGCCATTTCGAGCAGCTTGCGCTGCCCGCCGGAGAGACTCGCCGCGTAGTCGTCCTTCTTGGTATCGAGCTTGAACCGGGTGAGCAGGTCGAGTGCTTTGGCCCGGTTCTCTTCTTCCTGGTTTCGCCAGAGAAACGGCATCAGGGCGCGGAACATGTTCTCGCCGGTCTGGCCCTTGGCACCGAGCAGCATGTTGTCCATGACGGTCAGCAGCCCTAGGGCCTTGGTGAGCTGGAATGTGCGAATCTGGCCCATGCGGGCGACCCGGTAGGCGGGAACTCCGGCGAGGGAACGGCCGTCAAAGGTCCACTTGCCGGCGTCGGGCTTGTCGAAACCGGTCAGCAGGTTGAACAGGGTGGTCTTGCCGGCACCGTTGGGGCCGATCAGAGCGGTAATGGCGCCGCGCGGAACTTCGACGTGGTCGACATCGACCGCGGTCAAGCCGCCGAAGGTGCGACGCACGCCGTCGGCGATGAGAATCGGGTCGACCTTGCGGCAACCCGGTTCGGCCTCGCCGATGTGCAGGCCGGTCGTCTTGATCGGCTTCTGGGTCGGAACGGGCGGCTCGAGCGGAGCAGCCGACACAGCGTTATCGGACAAAAGCCAACTCCTTCTTATTGCCGAAGATGCCTTGCGGTCTAAAGATCACGATCAACATAATCGCCACTCCCACCAGGATGAAGCGCAGCTGCCCGCCCTGAATCGATGTCATGAACGGCAGCCAGCCAGCCTCAACGGCCCGGGCGATGAAGCCGGAGAAGAACGATAGCAGCACCCAGAAGATCATTGAACCGATGATCGGGCCGAGCACCGTTGCAGCACCGCCGAGCAGCAGAATGGCGTAGATGAAAAAGGTCAGCGTTGTCTGATAGTTCGACGGCACGACCGCTCGCGGCAGGGCGAAGATCATGCCGGCGATGGTGCCGAGCACGCCACCGAAAATGAGCGACTGCATTTTGTAGGCGTAGACATTCTTGCCGAGCGCACGCACGGCGTCTTCGTCTTCGCGGATGCCCTTGATCACTCGGCCCCACGGGCTGCGCATGATCTGCCAGACGAACAGCGCCGCGAGAATCACGATCGACCAGGCGACGATGCGCAGCCACGTGTCGTAGGCGTTGTTCTCAAACGGACCGAACCCGTAGCTTCCCTCGGCGAGCGGGTTCAGCGCCGCGAACTCGTTCTTGTAACCGCTCAGGCCGTTGGCCGAACCGGTCACAGAGGCGAAGGTGTTCGTCGTGAACAGCAGCCGCACAATCTCGGCAGCGGCAATCGTGACAATCGCGAGGTAGTCAGCGCGTAATCGCAGCGTGGGAATACCCAAAATCAAGGCGAAAATAACGGATGCTCCCACCCCCACCAAAAAGGCACCCCAGACTGGAAAACCGAAGGTCAGGATGGAAATGGCGTAGCCATAGGCGCCGAGGGCCATGAAGCCGGCTTGGCCGAAGTTCAGCAGGCCGGTGTAGCCGAAGTGCACAGCGAGCCCGAGGGCGGCGAGTGCGTAAGCGGCAGTGGTCGGGCTAATCAGCTCGACGGCTGCGTTGCCAAAGATTGCTCCCCAGTCCATGTGAACCCCTAACCAATTCTCTCTTTACGACCCAGAATGCCTTGCGGGCGAAACAGCAAGACCAGGATCAGAACGACAAGTGCGCCGACATACTTCATGTCGGACGGAATCCACAACGTCGACAGCTCGACGAAGAGGCCGACAACAATTGATCCGATGAGGGCTCCGAAGGCGGTTCCGAGGCCACCCAGTGTGACGGCGGCAAAAACCAGCAGCAGCATCTGGAATCCCATATCCCAGCTGACCCCCGGGCGGAAGTACGCCCAGAGCACCCCGCTGAGTCCGGCGAGGGCCGCTCCGACCACCCAGACGATGCGGATCACTCCATCGACGTCAATCCCGCTCGCCGAGGCGAGGCTGGGATTGTCCGAAACGGCGCGGGTGGCCTTGCCAATACGAGTGCGCAGCAGGAAATAGGCCACGCCGAGCAGAACCACGATGCTGATGCCCATGCTGGCCATGTCGATCGGTGACAACGAGATCGGACCGAACTTGAGGTCGGTCATTCCCGCTCCGGGAAGCTGGCTCGTGCTGCCGCCGAAGAAGTACTGGTAGAGGTAGCGCAGCGCGAGCGACAGGCCGATGCTCACGATCATGAGGGGGATCACTGCGACGCCCTTGCGGCGCAGTGGTTTCCAGATGACCGCATCGAGGCCGTAGCCGAGGCATCCGCTCAACACGATGGCGATCAGAATGGCGAGCCAGATCGGCAGGCCGAAGGAGACCGAGAACACCAGGGTCATCAGTGCGCCGAACGTGATCATCTCGGCGTGGGCGAAGTTGCTCAAACCCGTGGTGCCGAAAATCAGCGACACGCCAATTGCCGCGAGGGCGAGTAACAGGCCAAAGTTCAGGCCGTTGACGAACCGGTTGACGAACTGGTCGAAGAAACTTACCGTGTTGCGGACGCCTTCACCCAGGAAGAAGTTGACCGAGCGACGGTCGGTCAACCCGAAGTCAGCTTCGAGCACATTGCCGCCCTTAGTGACGACGACACCCTTCGGAAGGGTGTCTTCGTCGAGGGTTACCTCGTAGGTACTTTTTTCGGGAACTCCGATGGCCCACCGGCCATCGGCATCCGTCACTGTGTCGGCCTCGTAACCATTGCCGGACACGGAGATCGCGACGCCGTCCTGGGCTTCCCCGTTGAACTGCACGTTGCCGGAGATCGTGAAATCGAACTCGGTGCCGACCTCGTCGGCGTGCGCGCTGCCCCCCGAGAAGGTGGCCATGGTGAGAGCTGCGAGAAGGGTCACAAACAGGATCACGAGCATCCTGGGAACGTATCTCTGAGCCGTAGGTGTGGGCTGCACGGGACCTCCATGTTGGTGCCGACCGATGGGTAACCGGGCGGGCGCCGGGTGACTACTGCCAACTTCTCTGTTGAGAGTATTTGCCGATTATGTCCTATATGTTTCGAATTTCCGCACCGAGCCGACATTGGTGTGCGGAATGTGATGAGCCCAAACACGCTTAACATTGAAGAACCGGTTAAATTACGCGATTTTCCGGACAATTTTGAGTTTTTCAGCTACAGGTAAAGGGGTTTCATGGATCAGCCAGATCCGTTCGGATTCACCGGGCTCACCTACGACGACGTGCTGCTCCTGCCGGGGCACACCGACGTCATTCCGAGCGAGGCGGTCACCAAATCCCGGTTGACCCGGCGCATTGATGTGTCGCTGCCGCTGCTCTCCAGCGCTATGGACACCGTGACCGAGACCCGCATGGCGATCGCCATGGCCCGTGAGGGGGGGCTCGGAATTCTGCACCGCAACCTGTCGATCAATGATCAGGCCGAACAGGTGGATCTGGTCAAGCGCAGCGAATCCGGCATGATCACCAACCCGGTCACCACTTCGCCCAACGCCACAGTGGCCGAGGTTGACGCCCTGTGCGGCCAGTTCCGCGTGAGCGGGCTGCCGGTCGTTGACAGTGACGGCATCCTGGTAGGAATCATCACCAACCGCGACATGCGCTTCGTTCCGCACGCCAAGAAGGCGCTCACCCGGGTGCGCGAGGTCATGACAACCTCCCCGCTGATCACCGGCAAGGTCGGGATGGCTCCCGAAGACGCCCTCGCGATCTTCGCCAAGCACAAGATCGAAAAGCTGCCCCTGATCGACGCCAACGGCAAGCTCACCGGCCTGATTACCGTGAAAGACTTCGACAAGAGCGAGGAATACCCCCTCGCCACCAAGGACGACGGCGGGCGCCTGCGCGTCGGCGCGGCCATCGGGTTCTTCGGTGATGCCTGGCAGCGCGCGACCGCCCTGCTCGAATCCGGGGTGGACGTGCTTGTGGTCGACACCGCCAACGGCGACAGTGCCGGCGTGCTCGACATCATTCGTCGTCTGAAATCGGACAAAGCCTTCGCCGAGGTCGACGTGATCGGTGGAAACGTCGCCACCCGCTCGGGCGCCCAGGCGCTCATCGACGCGGGTGCCGACGCAATCAAGGTCGGCGTGGGCCCCGGCTCGATTTGCACTACCCGCATCGTGGCCGGTGTCGGCGTTCCCCAGATCACCGCCGTGTATCAGGCCTCGTTGGCTGCACGGGAGACCGGTGTTCCGGTTATCGCGGACGGTGGGCTGCAGTATTCTGGTGACATCGCCAAGGCCCTCGTGGCCGGCGCGGACACCGTCATGCTCGGTTCGCTCCTGGCGGGCTGCACCGAAAGCCCCGGCGAACTCGTGTTCGTCAACGGCAAGCAGTTCAAGACCTACCGCGGTATGGGTTCGCTCGGCGCGCTGCAGACCCGCGGCACAAAGACGTCCTATTCCAAAGACCGTTACTTTCAGAACGACGTTCCCAGCGACGAAAAACTCATTCCCGAGGGCATCGAGGGTCAGGTGCCGTTCCGCGGCCCGCTCGCCGCTGTGGCTTACCAGCTGGTCGGCGGCCTGCGCCAGTCCATGTTCTATGTGGGCGCCCGCACTATCGCCGAGCTCAAGCAAAAGGGCAAGTTCGTGCGCATCACGCCCGCCGGGCTCAAGGAATCGCACCCGCACGACGTGCAGATCGTGGTCGAGGCCCCGAACTACCGTCGGTAAGCCTGCCTCAAGGCCCCAGCGCGGTCTGCCTGCGCCGGGGCCGAGCATCCGCTTGAAAAGGGGATGTCGGTGGCTCCCTCTAAACTGGAACCATGGAAATCGAGATCGGCCGCTCCAAGCGCGCCCGCCGCGTGTACGCCTTCGACGACATCGCGGTGGTGCCCAGTCGGCGCACCCGCGACCCGGAAGACGTGTCGGTCGGCTGGACCATCGACGCCTACCAGTTCGCCATTCCGGTGTTGGCCGCCCCGATGGACTCCGTCGTCTCGCCGACCACGGCCATCATGATGGGCCAGCTCGGCGGCGTCGGCGTGCTCGACCTTGAGGGCTTGTGGACCCGGCACGAGAACCCCGAGCCGCTGCTCGCCGAAATTCGCAGCCTGCCCGCCGATAAGGCGACCGCGCGCATGCAGGAGATGTACTCCGCCCCGATTCAGCCCGAGCTCGTCACCGCCCGCCTGGCCGAAGTTCGCGCCGGCGGAGTCACCGTGGCCGGAGCCCTTTCGCCCCAGCGCACCCAGGAACTATACGAAACCGTCGTCGCCGCCGGCGTCGACCTGTTCGTCATTCGCGGTACGACGGTTTCAGCCGAGCACGTCTCGCAGAACCAGGAACCGCTCAACCTCAAGAAGTTCATCTACGAGCTCGACGTTCCCGTCATTGTCGGCGGCGCAGCCACCTACACGGCGGCCCTGCACCTCATGCGCACCGGCGCCGCGGGCGTTCTGGTCGGTTTCGGCGGGGGAGCCGCGTCGACCACCCGCGCGACCCTGGGCATCCACGCCCCAATGGCCACCGCCGTAGCGGATGTCGCCGGAGCGCGCCGCGACTACATGGACGAGTCCGGCGGGCGCTATGTGCACGTCATCGCCGACGGTGGCCTCGGCACGTCGGGCGACATTGTCAAGGCGATCGCCTGCGGCGCCGACGCCGTCATGCTCGGCACTGCGCTCGCTCGGGCAACGGATGCCCCCGGCGGCGGATTCCACTGGGGCGCCGAGGCGCACCACCCGCAGCTGCCGCGCGGCAAGCGCGTCGAGGTCGGCACCGTGGCCCCGCTCGAAGAGATCCTGTACGGTCCGGCTCCAGTCGCCGACGGCACCGCCAACCTGATCGGCGCGCTGCGTCGGTCGATGGCGACCACCGGTTACTCCGATCTCAAAGAATTTCAGCGGGTTGAAGTGGTTGTCGCGCCGTACCGGGTGAACTAGCGTCGGTGTGAACTAGCGTCGGTGTGAACTAGCGTCGGTGTGAACTAGCGTCGGTGTGAACTAGC